>JABHRS010000035.1 GCA_018670085.1 archaeon | reverse complement strand
TGAACACTAGATTATATAAAACAGAGTTGATATTAAGATAACAATGAATCAACAGGCTCAAACACAGCGAGGATTCCTACCTGTGTCAATTGAAAAAGAAAATTTACAAAATTCCGATACTGTGCAGTTCGACGTTATTTTTGTAACGGGCGATCCTTACTACGATCATCCATTAAGTGGAATTGCAATTCTCTCAAGACTTTTAGAACTTAAAGGATATTCTGTTGGAATAGTTGCAGAACCACAAAGTAAAGAAGACTACTTAAGATGTGGAAGAGCAAAATATTTGTTTTGTATCACATCTGGACTTTTGGATTCTAGTTTGGCAAATTATACTCCGATGCTGCGTGAGCGTGAAAATGTAATGGTGCCAGTGCACGCTCCAATTGTCTACACCTCTAAAATTAAAGAATATTTCAAGGGTTCAATGACAGTAATCGGTGGAGTAGAAGCTACAACTCGCAGATTCACTCATTTTGATTACAAAGAAAATAAACTGCGCCGCGGAGTGTTAAATGATAGTAAAGCTGATTTGTTGATTCACGGCAATGCTGAGAGAGCATTACTTGATTTACTCAGTAGAATAAAAAAATTAACTGCTGAAGATTCATTTACTAAGTTTAAAGAAATTCAGGAAAAATTAAATCTTGCAACAATTGATGCTTTGTCATATCGGGTAAAAGCAAATGAACTACCAGAAGGAGTTCGTAAATTGCCAAGCTTTGAGGCATGTGCTGCTGATAGTAGTAAATTTAGTTTACTAACTAGGATTCATTATTTGCTACCAAATTCAGAATTTATTGAGCCTTGTGGAAGTGGTTTCATTAAACATAATCGGCCATCACATCCACTATCAGAAAAAGAAATGGATTTAATTTATGATTTACCATTCACCAGAAAATTACATCCAAATTCAAAACTGTTTGACTATCATCAAAGCATGGTGGACTTTTTAGAAAACTCAGTTGTAATTGGTAGAGGGTGCTGGGGAAGTTGTAATTTTTGTGTAATCCCTTTGGTTCAAGGAAAAGAAGTTGCTAAACGAAGTACTGAAAGTATCCTGCTAGAAATTGAAAGATTGTACAAAAGTGGTGTGAAAAAAATTAATGATCTGACACTTCCAACTTTGAATATGTATGGTTCTTATTGTAGTTTATATGAAGATGAGCAGAAAATGTCCTCAGCAATTATTGAAGAGGAAATTACTGTATTAAATAAAACAAAATATTGCAATCAAAAATGTGCTGGTTGTCCTAAACGTGTTTTGCGTGATGATTTGTACCCATTACTTGAAGGAGTTGAAAAATTACAAGAAAAATATGCTGGAACCACACTTGAACTTCGTAGTGCTATTCGTCATGATGTGATTTTGAATCAAAAGAAATTATTTAGAAAAATTATGCAATTCACTAGTCGATTGAAAATAGCACCTGAACATATTTCAAATAAAGTACTTGCACAAATGAATAAAGGGACTCGAGCTGACTTTGAAGAATTTTTGAAAGAATTTAATCTGGTGAACAAAGAGCAAGGCACTAAAAAAAGATTGGTTCCATATTTTGTGGCTGGGCATCCTGGATCAACAATTAGTGATATGGAAATTTTAAGTAAATTTTGCGATGAAAAAAATATTTATGTGAACTTAACTCAAGTTTTTACGCCAACACCTGGAACAGCATCAACTGCTGCATATTACAGCGGCAAAGATACTTTTACTAAAGAAGACGTTTATGTTGCTAGAGGATTCAGAGAGAAAAAAGATCAGAAAAATATTCTTGTTTTGAAGGAAAATAATGATCTGGCTGAGAAAGATGATCTTGGTTAACTTAGTAAATTTGTTTAATTTGTTTAATCTGAATTAGAATATTGGTGACTTCATCGATAGGTTTAAAAGGATTTTTTGTTTATATTTCTATAAAATATTAACTTGGTGTAAATGGTAGAACTCTCTGAGATAGTTGGAACTAGTGGATTTGTAGTTGAAGCTATTGAAAAATTTCTTCCAGGTGGAACTTCTACTATCGTTGTAGCTTGTGTTTGGCTTTTTATCATGTTTGTAATTCGTGGAAAAAGTTTTTCTGAAAGTCCTAGGGAAGTTGGTGGATATGGTCTTGGTGTAGTTTCTGGAATTTTTATTCTAACTGGGAATTTTTTTTATGTTATCTTGGTAGTAATATTAATGGGTGGAATTCAAATCTCTGAAAGAAGTTCGGTGTATAATGTTTCATTTGGAACTAGGGCTGAACGTTCTGCAATTAAAGGTGCAGGTTACCCTTATGCTGCTCAAAAAAAAGCTGCACTTCGAGCAATGGTTATGAAAGGAGAGAAACTAGGTACTGAAAAATTAGGCAAAGCTGCAACAAGGGCTGAGAGGGCATTAGCTGAGGAGTCTGAAAGAGATGTTGAACTTGAATTACATGAAGAAGCAATTACTGCTTGCGCATTGAATATTAGTAAGTCTGTAACTGATTTGCAAAATAGGGAAATTTCTGTTGAAAAAAGGAACAAAATTATCTTGGAGTCCGTAACTGTCATTGATAAACAATTAATTAATATGGATAATCGGCTGGCAATAAACGATGCTGGATATGCGTACGTTAAAATGTTTGCAGTAAAACTTGGAAAATTGCTTGGTGAACTTGTTAATGATAAAAAATATGAAGAAAATTTTCGTAAACTGTCATTGGATAATTTCCAACAGAATGTGAGGACTATTGGTACGGCAGTACAAGAAGCAATGAAAGTTGAAAGGAGAGCATTATTTGTTGAAAAAAAGTTAGAAAGTTTGTCCTTTGAAGAGATAAAACAAGTAAAAAAAGTGATCTCTAAGAAGAAGAAAAAGGAGAAAAAATTGACTAATGATATAAAGAAAATATCTAAATCTAAGAAGAATAAAGCTGCAAGAAATGCTATGAAAGATCAACTTAAAGCAGTTGTAGAAGAACTTGCTAATTTAGAACTGGAAAAGGAAAAATTAGATGATATGCATGATCAATTAAAATCTGTTCTTAAAAAATTAAAGAAAACTCTCAGAAAATTAAGGCGTGATTTGAAACATTTGAAAGGTAGTTCAGAAGAATCTAATAAACACCAAGATGAAATGTACAAATTCATTAATGTTTTTCATACTGCAATCAAGGATATGCAAATTTCTCATCAGGAATTTGTTGGAGAGATACACAGTCTTGACACTACTTCTCCCGAAGAAGTTGCAATTAAAACGACTAAAGATGTTGCTGAAATTTATACTGGATTAATTAAAACTGCAGAAGAAACAATGAAGTTCAACTCTGATAAGATGAGACCTTTTGTTAAATCTATGATTAAAACAATTTCTGAGGCAGAGGAAGTAGCTAGAAGTTCTTATTATTTGAATTTTTTTCAAGTGAAATTAGAAGAAGCATTTGAGTCATTAAATAAATTGGCAATTTCTGTTGCAGATGGTAAAAAAGTGAAGAAAAAATTATCTGTTGATTTGGATGATCAAAAAATTCAAGAGGGACTTGCAAGGTATATGACTAAAGTTGGTTCTCAAACGCTTGCTATAATGCAAGCATCTGTTAAGAACCTAATCGCTTCTGAAGTTAAAATTGTTGAGCATGAAAAAATTTTGAGGCAAGAGATTGTAGCAGCGGAAGTTGAAGAAAAAGTAACTCTTGCTGCTTTAACTCGTGTGACTAAGGTGATCATGAATCATAAAAAAGATGCACATGCAGGTTTTATGGACGATGCCAAGGAATATTCTAAAAAATTAAAAAAGGCTAAAAAAGATGCAATGGCAGCTCGCTCTGCAGCTTAAAACATAAGATATATTAGTTAGAAGTATTTCTATTTAATTTATGAGTAGACAAAAAATCCCTCAAATTGAAATTGCATGTTTTGGTGCTGGGTGTTTCTGGGGTGTTCAGTATAAGTTTGATCGATTAGATGGTGTTTTAAAAACAACTGCCGGTTATATGGGTGGACAAAAAGATGAACCCAGTTATAATGATGTTTGTTCTGATAAAACTGGACATGCAGAGGTTGTCAGGGTTGAGTTTGATTCGAATATAGTGACTTATTCAGAATTAGTAGATTTGTTTTTTTCATTGCATAATCCAACTCAACGAAATAGGCAGGGTATGAACATTGGAAGTCAATATCGCAGTATTATTTTTTATTATTCTGAAGCGCAACATGAAGTTGCTTTGAAAAAATTTATGGATTTACAAAGGTCTGAGCGGTACAAAGATGATTTAGCTACTGAAATTTTGCCTGATTCTAAATTTTGGATGGCGGAATCTTACCATCAGAAATATTTGGAGAAGAAAGGAATTGATAGTTGCGCTATTTGATGTTTAACACTTGTTCTTTAAAGACTGAAATTATTCTTGGTAATTTATTCATTTTTTGTAATTGATGTTTGTATTTTTTCATTAACTTTTTAACAGTATTCTGATCTAATCCAGAGCTAGTTTTGTAGGAAATCTTGTCGCTGAGAAATGTTCTTGGATCCAATTTGATATCTGTTACATCAAAATCATTTGGATATTTCATCACTTTGCTACCATACTGAAGGCCAAACACACTAGGGGAGACAATGTCAATTGATTTTTTGTTTTCTTCTAGGAAGTTTATTGTGTCTACGAATTCTGTCTCTGTTTCAGTTGGGAATCCAAACATTGTGTATATCATATTATTGATACCTAAATTTTTGGCAACTGTGAGGGTAGTTGCTATGTCTGTTGGATTTGTTCCTTTTTTGATTAAGTCTAATATCCGTTGGTTTCCTGATTCTAATCCCCATGCAACACTTTTTAGGCCAGCATCATGAGCTACTTTTAGAACTGTTTGGATCTGTTTTATTGGACGTAGTTGGCACCACCAAGTAACGTTTAAATCTTTTAGTTTTTCAGAGATTTGTTTTAAACGAATTGGAGTTAAATCATCATCAATAAAGCAGATTTTCTTGATTTTGTTTTTTTGAATAGTTGATCTCAATGTTGATAAGTCATATTGTTCAAATGTTTTATTCTCATGGTGTGTGCAGAAAGTACATTGTTTGTATGGGCAAGATTTAGATGTTCGAATAGGGTAGACTATCTCTTTTGTGAAATAATGTTCCTTGTTGAAACTGGTGAAATCTGGGATTGCTGATATTGTGTTTTTTTTGCCAGTTGTTTTTTCTTTTGCTCCAATAGATACTAAATATTCAATGAATTTTTTTGCATCTGCAAAGTTGATTGTGCCATCCATAATTTTTGAATAGTCAGCAGGTCCACCAATCACAATTTTAATATTCGGGCAGTCTTTTTTAATATCATTAATAATTTGTTTTGTTACAAATATCTGGCTGTTGTAGGTTAAACTAATCGCAAGCACATCAGGTTTATGTTCAATTATTTTTTTGATAGAACTTGTGGTAGCGTTTGTAATTTGATTATTCATAGCTGATTTTGAAATTTTGTTGTGGTCAGACTTTGCAACTGTATTGAATTCTTCTAACTGTGTATAATAGTCTTCTTTTGAATCTTGGAGTTTTTGGTACTCTGTTTTGAATGTTTCATAATGATAAACTGCGTTTAAATCCAGAACTTCAATTGATTCTTGCAAACTATTTTGTAATTCAGCTTTCATTGCAGCTAATGAGAAAGGAAAAGTTGTTGGAAGATAAACTGGTGGGTTAATTAAAAGAATTTTCATTTTGCTGTAATCTCATTACTATTGTGTTTTTGAATAAAATTTGTGATAACGGACCATATAAAAAATATAATAAAAAAATAATTAAATTATTCTAATTCTCTTTTCAATATTTTATGAGCATTATTTATCTTTTTAAATATCTCATGATCTCCTTGCGGTCTGTCAGGATGATGTTTCATTGCGAGTATTTTGTATTTGCGGTTGATAATACTCAGATCTGTACAGTCCTCTGGAACATCAAGAAGTATTCTTGCATCTTTACGTTGTTTTTTAATATCTTTATCTTCAGAAAATCCTCTCAAGAATTCATCCATTCCTTTTTCTTTGTTTAGGACAGCTGTAACTTCAGCTTCTATTAATTTTGAGATGATATGTAAATTTGAAATGAATGATCCTGCTTGGTTATAGGTGTAAAATAGTCTGTACCCATCTTGCCACCATTCAATTGAAGCTGCCGCTGTTCGAATTACAAGTTTCTGTAACTCAATTTCAATGTCGTCTTCTTGGACTCCAACTTTTCTTAGATTTTGCTGGATATCGTTTTGAATTTGAACAGCTCTTCGATGACTTGATAGCTTTCTATTGAAAATTTTGAACTCGTAACCTTTAACTTTAATTGTCTCTGTAGTCATTGACATTAATGGATTTGAGGTGGTTTTTAAGTGTTACCATCAAAAATGGATTTTTTAGAGTAAGAACTTTAAATGAGAGGGTATTTTGTTCATTTAATGGTTAGAAGTAAAAAAGAACTTGCAGTGTTACTTAGTAAATTAAAAGGATTTGAAAATCCTAATGTGCAGCTTGAGCAATATCAAACTCCTAGTGAAATCGCAGCTGAGTGGGTTTGGGAGATGGCTTTAAAAGGCGAAGTTGAAGGTAAGGTGATAGCTGAATTTGCATCAGGGCCTGGAATTATCGGAATTGGCCTATTGATACTTGGTGCCAAAAAACTACATTTTGTTGATGTTGATGAAAAAATAATGGAAGTTTGCAAGCAAAATTATAAATTGATATTTGAAGACTATCATATTGGTGAAGCAGAATTTCATCTGAATGATATTAAAAATCTTGATTTATCAGAATCAAAAAGTGAAATCGATATTGTGGTTCAAAATCCTCCATTTGGAACCAAAGAGAAACATATTGATAAAGTATTTTTGGAGAAAGCATTTTCAAATGCAGCTGTTGTGTATTCAATGCATAAATCTACAACAAAATCTTTTGTTGAAGCAATAAGCAAAGATTTTAATTTTAAGATTACTCATAACTGGTTTTACAAATTTCCTTTGCCTAAAACTATGAAACATCATAAAAAGAAAACAGAATATGTTGATGTTGATTTGTGGCGAATGGAAAAAAATATTTTTTAGTCTAATTGTTTTTATTTTTTATTTTAATTTTCTTTTCTTAATCTTTTAATTTCTTAATTTTTAATTTTTAACTTTTTTAAATTTCAAATAAACACGTTTCTAGTTGCTTATTTTTTTGTTACAACTATGGTGTGTAATCGAAAGCTATTTAAACAAGTAAGTTATTATTAATTGTAATTCGGTGGTAGAATAACGAAGGTGATACTTGTTTGGGGAAACAAGAAAGATGTCATTTTCAAATGAAACAAAAGGATGTAGTGTTAACTATGAAAACTAATTTTTTTAAAGTAAGGGCGGCTCTTGACGAGCATTTGTCGGCGATAAATGAAAATAGTAATGAGATCCAAGCATTGTTTGATTATCTGCAAGATATGGAAATCAAAATTGATGCTTTGCATTCTAGGCTAGACTCTTTACAGTTAGAATCAGAAGGGAAACAAATAGCGGTTAAACCATTAAATAAAATTGAAAGACAAATTTTTGTTGTACTTTATACTGCAGGGAAATTCTTAGGTTACGAAGATATTGCTGTTCGAAGTAAAGTTGCAAGTAGCTGTGTGCCAGAACATTTACGGTCAATTACAACTAAAGGAATTCCTTTAACTCGTTCGTTGATTGATAAAAAAGTTCTAGTGCAAATTGATGCTAAGTTTAAAGAAAGACAAGCGAAAGAAAATATAGTTAATTTAAGTTTAGATACTTTCTTTTAATCTTTGGTTTTTAGTTTTTTAAAAGTTTAGAAATTTTTGTTCTCAGTTATTTAATTTTATAATCTGTTCTTTGCATTTTAATCTCTACATTTTAATTGCACAAACTTTATTGTCTATTTTTGCTCAAAGCAAACTAATATAAAGGAGAAAACTGTTCTTTTATTTGTAAAGATGGTGATTAATATGTTTGGTAAGAGGCAACGAAAATTTGGAAATAAATTTTTGAACATTTTTCCTTGTGGGAAAAAGGGATCCATTAATCTTGCTATGAGTACCATCGTAATTGTAATCATGGGAGTGGTTATTTTAACCAGTGGGATTCTATTAATGAAAACTTTTATCTCAGGTGCAGATGATATTAAAGACCAATTAGATGCTCAGACTGAATCTGAACTTGAGAGACTATTAGTTGATCAGGGGAAGAAAGTTGCACTCCCATTACATACTGTGACTGTTGAAGCTGGAGAAGACCATATATTTGGACTTGGAATTTTAAACATAGATGCAGAAGTTTATGGTGAAAATTTTAATCTTGATGTGGCACTTTCCAAATTAGTCGGCGGGGATAATCTGGAGATTGCTGTTAGTGAAGATGATGTCTTGTCATGGCTGTTGTATGATACTGGCGAGATTAGAATTGAAGAAAATGAACATCACAGTGAAATAATTCATGTTGGTGTGCCTGAAACAGCAGCTAAAGGAACTTATATCTTTAATGTGTATGTTTACTACAGTGGTGATAGTAGGTATGATAGTGTTAAAAAGTTGTATGTAACTGTTGATTAATTTTTGTTAATTATTCTCTGTTTTATTTTTCTATCTGAATTTTCTATGTTTGAAGTTTATTCAAATCTGTCTTAGTTTGAGGTAAGATTTATAAGCGTCATTTCTCTTGTTTGTGTATGAATCTATTACTTCCATTAATTTTGTTAATAATTGCAAATTTTGTTTTATACTGGGTTTTTTTTGGGAAAAAAAACTTTGACAAAAAAATGCAGAAATCAATTTTTGGAGAATCCAATGATCTGAAAGATAATTTGACTATCCATGACCCGAAATCTGAACATTCCAATCACCATGATAAAAAAGTTAAAGATTTTAACAGCGAAACCAACGATGTTTCAAAGGTGAACTAAATGAGTGAGAGAAGAATAATTATTGATCAGTTAAAATTTTCCTATGAAGGTTTATTTAATGTTGATGAACTGTATGCTACAATCGTTCAATGGTTTTATGAGAAAGGATGGGATTATTACGAAAAGATCAATCAAGAACAGATAACTCCAACTGGAAAACATATTAGAATTGTACTGGAGCCTTGGAAAAATTTGAGTGATTATCACCGTGAAGAAATCAGAATTAAAATTAATATTAGTGATGTTAAAGAAGTTGATGTGGAACTTGACGGGAAAACTCTTCGGATGCATCAAGGGTTGATTAAAATCATATTTGATGGATATTTGAAAACAGATCGAAAAGGTTGGTGGTCTGGAAATATTCTCACTTGGTGGTTGATGTATCTTTTTGATAAAATTTTCATGAATGACCACTTTAAAAAAGCTGAAACTTGGGTTGAAAGTGATGTACAAGATATTTATGAGAAAATAAAAATTTATTTGAATACATATAATTATACTTATCGGAATAAATGAATGTTAGTTGGGAAATATTTTGATATTTTAATCAACTATTTGGAGAATATAAATTGCCAGATTATCAAAACCATGGAGAGAGAAACTTAGTAATTAATCATCGAGCTATTCATTATAATGGGATTTTCCATGTGAAAGAATTGTTTGAATCTATTAATTTGGCATTACAAGAAAAGGGGTATACTCTACGTGATAAACGTAATGAGGAAGTTGTGAGTGAAGCTGGAAAAAATTATTATCTTGAACTTAGGCCATTTAAAGATAAGACTAAATATGTTTCTTTAGTTATTAAACTTGTAATCCGGCTAAGAAATGTAACTCGAGTGATTCAAGAATTTGATGGAAGACAAATCACTTTTGATTCTGGGAATATAGAAATTGTTTTTGATGCTTGGAGTTATACTGATTATGAGGCAAGGTGGGGGATGAGACCATTTGCATATTTTATGAAAGGATTTTTTAATCAATGGTTTTATCAAATGCCTATGGAGAGTGGATTTACTGGTGATTTAAAGAATGATGCTGCTTTTGTACATTCGGCTATTAAAAAGTTACTCTCAAGTTATCGAAAGCGAGATTTGAAATATGTGTCTGAAGAAGATGTACGTGGAGAAATTGAGAAAGATGTGTTGGCAGCAGCTTCAGTAAATGAGTAAATTTATATACCAAATTTGTTTTAAAATGTTATACTTTTTAATTTTGATTTTTTTGTAATTGTATTAGAAAATAAGTGGTATTGTGATGGGATGTAATAAACGAGCACAGGTGACTGTTTTTATCATTTTGGGAGTTGTGATTCTATCTAGTGCTACACTTTTTTTTTATTTATCAAGTGGGCTTAGTGCTATTGAAACTGGTGCTGATTTGGGTCTTGAATCTAATCAAGATGCTGTTCAGTTATTTGTTGAAAAGTGCTTAGCTGATACAAGTTATGATGCATTGTCTCAAGTGCTTGCAAATGGTGGGTACTATCATATTGATGAAGAATTAATTGATTATGCTAATTTTTTGGAATTTTCACACTCTGATGATTCTGGTGATAACTCTAATTACCCTTACTATTTCTTCAATGGTGTTAATAGTCAACCAGATATTGAAGATATTGCAAAACAAGTTGAACTTGCTGTTGTAGAATTGTTCTCAATCTGTGTAGATGATTTTTCTGCTTTTGATGATCAAGGGTTAATATTTGAACAATCTGAACCAATTGTTAATGTCAAATTTGTTAGTGGAGGATATACAGTTGATTTGGATTATTATTTTGTTTTGAATAGTGAATCATTGTCAGAGGAATATTCTCATTTTGAGGTATTTATAGGATTTGACTTTTTAAACAAATATGAACAATTGGAATTATTTTTGGAAGGCCAAGAAGAAGATCCTGAATATTTTTCCATTGGGAAGTTGTCTTCAATGTTTGTTTCCAATAGTGATTATTTTGATTTTGAACCAGTAGGTGAGGCTGGTTCTGATCTTTTGTTGAATTTATATTACTATCAGGAAAATGAGGATGACATTGTATACACTTTTGGGCTTTCTTATGATTGGGATGACTTGGGGTCATTTAACTCTCAATTAGATGATGCTGAAGTTCCAGAATTGAACGAATCTTTATACGTTAGTTTAACATTCGAAAGTGAGTGGAACATTAATGAAGTTGGTGTTTACACATTAGATGTTGAATCTAATGCGGAAGAATTTGGGGATGTTGTTTATTCAATTAATCCAAGTAGTTTAGATATAGATCAAGATTCAGGTCTGATCACTTTTGATACTAATGATTATACCAATGGTGTTTATAGTTATTTCATCATGGCAAATAATTCAAACAATGTTTCTGTGGAGGGCGCGTTGGTAATTAATCTTAATGCGAATAATGGAAACTTGCCTATGATTGAAGAATTTTCAAATAGTAGCTTTTCTATCGGTGATAATATCAGTTTTGCTGTTAGCGTTTCAAATGAAGATCCTGTTAATTATTTCTACGCTGCAGCAACTTCAGTGTTTGAAATTGATAAACAGAGTGGTGAATTCTCTTTCATTGCTACTGAAGACTTGGTTGGAAAATCACAAGTATATTTTACAGTGGAGAATGATTTTGGGCTTAGTTGGTACCTTTGGAATTTTGAGGTGCAAGAATGAAAACTTATAATCTAAGAAGAAGGCTTTTGTCTTTATTTATTTTATTGGTGATTTTTGGTGTGCTAAACCTTGGTTCGGTTTTTGCAGATTGTTTAGATAATCCTGCTGATTGTGATAGCAGTTTTGATTCTGGAACTTCTGATACAAACTGGGGTGATTCAGGGGAGTTTAATGATAACTTTGAAGAATATCCATATGAGGCTTTTGGTTATGATAGGGATAGCGCTTGGAGTACTATATATGGGGATTCCGACTTGATGATTGATCCTGATATAAGAGCAGCAGCATTTGCAGATGATCCCATAAGAGCGTCTGTTGTGTTAAATCAGAATCCGGAGTTATTGGATGATGCAATAATTATGGCAGACTTTGATGCTGCATTAGTTAAGGCTGGTGATGAAGATAATATTGACCCAGAGAATGTTGGTGATACTCAATACCGTATGTTAAATAAAAACCCAGTTGCTAAAGCTAAATGGTTGTCTGATAGTTATGGACTTGCGATGGTTGATAGTTCTATTGCTATTAAAGATTATGATGGCTTAAGGATGACTTCTGATGGTGAGCATGGTGTGACTTTTGATTCAGCTGCTGTGCAAGGAATGAGAGTTAATTTGGACGGTTCAATTAGTACTACAATTGAAAAAAATGGTGAATTGATCTCTTCAGGTGGGACCTTTCAAGGAGGTAGTTTGTACCAGGATGACAATGGAGTTCTAACACTTAGTGAAGGTGTTGTTCAGATGATTCCAGATTCATCAAATGATTTTTCAATAGCCCTCGTGGATGGAGGATTAATTGGCCTTCGTGAAAATGTAGTTGGTGTTGACAAAAGGCCTCTTTATGTTGGGTCTTTTTCGTACACTGCAGGAGAAGACGGGGAATTTGTAGATGGTATTTTTGAGCTTCCTTTTCAAGGTATTACTGTTGATGGTAGTTATTATAGTCCCTATGATTCTAAAGAAGAGGAATTTATTCTGATTGGACAAACTGATTTAATCTTGCATGATGGAGGTACTGTTCTCTCTGTGGATGCAAAACATGGTAGTTGGGTATATTATACTCAAGAAGATAGAAGAAGCGCAGAAAAGTTTTGTGTGGATGGTTCTAGCTGTATTGTAAACACGCCTGGTTCTAGCCCAGATTATCGGGAAAGATTGGCATTTGTCGGAGTTAGCAATGGGGATGATATTAAAGTTAAAAGTCCGGTATACTTTTCCCATATAGAAGTTCTTGATCTTGTTGAAGGGTCAGTTCAATTTCAATCTATAGATGATAATAATGATTTACTTGGTGCTATTAAAATTGGCCAGGGAGACGATATTTCAAGTTATGGGAATGATCTTTCCAAAATTAATGCTGGCAGAATTGATGTGATGTACGATGAGGGTGATGAAACAATACTACATCATTGGTCTTCAAATGAATATCAAAAAGATTCAAATTACTTCTCTTCTAAACCTTCAATGGTTGCGTGCACAGTCGGTATAAACTGTGAACAGAAAATGGCTCAAACTTTTGGTAAAGTAATCAGTGATGGTAATTCTGACCCTAAAACTACTATTGTGTTCTCAGGGGATAATGCTTACACTTCTCGTGATATGGAATCCTGGTGTAAGAATAATGGGGGTTGTTATATTGTAAACAGCCGTGATGTAGCTCTAACTTCTCAAAGTGAAAATTTAATTGTTACTGGTCATCATTGGAAGGATTCTGAATATGTTTGGCGAGATAGTGTGGATGTGGATCTTGCTGATGGAGGTGAACATAATCCAATTGATAAATTATACTTTGGTGACTCAGGGCATAGTTCTCCATTTGATCAGCTTCCAGCTTCAGACACAGTAAGTTCGGTTTCATTTAGTGCATGTAATACTGTTATTGATGGTGGTTATTCTGGTTTGGATAGATTGGATTCTCGTTATGAATCTTTGGACAGTATACAGGGATGGGATGGGACAGCACCATTGTATGAAAGTGTAGGTGACCCTTCAAAAAGTATGGAGGACCTTGCAAGATCACGTGAAGTTACATATGTAAACGCCAATGGTGGTAGAAGTGTTAGAACGCATTATTTCAAACAAGGAGATGACTGGCTTTATACTAGTGATGGGAATAATTGTTTAGATCTGGATAAGAATGAAGTTGCTTGTTTCGAAGAATTTGCTGCTAGGTAAATTTTGTAAGGAATTATTTTATTTTTTATTTTTTAAACAAATTATTAATTTGAATTATTCAAATAAGTTGTAATCATTATAGATGTTATTAATATTCAATTACAAGCTTAGTCTTAAATGTACCATCTTTTCTGCATCCTTTGTCTGCAAATGCATAAACTTCATCCATTACTGAATTATCTAATCCTACACAGCCCCAAGTCCAATCTCTACTTGAGATGTAGCCACCTTTGCCATGCATTTTTAGTAAACTACCTAGTTGGGTGTTTTGTGGAGGCATTTGACAATTATCAATTGCTTTATTGATTGCATTTGCTTCCCATTGTTTTATCAGACCATTACGTAGGCCTCTTGCAGCATCTTCTTTATTTGGGTAACTAATATGTAGGGCTTTATACCAGGCCGTTTGACCTTTGCTTTCTAAATCTTTATCTGCGACATAAAAAGTTCCAACTGGTGTTGCTCTATCACCTTCATGGGATTTATCAAAATCTGGGTTACTACCAAGAGCAGCGTCATATTGTTTGATTGGAACATCATCGAGCATTATTGTTACAAGTCTACACTGTTTTTTAACATGAATGGCTTTTTCCATCTCTGCTTCTGGGTGTTCTGTTTGGTAAGTTGAAATTAACTCTTTTAGAGGCGTTTTTCTGTTTAGATAGTTGTCTGGACAAGGACCTTTTGGTTTTTCTTCAGTTATTGGTTCTGAGCTGCTGGAACCTGTATTTGCCTGAGCTCCATTTGGCATGCTATTGGAATAATTAGAAAATAGGCGATCTTTATCTAGCTGTGAATCTAAAAAGAAAAATGGTAATGCAACCATGCTTGGTAATCCAATAATTAATAGATAGTCTGATAACTCTGCCATTGTTATTCGAAATAGGCGGTTTTTATTTAAATGCTTCGCAATAATAACTACTGACTAGTACTTACATAGTTAATTTTTGCTATTTATTCTATCAGAATCAATCATTAACAATTTGCAACTTAACTACATTCTCTTCTGATTTCAAGCTATTTTTACTCTCTTTTTCGCCAATTAAGCCATAAATGCCTGTCTTTGTGATCTTTACATTAAGTTTTTGTCCTAACTTGTAGTCTCCAGCAACTGCAACTTGAGTATAACTTGGAGTATATCCAATAAATTGGTTTGTATGTTTATCTTTTTTAGTTAGAATTATTTCTCCAACCCAATTATGCCACTTCTCATGAGCAAGTAAAGCAATATTTTGGGACACTTCATTTGTCACACGAAACCGACGTTTGATTTCATTTTCTTCGACCATACCTTCATCAATTTCACTTTCATTTAGCTCTGTACTGATTGAATTATTTTCAAATTTTGAGACGTTAGTATAGTCTGGACTTGTTTTTCTTAGTAAAGTAATTGTGTTAAAAAATTGCTGTGGAGTTTCAGATGGAAAACCAACAATCACATCAGTCATAACTGAGATGTTTGGAATTGCTCGTCTGAATGCTAAAACTTGTTTATCAAAATCTTCAATGTTATAATTTAGTTTCATATTTTTGAGAACATTATTATTCCCAGAATTAATTGGAAGATGTAAAAATTTGAATATTTTGGGATTTTTGTAAGATTCAATTAACTCAGTTTGAATTTTTTGTAGGTTATGCGGAGTCATCATCCCAATTCTGACTCTAAAGTCACTGGGGATATTTGTAATTTGATTAATTAGAATTGGTAAATTTGTGTTTATATCAAAACCATAATTTGCTGTGTCTTGACTAGTTAACCAGATTTGTTTTACTCCGTCTTGAATTGCTTTATTTGCTCTTTTGATTATATCTTCAACGGAGTATGATTGCAGTGTATCTTGTTCTGATTTTAGTTTACAAAAATTACATTGATTGAGGTATCCTCTAGTAATTGGGATTATTTCAATTAAATCGTTATTTCTAATAATTGAAGTATTTAACTCTGGTAATTCATTTGTCATCAGACACCGGACTGTGTTGTTGTTCAGTGCTTCTTCAACAACTTCTACAATGTTATTGATCTGTTTTGTTCCAATTAATGAAAACTCTTGATATTCTTTTGATTGGAGCTGTGCTAAACAACCTGCAATGATCACAATTTTATAAGTTTCTTTTATATTTTCAATTAATGATTTAATCTCTAATTCTTTTTTTTGGTTTAAACTGCAACTGTTTATTATCACTAAATCAGCATTATCAATTGTGTTTATAATCTCAAATTCTGCTTGTTTTAGAAGACCTTTCATTTGTTCACTATCAGCTTTGTTAGTTGCTGATCCAAATGTTTTAATGAAAATTTTAGTCATAGATATCTCTTAAATTGCTTTTTTAAATAGATTACTCTTATTGATCATATACTTGAAATTTTTCATTATTTTGATTATTTTTTGAAATAATTCCTTGGACTGTTTTTTCTTGTTTATTTTTTAGAAGTTCTAAATATGCCGTGAAGTCTGGTGGAGTTCCAGGATTTGCTTTCATTGCAGTCGGAGTATTTTGGTAAGTGTTTACTGATTTTTCTGTTACATTTGTTGCAGTCGGTTCTGGTTTGTGACTAAAATTTGGCATTAGATTTGTATGGTTACTTGTTGATTGATTTTTCTCTTTTATCTCAGGATTGTTGTTGATTGGATCTTCATCTAATAATTGTTCTTTGAAAGGAGACATATTTTCTTCTGTTGTTTTGTCAATTTCAGATTTTTTTTCAGATTCCTTTTCACTAGCTTGATTATCATCGTTGCTATCTCTGTTGTAATATTTTTCAAACTTTGATCCTGTGTACTGATTTAGCAATTCTATCACTCTTTTGATGTCTTCGATTGAATCTTTATTTGTATCAATTGTAATTTGCATATTTTCTTTTCCTGTGAGTTTATTTCTGTTTACGTTTTGGTGCTCTTTCAAATTTAACTATTTGATGTAACTCTTGAATTTCATAATTGTGCATTTTATCTAACATAGCATGGAAAACTCCGACAGTTGCTTTTACATCACCCATTGCACGGTGGGCAGCGCTGTTGTGGATTTCTAAATGATTACACAAATCACCTAGGCGTTTCCTTGGAAGTTGCGGAAATAACCTGTTGGCAAGTTTTCTTGTACAAAGTTTTGTGTTTTCTAATTTATGATTGTGATGTTTTAAACAGTTGTGTTCTAAGAAACCAAAATCAAAGGTGGCGTTGTGAGCTACAAAAGTGTCATCTTTTAGGAAATTGATGAAGCTTGGGAGTACCTGTTGGATGTTTGGTGCATCTTTAACCATCTCGTTATCGATTCCGGTAAGTTTTGTAATAAATCTTGGAATACTAGTTTCTGGATTTACAAGACTTTGGAATTCTTCAACTATTTGGCCATTTTGGATTCTAACTGCTGCAATTTCAGTAATCTTGTCATGGTATTTTGAAAGACCAGTGGTCTCAATATC
The DNA here is from genome assembly GCA_018670085.1 of archaeon. Classification (GTDB taxonomy): domain Archaea; phylum Nanobdellota; class Nanobdellia; order Woesearchaeales; family GW2011-AR9. The sequence continues at coordinate 129,421 of JABHRS010000035.1, read as the reverse complement.
AATAATTGTGAAAGTAGAATTACTCGAATTTGCCATCTAATTATTTTGAGAAACTAAGTTGTATTTATTATTTTAGTATCACTCTTGAAAGGAGAAAATGAGGTATTAATTATTCTTCTTCATAATTGAAAATTCTTTTGAAGTTACTCCAGACTAAATCTTCAGCATCTTTAATACTAAGTTCCTTGATTTCTGCAATTTTTTTAATCGATTCTGTAACATTGGCTGGTTCATTTGTTGTGCCTTTAAATGGACTTAACCAAGGACTGTCAGTTTCAGTTAATAACTGTTTGTTTGGTACAATTTTTACTAGTGATTCAAATCCACTGTTTCTTGCGATGTTAGCTGGAACACTAAAATTGTGGCCAAGCTCAGCCCCTCGTTTGATCAACGCTTTTTTCCCACCAAAACAATGATGGATTACTGGAATTTCATTATTTTTGATTTCTTCCTCTAAAACATTAAGACATTCAACTTCAGCTTTACGAGAATGAATCACAATTGGTTTCTTAACTTTAATACAAAACCGAATTATCTTTTGGAAATTTTCTTTTTGTTTTTCAAAGGTTTCATCTTTACTTACCCAATGAAAATCCATCCCAACTTCGCCAATTGAGATGATTTTGTCCAAGTTTGCTTCGAAAAATGCAAATTGTTCTGTTAAATTAATTGGTCCTTCGTGGTGCGGAAGACCAACTTCATCTGGACTAAGACCTAAAGCATCAATTGGGTAAATTCCAAGGCTTGCTTTAATCAATGGGTATTTTTTAGCATATTCTAGAACTTCCAGGTTTGCTTCTGGGTTTACTCCACTTAGAACTACTGCTTTAAGGCCTGCTCTTGCTGCATTAGCTATGATTTCTTCAACCTTTCCTTCGAAGAGTTTGTGGTTGATGTGGCAATGAACATCTACAAGTGGCATAATTGTTTAAAATTTATAGTTGTTTAAAAGTGTTTGGAAGAAATCAATGAAATTTTAAGTTCTCGCTGGTATATTTTTTAGTGATTTGCTTTTAAATAAAGATTGAAATTTATGAAAATTCAAAGTATTCTATTGGTTTTAGTGCAGCTTCTAGTCTTTTGTAATCTGGACCTTTTGATACAGTTATACCATTATGTCTGTTGTGTTTCCAGCGGGTATGTCTCATAACATTTTTTTTAATGGTTGTGACATCATTGTTATAGAAGTAAATTTGACCTTCTGTGTGTGAAGGATGTTTATTTTGTCCAATTGCATATCCAATTAGAGCTCCTGCGAGTCCAGTTAAAGTTACTACTGCAACAGTTACCGAACTACTTGTTGTCGTGCTTGGGTTTGAAAATATTAAGTTAGCGATTGATGGTCCGAAAGGTAACACAGATGCTGAAGTTGTTATCATTCCTATGCTTGCACATAACCTAATATACTTATTTCTAATATCAGAACTTGCTAGAATATAACTATCAGATAAAGTACCTGCGATCCATTGTTTTGGGTTTTTTCTTTTTTGTGTTTCAAAACTGAAGTATTCCAATCCTTCTGAATGAATTTTGAAGGTATCATGTGTTAATCCATCCAAATGTGTTCTGTTGTATTCTATATCATGGATATGATGTTCTGTAGCTACTTGATAACCTAGTTTTTTGAGAATTTCATCTAAGCCTTCTTTTATTTCATCATTTAATGGTTTTTGCTCAACACTAAATGATTTGTTGTTGCTGGTGCAATATCTATCTTTGAACACTTCTATTATTCCAGAAATCTTGTACTCGAGATTTTTTGGCATACGCCTTTTGAGTTCTAACTCTTGCTTTGATCCAGTTGTTGCTGCAAATTCGGGTTCAGTTTCTACCATGTTTATCACTGCAACCAACAACTCTGTTTTAGTCTTTTGAAGTTATTTTTATAAATGTTTCTGATGATTTTTAATTTAATTTTTTGTCTATTTATTTTTATTTCTGGATTATTTCTGTTGCAAAGCCAAATATTTATATACAAATTGTACTTTATATACAAAATACAAGATGAGTGAAGAATTGGATCTTGTGTGGCATGTGAATATTATGAATCCTGATGAGTGCGTAAAAAAAAGAAAAGAACGTTTTGAATCTTTGCGGGCTTGGGAACCTTTAAAATTAGTTAGAAGAGTTGAGACGATGTTTGATATTCGTGATCCTCTATTTCCTTTATGTGAATTTCTTTATGGCCTATCCCAGGAGTTGTATTCTGAAATGCCTCCAAGAAAAAATGGTTTTGAATCTTTCTTACATCCACTAAATGTGGTCTTGAATTTAAAACGTAGTGGAGTTAAAGATACAATTACTTTACTTTGTGGGCTAATGCATGATCATATCGAAGAGCAGGTTGATATTTATAAAAAAGAAAAAGGTCTGGATGATAAATCTGCTGAAGGAAAGGTTTTACTAGATGAGTATGAGATTAAACTTGTTTCTAAATTTGAAAAGGATTTGTATGATTTTTGTGAAAAAGAAAATATTGACTCTTCTGCTGTTGGAAAAATTATTGAAACATTAAAACTGCTAACTAGATTAAAACGAGATTTTTACTACAAATCTATCTCTTATATCTTTAACTGTAAAGATCTTGAAACACGTGAAAGAGCGATTCAAGTAAAACTTGCTGATCGAATTCATAACATTTTAAGTATTGATTGTTTTGATGAAAGAGGGAGACTATATCAATGTTTTAAAAATTTGTTCATTATTAACTCTGCTAAACAATTTCTAATTGAAAATTATGGAGTTAAAGTTTTTGATTGGAAATATAGTGATAAATCGAAAGCAACTGAGAGATTATTTACTAGATGTTGTAAAGCAACTTATGAAGCATTTTTGTATATTTGTAACACTTCAGCTGATAAAGGAATTTTTGATGTGAAAGCTGTATTACAATTGGCTTTTAAAAAGTACAAACTTGAACACGCAGGAATTTGGGCTGTAACTGATTTCGAAGATGAAACCCATCCGATGCGTTTGTATCAAGGTGTGATCCGAAAATGGGATTCTAGATTACATTATGAACTTGATGATTGGAAACAAAGAATAGATGATGAAAAGAAATTTTGTGTGGAATTTTTCTGTGAATATGCTTTTGATGATGAGAAAATTCAGGCAATTATTGATTACAAAGATGCATTTTCTCTTAAGGAAGTGGTTGCACATTTGCTTTATGATCATGATTATGTATTAACTTCATTCTTGTCAAGGCAATTAGATAAGAAAGGCCGACTTAAAGTTGCTAAAATTAATAATTAATATTCAAAAAAGTTCTAATTTTTATCACCTTATTCAATATCTCACTTCCTTCGCACATCAAATTCACTTCTATAGAGTAATTACTGTACAAAAGCTTTATAAATGAGGAATTAGGTTGAGAGTCATAGGTTTTGTCGTAATTTTGAGGTGTTACTAAGGTTAAACATATTTAACACAAGAATACAGGATACCCAAAATGGAAGACATGAAATATATTGCAAATCAGCTATCACCAGAAGGAATTGATGAAGTACAACGATTATTCTTAACTTACACTAATAATGAGCATTTAGCAATGTCTGGCCCGCCGGGTGTTGGAAGAACGGAATTAGTTGAACAATTTGGTAAGGTTGTTCAGGGAAATTTCTTTGGTAACTGGAAGGATCCAGGGTTACCAGCATTATATGATATTACTTGTGATGAATTTATGACTGAATCAGGGTTAGTTGGATTTCCTGGATTAAAAAGTAACGGCGGAACCAAAACTGTTTGGGAAAATGGGGTGGCTACTAAGGCTGCTGCAGCTGGTGGAATTTTTTATGCTGATGAAGTTGATCAATTACCTGGTACTGTTCAAAAAAGATTGAACTCATTATTTGATGATAGACGAAGAATTACTCGTCGTGATGGTACAGTGATTTCTGCAAAAGAGGGATTTTTTGGAGTTTTATCTTATAACCCAACTAACCGATTGGATAAAAGGGAACTAGAAGATTCTGTTGCGGATAGATTTGTGCATGTTGAATTCAAATATTTATCAGCAGCTCTTGAAGCTGCATTAGCTTGGAATTATCAAAGTGAATTACCTTTTGAAGAAAGAGCAATTAGTTATGATGATTCAGAGAAAAGATTGGCTTTTTTTAAGAAAGTTAATGATAGTTGGACTTCCTTTTTTAGTGGAGAAAATGCTGAATTACCGAGTGGTGCATTGAAGTATCAAACATTTTTGCCAGCAGTTGCAGGTTCTGGGTCAGCACCAATTGCTGCAGCATCAGCTGTACCTGGGCCAGTATCCCCCTTGCTTCCACTTGATGGCACTGAAAGAGCAAGATTTGCATTAAACTTAGCAGAATTTATTGGAGTTACTAAAAAATTTTCTTTAAGTGGAACTAGTAATATTCCAGATGCAGTTGTTGCTTATTTGAGTGATTTTGGAAAAATGAGTCAAGTTGATTTACATTTACCTTCGCAGCGGATTCAAAGAGCTGCTGCTAAGGAATATGATTCATTGATTGGGATGGGAATGAGTTCTGGTAAGGCCAGTATTCATAGCACTCGTATATGCATTGATCAGATTTGTTTTGGACAATATGGTTCTAAGAATTTAGGGTCTGGAGATGGTGCAACTAGGCGCGATGCAGTAACTTCCATTGCTGAACATCTTAATTTAATTCCGGCAAGACAACAGAGAACTAACTTTAATCAGACTCCTTAAATCTGAGTTTTGATTTTGATCGTTTTTTATTTTTTTTAATTTTATCTTTTAAAGGTGTTGTTGGGCGGTGATGTAAGATACTATGGCACTTGGATATATTGTTGATGATGAATTAGGAGCTATTTTTAGTGATGAACTTGTTGATGAGATACCTGCTTTATCAAAATTCAATTTGGATTCTATTTTGAAATTATTTGATAAATTATCTTTATCTTTAAAATATGATGTTAATAATGTACTACATTATGCTCATAAATTAGCTAATTCTTCTAATACTAATTCTGAAATAGTTATTGGCGCTTTAGAAAATTTGGTTAATAAACATTCAATTGAAGACGATGCAGAAAATATCTCTGAACTGCAATATCGAATGGATGAAACATTCTTGTTAGCAGAAAAAAGGGAATTTGAGAAATCCCCTGAACTATTAAACTTAGTTTTTGATCAACTTGGAGATTTGAACGGTAGGGAATATCGAAGCGTGATAAAATCTACTAATGAAAGTTTGGATTTATTGAGTAGAAATTATACTGAGCTAGGATTTGATCAGCGTTTTGAAGCTTTTATGATCTACGCTAAGAGTGGAAAAAAAGGATCAAGATCTTATTTTCAGAAGTTAATGAAATCAAATTTGTTATCTTCAATGGCAACTGGGATGAAACGAAAAAATGTTTTGTCTGTTTCCAAAAAAATTGAAACATTGATTGAAAGTAGTTCAGATTCACTTCAACAAGTTTATATTAGGTATATTGATCAAGTTCCAGCATCAAGATTTTTGACTACTGAGCGATTTGTTGAGGAAGCAAGATTTTCTGAAGGATTATCTAAACAGTATTTGAAAAATTTAGTTGGCGCTGGAGCTAAACAAGAGAAAGTGGAATTTTATGAAAATCTGCGGTCCTTTGTAGGTGAGAGGGGGATTTATATTCTTGGTAACCCTTTATTGAAAAAATTATATTCTACAGCTAAAGGGAATAAACGATTATTAAATCAATTGTCAAGAAATTTTTTACCAAAAATTCATGCAGCTGTTGCTAAAGATAATGGTGCTCCACCTAGATGGATCTCTGAAATAAAAAAAGCAGCTGATGGTGATAGTTCTGGGTTAATTAAGAGAATGAATGATTGTTTTGAAGAAGATAAATTTCAGAAGAGAGTAGTGGATTTACAGGATCAAAAATTTAGGGAGATTAATAATCACTTTTTGGATACAGTAAGATCTTTTTATGAAGTTTGGACCAAGGACTCTGACTCTATTTCCAGTGATGAGTTTAGTAGTGGATTTAGAGATTTTTATAAAGAATTAAATCTGGATTTTAGAAATGGGGTTGATTCTTACCTTGATAATAATTTTTGTAATGATGATGCTGGGCCTGGAGCTCTTGAGGTAATTCAAAATTTAGATGATTGGCAAAAAATTGGGGCAAAATCTCTGAATGAATTGGTTGATGAATCAAAATTACCTGCCGCTTTTTATATTGGGTTCTCTGGGGTTTCAAAATCTTCAGTTGATTATTTGCAAGTTTCTAAGTCCGCAAGCTTTGAATCAATTATGTCTTTAAAACAATTAGAAAGACGTGGATTGAATAATATTTTGTTAAAACTTGGTAAATCAGTTGCTATGTTAGTTGATGCTGATAAGTTGAAGAAACTGTCTATCATAGCTAGTAGAGAGCAGTTAGGAGCTAAAATTGAATCTGAGGAAGAACATTTGGAATCTGGATCAATTTCTAGAGTTGAGGAGGTTTGTGAAATTATGTCAGATTTTAATGGATTAGAGTATGGGTTGGTTAAGAGAGTCCAACTGGCTAAGAAGAATTGTGATAGTGTTTCTTATGTTGCAAAATTAACTAACACAGAGAGGGAAGTGTTGGTAGATGCTTCAGGTCACGTTGGAGGTTGTGCTTATTTAATTAGAGAAGTTGACCCCAAATATTTCTCAATTGTTCAAAGAATGGTGAAGAAAAACTACTTTGATCTTCGTATTTTGGATGGAACTCTTTCTATAAATAAGTTATTAGAAAAATTTTCTAAACTACATGACTCTGAGCAAGAAAAATGCTATAGATTTGAGGCATCTTCAATTGGATTACAATTAAGACGATATAGTGATTTTTCAGATAAAGGTTTTGCAGCTTTTAGTGAAGATTGGAGAAAAGCTAACAGTCTTAGATCTTTTGAAATTGGAAGAGATGAAGAAGTTTCTTTAAAACCATTTACTGATTTCTATTTTGGGTTGAGTAAAGTAGATCGAAATGTGTTGATCCAAGAAATGAAAACTAGTTTGTTATTTGGTTCTGCTGGCTTTAGTAATTTTCACAGAAGTGTTAGACTAGAAGAAATGATGAATGCTACAGTAGAACATGGTCCAAAATATATCCAAGTAGCAAACAGGTTACACAAAAATAAGAATCTTGAACATAAGGATGCACTAAAAGTTGCTGGGGATCGTAGATTGGTTTCCCACTTTTACAGAGTTGACTCTAAACATTGTTCAACTATCTTAGAATTAATTGATAACCCTATCATTGGCCGTGAAAAAGTGTTAGAGTTAGAACTTGGGAATAATGAATATGCCTTATTACGACATGTAGGTGTTTATGACCGGAAATGGGGTAGAAATGAATTATCTGTTTTTGATGATATTGGTGAAAAAGATAAGGATCAAATCAAATTAGAGTTAGAAAATCAGCTTAAATTATATCAAGATTTAGATAAAGTTGAGAGTGCTATACTTGAAGAACATAAAGAAACTTTTGGGTCATTTATGGTTAAATTTTCTTTGGAAGCATTAGTTAAATTATCACCTGAAGAGATGACTTTTGGAATAAGTTCTAAATTATTTTCTAATGGGCTTACTGTGCTTGATTTTTACAATGATGTGAATAAAGAACTAAAGAATAAAAATGATTTAATGTTAGCTTTTTCAATAGTTGGTTCCAAATATCAAAAAATCAAAGATCATTTAGACACAGTTGATCCTGGGGATCATAATGTTTGGAAATGTTTGGCAATGGATTTATCATTTGATGATTTAATTGGTTTTTCCGCGGATGAATTTTTATTAGCAAAAGATTTCTATCGTTTTACACAAAACGTTAATAGTGGTCTAATGAGAGGATTAGTTAATTATTTGGAACAAGAAAATACTTCATTAACTGGTTATTTTAATCAAGATGGGATAGTTCAAAAATTATATCAACAGTATTCTAATATTCCTGAAGGTTATATTAATGATTGGAAAAATATTTCTTATAGAGTTCCAAGTGAAGAACTAGTCTCGCTTTCTATCTCAGAGTTTATCTCAGTAAGTAATGCTTATAGAATAGTTAAAACTCATGGTGCAGAGAGATATTTTGAAGAAAATTTATCTCAAATGATTCAAGAAGGTACTGCTGAAGATTGGTCTTTGGCAATTATTGATCAGTTCACAGAAGATGATGATTTTATTGGTGGGGATAGGTATCGAGAGAGTGTTGGGAGATTAGTTGATCCTGTTATGATTTATAGTGTGATGGTGGCCAAATGAGTCTTGATGATAAATTAATTGAAGCTGGTTTTTCTGATCTAACTAAATCTTTGAAGTATGGGTTGCCTGAAGAAGAAGGAGGATTAGAGTTTAGCCAATTTGAACTTTTTGCTAAATCATTGGAAGAAAGTTTGTATCAGTTGTGTGATACAGATGATCCTGAATGTGTAAATCTTGGAAATGCTAATAATTTTGCATATTCTGCGTTAAAAAGATGGACTAAAGAAAGTTTGGAACTCACTGGAAATATTTTGGCTAAGTACTTTCCTGAATGTAGTTTATTCACTTCTGGGATGGTGCTTGATAATTGGAGATTTGAGTATTTACATAATACTCTAGATAGTTTTCTTAATCTTGATGGAGTAGAGAAGTTTTCTTATGAAGCAGTACTTACTTGGGATGAGGCTAAATATACTAAGTTCGAATCTAAATTAATTGAAAATATTTTCAAAAATGATACTTTAAAGTATGAATCTTTTTCAAATTTACCTTTAGATTTTTTATTGAGAAATAAAGATGAACTGATCTCTAAATTAAACGGAAATCATCTTGATATTTTTGCTGTGTTAAGCTCTTTGAACACTGATAAAGGTAGATTTGAATTATTTTCTAAAGATATTGTGAGTTCATTAAAAATTGATAATGAAGATAAAAAGACTTTTTTACTTAATTTAGGAGATATTAGTAATAATTTTAAAGTTGGAAATATGAAAATTAGTTATTTAAAAGATGAGATCATTGATATACTTGGAGGTGATTTAGGTTTAGCTTGGGATATTATTACTAACTGGCCTACAAATTTATATAACCATATTGGGGTTGAATTAGCTAATATTTTAAAACAAGATGCAACAAAATGTGGGCAAATTTATGATCATTGGAATAATAACACTGAAACTATGAGTGCTGAAGTTAGTGATTTATTAATTGATGGAATCTGCACTGATGCTGAAGTTACGAATAAATATTGTGAAGATAGAAGACAAGCTTGGTGGAAAAATGAAGGAAAAGATTCACTCTTTAAATTATTACAAACAGTTTCAGGAAATTTTGCTTATTTAAAAAATGGGATTTGTTCCTGGGATTTTGATAATGATCAATTAACTGAGAAATGTTTAAACTTGTTGTACACTGCAGTTGACCTTGATGCTTCAAAACATTCTGGATTTGAAAGTTATTCTAAATCATCTGATGGTTTTTATGAGTTAATGAAAAATTTAGATAAATCACATGTTAAAATATTTTTACAATTACCTTTACATGCGATGGATTCAGCAATTAAGGCTTATGATTATTCCCTAGATCATCATTTTGTAAATGAATTTAACATTATGTTTCCAGAAATATTGGAAGAAGGCACTGTATATGAGTGGGCTGAGAATATAATTGAGAGATGTGAAGAAGATAAAGATGGATTTATTGGTGGAGATCGGTATAGGATTGAAGCTGTAAGTTATAGGCACGAACTTGGGATGGTGGCTAAATGAGTAATAAATTTGAAAATCCAGATTCATTGGATGCTTTAAAAGCTGGTTCTTTAATGAGTTCTAGTGAATTTTATCCACAGGCGGAGTCATTCTTAGAGCAAATAGTTGATTCATCTGAACTTTGTTCTTTGGCTTTAAAAATTTGGAAATATCCTAGGATGATTAAGTATGCAACAGATTTGGTTAAAGGATTGAACCGATCGCACTCTTTCGAACTAGGTAAAGATTTACCACTTTGGAGGTTTTTGCCGATTAGAAAAAAATTATTAGAAAATATTGTTGATCACAAAGGAATAGATGAAGATATTGGTATTAGTAAAAATGATTTTATTCACATAACATTTAAGGGATGGTCTGCTCTTAAATTATTGAGTGTTAGGGATGAATTAAAAGAGATATGTCATGATGTTAGCTTGTATGCTAGTTTGTTAAAATCATCTCATTTTGATGTACCTGATGCTTATTCTAAACTGTGTGGATCTGTTGATTATTCTAGGTGGTTTAATTTTGATGAAGTTAATAAAGAAATAGAAAATGATCCGAAATTAGCTTATGAATTTTTGATTTCTCTTAATAATAAACCATCTGTTGGAAATGGGATTGTACTGAGTTTACATGATCGTTATGAAGATCTGGTCCTGGGATCAGTTAGTAAAAGTGTTGAACATTCCTACAATGCAATCACAAATAGTCTCTATCAAAGAAGAAGAAAAAGAGTATTGCCACAATTAATTGAAGGATTAAAGGATTCACCTTTTTTGGTTAAAGCTATTTCTGAACTTAGTAATTCTGAGTTGATAATGAACCAAGAATTGTTGATGACTTCTGTTTTAAGTAAAAAAGAATTAACAAATGAGTTTCTGGATAAATTTTCTAATATCAATTTTTCTAATATCTATTTTTCAATTTTAACTGAAGCACTTAATGCTCAAGATAATTCTAAACATGATTGCAGAGATATATCTTCAGTGAAAGAAGAATCATACTGGAAACTTAAATTAGAAGATCCTGAAAATGTATTTCCTGAAAATTCGAGAGTACAATTTGTTAATGATGAAGGATATTCACGCGATTTAATGCATTTATATCAATTTTCTAACAATATAGGACTTGATAAAGATTTTGTTAAAAGGTTTTATTCTGTTGATAGAGATGTGGAAACTAGAAAGAAGGCGCTTGAAATGTACTCTAAGTTATTTCATGATTTTAACAGGTTGACTCATTTAACAGATGTTGATTATCAATCTGTATATGATGGATTTTCTGAGGTATTGAAACATATTCCAATTGAAACTATAGCAAAAGCTGATGCATCTCAATTAATCTCAATTACTACTGTGTATTCATTGTCAAGACCTGCTCTTTTAGAATATGTTGAAGATTTGAAGGACTGGATCGAAAGTGATTTTTCTGATGATAAATTTCAACTGTTTGAAAATTTTTTGAATGAAAGATCTAATGAAAATAGGGGTAATGTGGATTATATGAACAAAGCTGTTGAATATTTATCGGTTAAAGAGTTTATGCAAATACCTGCTCACGAGAGGGAAAGAATGTATCATGCTCATGAATTGTTAAGCCCAGGTTGGATACATGAAGATTTTTTTGAAAATTTTGCTATCATGGTAAGAAATGGTGATCATCAAAGTTGGACTGAACATATTATTGAAAGCTGCAATGAACTTGATCCAGATTTAATCGGTGGAGATAGGTATCGGGTTGCAACAGATACTATTGGAAATTACCGAGAAGTGGAGGTGAGTTGCAAATGAGTCTTGATGATAAATTAATTGAAGCTGGTTTTTCTGATCTAACTAAATCTTTTGGATATGGGTTATCTGAGGAAGAAGAAGGATTAGGACTTAGCAAATTTAAGTTAGTAGCTAGTTCATTGGAGGAAAGTTTGGATAATCATTCTAGCTTAGATAGACCTGAAAATAATAATCTTATTGAGGTTCATAATTTTGCATATCAGGCCTTAAAATATTGGACTAAAGAAAGTTTAGAACTTACTGGTAATATTTTGGCTAAGTATATCGGTGAAACTGATATGCTCACTGGTGGAGTATCATTTGATGATTGGAGATTTGAGTATTTACATAATAATTTGGGTACTCATCTTAACTCTGATTGGACAGGGAAGTTTTCTCTTGATGTAGTGAACTATTGGGATCAGAAAAGATATATCTCTTTTGAATCTAAACTGATTGAAAATATGTCTAAAAGTTATACTTTAAGACATAGATCTTTTTCAGATCTGCCTTTGGAATTTGTGATAAGAAACAAAGATCAATTAATTGCTAGTTTAAAAGGAGATTATAGTGAAATTTTTAATGCGATAGAGTCTCTGAATGAAGATGGTAGATTTAAATTATTTTCTAAGGATATTCTGAGATCATTAAAAGTTGATGCTGGAGCTAAAAAGATATTTATGTCTTTTTTTGGGACTAGCACTAGTTTTGAATCAGTAAATCCAAAAATCAACCATTTGAGAGCTGAAATTCTTGATCTGATAGGAGATGATCTGGAGTTGGCGGAATATATTATTGGAAATTGTGGTTCAAATTTGTATAACTCCATCGGGATTGAATTAGCTAGTATGTTAAAGCAAGATGCAGCAATTAGTCAAAAAGCTTATGCATTGTGGACAGATAAAAATAGTGAGGTTAAAGATTTGCTAGTTGATGGTATTTGTTCTGATATTGAGATTGCTAGAAATTTTGCAAGTACAAGAAATTCTGTTTGGTGGGAGAATGGAGGCAATACTTTTGTTAGTAAATTGCTCGAAGCAGTCTCAGGAAATTTTGATTATTTAAGGGAGGCTTTTATCTTGTGGAGATTTGAACCTAAATCTCTGTCTGAGAAAGATATTGGCTTATTCTACACAGCTGTAAATCTCGATACTTCAAAATATTCAGGTTATGACAATTATTGTAGTAATTCTTCATTTTTTACCCAAACAGTGGGTCATTTTGATAAAAGTCCAATGAGTTATTTTTTAAAATTGCCTTCCGATGAATTTTCTATAGTAAGTGAAGCTTTTGGTTATGCCATGATTGGTCATTTTGAAGATAATTTTTTTGAAAATTTACCTCGAGTTATGGAACAAGGAATTGTATCTGAGTGGGCTGAGAGTATAATTGATAGATGCAATCTTGAAGATAAAGATGTGATTGGTGGAGACAAATACAGAATTGGACCGATCTATAGTCGAGAACTTGAGGTGTCTTGCAAATGAATGGTGAAATAATATCTGATACTATACAGGCTGATGATTTGCATGCTAAAAAGTACATCAAACTTTGTGCTAAAGCGAATACATATGATTTGGAACGAATACTACAAGAAGATGGGCTGTCTACTTTTATAGAAACAGTTGGGGAATCTAATTATAATAGTTTCATTAAGTTCAATACTTATTTTGAAAATGATGACATTTATCGTGATTTTTTAGGAAATGTTGATGTCACTAAAACATTTGCAGCTGCTAGAACTTTTTCTGATGAGGAGATTAACATGATTAACTCAGAACCAATTTTAACTGGAATTACATTAAGATTATTTTCTGAAATTGACATAGAAAATAATCCTGAACTATCCAATTTTGAAAAGATGTTGGAAGATGCAAGAAATTTTGCAAATTATGATGACTTTTCGTTAGAAAATAATTCTTTTATTGAACATCATCTAAAGGAGCTTTTTGGGATTTATCAAGAAATTGATAGTGATGATGGTAAAATAAAATTATTTGAAAGTATTCGTTATCTGAATATGGTGCCTAACACTTTATTTGCAGTTGGTTTTGCTAATGCTGTTAAATATGTGATTGATAATGGTTTTGAAACTGCAAAAAATGCTGCTGAAGTTTTGGCATATTTACGAATGCCATCAATTCCATATATTGTTCCAACTGAATTCATTAATTTTTTAGGAAATGATCCATCTGATGAAAAGACAGCATATTGGAAAGGCATATTAAATGAACTTATGCTGGATGAAATAACAAAAATAATCCCTGTTATGCAAGATAGTGAATATGCAAGAATAGCTGATGGATATAAATCTGCAAGACTATTGAATCTCCAGGACAAATTTATGAGGGATTTAATAGCTGTTTTATCGGGTGCGGATAAAAATCAGAATCATTTATATGTTCAAGATTCTTGCAGAGATTATATTGAGGTTTATCAAAATTCTTCTAACTTGTCTCATCAACAAAAGGATATTTTTGATCAGTTTGAACCACTTTTATCCATTTCACAGATGAAAATATTCCTGTCAAGTGATATTGATTTAATTTACCAAGCTTACAACAGTTCTCAACGTCATAATGCTGATCAGTTTTTCTTTGAAAAATTGCCTGAAGCATTGGAATCTGGTGTAGTAAACCAATGGGCGGAACATATTGTCGACGGATTTACTGAAGATGATGATCTGATCGGTGGAGATAAATACAGAATTGGAACTTTGGAAAGTAGGGAGATAAACCTGTAAAATTATGGTCTAAGTTAACATTTATAACACCCACATAGGACTGTAAACTGGTTTTAATCTTGGTTGTCGTAAAATCTTGACAAAAGCTTTAAAAATGAGTTAACAATATTGAATATTAACAAAAAGAGGGGGTTTTTTTGTTAGCATAATAGGATCAATTTTTGCTAATAATAGATAGAAAACTCCTTGAGCAAATAAATTAGTTCTGGGTACAATTTTTGAGATGTTTAAAAATATTTGAGTTATATAAAAATGTCAAGAGAATTTACTGATGATGAAAAGCAAGCTATCTGTGCGATAGATAATTGGTACGCTTTAAACTTTAAAAAAGCAAAACCCCAATTAGAAAGAGTAATGGTAGGGTACCTTGGGGTATTTCCTCTGCTTTCTGGTAGAAGACCACAAACTGATGGGAAAAGAATTTTCTTACCTTCTCAAAAAAGTGATTTTAAGGATTCAAAAAGAGATTTATTCAATAACAGGAATATGAGCTTATACCGTTCTGATTTGGTTCATGAAATTTTACACATCTTAGAAGGATCATTCTTTGTTGATGGAAGAGAATATTTGAAATCTTTTGAAAATGAAGGGCTAGCTCATTCGTTATACAACATTACAGATGATGCGAGAATTGAATACAATGGTCAATTTTATTTACAAAGACAAGATGTGAATTTATTAGTTGGATCAAATCAGTTTTATTCAAGTAAAAATAAGCTGTCAGCAACTGTACATGAAAGATTCATGGATATATTCTCCACACAGATTATCTGTAAGGGATTACCTTCAATGTTTAACCCTGCTGTAAAGGATGTGGAAAGAGAAACATTAGAATTTAAAGTTGATAATGATCAATTAAACAAAATAGGTGTTAGAATTGCAGCTGATGTACTAGAGCGGGCAATGATGATTACAAATAATATTTATGGGCCAAGGCATGACAGAAGATCAGTTGAAGTTGTATGGTCTGATGTTCCAGAATTATATGAACTGGTAACAAAAGCATTTCCAAAAATTGAGCAAGAATTTCCAAATGAGAACTCTAGGTATGCACCAGTTAATGCACCAGCATCTGATAAAGATAGTAAAGGTAAAGGTGAAAGCGAAGGTGAAGGTCAAGGTCAAGGAACAGGTGCTTCGGATGAAGGAGCTAAAGATAAAACTCAAAAAGTTTATGTTGGATTTCGTGGTGATGTGCATGATTTTAGTGCAGCAGATACAGCTGAATCTACATTGGGAAAGTTAGCAGGAAATTTTAGTAAAAAAAGTCCTTTTGTTAATTCAGCCAGTGGTGTTGGCATGTCAAAGGCTGGATCTATTAAAGAAGATGTGCAGGATAAAAAAGATCCAAACAAAGTTCAAATTATAACTTATAATGATCTTAAAAAGTCGTATATGTTCATTGCGAGTTTGCAATACCAAACTTATGAAGGACGTAACGATCAATTTGTAACGGAACTTGCTAAATATTCCCATTTAAGGGAGCAAATTGTTGGACATTTTGCAAAACTTAGACCAAACGCTATGCAAAGAGTTAGGTTTCAAGAAGATCCTGATCAATTAAACATGGAGGCTGTTATTGAAGTACTTAGTGATCCAAACTTAGCAGCAAATGCTAGAATTTATGACAGTCAGAAAATTATTAGACGTGATACATTGAACGTAATTTTAATTGACATTAGTGGGTCTACTGGAAATCAACTAGCGGATGGAAAGCGAGTAATTGATGTTGAAAAGGAAGCTGCTGGGTTATTGTACCAAGCTTTAACTCATCCGGCTGTTGGGGACAGAGTTTTATTGTATGCTTTTTCAACAGACACTGAGAAAACAAATCTATACAGAATAGATAGTTTGGAAAATTTAGGTGCATTAGAAACAGAGGGTGGGAATGCGGATGGAGTGGCTATTCGTGGCGTTGCTGCTGAGTTAAACAAAATGGTAGCTAAAGAAAAAAACCTATTTGTATTCACTGATGGAAAACCAGTAGCAGCTGGTTATGATGCAGGTGACCCTGTGATTGATACCTCTATGGCATTTGGGGAAGTTGAAGCTCTGGGAATTAGAACATTTTACTTTAATGTTGATAATGATCCAAGTGACTATTTTGATATTTTAACCAAAAACACTACATTTTCTCAAAATGTTCCATCTGTATTAAGATTACCACAAGCGGTTTGTGATTTAGTATATTCAGTACTTTAACCCTTAGATTTTTAAATAAGAGTGATATTATAGATAACAATGAGTTCAGTTCGTAAACGTGGAAGTTAGAACCTCTTTTTCTTGAATAAATTAATAGTGTGAGCTTTGTGTCTCAATTGTTTTTATAATCTGTTGTGGCATGAATTTGTGGTTTTTATTAAGTGAAATTTAAATTAACAAACAATGATAAATAATAACAATTAATGGTGAAATAATATGTATGTAACAGATTTTAAATGGAAAAAACAGATGAAAGTATCTGACTTAGTTGGTCAGTATGGAAAAGTTGGTTATCAAAGTGTGCAACTTGCAAGAGCAAGTGAAGTAATTGTCAAAATGAAAAAAAATTCAGCTAAGCTGTATTTAACTTTCACATCGAATATGGTCTCTTGTGGACTTCGTGGTTTTTTTGCACAATTAGTGGAACTTGGAATCGCTGATGTGTTAGTTACAACTGTTGGTGGAATCGAAGAAGATATTATGAAATCACTTGGAGAGAAATTTTCTATTGGAAGTTTTTCAGCAGATGATGTGGAACTTCATGAAAAAGGTGTTAACAGGGTTGGAAATGTTTTAATTAAAAATGAGAGTTATATGAAGTTTGAAGATTGGATTGGACCTGTCCTGGCTAAGCTGTATGAAAAGCAGAAAAAATGGACGCCTTCAGAATTACTTCGAGAACTGGGATTAATTTTAGATGATGAGAGTAGTATTTTGTACCAAGCTGCTAAAAATAATGTTCCAATTTTTTGTCCGGCAATAACAGATGGGTCATTTGGATTTCATCTTTACCTATTTCAACAAAAACATCGGGATTTTGTAATTGATGTAGTAGCTGATTTTGGAAACATTTTGTTTTCGAGTAACCATGATGAAAAGAAAGCAGTAATTGCACTTGGTGGAAGTATTAGTAAACATCATGCAATTCTTGCAACTTTACTCAACGGTGGAGCATCTTATGCTGTATATATGACAACTGCGCATAAAACTAGTGGGAGTATGAGCGGAGCTACAACTAATGAAGCTAAGTCTTGGGGTAAAGTAAAGGATGACAGTGATGTTGCAACCGTTCATGGCGATGTAACTATTACATTCCCACTTGCGATGATTAATGCACTTGAACAATTTGAAGAAGAAGGATTATTACCTTTTGGAGCGAATAAAAATGAATGATGCAAATAATTCTAACAATTCAACTGCTGGAGTTACAGAAGTTGCTGGAGTTACAGTTACTACATTTAAGAAGAATAATGCGTATTTTGAATTATCAAAATCTAAAGTATTATCTCAATTTAATCTAGTTAATGAACATTGTGATATGGTTTCATACAGCTCAAAAACTAATCCAATTGTTTCTAGTATTTTAGAAAAAGAAGTTAGTTGTTTATTTAGTGTACATTTAGTTAATGAACTTGTAAACATTACTGATTATACTAGGGTTTTATTTTTAGCACAAGCGTGGGATTTTGAAGAAATTAATTATTTGGTTAATCTAGGAGTTAGAAAATTTGCAGTTGATAATTTACATGATCTGGAAATGCTTGAGAATTTTTTATCTAAACACCTGGACTTGAAGATTCATTTATTGCTCCGTTTAAAATTGAGGGAAAATTCCATTCGAACCGAGAAATATTTTGTATTTGGAATGAATTCAGAATTAATTAATTCTAAAGTTAAAGAATTGAGTAAACTTGATCAAATTGAAAAAATAGGAATCCATTTTCACCGTAAAACCCAAAACATGAGCGAGTGGAACTATGGTTTTGAATTAGCTGAATTATTTGATGAAGAATTTTTTGACTGCATTGATGTTGTTAATATGGGCGGCGGATTGCCAGCAGCTTACGCTAACACTGATATGCGTTTACTTACTGGGATCTTCAAAAAAATTGATCTATTTAGGGACTGGTTAACTGAGAAAAAAATCAAATTGATTATTGAACCTGGAAGATTTATTGCAGCTCCATCTGGAAAATTGATTGCTAAAGTAATTGCTGTTGATGCTGGAACTGTGGTTGTAAACGCTTCTGTTTATAACAGCGATATGGATGCTGTAATTGTACCTGTAAAATTATTAATTGAGGGAGAAAAAAACAAAGGTAGTGAAGGTAGTTTGCAGTATTGCATTAAAGGACTAACTCCTTGCAGTTTGGATTTATTTCGTTACCGGGTTTATTTGAATCCAGTATCTGTTGGAGATGAACTAGTGTTTTTGAACTCTGGAGCTTACAATTTTTCTAGTAATTTTTGTAATTTGGATGTTCCTGAAACGAGGATTGTAGAATGAGTTTGGAATTAACTTGGATGCAATTGCCAAAAGAATATCGAAACTTAAAAGATTGTAAATTTGTGATCTTGCCAATTAGTTATGAAAAAGATTTGACTTATGGTGCAGGAGCAGCTTCTGGGTCTATTGAAATTATCAAGGCATCAGAACATTTGGAATACTATGATGCCGAATTCAATATTGAATATTTTGAGAAAGGAGTATTCGTAAATCCTGTTTTGAAACTTAGTGATTCTACTCCTGAAGAAATGCTTTCAAAAATTCAGGAATCTGTTGAATCTGTTGGATCTAATAAATTTGTAATTGGACTTGGAGGAGATCATGCTGTAAGTATTGGCTTGGTTCAAGCTGCT
This sequence comes from archaeon, assembly GCA_018670085.1. Taxonomy (GTDB): domain Archaea; phylum Nanobdellota; class Nanobdellia; order Woesearchaeales; family GW2011-AR9. The sequence continues at coordinate 110,379 of JABHRS010000035.1, read as the reverse complement.
GAGAAGTTACATGACAACTTTGCAATTTTGCAAATTGATGCACATAGTGATTTCAGAGATTCTTGGAATGGAAGCAAACTTAATCATGCTTGTGTAATGCGTCAATTGGTTGATAAACATGAAATTGTAGCAGTTGGAATTCGTAGTCAAGATAAAGATGAGAGGGCTGCCGTTGATTTAAATGAAAAGGTTCAAACAATTTATGCTTGGGATTTTGATCTGGAGAAAGTAAAGTCTGCTTTATTGAAATTGGAATCTGAAAAACTGTATATCACAATTGATGTTGACGGATTTGATCCATCAGTAATTAGTGGCACTGGAACTCCAGAACCAGGAGGTCTACTTTGGAAACAAGTTATTGAAATTTTGAAACTTTGTTTTTCTTTGAAAGAAGTTGTTGGCGCGGACATTGTAGAATTTGCACCAGTATATCAGTATAGTCCAAACAGATCTTTGAATCTTACAAATCAGTCACGTGTTGAGGCTTATACTTTGGCAAGGCTTGTGAGTAAGATTATGAGTTTAGTGGTGAAGAAATAGTAAGAACTTATTTTTCTTTTTTCTTTTTTTTCTTTTCTTCTTTTTGATATTAAATAATAGAACAGTGTTTCCATTTATTTAAATATCAAGTTTTCAGATAATTCATCAACATGAAATTTGAAAATATAATGCGAAAAGGTCAAGTAAATGGTACCTACATATCTGTGAATCCTGATCCTTTGTATAAGGGTGCTGATTATTCTTTAACAAAAGCAGTAGAAAGTTTAACTCTAAATCCAGAAGGGATCGTAGGGGATAGACACTTTGGTTTCACTGCAATAACTGGTGGTAGGACAAAGAAATTATATGAGAGAGGAATCCAATTTAGAAACAATCGTCAATGGTGTGGGATTTCTTCTGATGAAATTAACAAAATTAAATGTAGGTTGGGACTTGAAAAAAAATTAACTCCAGAATCCTTGGGAGTAAATTTAGTTATTGATGGGCTTGAAGTTGATAGGCCAGGCGGATTATCTCATTTGGCGCCAATGACTTATCTAGTTATTTCTTCTGATCAAGGTGATTACAAAGGATGTAGGCCCGATGATGTTGTGCTGGTAGTTTATGCTGGAATGCTTCCATGTAAAGTTGCAGGTTTGCAATTAGCTGGGGAATATGGGAATCCTGATTTTGAAAGAAATTTTCCAAAAGCTGCTTTAGAAATGGTGGACACTGGTTCGAATAAAAAAATTCTAACAACGTACCGTGGTTCTGCTGGTTGGATAGAAAAGGGAGGAATCATTCGTCCTGGAAATGTTGTTTGGGCATTAACACCAAAAGGTGTTGATTAGTGCAGAACGGTATATTTTATAAAAAGTAATATGAGCTTAATCACATGACAGAATTCAATCCAAGTTTTTATCAACATTTCAGAGGTAACTTTTACCTTGCGTATGGGGTTGGTCAATATTGTTCTTCATCAGAAGATGATGTTTTCTTTGCAAAAGCCTTGCACCATGAAAGTTTGAATCAAGTGAAAATATATTCTAATAAAGAAAAGACCGGGTTTAAAATTGAAGGCATAGATAGGCCTGGTTTAGATTTCGTGTTGTACCAAGAGTTATATGGTGATGGGAAATTTTGGGTTAGAGAAGTGGATAGTTTTATGGGAGAAAAAGTATTGGATTCTGGTGAATCTGTTCAAAGATTCAAGTATCTTGGTCTTGAAATACCAACTGTGCTCAGAATGTGATTATTCTTTAGATCAAAGGAATATTTATAAAGAGTACCTGGTAGCAACTAAATAAGAGGAATAAATTTGAGGTTTTTAATATAAAATCACAAACACATTCTCTAATATGACTAATTAAAAATAATTATTAAAAAAGAGTGATTATAAAATATAAACTAAGTAAAGGTGAACATAAATGGGTATAGTAAAAATTAATTTGTATAAAGTTGTTGCAGAAAGGAAATTGGATGCTAAAGGTGGTCAAATCCGAATTAATAACAATGTATCTATCAAAGATATTGAAGATTTACAATTCAACATTCCTGGAAGCAGTGGATTAAAATTTACATTTACATTTAATTGCAGGTATGAACCTGATCTTGGAAGTATTGATGTTGAAGGACAAGTTTTCTTCACCGATACTGAAGAAAAGATTAAAGAAATTAGGGATCAATGGAAGAAAAATAAGAATATTCCAGCTGATATCATGGAGAGGGTTGTAAACGCGGCACTTCATAAAGGAAATATTCAAGCAATTAAAGTAAGTGAAGAAGTTAGTTTACCAAGTCCACTTCCACTTCCAAAAGTTAAAACTTCCAAAGTAAAGCCTAAAGCTGCAGCTAAGAAGTAATTTTAATTTTTTTATTTATATTTTTTCTTTTCTTTCATGTTAATGTTATAATTGTCTTTTTTTTAATTCTAGTTTCTATCTGGTTAAATATTGTAATAACTTGGTTTAATCATTGTTAAATGATCCTAAAGTATTCTGAAATTTTAACTCAAATATCCATCTACCTAACAGACATCCACAATCTTTAAATACCTGGATTAAGGACAAAATAAGGGTGAAAAAATGGGTGAAGATGTGTCAGTAGTTCTCTCTGAAATTAGACTGAAAGTGATGGAGTCAGTCCAAGAAGATGTGAACAAAGGAATAGTAAAAATTGATTCTAGTTATTTACGTAAAATTGGTGCTAACCCAGGTGATGTTGTACGAATTAATGGAATGCGTGCAACAGTTGCTGTTGTTGATAGAGCGTACCCAGGAGACATTGGTTTAAACATTATTCGAATGGATGGGAATTCTAGAAGTAATGCACGAACTAGTGTTGGAGAATTTGTTGAAGTTAGTACGGTTGAACCTGCTGTTGCAAGTAAAGTGAAGTTGGCACCTGCAACAAAACAAGTTGTAGTAAGAGCATCTCCTCAATTTTTTAAAATTGGTCTTTTAGGTAAAGCAGTTGTAAAAGGAGATTTAGTCTCACTTGGTCAATCAAAACGTAGAGGTGACATTGCTTTACCTCATGCAGTTAATGATATTTTTTCTGCGATGGAAGATCGTTTCTCTGGACTTGGTCTTGGTGATTTGAGATTTATGGTAGTTGAGGTTGAACCTAAGGGAGTTCCAATAATTATTGGACGTGAAACTGAAATTGAATTGAGCACAAGTATAGCTAAGGTATCTGTTGAGGAAATGCACCTTGGTGTTAATTATGAAGATATTGGTGGTCTTGGTGAAGAGATTAAAAAAGTTAGAGAGATGATTGAACTTCCTCTTAGACATCCACAAATTTTTGATACTTTAGGAATTGATCCACCACGTGGGGTGCTTTTGTATGGGCCACCAGGGACTGGAAAAACTTTGCTTGCAAAAGCTGTTGCAAGTGAGAGTGGTGTACATTTTATGGAGCTTAAAGCAAGCGATGTTATTAGTGGGATTCCAGGTGAAACTGAAAAAACCATGCAAAAAATATTCGAAGAAGCAAAAGAAAATGCTCCAACTATTTTATTTATTGATGAATTAGATTCTATTGCGTTTAAACGTCAAGACCGAGGAACAAATGAATTTTTGAATACACCAGTTTCAGAACTTCTGAAAAATTTGGATGGATTAACTGTTCGTGGGAAAGTTGTGATAATTGCTGCAACTAATCGACCAAATTCACTTGATCCTGCACTTCGCCGTCCAGGAAGATTTGATCGTGAAATTGAAATTGGAGTTCCTGATGCAAGAGGTAGATTGGAAATATTACAAATACACACCAGAAACATGCCACTTTCTGAAGATGTTAATTTAGAAAGAATTTCAGAAATTACACATGGTTTTGTAGGAGCGGATGTTTCTGCACTTTCTAAGGAAGCTGCTATGATTGTACTTCGTCGTCTTTTACCTGATTTAAAATTAGAAGGTGTAGAAGAGGGTCAAGAAATTCCAACTGAGATATTGGAAAAATTACGGATCGGTCAGCAAGATTTCTTGGATGCACTTAAAACAGTCCGCCCAAGTGCTATGCGTGAAGTATTGGTTGAAACACCAAAAGTGTCTTGGTCTGATGTAGGTGGACTTGATGAAGTTAAAGATCGATTAAAGGAAGCAGTTGAGTGGCCGATGAAGTATAAAGAGCGATTTTCTCGTTTAGGTATTAGACCACCAAAAGGTGTGTTACTTTATGGCCCTCCTGGAACAGGTAAAACTCTGCTTGCAAAGGCTGTTGCCAAAGAAAGTGAAGCTAACTTTATCTTAGTTAATAGTAGTAGTTTACAGCAAGAAGGATTAGTTGGAAAAGAGGCTGAGCAACTCAGAAAGGTGTTTTCACGAGCAAGGCAGACTTCACCAAGTATAGTGTTTTTTGATGAAATTGATTCCTTTGCTAAACGTCGCGGTACAGGATCCAGTGCATTTTCAGATTCTAATGAAAGTTTGCTTAATCAAATGTTAATTGAGATGGATGGTTTGGAAGATTTGTGTGATGTTGTGGTAATTGCAGCTACTAATCGTCCTGATGTTTTGGATACTGCATTACTTCGCCCAGGTAGGTTTGATAGTATAATTTTAACACCAGCACCTGATCAAGTTGGAAGATTGGAATTGTTTGAAATATATACTAAAGGAATGCCAGTTTCAGATGATTTTGATTTAGAAAAATTATCTAAAAAAACTGATGGTTACGTTGGTGCTGATATTCAGGCGGTATGCCGTGAAGCTGGAATGATTGCTTTGCGTCATGATCCTAAAGCAAACAAAGTTACGATGGATAATTTGAATGAGGCATTAGAGATTATCAAAGCTTCAGTAGATAATGATACTAAAAAAGTGTATGATCAAATTCAAGACTATTTCAATTCAGCAAGAGCTAAGGAAATTAAGAAAGAAAAGGCTAGTTATTTTGGTTAAATACTAAATTAATTTAAAAAAATAAAAAAAAGTTTTAAGCTGTAACGTTTCCGAGAAGAATTGAAACTATAGTCATTGCAACTACAATCAAAAATATTGTAATTACACTGTATGTTATACTTAATAAGTATTTTTTTCTTTTTGACATTTCTGATTCTGATTTTTTGCTTAATTTAATAATCAGTGATCCAAAAATTATTCCAATTGTAACTCCAATTAATCCACCACTTAGTAATCCAACTATCATTAAGATAAATCCCCACCAATGAAGAAGGCTCTTCGGCATCCATATTTTGATAATTTCCATCGTTGATTTATTCTCTAGTTCTTTCATTGCCATATGATCAAAATATTTCTTTAGATATTTATATTTTCCCATTTATGGTGATTAAAACCAGCTTAATTTTAGAATAATTTATATAGTCTTTTTTATTAATTAATTTGAGGTATTTCAAATGGTGTCTAAGGTAGTTGGTTTCTTAATGATTTCAGTTTTAGTTATGAGTGTATTTATTGGTGTTTCATTGTTCTCTGATAATGATTCAAACGTTGCAGGAGATGCAATCGGTCGTTTTGCTAATGCTAAACAATCAAGTAGGTATGTAGCAACTATTAATGTTAACCCGGACACTGATGGTGACGGTTTGTTGGACAGTTTAGAGACAGAACTTGGAACTGACATTAATTTAGTTGATACTGATTTTGATGGTTTTTCTGATTATAATGAAGTTGAGGTTGAAGGGACTAATCCTTTAGACAATAATGATCATATTAAATTGCTTGTTACAATTGAATCTAATAATGATGTTGTTGCATATCTTGAAGATGGTAGTGAGTATTGGAGTACAACTATGAGTAATTTGAACAGTATCTTGCCTGAGAGCTTAGTTGTAGCAGATGGTGTTGTAGCTTTTGGATCAAGTAGCGCAAACGTTGCAACAAACCGATGTGTTTATGGATTAAGTATTCACGATGGTTCACAAATTTGGAAAAATTGTGATCGGAATCAGCATGGTTCTATGGATTATTTGTCCTCTACTGGTTACTTGTATGAAGCTTCTGGATATTACATTTTTGCTTATAACTTGCAAACTGGTGTAGAAGTAGATGATGTTTATTTATACAGCCCAGTTGTTGGAAATAATTATCATCAAACATTTTTTGCTGATGATGAAAATGATTTAATTTATGTTTTAACAGAATCTGGAAGTATGAAACACTATGATTCATCGCTTGGTTCTGGAAGTTATTTTAATGCAATTAGTTTGGATTTAAGTGTTGGTGATTTTGTCCTTGGTGATATTGTTACAATGCTTATCCCAGAAAATAATCACTGGAATGATGAAAGTAGGAGCAGTTTGGCGAGTGTTAGTGTAAGTGACGCTTGTAGCATTTCTACTAACCAGGAAATGTATGCTAAAGCTGCATTAGAAGTTGATGGGGTTTTGTACCTTGGCTTTGATGGAACTGCTTACTGTGAAGCATTTATTCAAGCGTACGATATATCAACAGGTACTAGCGAGTTAATTTTTGAAGTTAACCTTGCTGAAATCAGTGACTTGCCTTTTGCTGGTATTGGTGATCTTTTTGAAACTGATGGGGAATATCTATACTCTGAGTGGCCTTTGTTTGCAATGGATTTAACTGACGGGTCAATTGCTTGGACATATGGTGATGGCGATGATTATGCAGATCTAAGTTATGATGGTAATTTAGAATATGCTGATGAATATCTTTATCATCTGCTTTATGATGGGCAAAAATATGAAGTTATCAAAGTTGAAGCTGCAAGTGGAGATTATGTTAATGAATTTGGTTCATATGTAGAAGCGTTTAGAATTTATTGATTTTTTTCTTTTTCTTTTTTTTTAATTTCCACAGAGCGGTGCTTGATTTTTTTATTTTTTATTTCTAAACATTCTTTATCTTTTTTCTTTAATCTATTTATTTTTCAATAAGCTTTTTCAGTATGATTTATATAGTCGTTTTAATTCTATTAATTGAGGTAGTTCAGATGGTATCTAAATTAGTTGGTTTCTTAACAGTTTCAGTCTTAGTAATGGGTTTGTTATTTGGAATTTCATTATTTTCTGAAGGCGATCTAAACATCGCAGGGGAATCGTACAGCCTTATTATCGGTGCTAGTCAAACTTCGGATTCATTATTGCTTTCACAAGTCCGATTTTATTCTTGTGTGGAAACTGATACTGGGTTAGATTTAACTCAATATGGGGAAACTTCTGTTCGAACAATTAGAAATAATGAATTAATATTTACAGATGTTTGTTCAAGACAATCTGATGGATTTGGCGTCGAATTAGTTGAGTATTATTGTGATGGTACAAATTTAGTAATGCAGGAGACTTCAGTTCAGTCAGAATATTCTGGTTCTGTTATGACAATCAAAGATTGTGATGGGCAGGCATTAGCTGCTGAAGAAGATATTGAACTTGATTTGGAAATTGGGCTTGCTATGTTTGGTACTGGATTTATTAATGCAAAAATTAGTGGGGATAAAGAAGATATTGTGACAGTATATTTTCCAGTTACTTCATTTGGTGCAGACTCAGTTTTACCTGCAGCTGAAGTTGGAGTACGTATTCCTGAAGGACCAGATGGGGAAGTTGAGCACTATTATGCTCAAACTTTTGTAAGCTTTGATGAGGATGGAGAAATCCCTTATGCAAATCCAGATAATAGTCTCTATGACAATGCAAATTTCCATGTTGATTTGGAAGTTGATTCTGAATGGTATGATTGGGCAATGGAAGAAACTTCAAGTTCAACTATTTCTGATATTTTGGTTACAATAGAAATTGTAATTGATCCTGATGGAGTTTTGTCAAATTATGAAACTGATCTTAGTAATAATGCTGTGTCAGTTAGTTCCTTTTTGGTAAATGAAGGTGCAAGCGGTTCTTCTGATGGTGATTTGAATTTTGATTGATTGATGATTGATCTGTTATAAGAGATTGGGATACATTAGTTATTCTTTTTTGTTTCTTTTATTTTTAATTTATTTTAATTTCATTTAATCTCTTTGAGGGACTTTATTGTTGATTTGTTATTGTTTATTCTGTATTATGTTCTCAACTATAACAGTCTTTAAATGTAAATCATGGGTTGTTTTTGATGTGGCAAATGATGATCTAGTTCAATGGTGTGACTATGGAGATGTTGGCAATGCTTTAGATATCGCTAAAGTTTATGAAAAATTTTCTGAAGAAACTTACTCTGCCATGATCTCAGAGTTTACTGATGATGAACTGGCCGTGCACAACGAATATCAAAAGTTGGTGAAATTAGGAGATGCAGGAATTTCCAAGGTAGTGATCATCTCTCTTGGCAGTCGTCAAGCTCAGATGTGGGGTAGTGGGCAGCTTTCAAGAAGACCAGGATCATTGCGGGATTTTTATAGCGATGTGACTAGACAATTGTTGGTTGCTTTGAAGAGCACAGATATGGTTGCATCGAAGGAGTTTAAGGGCATAGAGGCAAGATTTAGAAAATTTAATCGGATTTATAGTCAATTTAAAAGTGACCGCCCCATAATTACAGACGAATATTCCATTGGATCTCAAATGCGAAAGTTATTCTCTTTGGCAAGTCCAACATACATGCCTATACTTCCAATAGTTCGTTTTAATGATTTACCTTACACAACCGATGATTCAAATGATCAAGTGTTTGAATCAATTAGAAAGGATTTAAGATCCGCTGGACCTTCTTCTGATTTAGTTAAACAGCTTAACATGTCATTGGAATTAATTGATGGTTTTGTTGATGGAGTTTCAGGAACAAATAAATTTCCAATGAGTAAGATTTGGTTCTCGGTTCCTGGTTGGTATTTTGATGTTTTGGAAACAGGGGAATTTTTTAGGCAGAAAAGTGTTGTAACTAATGTCACTTCACTTCGAGCAGATGTTGAAAAAACTTTAAGAAATTTGGTTTTAATGTAGGAATATTTGTGGTATTATGATTACTGACTACCTTGATACATATCAAGTAATTCTTCACTTGTTGTTGCGTCTTCAGGTCCTTTATCAGCACGGATTTGAATAAATCTTGGGAATCTTAATGCTAGTCCGCGATCGCTACCTTTTTGTTTTGCTGCACAGTGCATTTTACCTTGACTAATCTCAGCTGCGATAACTTCTACAACCAAATATGGTTCAAACCAAACATCAGGTGTCATCTCTTTATTCACAACTACTCTTGCTGGTTTTTTCTCCAATTTATGTTTACGGAGGATGAAAGGAAGTTCTTCTAATGTTTTGTCATTTAATCCTGTTCCAAGTTTGGATATTGATTCAAAGGTGTCATTGTCATGATTGTAAGTAGCACATAACAGTGATCCATAATTTCCACTACGTTTTCCTTTACCATAAAATGCTCCAATCACAACTAAATCAAAATTGTCAACCATGTCTTGCATGTAATCTTTTTTCCATTTAATCCAATTCCAATCTCTGGCACCTGCCTTATAATGTGAGTTTTCTGCAGTGGATTTTGCGATAATTCCTTCATTACCATCTTTTAACATTTTTTGAAAGAAAGATTCAACCTCATCTATGTTTGAAGTTTGAAGCATCTCTATTCTTCTAATACGATTTTTTTTGTAAAGAATTTTATCTAGCTCTTTATTTCTGACTAGAATACTTTCATTCATTAATGATTTCCCATTTAAGTATAAAATATCAAATGTGTAAAGACAAACTGGTACTTTTTTGATATATTTTTCAATTTCAGTTTTACGTTTTCGTTGCATTAAGGTTTGAAAATGTCGATGTTCTTTCCCATCTTCACTTAAAGCCATTATCTCTCCTTCCAATATGTATTCAGTTGCAATGACATTTATCTCTTTTTGTAAATGTTCAACTAAATCAGGAAATTGATTGGTAATATTTTCCATTCGCCTTGAAAAGAGAGTTATCTCTCCATCTCTTGCTTTGTGGACCTGCACTCTTTCTCCATCATATTTGGCATCAACTTGGATTATATCACTGGAAAATTTTTCTTTCATATCACTTATTTGGTGGACCCTCTGTGCAAGCATTACTCTAATTGGTCTACCAACTTTAATTGGGATATCATCTATTTTGTCTATTCCATATTCAGCTAGTTGCTCTGCAATTTTGGCAATATCAGGGCAAACATTGTATGCTCGTTCTAATCTTTTTTTATTGGATTTGTCACCTGTAAAACAAATTGATAATGCATCTAGGACTGTCATGTCAGCAACTCCAAGGCGCATGTTACCAAGGATGATTCTAGTTAGATACTTTGCTTCGTTGCCAGTTGTTTTTTGGAGCATAGAAATTAATATTTTCTCCTTGCTGTCTTGTGCACCTGAACCTTGAATTTTTTTTATTTTGTGTAAGTTTTTGAATAATTCTTCAGTTGATAGTGATCCTGTTGGAACCAAAGTCATAGCTTTTGTTTTTAGAACCTGGGCAGCAACTAGTCCTGCATCGCCCATAGTTTGCATTAATTTGGTGATCTCTTTTTGACCTTTATTACTAGCTTTTGCAATAGCTTTTAAAATCAGTTTTTCGGCAATTCCAAGTACAGTCTCCTCATAATCTGCAGCTATTTTTCCAAGAGATAAAAGAGTAATTGTTGGAAGTTCTTTTACATTGTTTTTAGATGTTTCTTTAAAGAAATCTGAAAGAATTTGACGAAGTTCATTACCTGAACTGGTGGATTCTAATTTTTCATATAGTTTTGATAGCTTGGAAAATTCCATGTTGTGATTCAGTTATATCTTTATATAAAGTTAATTGATACATTTAATAACTGTTAAATAATTCTGATTATATGAAAAAAGGGCAAATTACAATTTTTATGATACTGGGTCTTGTAATGTTGTTCTCTTTTATTTTAGTGTTGTTTCTGTCAAACTATTATGTGACTACAATTCAACTGAAGGATTCATTTACTTTTGAGTCAGAGCAATGCGATGATGCTTATATCACTATAGAATTTACCAGAATTGAGAATTTTGGTGCTGGCAATGCTGAAGAAGTAGTTACTTTATTACCTTCAGGGGTTGAGTATTATAATAATGAAAAAATTGGATTATTATTTGAGCCTTCATATAATGATGAATTTTTGTTGAACAATTTATTTTTGTCTGATTACTCTGGGGTTATCATGGAACAAGGTAATCATTATGTGCACTTTATTCTTGAAGGTTCACAGTCAGGTGATGATATAGAAATTGTTGATTTTGACATTTATTTTGAAAATGCTTTGGTTGAAGTTATTGTTGATGATCCTGATCATGCGTTAGAAGCTCAAGGCGATGGAATTTATGAAGATCTACCTAATCAGGATGAGATCATTATTCTGCCTGAGGAAAACATGGTTGAAGCGCACCTTCGAGTGAGTTCCCTTGATGATGGATTTTACTTATACTATTCTTGTTTGGAGTAATCTGTGTTTTTTATTTTTTAAAATCATAACATCATAAAATTGTTTATTGTTTATTGTTGATTACATTTTTTATTTTTTTTATCTATTTTTATTTTTGTTTAAGTTTCACTCCTCGCATTGCCATGATCTATCTCTTAATCAGCTGTTCTTTTTAATTATATTTTTTGCATAAATGAGTAGTTACTTCTCAATAGTTAGCTAGATTTAAAAAGGGTAAAACATTAATTATTATCTTGGTAATTGATAAAAGAAAAGATTTGTTTAGAATTGAAGGGGTGACTAAAATCTATGGTCGACAATTCATTTTTAATAATGTGAGTTTTACGATTAAATCTTCTGAAATTTTAGGAATAATTGGGAAAAGTGGTTCAGGAAAAACAACATTTTTGAATATGCTTATTGGTTTTGTTAAACCTGAAGTAGGAGATATCTTATTTAGGGATAAACATTTGATAAACAGTATTGATGATACTGCTATGGTTTCGGTGTTTAAAAATAATAAAATTCTTAAAAAAATGTATGGGTTTGCTTCACAAAAACCTAGCTTTTATCCTAATTTAACTGCAATGGAAAATTTGATGTATTTTGGATCTCTTTATGATATTCCAAAAAAATCTTTGGAATTAAATGCAAAAAGTTTGTTGAAATTAGTTGATTTAGATTACTCAAAAAATGTGATTGCAAAATGTATGTCTGGTGGAATGCAAAAAAGACTAAATATTGCATGTTCATTAATACATGACCCTAAAATTTTGATTCTTGACGAACCAACTTCAGATCTGGATCCAATTTTGAGTGGAAAAATATGGGAAATATTACAAGAGGTTAATGATAAAGGTACTACAATCATTATTGTAAGTCATAACATTAGTGAGTTGGAAGATCTTTGTGACAGGTTGATCATATTCAAAGATGGGAATGTTGCAGCTAATGGTTCTCCAAGTGAGATTAAGGCTTGTCATTCTTTAGAAGAAAGTATTTTCTTACAATCAAAACCTGGAAATTACAAAAAGATTATGACTGCACTTAAGAAAACTTCTGATAAATCAATAAAAGATTGGAATTCAAAAAATAAAAAACTTACAATTGATACTTCAAATACTAGCTCTGTGATTCGTGAACTAATGAAAATTTTGGATATCCAAAATGAGCAAATTTTGGAGATTGAAATTAGTAAACCTAGTTTGGATAAGATTTTTGTAGAGATAGAGAATTCTAAACTTGTAATCAATGTGGATGAAAATAAGATCCGTAATCCAAAAAAATTTAAGAATAAACATAAAGCTAAAGTTAAAAAGACAAAACATCGAAAATCAAGACGGCATAAAAAATCAGCTAGCAAATCAACTAGTAAATCAGAAACTAAAAATGTGGATGATAAAGAAAATGGAGCAGGTCCAAAATGAAGTTATTTACAATTTTATACAAAAATTTCAAATTATTACTTAGATCTAAATCTTCTGCTTTTACAGTTTTCATTGGGCCTATGATTATCATTGCTCTGATCTTGTTCACATTTTCTTCTAGTGAGGAAATATCTTTCTCAGTTGGAGTTGTGGATACAAGTGATCTTGAAGGAACAGCTGATGAATTTACAGAAAGTTTGGTTGCTGAGGGTTATAGCTTAGTTGATTACACTATGATTTATGATTGTATTGAAGATATGAAATCTTCGAAAGTTAATTTGTGTTTACATTTCCCTGGTTCTGCTGATGAGTTAGAGTTGGATGATGATCTATCTGATTTAGTTGATGTTGCAGATGATGTTGGTGTAGAAATTGTTGATGATAGTGGTTCTGATAAAAAGCAAGTAGTATTTTATGTAGACCAATCTCGGATAAACATTGTGGAGTCGATCATGCTTTCAGTTGGACAAAAAATTGAAGGGAAGTCAGAGGAGATGACTGAGGAAAAGATAAAACAAATTATTGAAGAAATAGGACTTGAAATTGGTTCTGTTCAATCCATTGCTAATACTGCAGGAGATTTTATTGATAACACTATTGATCCAAGTATTGACACAATCAAATCTGCATCAAGTGAATCTGTTTCAGCTGCAGGGGAATTGGGATTGGATCTAACTGATGCTGAATTTGAAATGTCAGTATCTGAAGTTAATTCTGATTTAGTTGAAACTGATTATGAAGTTTTGTATGATCAGTTGGAAGATTTAATGAGTGAAGTTGATAGTTATGTCGTTTCTGAAACTGCATTAGAAACCGAGTATGATGCGATGGAGGCAATTATTGATTCTGATAACATTACAGCAAATATTGAAGTTCTTCAGGCTTCATTGTCATCTTTAAATTTAAAATTGAATGAGGCTATTGCAAGTGGTGATGTGTTGATTTCAAATAGTGATAATATTGCTTCTAGTATATCAGATATTGAATCAAAAATTGATGAGATTTCTGCTGGCTTAGCTAACATTAAAACATCAGCTAATACTATCAGTGCACTTGCTGGTCAAAATGTAGAAAATGAATATGAAATTCAATTCAATGAGATTGTATCAAGTTCTGATAAGTCATTATTTATGTTTCCATATTATCTAATGTTATTAATTGTGTTTGTTGGAATGATGCTTTCAAGTAATTTGGTTAATATTGAAAAACAATCTTTAGCATTTTTTAGAAACAATACAAGCCCAACAAGTAATTTAATGCATCTTTTGGCAAGATTTGGAACTAATTTTTCAATTCTATTTTTTCAAGTTGCGGTTGTTTTGGTTGCTGCAATATTTTATTTGGAGATTCCGGTGATGAATAATTATGCTGTAACATTTACTATCTTATTACTCACAATCACGTTTTTCATCTTCTTTGGATATTTACTTGGATATATTTTTAAGACCCAAGAAGGACTTACTATTGGGTTTATCTCAGTTGGTTCAATCTCAGCTTTTTTATCAAACTTGATTTTACCAATTGAAACATTTTCTCAATCAATCAGGGATCTGTTGATGTTTAATCCTTATATGTTATCAAGTGAGTTACTTAAGAAATCATTAATTTTTGAAAGTGGATTTGTAGAACTTGGGACTGACCTTTGGACATTAGTTGCTTATGTAGTAATTGTGATCCTTGCTGTTTTAATCATGCAAAAAGTATCACTTTCAATGTTCTCATTAAATATCTCTACAAAAAATATGCTGAAAAGACCACACATTACTCGATATAACACCTTTAAGCTTGAAGATGGAACTATCATAGAAGATTTAGAAGGTTTAGTTTCATCTTTGAAAAATATGAGTAATGAAGAATTCTTACTCTATGGTGTTGGTAAAGATAATGAGTTTTCACTTTGGATTAAAGACGCATTTAAAATGAAAAAGGCTGCTCGGAAAATTACTAAAGTTCATAACCGCCTGGATACAATTAAGGTTTTAAATGAGTATTTGAAAAATACTGTTAAGAAGTGATTTGCTAATTATTTTTTATTTCTCTTGGAATTTTTTAAATTTCTAAGTATTCTTCCTTTTTTTTCTCTTTAATCTCTTTATTTTCCAAAGCGTCTGGCACGTGACCCAAAATTGTTAATTGCATTTTCTAAATCTTCAACTGAAAAGTCAGGGAAATATTTGTCGATAAAGAGTAATTCTGCATATACACTTTGATATGGCATAAAACCAGATAGACGTTGTTCTCCACTGGTTCTAATAATTAAATCTAAATCTGGGAGGTCTTTGGTATCAAGGACAGATGTCAATGATTCTTCTGTAACTTGATTGCCTGCTGCTAAAAGTTTATTTGTTGCCCTCACTATTTCATCGCGTCCACCATAATCAAGGGCTAAACATAAAGTAAACTCTGTGAAAGATGAGGTTTGATTTTCAAGTGTACTTATTTTGGACATTAATTCTTTTGGTAATCTGTCCCGTCGTCCAATATGGATGAATCTGATCTGGTCTTCAAGTAATTCTGAACTAAGTGAATCTATCAGTTTTGTAAACAAGTCGAATAGAAATTTTTTTTCGGTTTCACTACGTTTCCAATTTTCTGTTGAAAATCCCCAAAGAGTGATACATTCTACTTTTAGTTTTTTTGCAGCTAAGTATAATTTTTTTAATTTTTCAGCTTCAGATGCTTTTTTATGCCCCAAACTTGCAGCTAGGCCTTTTTCTTTTGCCCATCTACGGTTGCCATCTGGAATGATTGCAATATGTTTTGGTATATTTGTGTTAGTCATTGTGTTTGGATTTTTTTTATTTTTTGTTTTAGCAATTTGGGGTCATCTTATCACTGCTATAATCCAATGTTTTGGCAATCCCATCATTGTTTACTATTTCAAAGAATTTTGGAAAATCAATATACTGTTGTTTGTTCATACGTTTGTGTATTAAACAAAGAACTCTACTTGCAGTATGTTCGCTAACTATCTCATAATCGTCTAATGATTCAATTAATTCCTTGGTAAAATCATCTACTTCAGAATGCATAGGCATATTCTCTCTTTCTAAATATTTTCTAGATGCTCCTACATGCATGTATCCTTTAACTTCAATAAAGTCTGGACTACCTCTCTCAATTAATTGTTTATATCCTGCCATATCTAAATCGTTTTGACCTTTAATTAATGTTAACCTGATACAAGTCCGGTAAGTTGCTTGTTTCATTAAGTCAAGGGATTTTAGAAGCCTCTCATAAAAGTCAGGAAATAAAGGCCTGTCAATTTCTTTTAATTTTACTTTGTTTGGTGCATCAACTGAGATATAAAATTGAGTGATATTTTTGATTTTTTCAATCTGTTCTGGGTACTGAGCGTTGGTTACTAAAAATGTGGAAATTTTTTGTTGATGAAATTTTTCAAGTAATTCATTTATCTTAGGATACGCAATTGGTTCTCCTGTAAGTGATAGTGCAACGTGACGTACTTCCTTTGATTGTTTGTACATCATTGAGTTTGTTTTATCATTTCCACCATAACCCAATAATAGTTTTGTATGTTCTTTTTTAGATAATTCAATAATCTCATCAGGTGAATCAACCACTCCATTCCATTTTTTTTGAACTGGCGCTTTTTCTCCTCTCCAACAAAATGTACATCTATTAGCACAGTGCATGGAGCTTGTCATTTGCATACATTGGTGACTACGAATCCCATAGAATTTATACTTGTAACATCCACCTTTGCCAGTTAACATATTTTTGGTCCATCCACATACTTTAACTGCACTGTGGTCTCCTACCATCCGGTATTGTTGTTTTTCAAGTTCTGCGATTTGGACTTTGCTTAGCATATATTGTTGATTTTGGGCTCATTTAAAAACTATTCTAAGGTGATTCGTTACAAGAGATATTCGATGTTTTTATAAAGTCTAAATGGCTGTTTAATTTTATGGTTTTTACAAAAGAGGAAAAGGAAATAATTAAGATTCTAGTGGCAAAGGAAATTGCTCATTTCAAGAAAGATATTAAAAAATTAATGTTAGTGAATGCTGAGTATTTAACTAAGTCAGCGGCAGTTTCCGAAGATTTGAGTTTTCTTAAAGTAGAAGCTCAATATAAAAGTAAATTAGAATCTTTATTGAAGAAAATTTGATTTTTGGTATTTTATGTTTTAATATTTTTTTTGTTTTTTTGTTTTTTTTAATTTTTATTTAAATTTCTCAAATAGATTATCTGTTAGAAACTCCTAACTGAACTTCACACATTGCTTTGTACATATTTCTATTAATTCTTTCAACCATAACTTCAATTGACCTTGGATCGTTTGAGGTATATATGCTTGCAACTAATTCATCTCCACCTGATCCATTCGGTCTTAAATTAATTGCTCTTTCCTTTAGGCCAGGTAAAATGATGTCAGATATATTGCTTAGCTTATGGTTTCTCTCTTTTTCGCTACTTTTATCTTCGCCTCTACGATAACCTTTTGGATTTTTATCTCTAATTGAATCTTCATCCCAACTTAAATCTTCATATGAACTAGTTCGAAGAGAATCTCTAAATGCAGTTGCTGCAGCAGTTAAATACAAATCAACATTTCCTTCTCCAATGTTTTGATTACCAATTTTCATAGAACAGACATCTGCGGTTAAGAAATAATGTTTGGTTCCTTCAGGTAAGTTATCTCTTAATAATTTTTTTTCACGTTTTATTTTTTTAAGCATGTAACCAAATTTGGTGTTTAATCCTGTCAATGGGTCAATTTCATTTTTTCTAAGAAGATTATATGCTAATCTTTCAGTAACGTTTGGATCTATTCCGCCTTTTTTAAGCTGTTCAACTATTGCAATGGCATCTTGGACTTCAAATCTCATTCTCTTTTCCCAATCGAAATTTGCTGTGCCATCTGCCCCATTAAAAGAATCTAAACTAGTCAAATATTCTTGGATTCCACAAGTTGTGCCATCCATTACGTCACTCAAATCTCTTAAATTTCCATTGTTGTGAATTTTTAGAAGTAACTTTCCAGCCAATCTTGATTCGTCAATCTGATTAAGTGCAGTTAGTAGGCCATCTATTGTTCCACCATTATGAAGATCAGGGATATTTACCTTATCTGATTTTGCTTCTTTGTTTGCAGCCCAGGAAAGATTTGGAGTTTCAGCTATACCATAACTAATTTCAAATATATATCTCTCTGTGAATGGAATAATTGACATAAAATGTCGGATTTAGAACATCTTTTAAAAATATTTCCCTGATAGTTACTTTCTAGGAGTTAAATCTGAGGCTCATTTAAAAAAGAAAGCAAGTCTTTATAAATGATCTATGTTAAAATACTAGTATGGATCAGTCATTTAATATGGATAATATGCAGCAAATAATGCAACTTCAGCAGATGCAAGAACAATTAGAGGATCTTTCTAAACAACTTGAAGAAATTCAAGAAAAACAAGAAACTATTGCAATTACTGTGAATGCTCTTGATGAGTTAAGAATAACCGAAAATGGGACAGAGATATTGTCACCAATTGCTGATGGGATTTTTGTTAAAACAAAGTTAAATGACTCAAGTGTTGCTATTGTTAATATCGGAAATGGGATTACTGTTGAAAAACCAATTGCTGATGTTATCGAGATGGTTAAAGGTCATGATGTTAAGATGATGCATCAGAGCAAATTAATTGAGACAGAAATGCAAACAATCTCTAATACTATTTTGGAAACTATCACTAAACTTGAGATGGAAGAATCTAATGCTAGGGTTAATTAAAATAAAAAATTGTTACATGTTTATATTGAAAATTCACACTGAAAACTAACTAGGAGAGACTGAAGATGTTTGGAAAATTAAAGGATAAATTAAAGAAAACATTTTCTATTTTTTCTAAAAAGGTTGAAGAGGAGATTGAAGCTGAAGTTGAATCAGTTGAAGCAAAAGAAACAGAGCAGCCTGTAGAAGTTTCTGATGAAAATGCACTTGAACTAAGTAAAGCTGAAATTTTGGATGAAGTATCAGATGAATCCATTGTTTCTGAAGATGATAAAGTTGTTCTTGAAGAAAAAGAAAATGATAAAGAAGTAGTTTTACAAGAAGTTGATGCTGTTGAAGTTGAATCTGAAGTTGAAGAAT
Source organism: archaeon (assembly GCA_018670085.1). Classification (GTDB taxonomy): domain Archaea; phylum Nanobdellota; class Nanobdellia; order Woesearchaeales; family GW2011-AR9. The sequence continues at coordinate 91,537 of JABHRS010000035.1, read as the reverse complement.
TGGTCGAAGAAAAAGTTGCTGATTTGGTTGACGAATCTGGGGAATCTTTACCCACAGCAGATGAGTTACTTTCTTTGGATTTAGATGAGTCAAAAGAAGAAACAAAAGATGCTAGTGAAGTTGAGGTTGCTGATGAAATTGCTCCGGAACCAAGCAAAGCTGAACTTTTGGATTTGGATGCTGATGAAGAAATTGATTCTGAAGAACATAAAGAGGCAGTAGAAGAGAATGTAGAATTGATCTTAGAAACTGTGAAAGAAGTAGTTCCAGAGACTAAAGAAGAGATTGAATCAGCTGAAACAATTGAAGCAATTGAGTCTGAATCTGTAATTAAAGCTGAAGAGAAGAAAATTCTTGAAGAACCAGTAGCTGAAAAAAAATCTTTTTTCTCTAAGATTAAAGAAAAATTAACTACTAAAACTATTAATTTAGAAAAATTTGAAGAGTTATTTTGGGATTTAGAAATTGTTTTGCTGGAGAGTAATGTGTCTGTGAAAGTTATTGATAGAATTAAATCTGATCTTTCTTTGGAACTGGTTGATAAACCACTCCCAAGAGATGTTGCTAAAAAAATTCAAGAAGTTTTGGCTACTACTCTGCGAGATATATTGTCAATTGATACAAAGGATTTACTTGCTGAAATTGCTGAATTTAAAAAAGAGGAAAAACCGTACACTATTATCTTTTTTGGAATTAATGGGAGTGGTAAAACCACAACTATTGCAAAGTTAACTCATTTATTAAAATCCAAAGGGCTTAGCGTTGTCTTGGCAGCAGGCGATACATTTAGAGCAGCTGCAATTGATCAATTACAAGATCATGCTGATAAATTAGAAACAAAATTAATTAAACATGATTATGGGAGCGATGCTGCAGCGGTGGCATTTGATGCTAAAAAATATGCTGAAAAAAATAATATTGATGTAGTTTTAATTGATACTGCTGGACGTTTACATTCAAATACTAACTTAATGGCAGAGCTTGAAAAAATGATGAGGGTTGCAAAACCTGATTGTAAAATTTTTATTGGTGAAAGTATTACTGGGAATGATTGTGTTGAACAAGCTGAGAAATATGAATCTACACTTGGAATCGATGGAGTTATTTTAACAAAGGCAGATATTGATGAAATGGGTGGTGCGCCACTTAGTATCTGTTATGTGACTGGTAAACCAATTTTGTATTTGGGTATGGGTCAAGAATATCAAGATTTATTGCCTTTTTCAGTTGATTTAATCTTAGAAAAATTGGGGATTGAAGAATAAAATGGTTAGATCGTTAGAAGGAAAACATTCAAGGTATTTTGAGGGCATATTACAGATTCGTAATATTAATGATGCTGTTGTAGCATTTGTAGAAAAGGATTTGGGTGAAGGGCATATCGCAGTAAGTGATGTTAGAAAGGTTAAAAATGGAAAGGATTATTTCATCAGTGATAATGATTATACTCGGGCGATTGGTAAGCGTCTACAACAGAAGTTTGGTGGTCAATTAATATATAGTTCTAGTTTACATACTCAGGTTAAAGGTAAAGATGCTTATCGATTAACTGCATTGTTTCGTTTACCTGGATTTTCCAAAGGAGACACTGTTAATTATGGTGGGGATATTTTTAGAGTTAAAGCAATGGGTAAAGATATTGTGTTGATTGGTATTGGAAAAAATACTAAGAAATTACATTTAAAATATCGTGATATGCGTCAAATAAAGAAAGTAGAATTTATCTATTAAATATTTTGATGTATCTTTGTTGTTACTGCGTTTTTTTAATTTTGATGCTTGTTGCTAGTGCATAATCATTGGCAAAATTCTTTCTGGATAGTCAGTAGAAGAATAATGTTTAAATACCATTGATTGCCAATTGTTAGTATGGTTTCTAAGTTTCAAAAATTTGTAGTTTGTTTAATCTTTTTATGTTTGGTTTTAACACTTTGTTCTTCATTAATTTTAGCTAGTCCATATGATGAAAGGCATATTGAATTATTAGCAGTTCAAACTTTAGAGGACGGCACTACTGTTGGAAAATCTGCTGATTTATTTTTGGAACTGCGCGAAGGTAGTGGTCGGGTATTTTTAGATACAACTCCTCTCACTAAAATTGATACTCAAGCATCTACTAGATATGCAAAAGATATTGCTTGTGATTATTTTTCTTTAAATTGCGACCGTTATGATTTTTTTTATACGATTCGTAGTGATACTGCAATTATCGGAGGACCTAGTGCAGGATCCGCAACAGCTGCTTTAACCGCAATTGCAGTAATGGACTTAGAACATAATGAGGCTATTGCAGTAACTGGTACTATTAACTCTGGGGGAACTGTAGGTCCAGTTGGGGGAGTGAAAAGTAAAATTGAAGCTGCAGCTGATGAGAATTTAGATGGAGTATTAGTTCCACTTGGAGCGCTTAGTGAAATAATTGAATCTGACTCTATAAGTTCTACTTCTGAAGAAAGTAATGTTGCTAGTTGGAGTTCTATCTATCCAGAGTATTTTCCAAAATTAACTAGTTCACCTGAACTAAATTTGCGTGATTATTCTGAGTATGTTCTGGGGATTTCTTCAACTGAAGTTGTTGATTTATCTGATATGTTATTTGAATTAACTGGTGAGAATTATACAATTGAACTTGGTGAACTCAAAGTTGATGAAAGTTATATTGAGATTATGAAAGGCTTGGATGATAACTTATGTTTTCGAAGTGAATCTTTGTTGAAGCAATTGGAAAAAAGCTATAGTGAAAATCTTTTGGATATTCCTGAAGAAGTGTTGATGGAAATTGAAAGTCGGGAAAATGTGTCTGTGTTAGCTAGGTTGGATGAAAATTTTTATGCTTCTGCTAGTGCTTGTTTTGGATTAAATGTTTATTTGAATTATCAAATCTATGAAAATTATAATCTTACTCCTGTAGAAAGATCCTTGCTTGTTGAAAAATTGGCACAAAATGTTTCTTATTTGCAGCAAGTAGTAGAGTCTGAAGAGTTATTGACAATTTCAGATTTGCAAACTAAGATGGTCGTTAAAGAGCGGCTTCGGGAAGCTGGCGAATATATGGAGATTGCTTTATCTGAAAATAGTAGTTATGCTTTGAGTTATGCAAATGAGAGGTTAATGTCAGCAATTACTTGGATGGAATTTTTTGAGATGGATGGTAAGGAGTTGGATATTAGTTTAGATGCATTGCAGTTAGCTTGTCATGCAAAAATTTTGGAAGCTGAAGAGAGGTATCGATATGCTACTTTATTTTTTTCAGGTTATGATATTGGTTATATCGGGGAGAAAATTAATGTAGCTCAAGATGCATGGGAAGCTGGTGACTTTGAACTTTGTTTGGTTCAGGCAGCTCAAGCTAAAGCTGAAAGCTCGTCTATTGTTAGTAGTATTGGTCTTGGTACAGTGGTGCCTGAGGAATATTTGGTTGGTAAAGAAGAGGCTGCTCTTAGAACATTACTGCGAAATACTAAGGAAGGGCAGTTTCCAATTTTGGGTTATTCATATTATTTATTTGCAGAAAATTTGAAAAGTGAAAGTCCATATTCTGCTTTACTCTACTATGAATATGCTTTGGAGATGAGTGAATTAAATATGTATTTTCCAGAGGCAAGTTCTGGACTTGTTGAGAAAGTATTTTCAAATTTAGGAATCTCTTTGGATTCAAAGAATTTTATTAATGGATTTTTACAAGGGTTGTTGTTTGGTGTTTTGATAATGTGGCTTTATATGCATAGGTTTCGTAAGCATAGATCTTGAGTGTGATGTTTGAATACAAATTATGTTTAGTTTGGTGAATTAAAGTAATCTTTATATATCAATAATGCTTGTTTCTTTATGATGGTAAGGTTAAGATATTTTGTGGTGTTGTTAGTGTTATTTTCTTTAGTGCTTAGTGGGACTGTGTTAGCAGCAGAAGATACGTCAGGTGATGATCCTACAGCCGATGATGCGTCAGAACCAACTAGTGGTGCTGCTGAATCTGGAGCTTCAGAAACAACAGTTGAGTGTAGTGAACCAATTAGTGAAGATACTACTCTGGATGGTAATATGGTTTGTTCATCTTCTGGTTTGAGTATTGTAACTGATGGAGTAACTTTGGATTGTCAAGGTTACAGTATATCTGGTTCAGGTAGTGATATTGGGATAACTGTTTCTAGTGTTGAAAATGTGAATATAGTAAACTGTCACATTGAGAATTTTTTATGGGGAATTTACGTGTATGAAGGAAATTATCTGCAAGTTAGTGGTGGCAGTATATCACAGAATAATAAGGGGATGTATATCTCATCTGGAGATGGTGTAACTGTTTCTGGTGTAGATGATTTTTCAGATAATCAAAATAATGATATTTATACTTTGCATGCAGTGTCAGACTTAACCATAACAGATTCAGTATTTTCATCTACTGATCCCGTATATCAAATCTTTATTGTTGATGATTCTAGTAATATCTTAATTGAGAATAATTATTTTTACAATTCTGGACAAGATATCAGCCTTGCTGGTATTGCTATCGATTTTAATTCTGGTGTTTCTGGAACTGAGGTAAAAGGAAATCATTTTGAGGATGATGGTTCAGGGATAAATTATTATGATCCTGTTGGTAGTCATGAAATCTCTGGTAACTATTTCTTAGATATGGAAAACTATGGGATCTCTTTGCAAACTGCAGATTCTGGTGCTGAGTTTGCTATTGATTCAAATGAGTTTTTTTGGGTTGATGAGGACGCTGGTATTGGTATCCAGTTTACTGGTTGGAATGCAGATACTACAGTTTCAAATAACTACATCGTAGGGGCAGAGAACGGGTTTTATTTTTTAGGTACTTCTGTTTCAAGTGAGATTGATTTTGATTCCAATGTAGTAATTAACTCTACTAATGGATTTTACACTGGATCGTCTGAAGAAGAGGATTTAACTTTCACATCAAATCGTTTTTGCTCTTCAACTGATTATGATTTTTACTGTGATATGATGGGAGATGGCAATAGTGGATCTGGTAACTTTATGGATTCAATTTATTCTTGTGCTTTGGAATCTGAATCGGTTTGTAGTTCTGATGTTTGTACAGGAGAATATATTGTTCCAACTTGTTTTGAAGATACTGATGGGGGCTTAGTACTGGAAGATGATGGAAGACTTGAAGATATTGATGGGAACGTTATTGCAAGGGATGAGTGTCTTGATGGAACTCATTTATTGGAAACTTATTGTGATGGTAATATACCAAAGGGAATAGTTTACGAATGTGGTAAAGGTTGCGGTGGTGACATGGGTGAACCATATTGTGTTGATTTATCTGGTGAGCCTTCTTCAGCTGGAACTGTGGCTGGTGATATAGGGGGTGATACAGATGGTGATGATCCTTTAATAGATGGTTATTGTGGAAATAGGGATGTGACATTAGAAGATTCCTGTATTGATGCTGAATATTTGTCTGAATCCTATTGTGAAAGTGATGCTATTTATACAACATACTACCAATGTACTGACGTAAGTTATTTCCCAGATGATATTTTACAAAACACATACTCTTGCTCTGAATCTTCAGCAAACGGATGCCGAGACTCAGTTGACAACGATTTAGACGGTCTAATTGATTGCGCTGATAATGATTGTAATAACTTAAAATGTAACCCAGCTGATGACAGTTATGGTTGCTTTGAAAATGAATGTGTTAAAATTGTACTACCAGACGCTGAACTTGCAACAGTTGTTGTTCAAGAAGCATACACTGGATTTCTTTGGAGTTATTCAGATTTACTTGATTGGTTAAACTCAGCGACTGTTTATCATGAAGAAGGTGTTTGTAATGATATTTGTGAAAGTTATTCTCAAACATGTTTGTTTGCTGATGCTGGGAGAAATACTTGCGAAGCTGATGCTAGTGAAAAATGTACATGTATTTAGTGAGGTATAATATGAAAAATAAAGTAATTATCTTTGGTTTAATGTTTTGCTTAATCTTCAGTTTTGCTTTTGCCGTTGTAGATGATAACAGTGGATTTGAAAGTTTTACTGATGAGTTTGAGTCAGAACTTGCAACATTTGAAGGCAAGGAAGTTCCAAACATGCTTCAGCCTTTTATCAGTGATGAGACATTACAAATTCAAATTGTTCTTGCAGATGGTGATTCTTTAGTTTATCATATCATTGTTGAATCTGGAATAATCACAACTGCTGGTAGTGGGGCTATAGAAGAGCCTGGTTATACAATTCAGGTTTCACAATCCTTTATAGAAGAAAATGCAGGTGAAGCATTTGGAAAATCCCTTCGTGATGGACTCACAACTGGAGAAGTTGATTACGAAGCAGATGGATTTTGGAGAAAAATGAAACTTTCTATGATGCTTGCTGCTGTTGACATTGCAGCATTGTTTCAATAGATTTATTGATTATTATTTTTTATTTATATTAACAAATTGAGGTGCCATATGAAAGTAAAATTAATTAGTAGTGTTTTTTTAATGTTGACAATAGCTTTGTTACTTGGGTCTTGTACTCCAGTTGATTCTCCTGAAATTGAAGAATCTATCTGGGAAGATGCTGGTGAAACAGTTGAAGCTGAAGAAGAGTTAGAAGTTGTTCAAGAAGATAGTGAAGAAGTTGAAGAAGAATTGGAAGTTGCTGAAGAAGAAGAATCTGAAACTGAAGAAGTTGTTGAAGAAGAAAGTTCTGAACTTGAAGAAGCAGTAGTGGAAGATTCAAGCTCCGCTGATCATGTAATTGAATTTGTAAGCGGTGGATTTGAGCCAGATGAATTAAGTATCTCAGTTGGTGATACAGTGGAATTTGCCAATGCTAGGGAAGGAACTTTTTCTCAAGCTATGTTAATTGGTACACAAAGTCATACAGCAATTAAAAGTAGTATGTTAGAATCTGGTGAAAGTTATAGCTACACATTTACAGAAGCAGATACATATCTGTTTGTTGATGCGATTTTGACAACTTATCTGCTGGAAATTGTAGTTGAGTAATTTTCTTTTTTCTTTTTTTAGTTTATCTCTTGAGTTATTTTTTCTGCTGTGCAATGTATATAACGATATATTTGGTATATATGAAATTATTAAATAGTTTATTTTATCAGATATTTTAATAACAAATGTATATAGTGGTGATATTTGTGTTTATGGTGAATAAGAATAATTGGAATAAAATTGTAAATGTTCTTGGATTTACCGGAATTATTTTAGGAGTTGTTGGGATTATATTAGGAATTCTAAAAATATTGGGATTTTTTTGAATCTTGGTGATTTATGGATGCGCGAGTATTCTTGACTTATTTGTCTCACTTTATCCCAAGGTTTTTTAGCTGTATTCTTCTTCTTAGTTAAATAATGAAATATTTGTCACAAAGTTCCTCTAGTACATACAGGTCGCAAGAATCTACTAGAATGTACATGAGTGAGTCTAAGTTAGAAATTTCAGTGCATAAATCCACTGTTGTAACCTATAGTGCAAGTTCAGTTCGTTCGTCTTCGGATTCTTCATTCTACAGTCCTTCAATATCAACTGCTGAGGCACCGTCTTTAGCGCGATCGATTTCATCATTTAGTTCTTCTTATTTTAGTTCAAAGTCAAGTTTAAGTATGGCTTATTCACATTCTGATTTAGGATTATCTGCTGGAGCTAATATGATTGGAATGAATCCAGGATATGCATCGAATATCATGTTAAGTTATGGGGCAAATCCAAATGCTGTAAGAGGCAAAGAATCTTCATTGGATTTAATGAGTGTTGGTAGTAATTCCTCTTTAACACATATTGAAATGGATTTTAATCCAATTGAGTTCATTAATCCTAAATTTGGTGGAACTTTTGTTGGAGAAGCAACAGTTATAGAGGGTGAAATCAAAGAAACCTTTGAAAAATTAATGGGTGAGACTTTCCCAGATGACATTAAAGTTTCAGTATTATCAGTTGCAGCGTTTAGAAAGATTTGTCCAATGCCAGGCGTTGTTGGAGTTTCCTACAATAGGCGGCAACTCGGATTAATGTCAGAGATATTTGTAATTGAAGGATCTTTGGCTTCAGTTATGTTAACTGTTGGACACGAGATTGGTCACGTTCTTAGCAAAACCCTTGATGACCCTGCGTTAGAAGAAGCTAAAGCATACTCATTTAGTTTTGCTTGGATGGATGTAATTCGAGATAATGATATCGCAGGGCTTGCTGGCGCTTTTGTATCCACACTACCTGCTGCTAATGGGATTCATGATAAAGGGTATAATCTGGTGAAAAAATTGATTGTTGATGGGCAAAATCCATTTTCAATCTATCGGGATTTGATTGTTAGTTGAGTGAATATTTGCTGATCTATCGTTGGTTTATTGCTGGTTTATTTTTTAATCATTTTCTTTTTTTATTTTCTTTTCTTAATCTTAATCTAATCTTAAACCTTACTTAGTAAACTCTTTCTAAGCTTAAATGATATAAAACTTATTAAATGATTAATGATACTATCCTAACATGTCGCTAAATGATAAACACTATCATCAACTGGTGAGTGTATTTGGTTCTAAATTGAAAGCTGATGAAATTGTCTATTTACAAAGTGATGAAAAGAATGTTGTGAGGCAATTATTTTTTTCAAATGAAATCTCTGCTGTTGAAAATTATTGTTCTGGAAATAATCTTTTTTTAGTGAAATCCAAATTTAAAATAATATTTAGTGATTTAGAAACAGGAGAGACTTTTTCTAACAAAGGGGAAAGAGTAGACTTATCTGACAAACGTAGTGGTGCAATCATTTGTTATATCGCAAAAGATGAAAAAAGTTCTTTATTAGCTGCGTTATCTGAACATCAAAGAAATGATCAATTACTAGGGGAACTGCTTGGATATCCAAAATGTTGTATTGAATATTTTTTACACCGATTTGGCCCTGAAAATTCTAACCCTGAATTAGAATCAATTGATCATGAAGAAAACAGTCTGAAAAATAAGATTGATTTACGCTTATTAGATATTTCAAAAAGAGATGAAGATATTTGTTTACTCAGTCATTTTCCTTGTTCTTGGGATTGTGGTGAAAGTTTTAATATCGCTGAGAGAAGATTGTTACTCTTGGCATCAAAGGTTAAAAGCAGAGCGAATAGTTTAGAAATTGGTTTACAAAAGTAATCATTAGTTTTATTTTTTATCTTTAACTGTAGATTTTTTCTTTGTAGTGCTTTTTTTCTTTTTAACAGCTTTCTTTTTTGGGACTTTTTTCTTGGATTCTGTAGTTTTTGCTTTTTTCGATTTAGTTTTAGGTTTAACCTTAATATTCTCTTTTTTTGCTACTTTTTTTTTTGCTTCTGATTCTTTAGAAACTTCTTGAGCTTTCTTTTTTTCAGTTCTCTTTAATTTGTTATTTCTTTTGAACTCATAGAATTTTTCATCATTTAATTCAGCTGCTATTGAAGCTTCAATTGTTTCGTCGAATTCTAACTTTTCTAAATTATCAGGATTATTCAATAACTCTTCAGCTAATTTATCTTCAGCTTCTTTGTTTTCCTTTTCTTCCTTGTCTTCCTTTTTTTCTTCAATTTTTTCTTCAAGCTTAGCTGATTTTGGATTTGTATCATTCAATATTTTATTTGATTCTTGTAATTTTGCAGTCTCTATTTTTGGACTCTCAACTACATTTTTGCTGGTTTCAGTTGAACCTTTAGTGTTTTCTTGAGTGTCATTTTTTGGATCTTCTTTAGTATCCTTCTTGGAATCATTTTTAACATCCTTTTTAGACAGTAGCAACGGACCTGCAACAACTAATATCGGAATTGCAACACTTAACCAACCAATTAAAATTGCCCAAGCAGGGTAACCTTCATATGGTGCCTGGGTTTCTTTGTATAATTGAGCCAAAATTAGAACCCCAAGAACTAAAGGGATAAAGTATTTGATTGCGTAATTCCACCATTTTCCAAGCTTCATTGTACTTGTGGAATTGATGTAGTTTCGCATTTTTTCAGCACCATAAACCCAACCTATTGCTAAACATTCTAAAATTCCAAACATGATTAATCCAAAATTGGTGATAAAATGATCAATGATATCTAAATAGTATAATCCTGCTCTACTTGTGAATAAAATCCCCATCAAAAATGCTAATGTACAAACAATTGCAGCAATTCGTTTCAAAGTTTTTTGATCTTTTCTTTTATTATCTTTTGTTCTTCTATCCATTATCGCAGTGTTAATACCCTCAACAAGGGAGAAAGCACTATCAATTCCAAGAGTAAGCAATGTTAAGAAAAACAATGCAGAGAAAAAATTTCCCCATGGCATAAGTGAGAGGGCTTGAGGAAAAACTATAAATGCTAAACCTGGGCCAGCTGCTACAACTTCTTCAATTGGCAAGCTAGTTGTGGTTGACATATACCCCAGAACACTAAAAACTACAAAACCTGCTAATAAACTAATTGCTGAATTTGCAATGCCGGTAATATATGCGTCTCCTAAGATGTCTTGAGTTTCTTTGTTGTAACTTGCATAAGCAAGCATGATTCCAAAAGCTAAACTGAGTGTGAAAAATATTTGTGAAGCTGCTGCAATCCAAATATCTGTTGAAAGTAAAGCTGCAAAATTTGGAGCTAAATAATACCAGATCCCTGAAGCTGCTCCATTTAAAGTAATCCCTCTTAAGAGAAGTACTACAAGTAAGATTATTGGGAGTGGCATTGTAATTGCAACAATTTTGCCAACACTTTTTACTCCACGACGAACACAGAAATATATTGTAATCCAAACTGCAGCTAATGCAGAGAAAAGAAGCCAGTTAATTCCGCCAAATGTTCCAACTCCTTCTGATATTTGAAGAACTCCGTTGAAGAAAAATCCACTAGGGTCAACTGCCCAAGGTAATTTTGATTGAAAACTGTTGATAAAATATACTAAGGCCCAAGCCATAATTGCCGAGTAATAGGTAACTACAATGAATGCTGCAACTAATGCTCCATAACCTATTCCTGAAAGTTTGTGGTGAACTGTTTTAAATGCGTCAACAGCACCTTTTTGAAGTTTTTGACCAACAGCAAATTCTAAAATTAATAATGGTGTACCAAGAACTAAAAGCGCAATTAGGTATGGAATTAGAAATGCTCCACCACCGAATTTGTGTGTTAGGTATGGGAATCTCCATAAGTTACCAAGACCCACAGCTGAACCAATTGCTGCGAATAGAAAAATTGTTCTGGAACTCCACCTTGCTCTTACCATAATGCCTCTTAATATGATTTTTATTTTTTTAATTTTTAATAGTTGTTCAGAAATTTTAGATTTATGTCTTTAAATGTTTTATTGTGGTGTGGGTGTGATGTTTAATCAAATTTACATGTTTAATATAAAATGTTGTTGATTAGATATTTTATTTTTTATTCTTAAAAATCGTTTACTTTAAATACGTTGAATTATTCATGTTTAGTATGGCTAATTTTCCCTACAGTAACCAGAGTGGTCCTTCAATGAGGGTTCGTTATAACGGACTATTTGATTTTGACACTTTGTATGCTGCTTTAATTGATTGGGGAAAAAATTATGGGTATAAAGTTCATGAAAAACAATATAAACATAAAATTCCATCTCCCAAAGGTGCTGAGCAAGAGATTAAAATTGATTTTCTAAAAAATGTAACTGACTTTGTTAAGTATACTATTTTAATTCACATCCATGTTTGGGATATGACTGAAGTTAAAGTTGATGTTGATGGTCGTAAAAAACAATTAACCAATGCTAGGATTGAAGTTAAAATTGATTATATCGTGGATGTTGATTGGCAAAGAAAATTTAAGGGTGATGGCTGGCTGATTAAAAAAATGTCTACTTGGTATGCCCAAATTATGGGACCAAATATTGAATCTACTTATTTTGATGGCCTGCATTACCGGGTGATTAATCTTCAATCTATGGTTAAGAAATATTTTGATATGCAAAGTAAAGCTCATCCTTATGAAGGTTATTTAGGAGAGAATTAAATTTATTTTTTGTTTTTTTGTTTGTTTAAGTAAGCTAATTCTATTGTTTATTATTTTATAATTTAGAATCTAAATAATCATAAAGTTCTTCTCCATACATAACTGCACTCAAAGCTATTGTTGAAGCTACCAAAAAAGTACCAGCACCCAGTATTCCTGTTAGTGAATTTGCAAGTTCAGGTTTGCTAGTTTGTATTTCGCGGTAAGTGTTCATTATAAAGTCTGGATTGATTAAATTAAAGACAGCGGAGTCAAAGCCTTTTCTAATTGCTAAAGCATGGCCTAAATAAGTACAGACTGTTACACCTAGAAATGCTAAATGTTTTTCAGTAATTTGGAAGCTATATTCTGCTGTTACAGACCCTGGTTGTTTATCAAAAAAATTTGGTCTGTCTCTTGACCTGGTAGGTTCTGGTCTTGGCGTCCAAGTTTGATTTACAGTATCGTCAATATAAGTATATGATCTTAGACTTTTGTCATATTTTTGTCTGCTGTCTGAATCACCTAACGTTTCATAAGCCTTTGTTACCTGTCGGAACTTTGCTTCAGAAGAGGGGTTGTTTAGATTTCTATCAGGATGATATTTTAATGCAAGATTTCTATACGCTTTTTTAATCTCATCATGATTAGCGTTTTTTTGAATGCCAAGAACGTTGTATAAATTTTGGGTTTGTTTGTTTTCTTTCATGTTAGTTAAGCTGTGTGTCAGTATCTTGACGAAACCCCTAGTTATAAACTTTTAGGAGGATTATTCACTTAATCTTATTTTTAAGCTTAGAAATACTTATATAAAACAATTCTGCTTATTTTTAGATGGATGATGTAACACCAACTACTAGAAGAAAGGAAGAACTTTATAACAAATTCGATGATAAAAGAACAGAATATATTATGAGACTTTCAGATGATTGTCCTGATGTTTTGGATTTAACTGATATTGGACTTGGGGATTTTTTTCCTTTAGATGGACAACGTAAGTATGAGGGAATGAAAGATAGGGGCGAGAAAGTTCCAGCATATTGTAGGATTTTGGATAATATAGGCCATAAACATAGGCCTTTGCAAGCAATACCACTTAATGATCCAGTTTATGTTTTTCTAGTAGATTTGCAAAGTGAAGTTTTTACAATTGCTACAAATTTGTATGAAAGTCAGCAGCGACTTGATATGCCTGATGGGACAGTTGATTATTTTGTTTCAAGTAAAGAGGAAACTTTGCAAACTATGCTAAGGTATTTTGAAGAACGAAGATTACCTAGGTCTGTTGCTTCAAGTGATGAAATGCAGAAGGATGGTCTACGAATGAATCAAAAAAGATATGAACATATCTTAGAGATTGCAAATGAATCTGGACCAAATAAGATTGAAATGGTCAGGGAATTTGTAGATAAAATGCCTGATTTTTATTGGGACTCGTTTGATTGGGGCAATGTTGATTCAGATAATTGAATCAAGCCCAACGCTTCTTCGCGCCTTTCTTAGCCTTCATCGGATCTTTCTTCTTACCAACTTTTCTTAGCATTTTCTTCAAATCAAATGGTTTGGAAGCTTTTGCTACATGAAGTCTTTTTGGATCTTTAGAATGCCCTGAAGGTTCTTGGTCATAAACACGATCAACTGGAGCACGTTTTTTCCTTGGAACCCTGTCACTATTGTCTCTTTTAGATTCACGAAAGTCAGCACTCTTAATTGGTTTATTTTTATCGAATGGAGTGAATCCACTAGAACTTGATCCTCTATTGGAATATGATTTTCTTGGCGAATCATTACTTCTTCTTGAAGATCTTGCAGGAGAATCTCTGCTGAAACCCCTTGATTGACGATCTCTACTATATGCTGGACGATCATCTGAACGGTTGAAACCATGAGATGGACTGTTTCTTCTAGTTGGAGATCTATCGGATCTACCAAAACTTTTCTTAAAATCATTTAATTGGTCTCTAACTGAACCTGCTGCACGTCTTGGGCTTGTAGAACTGTGGCTGTCCTTATTGAAAGCTTTGAACCCTCTTGCAGGTCTTCTTTCTCTTGGTGCTCTTGTAGGTTCAACACTGTAACGTTTATCTCTGGTTGTATACTCTTTGTTTTCACTTTCGAACCTTGCTCCTCTTGAATGTCTAGGTGCTCTTGGTTCTCTTGCAGTTGTAACTCCCCGTTCACGGTCACGTCTTCTTTTGGTATAGTCACGATCGATTTTTGGAGAAACTTTATTCAGATGTGCTCTTTTTGGTTTTTTAACAATTCGATCCATTTCTCTGGTCTTTAATCTGTCTTTTTCTCTTTTGAATCTGTTTTTAATGTCTGAGAAGTGAGTTTTATGATTGTGTTTTGTTCCATCAACTGTTTGGTTAATTGTTGCGGGTTTAATCTCTTTAATATCACCAATTTTTAATGTACCAAGTTTGTATGGACCAATTCTTACTCGTTTTAATCCAGTAACATGTACATCAAAATATTTGAAAATACGTTTTACAATTTTATGTCGTCCAGCCTTTAATGTTAAAGAATAAAATCCTCTAGATACTGGTTTTATTCTAGCTTGTACTGGACCGTCATCAAGCATAATCCCTTTTTTGATTTTATTCATTTGATCAGTGCTTAAAGCTTTGTTAGTTTTAGCATGATATTCTTTCTCAAAACCGACACTTGGATGAATGACATTATTTGCCCAATCACCATCGTTTGTTAAAAGTAATAACCCACTAGCATTTTTATCTAAACGTCCAACCGGGTAGAGTCGCTCTTTAATGCCTGCTTTTTCTAGAATTGAAATAACTGTGTTTTGAGTGTAAGGATCTTTAGTAGTTGTGTGATATGAAAATGGTTTATGCATCATAATATAACGCTTTTTTTGTTGTTCTAGTGGTTGATCGTCAACTGTGATTTTATCAGTTTTTGGATTTGCACTTTGACCAATCTCAACGTATTCACCATTAACTTTTACTCGGCCTGATGTGATTAGTGTTTCAGCATTACGCCTTGAACATAGACCAGAATCTGCAATAATTTTATGAACCCTAACTTGGGTTTTGTTTTTGCTGCTTGTTTTTTTGTTACTAGAACTACTTTTACTTTTATATATTTTATTTTCCATATTTGTTTAACCTGTTATCTCAACGGTCTTGTGATCTGTTGTTGATATTTTTATTTTTGAATTTGATAGTTTAGCTGATAATAATAATAATAATAATAAAATTTTTTAGTAAGCTCGGTCACTTAATTCAATATCTTGGACATTGATTTCTTTCTTTTCTGTTTCTTCGCCCATCTCTTCTTTGAGTTCACCAACGATTTTTTCAAAAACTGCAATTTGCTTTTCTGAAAGGGAACCGAACCTGATATATTTGCTCTTCAATTCACATAAAAAGCTATTTTCTTTGTAAAATTCCTCTGGGATATCAAAAAGTTTTTTCATTGTTTTGTCTTCAATTTCCACATCTAATTGTGGTTTTTGACAAGGATAACATAGGATGTAACCTTGGCGTTTGCTGCATTTGACATAATTTTTTCGACATCGATTACACTTTTTTTTTAAGAGGACTACCATGTATATAGAAATGTGGGGGCCCATTTAAGAACCTTCCGGTAACAAAAACTCTTAGCTTTTGATGGTCCTTCTGGTCACAATAACTTTTTTATTGAGAAATTGTGGGCTTTAAACAGAAAATGCTCAAAATAATCATTGATTCATAATGCCTGCTGTTAATTTGATTAGATTTTCTTTTTGAGTATTGTAATTTTGACTTACTTCAGTAAGGCTTAGCTGTGGTTTTTTGTTTGATCTTTTCTTAAACTGATCTGCTAGTACTAAGGCAGTGCCAATACCTGCCCCAACATAAGTTCCTATATCCATTTCTGTGTTGTTGTAATCAAATATTCCTCCAACTGTGCCACCTACAAGTGCACCCCAGAAAACTGGTGTTAAATTCATATTTGTTGAACTTGCTTCATTGTATGTTGTGATTGCAAAAGCAGCTAATGCGCCTACTGCTGCTGCATAAGCATCTTTAACTAACATTCCACCTAACATAGAACCAAACACACTATTCCAAGCAATACGACCAAGGTTTAAATCTAAATCTTGTGGCCTGTTAAGTTTTTTCTTTTGACTATTATACTGTTGAATGAGGGCAGCATATTCGTTTACAAATGTCTCAAGATTGTTTCTATCTGGATCTGATTTAGGAATTTGATGTTTGTTTAGAATTTTATTAGTTGAATACTCATTCTCTTTGAAAATTTGGTAATCAACTTCAGCACATAATGTTTCTAATAGTTCTTGTGTCACGTATCTTAAAATGCAGGGGCCCATTTAATAAGATATCTGTTCTATTCGATAATTCCATCTTTTAGAGTGTACACTAACTTGTTGTCTTTTAGATAAACTTCAGAAATTTTTGCTTTGTTATCATGTGGAAGGTCTTGAATAATTTGCTCCAATTGACTTCGTAACTCACCAACAGTTTGTGGATCTTGGAGTTGATATGAAGTACCCATGAATAAGTTGATGTATACATCTTCTTTTTTGATTTTAGTCATTGAATTTATTGATCAGTTCTTAGTAATTTAATGATTAGTGGTGAGCTTGTTTACCATTAATAGAATTTAACCAAACACTAATATCCCAACAACTAATGGGAATTCGACTGCAATCCAAGCTGAATAAGTTACAATAATTGGCCATTCTTTGTGTGCGATTCCATACAGTAACCAAACTATTGCGATTATTAGAAATCCTCCCCATGAGAGTAAAGAAACACCAGCAACATTTTGTTCAATCCAAACTTTGTAAAGTTGGGGTAAAGTAAAAATTGGTCCAGCGACACCAATTGCGTAAATAATGTGATCAAGAAAACGTTTGTATTTATTCTTGTGCGGAAAAGTTTCTTTGTTTTTTAGAATCCTTTTTCGAAGGTGGTGATGAATGTTTCCTTTTGTCATAAAAAGAAAAGAAAGTTTTGGGCTATTTAATGCTTTGTTTTAGGTTGTAATTTTTTTCTTTTTTCTTTAAATGATTATTCCAGTAGTTTTTTATAGCAAAAATATTTACTCATTTTATGGGATGGAAAATTATACTGGTATTATTGTCATTATTATTAATGTTAACTGCTTGTTCTGAAGTAGAAATAATTGAAGAGAAAGCTGAAATTGTTAACGAGGATATGCAAGAAGTCCCTGAATATAATAATCCAAATATTGGCGAAGAACCACTTGATGCATTTGACCCGAACGCTGACATTCAAGGTATGGGAGTAATGGTTGATTCTAGTAATAACAACCCAGACGAATATAATCAAATTCAATTTGAAGAAAGTTCAGAACAAAAATATTCTATTTCTGAAGCTGAGTTACTTTACACTGGCGGATTCGCAGACCCTACTATTGTGAAATTGGAAGATGGAACTTGGCTAATGTATTTGCATCATTTTGATGATTCAATTGATTCTATGTTAGATGTTACAAGAGGAAGTTATGCATATAGTTCAACTGATGCATTGAACTGGGAATTAATGTCAGAGAGCAAAGCGTTTGGGGTTGGTGCGCCAAGAGCATTTAACTTTGGAGATGTTGTGAGAGTATTTCATGGATGGCATCCAAATGATGCTGACCAGAATAGTGAAAGTGAGTTTGGAGATTTAGACAGTTCGTTAATTGTTAACGGAGTTGATGCAGACTATGAAGGCTTGGCTGTTAGTGCACGAGATGGTTACAGTATTATCTCAGCTTCAGTTATTGAAATTGATACTGGGTATCAAATGTATTTTGATGAAGAGTCAAGTGCTAATGAAGAAGTTGGTAGCGGAGAAATTTGGTCAGCTTATTCTGAAGATGGATTAGTTTGGGAGCGTGAATCTACTGCTACAATTGTTTATAGTGATTTGGAAGCTAAGGCAACTAAGGTTGAGGATATTTTTCAAATTTTAAAACCAAAAGTTTTGTATTGGGAAGCACAAGGGCAATATGTGATGTTTTATAATTCTCATTCAGAAATCTTTTTGGCAACAAGTTCTGATGGTGTAAGTTGGGAAAAAGAAGGATACATTGGAATTCATGGTGCTGATGTTGAAGCTATCGAAAATGAGGATGGAACTTTGAGATTGTATTATGGAGATTGGAGCAGCGAAACTAGCGGTGTTGTATACACTGTGATTTTTGATTATTTAGAAAGTTAAAAAAGTAAAAGAAAAAAATTAATCTCAAATACTGTGGCGGTGGTCAGGCCGGGCTACTTCATTCAACTACGCGGGTATTTTTATTTTCTGGTGAAAACAAAAATGCTAGTTGAAGTTGTCTGATTTTTTATAGAGTCCGGCAAGTGGACCTACGCGTTAGTATTTTGGTTTGTGAAATTTATTCAACACCAACTACTTTTAACTTGAAATTTAAATTTTTACCAGCTAATGGGTGGTTCAAGTCAATTGTAACTTCGTTGTCAGCTACTTCAGTAATTCTTGCTGGAATTTGTTGACCATTTGGCATACCAACACCAAGAATCATTCCAACTTGTGGTTCTTGTTCTTTTGGAAGTTGATCACGTGGAACTTTTTTAACAAGTTCTGCTTTGATATCTCCATAAGCTTCAGCGCTTGGAATCTTGATTTCTTTTTCTTCATCAAGAGACATCTCTTTTACAGCGTCATCAAAACCTTTGATAACTTTTCCTTCACCAACAGTAAATTCTAATGGTGCTTTTCCTTCAGATGAATCAAATACTGTTCCATCGTCTAAAGTTCCTGTGTATTCTACTTTTACTCTCTTTCCGTTTTCTATTGCCATTTTTTGTTCCCCAATATTTTTATTAGTTTATTATGATTAAATTCTTTAGAATCTGTTTTTATTATATATCTTATGTTTAAAATGATTGTTTTTTGATAAAAAAAAGGAAAATAAAAAAAATTTCATTCCTGTTTTTCTTCAGTTGTTGAATTATCTGTGTCTGAAGGCGCTGGAGTTTCAACTGGAGCAGGATCTTCAGTTTTTTCTTCGGCATTGATTGCTTCTTCAGTTGCGGCATCCACGTCTTCTTCAATTTGCTTTTCCTCTTCTGGAGATTCTGGTTCTGCTGCAGGTTCCTCGGTTACTGGTTCTTCTGTTGTAGTTTCTTCAGTTACTGGTTCTTCTGTTGTAGCTTCCTCAGTTTCTGGTTCTTCTGTTGTAGTTTCTTCAGTTTCTGGTTCTTCTGTTGTAGTTTCCTCAGTTACTGGTTCTTCTGTTGTAGCTTCCTCAGTTTCTGGTTCTTCTGTTGTAGCTTCCTCAGTTTCTGGTTCTTCTGTTGTAGCTTCCTCAGTTTCTGGTTCTTCTGTTGTAGTTTCCTCAGTTACTGGTTCTTCAGAACTTGATTCAGAATTATTTTCTGTTGCTGGTTCAGCTTCAGTATTTTCCGCTGCCTGTACAGGTTCAGTGCTTTCTTCAGAATCTGTTTTAGGTACTGCTTCGCCAATTTTTTGGACATTTTGAGCCTGTTTACCTTTATCAGTTTCAACAGCTTCAAATGATACTTGATCATCAGGATAAATTTTAATCCCTTGTGGGACTGCTGTAAAATGGACAAAATAATCTTCTCCATCTTCACCTGCTATGAAACCATAGCCATTCTTTGGGTTATACCACTTAATTGTTCCTTCCATGTTTTTCTCATCTCCAAAAATTTTTTCTCTTACCTAACTCTTTTGATTTTTTTGATAGTTTTTATTTGTTCAGGTACTTTGGATTACATATTACTTTTAGTATATAAAATTTACTTTGAGTATATTATGAAATTCAAAGAATTTATATCCTCATTCTATTTTCTAATATTATAAATATTCATTGAGGTGATATATATGGGATTTTATGGAATAAATTTTTTGGGAGTATTGGTTGCTGCAATTGCTGCAATGCTTGTTGGAATGATTTGGTATTCACCAAATGTCTTTGGAAATAAATGGATGGCGCTTGCTGGAATTAGTAAGAAGAAGATGAAAGAATCCAAAGAGAAGGGAATGGCAAAACAAATGGTCACAGGCTTTGTGTCACAATTAGTTATGGCATGTGTTTTGAGTATTTTTTTAGCATATTCTGGTGCAGCTAGTATCCCTGCAGCATTGGTTGTGGTGTTTTTACTATGGCTTGGAATGATCGCAACAACACAAATTGGCTCTGTACTTTGGGAAGGGAAATCATTTGAACTATTCTTCTTGAACACATTACATAGTTTGGTTGCTCTAGCTGTAATGGCAATTGCTCTACAGCTTATGGGCTAATGTTAATCTGTGTGTAAAAAAAAGAAGGAAAAAAATTATTTCCACATAAGTGGTGCCAGAAATTATTGATAATTTCTAGGCATTTTTTTATTTATTTTATTTTAAAGAATTTACTCAGTTGCTGCTGCAGCATTTTGAGTATATTTTTCTTTTTGTTTTCTGATGGCTTCAGTGTCTTTGACAAATTTTCCACCATTTTCTGGGATAACTCCCCAACCTTTTACAAATTTCGCTCTTCGTTTAACCATTCTAAAGTACTCATCGTTAGAAGTACTTTAAAAAGCTTTCTTGTGAAAATTTGAATTATTTATTAATGGGTCTTATGATTTAATCTTAGTAAAAAATCAAAATTATTAAAAAGCACTAAAATGTTCTTCTTATTATGAGACTTAGTTTATTGTTTTCAGATACTGAACTTGGAGGGGGGAATCGTAGTGATGACTTTCTTGAAGAAGGTTTATTCTGTGATACATTAAAGGGAATATTTGATGATGCTAAAAAAAATCCTTGTGATCTGATTTTTAATGGCGACACTTTTGATTTCATTAAATGTCCTTTAAAGGATGGTAGTTATCCAAGACACTTTACAGAGAAGAGATCTGTTGAAAAATTTGGATTAATTAAAAAAGCACATCCTAAATTTTTTAAGATAATTACTCTTTTCCTAAAACTCCGTCCTGATAACCGAGTGATTTTTATTTATGGTAATCATGATTATGATCTGTTTTTTCCTTTAGTTCAAAAAGCAATCACAAAGGCAATTGCAGGTAATGATTTATCACTTCAAACTAGAATTTTATATCCAGGATTTGAATTTAGAGATAATTTGCTGTTTGTAGAACATGGATCACAAATGGATTATTATTTCAAAGTACATCCAGAAAAATTTGTACATCCAGGAAACATTCATTTTCCTGAACCTTTTTTGATGATTCCTTGGGGACATAATGCTTTGTATGAGTTTTATATGGAATATAAAGAGAGATATCCTGTTTTAGAACGTTTGCTCCCAAGAGAGTTCTCAGTTGCTGGACTTCCACGTAAATTACGTTTTGAATTAATGTTTGGAACTATTTGGTATGTCTTAAAATCATTTTTTTATACTCAATTTGTGGAATGGCATGATCCACTTCGGCGTTTTCATCCATCAGTTTTTACAAGATATGTAACTAAATTTATGAAGCGTAATTTTCATTTAGATTTTTTACATAAGGTTAGGGCGAAATTGCGTAAGAGTTCAATTCAGATTTTTGCAATCGGACATAACCACACTGGTACTATTCATACATTTCGTGGTCGTCGGATTATTAATACTGGTACTTGGCGAGATGAGTATTTATATAACCCTGAGATTGATGCATTTTTACCTAAGATGAAAAGTTATGGGTACGTTTTGCATGATGAAAAGAAAGTTCATATAATTGAATTGCGTGAAGTTAGTAGTAAACAAGAAGTAATCTTTTTTGAAGATATCAGTGAGAAGTTTTTGAGTAAGATGCGATACCTTAAGAAGTAGGATTTCAGGTAAATTTAATTAATTTATATTTTTTGATAATTACTGACTTTTTACACTCATCGGAACTAACTCTGGTTGATGGATCATCTCTTTAACAATTGATGCCAGTTTACTTTTAGCAGGTTTGTCATTATCAATTGCTGCTGTGTATGCAAATAGTGTCATAAATGATAGTCCTACAGTTTCTATTAAGTTAGCTATCTCGTTTGGATGATTTCCAGTGTTTATGATTATAGAATACCCTGTTGTTTGTTCAAGAATGGAATCTACTGTTAGAAATAGGTAACCTCTTCCCATCATTATTTCACCATTCCTTATAGCTTCTCGTTGATAGTTTTTGATGGACTCTGATGAGTCACTGATTTGTTGATCTAAGCTTCTTTTCTTTTTGTTTAACTGGTGAGCAATAGCTCCAACTCCTGCTCCAACCCCAATATAACCTATGGTTCCTGGTGAAATACCATCTCTAATAATTTTCATAACACCTAAAGCAGTAACTGCGGCAGTTAAGTAGTAATTAGAAAGAGAATATTGGTCATCACCAGTTTTATCATGATAAACATTATACACTTTAGTAACAGCAGCTAGTAGCTCGTTCTCTACAAATTTAAACGGTTTTAGGATGGAATCTATTGTTGACATCTTAGATTACTTTTTATCTGCAACAAAAAGTCCCCATTGTAATTCTCCTGCCTCACACATATCAATTTTACCTTGCCATCGATCCATTAGATAACTGAAGTCATCAATATTAAATCTGGTTAAGAAGTCATCTTTTTTTGCTTCAAGTCGAACTCTGTCATTTCTTAATGTGCGAATAAAATCGGGAGTTACATTCTCTCTTCGAATATTTGTGAAACCTGCATCCGCTAAAGTTCTTTGATAATCAGAGAAGGTATCTAAATGATAAGCACAGTCTTTTAGATAGCCTTTGAATTCTGGAGATAATTCTCTATCTCCTCGTAAAAAATCAGTGACAAATAATTCTCCACCTGATTTGATTGTCTTGTAAGCATTAGCAAAGACAGCTTCCTTGTCTTGAATATAAAGAATTGCATCACGACTCCAAACTAAATCAACTGCATTTCGTTCTAAATTTACTTCAGTGATGTCACCTTGACGAAATTTTACTTTGTCTGATAACCCATTTTCAATTGATTTTTTAGTACTTAGATCTACCATTACTTGTGAATAATCAACACCTAAACAATTCATCTGATGTTCTTTAGCTAAATAAAATAAAGCACCACCAAGACCACTGCCAATATCCATTACAGATTTTCCTGGCCCAACTTGTAAACGTGAAGCAAATGAAGCTACAATTTCTTCGCCACCTGGACTTTGCCAGCCAGTGCCGTACATTTCTTCTGAGCGTTTAATACTTCTGCTGTTATATCGACTTAATTCTTGTTCTGGTTGTGTGTGTGTCATTTTTATTGTCTCATGTTTTTGTGATTATTCTTATCGTTGCATCCATCGCATTTTATTTTTGCCTTCAGTAATCCATCGTAAATCATTAATTGCGTTTACTGCATTGGTATGTCTTTTAGCTTTTTGGTGGCTATCTAGTGTAACATATGGCCAGCCCCTTTCTTCTAGTGCTCCTTTAATTGTTTGAGTGAATGCATGCCATTCATCTGCAGATTTAAACGTGTTAGATTCACGAAAGTTCATGTTGGCACTATCAGTTAAAACATACAAATCAAATCTTTGAATGTTAGATAATTCTTTGATTCTTTCCGGTGCATCTGTAAATATTTTTTCATACCAAAGCCTGGTAAGTAGTGCATCTGAATCACAAATAATCACTTTATTTGCTTGTTCTAACAAAGCATCTGCAGTAACTTGATGTAACATTGCAATTTTTTCAAGGTCAGCTCTGGTGCATGTACGTTCAAGTGGATTGTAAACTTTTGATGATTGATCAACAACTTTTACTGTACTAAAATCTTCTGCTAAATTTCTAACTAGGTCTGCTTTACCTGTGAATGGAGCCCCTGTGATACAAACCTTTTTTGCAAAGTATGGTTTAACAGCATCTGGAAAGTATTCCCATTTGAAATGAGGATGTTCTCGCATGATGGTACCTGATACTCTCATTGCTTCTCGGTCTTCATCAATTTCTATTGGTTCTGCACCACATGCTCTAGCAATTCCATCAACATATCCTTCGGATCCAAAGAAATAGTCTACAGTATCTCCAAGGCCACACATTTTAGTAGCAACTTCTCCCCAAAAATCCCAATCTTTGGTGTATCTATCACCTGAATAATCATTACCATAACCTAAAACTTCTAAAGAATTGTGACCTGAGTGAACTACAATGTTTGGATCGCCACCAAAAGTCTTTTGGGCCCATTGATATCTGAGCTTTCCTGGAATAATTTCGCCATCGTGGGAAGTAACTATCAAATGTAATTTATAACCTGCTGCTCCTTGTTGTCTTGCTTTTTCTTGGAGTAGTCCCCTTGACATATGCATCATGTAGACATGACCTTTTTGAAGTGGTTCTAATCTACATTCTGTGACTCCAACTAATTCTCCTGATTCGTTTACCATTAAATATTTGGAAAAGTAGAATCTATTTAAATGTTATCACTTCAGAAGAGTATTTGTTCGACGTTCATGAATAAATCAAGTTTATTTGAGTAGAAAATCAAATTACTAGAACTGTTTTAGAATATTTTCGAGTGTTGATATTTTAGTTTTTAATCCCAGCTGTAGTTAGATTTGGAATATGCATCATCTCTTTTACTTTTGATGCTAGTTTGCTTTTTGGTGGTTTGTTTAAATCTATTGCTGATGTGTACATTGAGAATGTCAATAGGCTGCTGAATATAACGGTGAGGAGTTCTGGCATTGTAACTGGTGCTTCGACATTTGCTTGTATTATATTTGAATATTCCAGTGCCTTGTAGATCATTGATCCAGAAATTATTGAGATTATTGATCTACCTATCATCTTGTTGATCACTCTACTGGCTTCTCTTTGTGGATGTTTTGCCAACTGTTCCAAATTGGAAAGTTCTTTGTCATATTTTCTATTTTGATTGTTATTGAAGTAATGGATAGCAGATACTGCAGTGATTATTGCGGCTTCCTCAACTGTTTCTATTGCAGAAGCACTTTCAGAATATCTTGCTGCTGCTCCAAATATTGTGGCGTTTAGTATATAAAAATTTGAAAGACCATACTGGTCTCCACCAGTTTTATCATGATAGACATCATAAACTTTAGCGACAACTGATTCAACTTCATTCTCTACGAACTTAAACGGTTTTAGAATGGTATCGATGGTCGTCATTTTAATTTTCAACTCCAGCTGTAGTTAGTTCTGGTGTGTGCAGCATCTGTTTTACTTTAGATGCTAGTTTACTTTTAGCAAGATTGTGGGTGTCGATTGATGCTGTGTAAGCATAAAATGCCACTAATGATAATTGTGTTATCTCCAACATGTTAGTTAAATTAGTTTGATCTGGTTCAAGACCATGAAAATCTCTTGTTGAGTATCCAGTTGTTTGTTCTAGAATGCAATCTGCAGTCATTAATAGAGCTATTCTTCCAATTGACTTATCTACCATTCTGTCTATCTCTCTTTCATAGTTCTTAATTGGTGTTGAACTGGTTCTATTTTTTTGATCTACTTTTCTATGTTTGTTGTTCATATAATGGCAAGATGCCGCTAATAATCCACCAAATGCAATCTCTACACCATTTTCAACTGAAATCCCTTCATTAACAATTTTTTTTGCTGCGTAAAAAATGAATGCACCATTTACATATTGATTGGAAAGACCATACTGGTCATCACCAGTTTTATCATGATAAATATTATACACTTTAGCAACAACTGATTCAACTTCATTCTCTACGAACTTAAATGGTTTTAGAAAAGCGTCTATTGTTGACATGTTAATTTTCAACTCCAACTGTAGTTGACTCTGATGAATATTTCATTTGCTTGACCTTTGATGCTAATTTACTCTTGGAAAGATTGTTAGTGTCAATTGATGCTGTGTATTCTGATAAAGAAGCAAAACCTAATGTCAACGCTCCCATGAAATGTGAGTATATTTTAAGAATCTCATCTGGATAAGTAAACGGGTGGGTTGCAATTATTCCATAGACTCCAGCTGTGAGCAACATTGTGAATCTAGCAACATTTTTGTCTATATGTCTGAAGCTTTCTCTTTCATAGTTTTTTTTTGATTCGTTTGATTCAGATACCAACTGATCTAACATTCTCATTCTCTTATTTTTTTGGTGAACATTATAACTTGCTGCAGAGAATATGATAGTGGTGGATGATATTGGGTTATCTCCTGCTATGATCTCTTGTGATACCGCGGAGATTAATGCCGCAGTTATATATAAATTAGCAAGGGCATATTGGTCGCCACCAGTTTTTTTATGATACACTTCGTAGACTTTAGTGACAGCAGATAGTAGTTCATTCTCTACAAATTTAAACGGTTTTAGAATGGTATCGATGGTCGTCATTTTTGGATTTGCTCAAATTGTTTTTAATGCTTACTGACTTCTTATTTTAATTGGAACTAATTCTGGTTGACTGGTCATTCCTTTAACAATTGATGCTAGTTTACTTTTAGCCGGTTTGTCATTATCAATTGCTGCTGTGTATGCATAAAGTGTTAATAATGATAGTCCAGCTGCAACTGTAATGTCTTGTATATTGTTGGGATCACTTCCCATTCCCACACCGGTGACAATATCGTTTAATGAATATTTAATTGCGTATTTAGTCAAGTAAGCTGTAGTTATTGCTAGGCCTGCCCTTCCAATCATGGAGTCTACATTTCTGTACATTTCTCTTTTATAGTTTTTAATAGATTCTGATTGACCAACATTTGTTTGATCTAATTTTCTCATTTTGATATTTTTTATACAAGCAATTGCAGTCGATGATCCAAGGACTGCAATGGATCCAATTGTTCCAATGACAGGATGTCCTTCAGCAAGTTGAACTGATGCGAATGCACCAAATGCACCTCCTAAATATGCATTAGAAAGATCATACTGATCATTGCCAGTTTTATCATGATAAACATTATACACTTTAGTAACAGCAGTTAGTAGTTCGTTTTCTACAAACTTAAACGGTTTTAGAATTGTATCTATTGTTGACATTTTACTCTTTAACTCCTGCTGTTGCTAATTTTGACTGGTGGAATAATCCTTTGATTTTTGCAGCCAGTTTACTTTTTACAGGCCTGTTTGAATCAATGCAAGATGTGTATGCGGCAAGGGTCATTAATGGAAGTGCTAGAGTAGCGAAAGCAAGACTTTGATTGTTGCCTACATTGTTAGGTAGGCTTTGTATATAGTTGCATAGTATTGAATAATTTGTTGTTTCATAGCTGATAACGTCTAAGGATGCTAAAAGAAGTGCTCTGCCCGTAAATTTTTGTATAGTTCTATTTATTTCTCTAATTCTGTTTTTGACTAATTCAGGAGAATTAGAAGTTTCTTGATCTAATTTTCTATTTGACTTGTTGTTTCTGTCTGTACCATAATTTACAGCCCCAAAAAACACTGTGGCTAATGCAGACTCTGAACTAATTCCAAGGTCTAATATTACTGAAGCGCTGCTGTAAATAAAAGCTCCAGTGAGATAGTGACCAGAAAGACCATACTGGTCATCACCGGTTTTGTCATGATAGACCTCATAAACTTTAGCGACAACTGATTCAACTTCATTCTCCACAAACTTAAACGGTTTTAGAATTGTATCTATTGTTGACATTTACTGGCCTCCATATTTTGAAAGGTCGATACCTAAATCTCTTGGACCAAAAGCTAATGGTAATAATTCGCTCATCTTAGCTACTATTACTTTTGACCCATCAGTATTAGACATAATCACTGTTAAATCAATTCCAGAAATTTGACATGACTCATAAAGCATTTGTCGACAACTACCACAAGGTGCTGTGACCTCAGTTGCAGAGAAATCTTCGTGACGGCCAATTAAAGCAATTTTTTCAAAAGAACGTTTTCCTAAAGCGTTTGCACTTACAATGGCAGACCTCTCAGCGCAAATAGATGATCCATAGGCGGCATTTTCAACGTTAGAACCTACAACATGTTCACCTTGCGTAGATAAAAGCGCTGCTCCAACATGGAATTTTGAATACGGATTGTAAGCAGTTTTCATAGCTTTAGATGCTATTGCTATAAGGGCTTGATCTGCTTCAGATAATTGTAAAAGATTACATTGTTTCATTTAACACTTAAAAATGACGACACTTTAAAAGTCCTTTCCTTACTTTGTATTAAAATGGATCTGTTGGCCGGTCTTCGTCACACGATGTTTTTATATAACATATTAAATTAGTTAGTTTGATGATTCCAAGAAAACTAAAACCTGGTGACGGTGTAAGAATACTTACTCCTGCAAGAAGCCTTAAACTTCACTGGATTAATCAAGAATTGCAAGATGAAGTTATTCGAAAATTAGAATCACTAGGGCTGGTTGTGAGTTTTGGAAAAAATGTTAATGTGAAGGATGATTTTAGTTCTTCATCGATACAAGAGCGGGTTGATGATTTGCATGCGGCATTTTCTGATCCATCTGTTAAACTGATCTTAACTGTGATTGGTGGTTTTAATTCTAATCAGTTATTGAAATATTTGGATTATGACTTAATTAAAAAAAATCCCAAAATATTTTGTGGTTTTTCTGATATCACTGCACTAGGAAACGCAATTTATGCTAAAACTGGATTAATCACATATTCTGGACCTCAATTTTTTTCGTTTGGTGAGAAAAAAGGATTTGATTATAGTCTGGAGTATTTTCAAAAATGTTTGATGTCAGAGAAATCTTTTGAAATTGTAGCTTCAAAAAAATGGAGCGAAGATCTTTGGACTAAAGATCAGCAAAATCGTAACTTTGTCAAGAACGATGGGTTTTGGGTAATTAACGAAGGGGAAGCTGAGGGGATTATAATTGGTGGGAACCAATGTACTTTGAATTTGTTGCAAGGCACGGAATTTATGCCTGAAATTAAAGGAAGTATTTTATTTTTAGAAGATGACTATGAAGCACATGTGGCAACCTTTGATCGAGATTTACAATCTTTAATTCACCTGCCAAATTTTTCTGAGGTTAAAGGGATTGTAATTGGTAGGTTTCAATCTGCAAGTAATGTGACTAAAAATTTATTAACTCAACTAATTAAAAGTAAAAAAGAATTGGATAATATTCCGGTGATTGCTAATGTTGATTTTGGTCATACTAACCCATTAATTACTTTTCCAATTGGTGGGACTGCAAAATTGTTTGCAAAAGATTCAAAAATAAGTTTGGAAATTTTGAAACACTAATTGAGACTATTTTACTTAGAATAAATTTGATTTAAGAATTTGTGACTTTCAGAAATTTATCTTTTACTCTCTCTAACTTTTCTTACAATATCCATGAAGTCTCGGACTTTAACTCTATCAATTTTTTGGTCTGTTTTACTACCTGGTTTAAAACAACTGCCAACAATTGCACCGTCAGCTATCAACAATTGATTATAGGCATTTTCGTGGTTTAATCCAGCTCCAATAACTAATGGGTGATTTCCAAGATATTCTCTAAACTGTTTTATTTTGTCAAACGGGGTCTCTTTACCCGTACCTGAACCTGTTACAACAATTGCTTCAGCTCTTTGCATCCCGGTTTTGATATCTGCTTCTAAATTTGATCCTTGATCTGGGCTGTAATATTTTGGCCATACTCCACCTAAAACAATAATGTTTGGATGTTGATCTTTTGCTTTTTTATAATGTCCAAGAATTATCTCATCTTGTCCATATTTGCCTGCTACATAATCCATCTGAATGAAATCTGCTTGATATTCTGAAGCTAATGAAAAGGATAAATTATATCCATTTGGTAATATGTTTATTCCAATTTTTACTTTGGTATTAATCCCTGAAATTGTATCTAATGTATCAACTACATCTTTAACACTGCCATGGTAATTTTCAACAATGGCTCCATCAACACCTAATTCTTCAAAAATAGCAATCTCTTCTAATGCTCTCCTAACATTGTTATCTCCTCCACCTAAATGGATCATTCCAAAAATTGGAACTTTGTTAAACACAGAAGTATATTTATCATTTAATTGCATAAATTCTAAAGTATAAGCTTTATTAATAAAGATTTAGATGATGGTTTATAATAATTATGTCTTAGAATATGTCTTGTCTATTTACTATTATTCCAGTATCACAGCGAAGCTTTAAAAGTGGTTATCAATTCTGTAGTATAGATGAATTCAGAACAAAATACAGCTAAAAAACAAGTAGATCTACTTTCACCAGTTGGATCCTTTGATGCACTAGTTGCAGCTGTATCAAATGGAGCTGATGCTGTCTATTTAGGATCAAAATTATTTAATGCAAGACGTCTTGCAGGTAACTTTAATCCTAAGGAATTAATCACAGCTGTGCAATATGCAAGGTTACACAAAGTGAAAGTTTACATGACTTTAAACACTTTAGTTAAAAATTCTGAGATTAAAGCGTTTCTAAAACAAGTAAGCGTAGCTAGTCAACTAGGTGTGTCTGCTGTAATTTTACAAGATCTAAGTTTTGCTCCGATTATCAAAAAACATTTTCCAAAAATGGAAGTGCATGCTTCAACTCAAGCAACCTTGATGAATACTGAAGCTATAAAATACTGGATGCAATATGTTGATGTGTTTGTTTTAGCACGTGAATTAACTAAAAGTCAAGTAAAAGCAATTTTTGACAATACTGGTGCTAAACTTGAAGTATTTGTTCATGGTCATTTATGTATCTCATATTCAGGACAATGTTTAATCTCTTCATTAATTGGAAGCCGAAGTGGTAACCGCGGAATGTGTGCAAGTAGTTGCCGTAAACAATACAACGGTGATGATTATCTGCTTTCCGCAAAAGATCTGTGTATGATTGAAAACGTTAAAGATGTTGTTGAGTCAGGTGCGTCCACCATTAAAATGGAAGGAAGGATGAAAAGCGCAGAATACGTTGCAACTGTGACTCGTGAATATCGAAAACAATTAGATTCAGTTTTAGAAAATAAAGAAATCACTGTAACTAAAGAAGATTATGATGATCTGAAAATGGCGTTTAATCGAAATTTTACTAAAGGCTACTTCAATGATGAATCAAAAATAGTGGATCCTGTATTATCATCTAAGAGAGGATTATATCTTGGAAGAATTAATAGTGGATTTTTAAAATTAGAAGAAGATCTGGATTTATTTGATGGTGTGGTATGTGTAAGTCACGGTGAACGTCAAGGGGATTTTATCAAAAAAATTACTGATGTTGATGGTGTGAGTATTAATAATTCTCGGCGAGGCGATAT
Organism: archaeon; assembly: GCA_018670085.1. Lineage (GTDB taxonomy): Archaea > Nanobdellota > Nanobdellia > Woesearchaeales > GW2011-AR9. The sequence continues at coordinate 60,457 of JABHRS010000035.1, read as the reverse complement.
TGTTAAATTACATGTACCTGGCTTTTCAAGTGGTTCATCTGTTTTTTTATTAAGTCGCCATGGTGGAAGAATTTTGCTTGGTAAATCTAGAGTTTTGCCTGTAACTGTGAATGTTGATGTAAAAGTTGGATTAAAGCCGACTGTAAAGTTTTCTTTAATGGATAAGGAATTAAGTTTTGAATTAGATTTTGTTGCTCAGGCACCAAAGAAACATGAATTCACAACTGAAAACTGGCAAACTGAACTTTTGAAATATTCTAGTCAAATTTTTTCAATTGATGTTGCTAATTTGAACATTGTAACTGATGGTTCATTTGTACCTAAAAGTGAAATTACAAAACTTCGAACTGAATTGGATTCTAAATTACTTAATTTATTGGTTCCAGTTGATTCAAATAAATTAATTGAAGCACAGGCTCCAAGTTTTGCTGAAAATAAATTTAATAATTCTAAAACAAACCCAAGTGTGCATGCACAAGTTTATACCAAACAAGGTGGAATTGATGCACTTGATGCTGGCGCTGATTACATTTACTACAATTTATTTACTCAAAATGCTGAAGAAATTTTTAAGGATCTAAAAAATAGGGCAATTGATATTGGAGATAATCAAAAAGTGTGTGCGTTTACTCCAATGGTGCTTGTAGATAAAGATTTACAAAGAATTCCTGAGTTGGTTAAAACTTTAAAACCTGATTCATTAATGGTACAAAATGTTGGTGTATTAAATTTGAACATTGATATCCCAATGATTCTTGGTTATCAAATGAATGTGTTTAATGATCATCAATTATCTTCATATATCAAAAAGCAAGATTCGTCAGTTGTAAAAGCTGTGGCATCAATTGAACTCACTTCAAAGGAGATTGGTGAATTTGCGAACAAGAATAGATTATTGTACTATGTGCATGGAAGACCAATTGTGATGACTTTTAATGAGCGTGTTGCAAATGGTCAACTTCGTGATCAAAGAGATTACTCTTTTCCTCTTCGTAAAGGTCCAACCGGTAGTTGTCAGATGCTTTATTCTAAAACAATTGGAATGCTACAACATACTCCAGATATTTTGAAACTTGGGGTTGCTGGTTTATTTTTAGATTTGGAAAAGGGAAGCGATGTAATTCATCTAGTTAATTTGTATAAACAGTTTGCGCAAGGTAGAGTTCCGCAGGTGCAGAATTTTAAGCGTGGTGTGACTGTTGCTAATTTAGAGAAAGGCGTGATGTAGATTATTGTTATTATTATTATTCTTGTATTGTTTTTCTGATCAGATTCGCTAAATTTCTAGAAATATTTAACTTGTCAATTACTACTTGATTAAGTTTATGGAGTGCTTCGTGGTAGTTTGGATCATCAAACATTCTTTGAGTTTTTGCACGACTTGCATATCCTGCACCAATCCCAAATACATGTTTTCTTTTAAGAATTTCTAACTCTTTATCTATTCCTTTTGCTCTTTTGTGATAAGCCATCGAAAAAGAATAATGATGTTTTTCAAAATATCTTGTTAATTTATAACTTTCTTTATTTCCTTCTTTTTTTAATATCTCACCAAATAATTGTTGGGCTTTTCTGGAATAGTTTCCTTTATCATAGTTTTCGGATTCTAAATCTTTTGCTTTATGAATTTCTGTTCTATAGCTTAAATAAAAATTTTCAACTTCTGGATAATTGTTTATGTTCTCTTCTTTCACTTCATCTCTACCAAGAAGTGATCTGATCATGTTAGCATCCCTCCAGTTATCTAAATAGTTTTCAGCTAAATCTACAAATGCTGAAAGAACTCTTCCTTTCCAAGCAGGGGCGTTATAAATAAATGCCTTGTTCATTGATATTGCTTCGGCTAAAGAACAATCACCTGTGATCTGGGCTGGAAGTTCACTGTATTGTAAAAAATCAAGAAATGTTGCATGTTCTTGTGGACCAACATGAACGATGTAAACATTTGGTGCTAATTGATGATATCTATCATCTTCTCCTTCTAACTTTGTGATGTTCCCATCTTCTTCTAGAAATATTTCATTAAATTGTCGGTTTCTATATGCTCTTTTGATTACGGTTGAATCATGAGGTGAAAAATCAAATACTACTATTGGTCTTTCTTTATTGTTTTTTTCTTCAAGTGATTTATCTAATGAACTTAGATATGAATTTCTACCATCTCTAAACTCTTGTTCACAACCATAATAGGCCATTGTCCATTCTGATTCTAACAGGTTTGGAATATGTTCTCTAACCCAGTTAAAACCAGATCTACTTAACATTTTTATTTTTGTATCAACAGTTACTTCTTTTGGTGAATCTAAAAGCGATGAATCAATATGGACTCCAATTGAATCTTCTTGAAAACCAGTTGGCAACACTAAATGTTCTCTGCCAAGATCGTCTTGATAAACTTGGTTTCTTATCACTTGTATAGGCAAATCAATCCTATCGCTTGCATCATATTCTTCTATGTAAAAATTAAATTTTGCATCCATAAAAAATTGTTCGTCTGGTGACCTTTTAGCTGCAGGTATTGGTGAATAGATTCCGACTAAATTTTTACTCATTATTTCTTGTATCTCAGAACTAGTAACTTGTGCTACAGAAATTCCATTTAAATCTGTTTCTAATACATCTGGGTTAAAATCAGGGTGGATTCTTTTCACTTTTTGATAATCACTTTCTTTACCAAAATAAACGGTTACTTTTTTATCAGGAAATTCTTGTTTTAGTCCTTCTGCAAGTTTTAAAGTGACCATAATATCGCCAAAACCTCCATAAGAAGATGGAAGCCAGATGGGAATTTCTTCAAATGACTTGTCTGAAGATTGGATTCTATCTTCTAGGTTTGAACCTATGGAAGTATTTTCTGGTATAGTCATTTTCTTATGTTGGTAATTATCTTATATTCAGTAAAATCAGCGTACATTCACTACTAGTTAAGAGTATATATAAGTCTTTTGCTCTGATTTTACCTATAGTGTTCTAGAAATTCTGTTAGAAAAGGTCTTTGATTCTATTCCAAATGCCTGGTTCTCTGAACCCATACATTTGATTATATTTTTTAACTGAAAGTTTTAGGTTAATTAAAGCTTTTTTTTCTACTTCTTTTGGATCTATATAGTTAATAATTCGATATTTTATGTCTCTAATCTCTGGAGATAGAATTAATGCTAACCTAAAGATGTGCGATTTTGTGTTTATTCTGAATTTATTTGGTACATGTTGATAATTTCCAAAATATTTTATCTCACCTGTTTGAGGGTCAAATGTAAAATTTGCTCCAACGCAAGGATATTTGTGCCATCTGCCAGCATTGCCTCCCATACTTTCTCCACTAAGTAAATCGAGCATTCCTCCATCACTAAAAGAGTTCATTAAATGCAAATTTTTTTTAACTATCTTATTCATTTTTCTGTTGGTACTGTAATTACTTACTTACAACTCTTCACTGCCTCAGCAACTTTCACTGCAACTTCTTTATCCAATGCTGACGGGATTATCATCTCAACAGTTGGATTTTCTATATGATTTGCAATAGCATGCGCGGCTGCGATTTTCATTTCATCAGTAATTTTTTTGATTCTAGCATCAAGAACTCCACGGAAAATTCCAGGAAACGCTAAAACATTATTAACCTGATTTGGAAAGTCTGATCTACCTGTTGCTACAATAAATGCGCCCGCTGCATGTGCTACATCTGGCATAATCTCAGGTGTAGGATTTGCCATTGCAAAGATAATTGGCTTATCATTCATTGATTCAACCATTTCTTTTGTAACTAAATTTGGAGCTGAAATTCCAATAAAAATATCTGCTTGTTTCAAAGCTTCAGCAATTGTTCCTTGAATCATTTGCTGATTTGTAACTTTGGCAATATCAATTTTGGTTTGATTCATTCCATCACGTCCAGTGTAAATGGTGCCTTTTCTATCACATAAAATTAAATTTTCACAGCCAAACTGCATTAATAATTTGGTGATTGCAATACCCGCAGCACCAGCTCCACTTAAAACAATTTTTAAATTCTTTTTTGTTTCATCTGAATCTTTGCCTGCAAGTTTGAGGGCGTTAATTAATCCAGCTAAAACAACAATTGCAGTTCCATGTTGATCATCGTGAAAAACAGGAATATCTAACTCTTTAATTAGGCGTTCTTCGATTTCAAAACAACGTGGAGCTGAAATGTCTTCTAAATTAATCCCACCAAAACCAGGTGCAATATGTTTGATAGTTTTGATAATTTCTTCAGTGTCTTGGGTGTCTAAAACAATTGGATAAGCATCAACATTGCCAAACTCTTTGAATAAAATTGCTTTACCTTCCATTACAGGTAGTCCTGCTTCTGGACCAATATTTCCAAGACCAAGGACAGCTGACCCATCAGAAACAACTGCTACTGCATTTTTTTTAATAGTATATTTGTAAGCTAACTCTTTGTTTTCTGCAATTTTTCTGCATGGTTCGGCAACGCCTGGAGTATAAGCTGTTGATAAATCGTCTTTTGAGTTAATTGGAATTTTACTTTTAATCTCTAATTTTCCAGTGTGTTTTTCGTGCATTTCTAAAGAAAGTTGATTGTAATCTTTTGTAGTTTTGTTTTGTTCATCCATGTGAATTCTTTGGAGAGAAGGACTATTTAAAGTTAGTGTATTGGAGAAAGTTTGTGTTAAGAGGTAAAGGGAGTAATAAAAAATAAAAAATAATAAAAAAATATTAAATAATTTATTTACGAATAAAGTAAGCAACATCTGCATCTTGGGTTGTGAATGGAAGAGCCATGGCTGCCAGTGCTCCTCTGTAAACTGCATTATTAGATGCTGTGTTTAAGAATCTTCGATGGTCTATTTCTCTTGTTCCTGCTGATAACGCGTCTAATATGCTTGTTTGGTTACTAAGTAATTTGTCAGTGTCAACTTTGTAGCTGTGACCTGCTAAACTCTCGTTATCAAAAGGGACTGGACCTATTCCTGAAGGGTTTGCATTCCATTGGTCATAAAATGGTCTTAAAAGAAATGGACTTCCTTGAACTTGGATTAAGAGGTCTTCACAATCATATCCAATCCTTACTGCTGTAAGTGTTGCTGTATTACCAACTGATCCATATTGAATATGAGAAAGATCTCTATCTTCATGTCTTCCTTCAGCTAGTTTTTTTCCAAAAATTGAATCTGGACCTAGAAGGTGTGGTAAGACTTTAATTATCTCTGGACCAACATGTGATACTCCAAGTACAAAAGGTTTTAGCCCATTGTGACTTATATCTGCAATTGTGGCACCTTCAGGTTCATATTTTATTGTAAATGCTGATGTGAAATGCTCAGATGTTCCTTTACCATGTAATATTTCTGTTAAACTTGTCATTTTGTTCCTCGTTTTTAGTGTGTTTTAATCTGCTGTGTTTAGATTAGAGGAGTACTTTATAAACTTATCGACCAATCTGTCCCTAAAGAGTAGTTAATTTTATTAAATTTAATTTTCAATAGAATGACTTAATTGAATTTGGGTAAAAATAAAAAAAAGAAATAAATTGAAAATGGTGACAACCACTCAATTTTAGTTGTAAATCAGTCAGTTTTTTATACTATTGAATTTTGATTTTATCAGAAATACCTAAGATGGCTGCAGAAAAAATTAATGATTTGTTGAATCAAAAGTTGTCGGTGTTTTATTCTTTTCTTTCTAAACGTGGAAAGCGAATTTACTTTCCAAGTTCTGGTATTATGGCTCAAATAAAACAGATCAAAAATTCAAAAATCAATGCTAGTATCGGAATTGCTTTAGATGATAAAAAATGGGCTTTTAATTTGGATTCAGTTTCTAGTCATTTGTCTTTGCATGTCGATAATGTTTTTCCTTATGCTCCAAGTTTTGGTGTAAAAAATTTTCGTGAACTTTGGTTGGATAAAATTTTAAAAAAAAATCCTTCAATTAATGCAAGTAATATCACAACGCCAATAATCACAAGTGGCCTTACACATGGGATTAAAATTTGTGCAGATTTGTTCTGTGATGAAGGACAAGAAGTATTAGTTGCAGACTTGTTTTGGGGAAATTATAAACTTATTTTTGAAGTAAATGCTGGAGCTAAGTTGAACACTTTTCCTTTTTTTAAGAATAGTAAATTTAATCTGTCTGGTTTGCAGGAAATATTAGTACAAAGAAAGAAGACAATTTTATTAGTTAACTTCCCAAATAATCCTAGTGGATATTGTTTAACTCAAACAGAACAAGATGAGCTGGTTGTAATTCTGGAAAAGTATGCTAAAGATGGGAATGAATTGTTAGTGATCTGCGATGATGCTTACTTTGGATTATTTTTTGAAGAAAATATTGCGAAGGAATCTTTGTTTTCAAGACTTTCTTCGTTACATGAAAACATTTTTGCAGTTAAAGTTGATGGTCCAACAAAAGAAGATTATGTCTGGGGTTTAAGGGTTGGTTCATTAGTTGTAGGTGGTAAATCTATCACTTTGGAAACTGCGTCTGCAATTCAGGAAAAAGTTGCAGGATTAGTTAGAAGTTCAATTTCAAATGTTTCACATTTGTCTCAATCTTTATTGTTGAAAGCTTATCAATCTGATACTTATGATTCTGAGAAAAAAGTGGCATTTGAGTTATTGGAATCAAGGTATGCTGTTGTTAGGAAAACTTTGGATTCTCACTTAGAATATCAAAAAGTATTTACTGTATTGCCATTTAATTCTGGTTATTTTATCTGTGTGAAATTAATTGATGGATTAGATTGTAAAAAAGTTTGGTCTATGTTATCTTTGGAATATGGTATTGGTTTGATTTATTTTAAGGAGGAGAATTTACTCAGAATTGCGTTTTCATGTTTGACTGTTGAAGAAATTCCTAAGGTGTTTGAATCATTGTTTGAAGTTTGTAATACTTTGTTGAAATAATCTACTTTAGTAATCTCAATTGTGTCATGTAATTCATAATACTTAAAAGTGATTGTCTTTTTTTAATTTTTATATGTTTGATGCGCAAAATCAATGGAAGAAACTTAAAAGATTGCCTGCAAGTTTTACTGGGAATTTACATTATGATATGAAGACTGGTTTAATCACTGATTACCAGGGGATGGTTGCAGGTATTGGGTCAGTTTATAGTATTTACAATCGGCTTGGTTTGGAGAAAACTGGTTTGAATGCCAATCAGTTCATAACAAATATTCTCACAAAAAGGACTTATCATTCTTTTCTTGAGGATCGAATGGATGAGTATAATAATTGGTTTAAATGTGAAGTGGATGATGCTCATGTTGGACAAATATCTCTTGCATCAACTGGAACATCTTTGATGCTGAAAAAAGGTGCATCTTCTATGATTCGACCAATTGCTTATCGTGAGTTTATGGATGTGTTTTACAGTCATGAAAATGCTGTTTCTTTGAATCGAGATTCTAGAAACTTATTTGCAGTTGCAAAAAAATCTTTTGATGAAATTTTGGAAAGTGATGGGAGTTTGTCATTTAATGATTTGGATCATGTTTCTATTGTTGAAGCTCTCGGAAAAATTGATTCGTATTTTGGATCACACGGAATGTTTTGTAATCCAAAAAGATTTTTGGAACGTTGTGATATTCCTTATCGACAAAGAGTTTGAATTTGTTTTTTCTTTTGCTGTTATGTTGTTCAAAACAGAAAGCTATAAATAGTTTTAATATTACTTTTTGGATAGGTGATGTTAGATGCGTTTGATTCTTGATAAAAAACCAAAAGGTGTTAGAATAATTGAAGGGTTTCCAGGTTTCGGTTTAATTGGAACTATTGTAAGTGAGTTTTTACTAGATCATTTGGAAACAGAACAAATTGGATCAATTGAAATGGATGAAGTTCCTGCAATGATTGCAATTCACGGTGGCGAAGTTATTGAACCAATCTCACTTCATTATAATAAAAAATATAATTTAATTATTGTTCATGCTATCAATCCTGGAAAAGGATATGAGTGGAAACTTGCGGATGTAATGTTTGATCTTGCAAAACAACTTTCAGCAAAAGAGATTATTTGTTTAGAAGGTGTTGGAAGCCCAAGCTCTAAGGAGAGAGTATTCTTTCATGGTAGAAATATGCCAAAAAAATCTTTAAAAGTTTTAAGTGGTTGTTGTGAACCACTTCAAGAAGGGGTTATTGTTGGTGTAACTGGTGCAATGCTTGCAAAGCGTTCTAAGATACCTATTCTTTCTTTGTTCGCTGAGGCGCAAGGAAATGGACCAGACAGTCATGCTGCAGCTGGGATTATTACTTCACTTGACAAGTATATTGGATTTAAGTTAGATCCAGCACCCTTAAATGAACAAGCGCAAATGTTTGAAGGGAAGTTGAAGGAAGTTGTTAAGAAGCACGATAAAGCACGTAAAATTCAAAATAAAAAAAGTGTACTAAGTTATGTAGGGTAGATTATTATGAATAAAGATATGTCGAGAGAAGATTTTATGAATTATATTTTATTGTTTTCGAATAAAACTGAGAACGTGTTAGAAATTCAGAAGAGTTCAAATGTAGTTAATTTTTTGCAACCAGGTGCGAATGGACCTGAAGAAAAAATTGAACAGGTGAAGAAGGAAGCTGAGATGTTGTATCGTTATACTTCAATTGGGGTAGCTTACAAGTCTAATTTAGTTGAGTTAGAAAAATTGTGTGACTTGATTTTGCGTCGTAATAGGACCCAGGATATCGTGTATTTGTTGAAATATCTACGAGAATTTTATAAGGGTTTACAGGGGAAAACTTTGTTGAATCAGTACAGTTCATGATAAAAATTAGAATTTTCTTTGTTTAAATGTTGAAGAAAATAAAACCCCAGGCAAAGTATGTAAACACACTCTGGCTGGGGAAAAGAGGTGATGGATGGTAATGTTTTGTAATAGATACTAGTATATAAAGCTTATGTTTTTGTTAGTCCCTTAAAGTAGTACTTAGCAGAATCAACTTGATATAATTGATTTTGACTTAATGTTATAATGTAATTTGTTTCGCTTAATAAGCTTTCTTCATTTTGGTAAGTGGTGACAGTGATTCGAAAAGTTGTATTTTTTGATAAGAAGTTTTAGTTTAGGATCTTTTTGTTTTTGATATTAAGTTCAGTACAGCTAAAAAATAAAACTTTTAATCATTGACAATATTTTCTTTCTCGAGTTTTCTTGTATTTTCAACATCTTTTTGATGACTTAACGCAACAAAAGTTCGGATAAAATAAATACGGGCTGTTTTTGGATTTCTCCTCACTATTTCAGGTCAAATGGCAAAAAAGATCAAAGGTTTTAGGCAGAGAACTTCTAATTGTTGATTGTAAGTTTAATTCAACACTGTTGAATAGAAATATTTATAAATAAATTTTTGTAGTTTTTTAGTTATGCAAGCATGCACTTCAATGCCTTATCCGGACAGAAATGTTTATACAAATAACTTAACTCTGCAAAATACAGCAGGATCAGCTGATGTAGACGTTGCGAAGGTGGCTTATGTGGGCCAGGCAGACGAGTCAAATTCTAGAAAATTATTACTTGCAACTGCACGTCATGGAGGAATTGAATTAGTTGTTTCTTCAAGTGACTTTAATAATTTATTAGCTGGTACTAGATGTGATGATGCATCTGAATTACAAGGAAGATTTCCTTTAACAGCTTACTTCAGTGATGATGGAATTAAGGGACTTGCAGCTAATGCACATGTTTCTCTTTGGACAGGTGTTTTGTTTGATAAATATGGATGGGATACATGTGTTAGGATGGAAAAAGATAATCCTGGTAAATGGAAGCCATGTTGGTAAATTTTTTAGTGTGTAATTTTTTAAATTTGTAATTTCTATCTTTTTTGAGGTATTTTTGTAACTGATATGCCTATTATTTTTATCAAATCAGGGTTTTTTAGAGTGTTTTTGCTAGTTTCCTGTAAGTGAGTGCAGCAAAGGTTCGCATAAAATCAAAGATTAATGACTTATTTTGATAAATGTAGAATATTTTAGTAGTTTCGACAAAATTTCTAACTTTGATTCGAATTCATGGCAAAAAATGATTGAAAGTTTTAGGTTTTGAAGTTTTAGGATTCGATTGGAATTTCTGTTTTGGCAATATTTTTCTTTTTTCTAGCTTTTACATAGCTTGAGGGATGTATTTTTTCTGTTGGAAACCCTTTTTTGCCTAATATTGATTTGATTTCTTCATAATATTTGAATGTATGGATCATTTTGTGGCAGTTCGGGCATAACCCCACTAAATTGTTAGTATTATTGTTTTTTTTGTCTCCATCTAAGTGATGTAGTTCAACAATTTTGGCGAATAAGCAGCTAACGCATTTAATTGTTATTTGGCGATAAAGTTCTAGGGAAATGTTGTAGTATTTTCTTATATTATATCGTTTAATAGTATCATATTTGTGGATTCTACCATAACAACTATCACAGAGCCCTTTTGAATGATGTGGTTTCGTTCTTTTGCATTCTTCACATGTAATGATTTGTTTAGAAACCCATTGTTTTTTGTAACATTTGGCACACATACCTTTTGCATGATGTTCTTGAAGTTCCTTACAATTAGTGCACTTTACAATTCTTCCTTGATTTGGGTTTGATTTTGGATGATCTGGCATATATCTATGAATTTGTTGAAGTTTATAAAAGTTCGGTATATAATATATGTACTAGACGGCTCGTAATATACATTATACGAACCAATTTCTGCACAAACACAGCTAAATCCAACTAATAACTCAATCAATTTCACAGAAATAAGCTAATTACTTACTTTTTTCCAAAATAGGTTCTATCTTCAGGACAATCATCTGATTGATCAATATATGTATCAAAATTATCGATAGTTACCTGGTCCCTACGAATGCAGTCCGAACCAATTGCAGTATTTAGTTTTCTAAGTGGATTCATCTCTGATTGATTTAGTTGTTGTTCTAAATCACTTTCCAATGCAATTGTAACACATTTACCCAATCCAACAACAATTGATGCAATTGCAACATATTTCACCATAGTTTCGTAACTTGCCATTTTATTAGTGAAAATATTTTGTTTTTAATAGTTTGTGGATGACTGGTGCCTGTTCTTGAAAGTTTGCTTTTTGATTAGAAGTTATGGTTCAGAAGAAATTTTGTTTTTTGGAGCAAATTAAGGTACAAATGCAATGGGCAATTTTAATGTGCAGCAACGATTATTTGTATATCTTTCTGCAGTAAGTAATTAAAATATGATATTTGTTCAGTTTAATAACTTCGATGTCCATTGTTTTAATATCTTTTACAGCACCCTTAATTACACCTATTGATTGATCAATTGCTTTCTGTAAGTATACTTCAAAGAAATGGTCTTGGAGGTACTGCTTTCTGAGTATAGGTCTTAAATCTGTTTTGTTTAAGAAAGTAATAAACCACGTGCCATGTGGTTCATCAGTTAAATAAGTCACTCTCATAAATTTAGTTAATGCATTTGGTGTGTTTTTTGCTCGAGCTGCTGCTATTGCCTTAGGTTTAGATGCATAGATTGGCTCGGGGAAAACTTTTTGTATAGTAAATCCAGGCCCAATATCTGTAATTGTATTGTCAGTAAATACAATTGTTTCTAATCGATAAATTGATTGATAATTTATTTGGCGTTGCACTAATTCTTTTGCATTGAGAATAGTTCGTAGTAGCCATGCAACTGTAGCTGTATTGAACTCCTTCCTCTCTAAGACATACTTGTCTGCTAATTCTATTGCAGCAATTGGTTCATGTAAGACATGTTTCTTCTCATTGAGATGGCGCCAGATTGCAGTTCTAGCATCCCTATTTATTGCTCTGAACTTCCTTTTTTCAGGACTAGTTAACTGCTCATTTTTAGTGGCGTGATGAGCATTTATTATCTTAATCACTACTGATTCTTCATACTTTAAGTGAGCTAGTATCTGTTCCCAAGTCAATTCTGTCATAAGTACAATGAACTGTTTTGAGTTTATAAATTTAACTAGTTTCACTTAATTTGGTGTTGTGGCTAGAAAGTATGGACTTAATTTATTCAAATTGATAGGGGACTCGTTCGTACTGACAATTACTCTCATTAAATTTAACTAATTTGTAGGCATCCATATTATTTGGGTCAGACATGCCATCTTTGCCAAGTTTTGATCCCATATAGATGATCCATTGTCCTTCTTTAGAATTAGTCTCTTTTACCTTACAATAGATTGTACCAATATGTTTTCTTCCAAAACTAGTGGTCACTATCCCTATTGAATGAGGCTGTAAGGGGATGTGTGGATTAAAATTTTTTATTTCTGGAATATCTTCAATTGACATAAAAATGAATGGTTTCTTTGGAGTTTTTAATACTTTGTTTAAGCAATTATTTGCACTATATACGATAAACCATTCTTTTTATTTTTGATTACACTTTCTAGGTTTAAAGAGTTCAATCAATGACTAAATGTTACCAGTAACGCTCAGATAGAATTTTTTACTTTTGATTAAAATCTATTAGCCCAAAATATTTGATCAAAACCAATAATTTACTTCGCACTAATCCTTCTATGAACGCCAATCATTTCTGCCATTTCACCTAATGTATTTGCAACAATTGCTCCACTATTTTTTAATTCTCTCACATTAGCTTTCCCAAAAGTAAGTTCCAATGCTTCATCATCAGGAATTTCTTTGATTAAATGACTGATCTGTTTTCCAATTGAATTTTTCAAATTATCTAAGAGTAATTTTAGCTCATGTTCTTTCTGTTGCATCTGTTTTGCAAATTTGGCATGCGTTTTTGTTTTATATTTAGAAGTTTCATCTTTTGAAATTTGACTGTGACTTTTTATCAAATCTGCGTACAGTTTTTTTGTATGTTGTTGCAAATAATTTAATTCTATTGCTAGATGTTGTTGAAGTAATAAACTGTTTTTGATTATGTCAATTGTGTTATGTAATCTTGCTTTCATCTGATCATAAAATACACCCATATGTTTTTCAAATGATTCTAAACAACTAGTAAATTTTGCAAATGTTTGGTCTTTGTGTTTTGCGTCTTTTGGACTGAATTTTTGACTAATTGTAAACTGGGACAAATATACTAACATATTTTTATTTTTTTTATAGTACTCAGATAGGAATTTGTTTATTAATCTAAAGCGTTCTGCTCTTTCTTCAGTTGTGCTGATATTTTTTAATAATTCATTTCTTACATCATTCAAGTCATTTATCTGTTTGTCAATTCCCTGAACAACTGATTGATAAGATAATTCAACCATATCATGGTAAGATTTTTTGAAATTCAATTTTTTTTGCTCAGTTTCTACTTTGAGTTTTTGTTTTATTGAGTTTAATTGTTTCATTACCAGTTTTGATGCATGAATAATGTCACTTTTTTTATTAGCTTTTATCGGCCATGTTTTTATAGCTTGTTTCATGTGTTGTTCTAATAATTCGAATTCAACTGATGCATGAGTTGCCATTGTACTAATCTCTGGTAGGAAAGTTCCATGTATATCTTTTTCTCCAAATTTTTGGATTTCAAGAAATATTGCATGAATTTGTTTTACTACTTGTTTTAATGAGTTTAATTTTCCATGTAATCTTTTATTTGAAACAGTTCTGGAATAAATTAACGAGGCTATATCTTTGGATTTGAACATTTTTGACTCTGCTTTTATTTTTAGAAAGTGTTGGATATCAAATTCACTAACTATGCTTTCTTCAGCAGCTAATTCTATGTTTATCAATTCGTTTCTAGCAGCTTCAACTAGTAACATTAATCTTCGTTGATATTGCATGGGAATGTATCTGATGACATCACTGTGTTTTAGATCTAATTCTAGAATGTGTACAAAGTGGGCTAAAAATGTTATCACGGTTGCAACATCATGTGTTACCTGTTGTTGTTCATAAATAATTAAATTATGTGAGTCGGTAATTGTTTTTGCAATATTTTTTATTTCTTTAATTAATTGGGAATTATGTTTACGCATTTGGGTAATGCTTTTTTTCTCTAAATCAGATACTGCTTTAAGATTAATTCTGTGTGAAGTGGTTTTTTGTAATTGTTTTCTTATGGTGTAAATTTTTCTGCTTCTATTTTTTTGGTTTTTGACAATATTTTTGTCATCTAAATTTTTTGTGTCTATTTTTAATCTTCTTGCTAATCTGCGTTCGGTTTCGGAGATGGCAAGTTTACTCAATAAGCCAAATCCTTGGAGTTTTGCAACTTTTAGAATATGGTGTGAAGTTAACCAATTCAAATCTTCTAGAGCCATCGATGATTAAGAATGAATTTGCCTTTTTTAATGTTTGGATATTGCTTATTTATGTTGACAGTGTTTATGATAAAATTTATAAATGTTAAATCTTTCTTATTAATGTTAATTTATAATTTTAAAAGAGGTATAAATGATGAATAGTGAAAAAAAAATGGTGGCAATTGGATTAATTGCTGTTTTAGTGATCGGTTTTTTTATTTTTAACACTGGTGGTAGTGATGAAGCGATTGCAGGTGAAGCAATTCAAACTGGTAGTAATGGTGGAATTAGTGTAGCTGATGGAAGAGGATTAATTGATGTTGGTAATAGTTTTATAGATAATTTAGAAGTTGATCCTGAAGTTGTTGAAAGATGGGGTGGAGTAGTCTTAGGCGATGAAGAAGTATGTCTTGATGAAAGCAATAATTGTTTTGAACTAGCTAATCAAGGACAAGAGGCTTGTGAGGATAAAGCTGAAGCATTGGCACAAGTATTAAGGGACTTATATCCTAATCAATTGGAAGCTATCTCTGTTGGGCTTGCAGAAGAGTATGAAGACTGTGAGAAAGAAGCAGATGAAGCATATGATCAATGTGAAAGGGCGTTCCAACAATGTATGGGGAATCAATAATTACATGTCAAAGTAATTATTAACCTTTAATTATTATTTTTCTTTTTTTTATCTTTTTTCTTTTAAACTCTTATTTTCTATTGAAAGTTTTATAAATGTGCTTTGTTTTTGTCACTAAATGGTTAATAAATATCTTATTTCTCTGCTTGGGTTTGCAAGTGCTGGGTTTGGAGTTTATTCTTGCCTTAATAGTTCTGATGCTAATGTTTTTAAAGAAGTCAGTATTATTAGTGCAGAAGATACATACTCAGGCGATGCTGAAAGTATAGATTCAGGCAGTATGGACTCAGCTGATCCAGAAGTTGCAGATTCAGGTGATTACAATATTGCTTCTGTTGCTAAGGATCAAGATGTCTTGGATCTTAAAACTGTTATTGTTGGAGAGAATAATTACATCCATAATGCTAGTGAACTAGATGTTATCTTAGATAATTATGCTGCTGTTTCTGTTTATGGAGATTTTCCAGGAGTAATGGATTATAGAATGGAACATTTGGAGGAATTAATTGTGTCATGTCAATCAGGATCTGCAGCTAATATCTTGAAAGTCATGGGTAATTTAGAAGATGGGATGAACTCTAGGTATGAACTAGGTCCTTCAGATGAAAATTATCTCCCAGCGTGTGCTCCATTTTTGGATATTTTTTTGTGTAAAGAAGGTTATGTGGAAGTTGTTGTTAAGGAAATGAAACCAGGATACCTCCCTTGTTATGATTAGTTTTAGTTTTTCTATACTGGAATAAACTCTGTTTTCAACTGCTTTAACGAACTCACTGTTTTGATTTTGACAATTCCTTTCTGTGAAATTGACTTCTGTAGAAATTCATAATATTCGTCCTGGTCTTTGGCTCTAACTTTAAGAATCAATTCCCAGTCACCAGTACAAATGTCAACGCTTTCAATTCTGTCATGTTTTACTAGGCTTTTAGCAATTTTGGATGGATTTGTATACTCATCTGGTGAGATTTGGCAAAGTACATAGGCACAATATCCCATATCAATTTTTTTGTAGTCAAACACTGCTTTGTAGGCTTTGATAATTTTTAACTCTTCTAATTTTTTGATATTATAATGAATAGTTGTGCTGGCTTCTTTACACTGTTTTGCAATTCTGGAAATTTGTGGAGTGCAGTAACCTTTCCTGAACAAAGTCACTAATTTTTGTCTTATATTCTTCATAAGTTGTAGATTATTCAAGTATTTATATATTTTTTGCTTGTTTTTCGAATATTCTACGAAATCTTTTATTAACGTAGACGTATCTGATATTCTTATGAAACGATTAGGAATAGTTGGAGGCCTTGGACCGCAAACAAGTTCGCAGTTTTTTGTGAATGTGAATAATGCAGTGATAGCTAAGACGCAAGTTCAGCCAAATATGTTAATGGAAAATGTTGCAATGCCAGAAGCAGTTTTGCAGCGCCTAGCTTCTGGGGAAACGCCAAATGAAGTTTTGAATTTGCTTTCTAAGACTGTCCTTAGACTTCAAAATAGTGGAGCGGAATTTATTGTAATTCCATGCAACACTGTACATGTTTTTATTGATCAATTGAGAGAATTGTGTGATATCCCAATTATGAGTATCATTGAAGAGTCTGCTATTGAATGTCAAAAGTTGGGTTTTAGATCTATTGGAGTTATGGCGTCTACTACTTCCATTGAACAGAGGTTGCACATTAATGCACTTGAAGCTAGAGGAATCGAAGTTGTTCTTCCTTCTGCATGTGAACAAGAGGAAATTTCAGAAATTATTGTTCGGATTGTGACAAACACAGTTAGAAGTGAAGATGCTCTTAGCTTGGATGTGATCGCTGCTTCATTGAAGTTACAAGGAGCTGAGGGAATTTTGCTGGCATGTACTGATTTGAGAACAATTGTTAATTGTGATACTGATGGTATTCCTTTTGTTGATAGTACAACTGCTTTGGAGAAAGCAACTGCAATTGAATTGCTTAATTGATTTTTTTATTTTTCTTTTTCTTTTTTTACTATAACAATGCTTAAAAAGAGATTTTATTTTTTTTATCTTTATGAATATAGATTCTGAATACCAGCAAAAATTGACTAGAATTCCACTGAAGGTTATAGAAAATAAATTTGAAGTTGAGTTATATCGCTTTACTGATGAACCAAGTTATGGTTTGATTGATTTTCGAGGGAAAGTTGATGGGTTTGTGGGTGCGGATGATTGTTTAAGAATTCCAACTGAAGATGCTCAGAATCAATTGCTATCTTATGCTGCTGGGAATGGAATTCAAGGAATTGTTTACGATTTTCGAGAAAATGAACATGCCTTACAAAGTTTAGTTGCAGCTATTGAGATAAACAATAATCATCTTATTTCTAATATGGGAAAAGCTTTTTTGGGAATTGAAATGAAACAAGAAACTATGCCTCAGTTATTGTGTCAATTAATTGAATCAATTAGGGGTGGGGCATATCTTGGAGTGATTAATGTTTTGGATATCTATCAAAATTTCAAACCACATTGTTATGACAGTTTAGAAGATGGCTTGTGTCATTTGAGAGCTAATGATCTTAGGTAGATTGTTTACTTGATATTGGTGCCACCTCATAGTAGTATTTTCTGCGAAAATTTATAAAGTACTATCGTTTTTAGGAGTATGTACCAATATTAATTGGTTGCTATACTATAAAAATTGGAGTGAATAATTATGACAGTAAAATTGAATTTATATGACCAAGCAAGACTTGTGAGTGAAGTTAAACCAGGACAGGTGCTTGAAGCAATGCCTGGTTCTTTGGCAACAAGAGTTACATGGGGAAGTGATCCCAGTCAAAAAAACCCATCAGGAGTGTTAGGATATGTTAGAGGAGATTTGAGAGTAATGACTGGAACTTTGGAACAAGGGTCAACTGTTGTGAGCCGTTTGCTACCTTTTGGTGAGGGATATTTGGAACAACGTGTATTTCGTGAATTAGATTTAACTTGTTGGTCTTTTGAAAATCCAGTATACCTGGCAATTGGGGAATTAGCGAATGTTGAACATTTTATTGATGTGGGATGCGTTACCACAGATGATGTTGATTTACTTGATGCTGATAAAATTAGTGAGGTAATGAGATCTGGCTATATTTCCTTACCTGATATCCAAGTTGATATCCTGCGTGATCAGATGTTGGATTATGTCAAAATGCAAGCTAGAAAGGATTATGAATTTGTAACCCCAAGTGGAGAAAGTTTTAGTCTTAGTCAAATTTTAGCTAGTCTGAGAGAACGTAGTTAATTATTTATATTTTTTCTTTTTGTCTTTTAAACAACAACAATATTTATATAGTTTTTTTAATTAGTAATTTTTATGAGTATAGATCCTGAATACATTGATCATTTAAAAAAAATTCCAATTGTAGTTATTCCTAACGATCTTGATATTGGATTGTATAGATTTAAAGAAGACCGAAACTGTGGACTAATTGATTTACGGGGCAGAGTTAGCGGAATTGATAGGAATCCAGGTATGCCAAGCAAGGAAATTCAAAATCAATTGCTAGCTTATGCAGCTGGTCAGGGCATTTATGGAGTTGTTTATGATTTGAGGGAGAATGAGAATGATTTAGCAGCACTACTTGAAGGAGCTAACTTGAATAAAAATCATGGTCTTGATGGAATGACAAAAAGTTTCTTAGGCGTTGATGTTGCTGGTCAAGTTTTGCATGTGTTAATTAACAAGATTATTGATTCCGTTAATGGAAGGGATTATTTTAAGGATGTAAATTTGAATGATTTGTACCACAACTTTAGTCCAAATTGTTTTGAGAATTTGGTGGACGCTTATAATCATGTGAAATATGGAAACATTGTAAAATTGCGTGAAGCAATTGGAGTGTAGAGCGTTTTACCCGAACTTTTATTAACTTGTAATTCTTTTTTATTTTGATGGTGGATACTGATTCTAATATTTCAAAACAATCACATGATTTATCTGAACTTGAAACTGAAATGATACTTCGAGGAATGAGTGGTAGTACCAAACTTGCATACTGTAAATTTAATTCGGAATTCTTATCTTTTGTTGGAAAGGATGCTTCACAAGTTGATCGAAGTGATATGAAAAAGTTCCTTGCAACAAAAATAGGAGCAGGCGTTGCACCAAGATCAGTGAATTTAATTCGTTCAGCATTATTATTTCACTACAATGAAGTTTTGAATAAAGGGATTGCAAATATTAAAGTTCCAAAAATTGCAAGATCACTGCCAATCTACCTCACTAAACCTGAGATGGCTAGTTTAATTAATTCTGCAGGCAGCCGTAAGAGTAGATTAATTATTAAACTGCTTTACAGCGCAGGTCTTCGGGTTTCAGAGCTATGTAAACTTCGAATTGAGGAAATTGATTTCAAAAGTGGAAAGGGATACGTTCGTTTAGGTAAAGGTGGAAAAGATCGATTATTTTTTATGGGAAAAGCTTTGGCTTATGAACTTGCGGAGTATGTGGATCATCAACAAAGTGGTTGGTTGTTTTCGAACTCTAAGGGTGATACGTTAACTGAAAGAAATATTCAAAAGCTGGTTAAGGGTGCAGCATCGCGAGCTGGAATTCAAAAACAAGTGACACCACATAAACTAAGGCATTCTTTTGCAACGCATTTGCATGATGGTGGAACTTCTATTAGGGTTATTCAAGAACTTTTGGGGCATTCGAATCTTGCGACAACTGAAATCTATACACATGTCTCTTCTAAGAAATTGGATGAAGTTGTGAATCCGCTGGATGAGTTGGAAGAAAAAAATAATAATTAAAAAAAAATTAAAATTTTTGTAAATTGTAAAAACCTGCCTTCGGCTCGGGGCGAAGCAACGGGTTAGCGCTTCTTTGCGTTCACTTTACTTCGTGAAGTTCAGGTCGAATTATTTAGCTCTTTCGAATATATTTTGGCTCCTGCACACACGCCCCAGAAATGGTTTTTACAATGCTGTTTAGGTAAATGATTAACTATAAGGAATAACTCTCGCATTCGCAATAATCTCTCCACCAAGTTGCTGCATTCTAAGACTAGTTGATTCAGCGTAGGCATTTCCAACACTTGCAATAGTAGTTGCTAAATCGTAGGCTGAAATTACTTTATCAATTGGAGCTAAATGTTTTCTGATGCCTTTTGGAACCCGATTCACTGAGATTAAATTCTGGACATAATCTTGAACCGCAGTTGGATGATAACTAGTTGCTTTAGCTATTTCAATTCCTTCACTAAAAGAATCGATCCCTTCAAGAGTTGCTTCGATTGCAGAATCAATTGAATCTGCAGTAAACTTGTGAATTGTTCTTTGATTGTTTCCATTTAATGAATGTGTAGACAAAATTGGACCGGTAAATGAATCGTAACTTGTAAGAGCAGTTCGGACAGCCATTTGACCATTTCCACCGTAAACACCAAAGTCCCCGGAATCGATACTTAAGTAAATTCCAGCGCCAGTTTTTGATTCAGCAACTTTATGTTCTAAAACAAACCTTTCTCTGCTTGCCAAATATCTAACTGACGCAGGACCACTTGCAAACTTACTCGCTGCATCTTCTAAAACTCCTAAAGGTAATTCTTGAAATTCTTTGGTAACTAAGCCAAACCAATCTATACCAGTATCGCCTTGAAGTTTACCTCTAAGGTATAACTCCTTTGATTCTAATGCTTCTTTTAATGGAAGATCTTTGACATCTTCAGTTTTAAGACGATCTTGTAAAGTAGATACCCATCTTTTTGGAATAGTTAAATCTCCAATTTTATAATTTGCTCCTGCTTCAAATACGTCTCCAATCACTCTAAAATTTACTCCAGATTTGAAAGGAACTTTTGTTAATATTTTTACCATTTTTATTCTCCGTAATGTTTTTCTTATTCTACTTGGAGACTAAATGGTATAAAAGAAAGTGTGGGCTAGTTGTTCACCACAGTGTTGGAGAAGAAAAAAGAATGATATTTGAGTTTATTCTAATGGTGGTTTCAAACTACCGTCTTTGTTTCTGCCAGGTTCCATACGTTCAATTCCTTGATTCAATGGATCCAAATTATCATTGTTTTGATTTGTTTGGATATTCATACTAGTATAAACCATTAGAAATGTTCCGTCATCAAGTTCTACGATACCAGGGTCGGCAGCTGGAATTCCAATCTCTTCAAAGATTTCCCATTCAAATCCATCACTTGAAACCGCAATTGGACTTTGCATACCAGTTCCATAAAAATAAAGTTTCTCTTCTATTTCTATTGCTTGACCTAAAAAATTCATTGCTAAATGAATGTCATCTTGCCTGGTGAAAGTTATTCCATCAACTGAAGTTGAATGAATGTTGATATTGTTGCCATCATCATCGGTTTCTTCAGACCAAGTGTAGTGATGCCAAATATCTTGAAACAATACTACAGCAGGGTCAAGCATCATCGCGTCTTCGTTAACTAAGAAAGGACCTTCGTATACAAATGTTCCATCAATAGTTTCTGAACTTGCTCCAGTGAAAAATGCATAGTCATATCCTTTTGCATGATAGGTAAAATATAAGCGAAAACTGTCATCTTCTAGTTGAACTAAAGTTGGATCAACAGGATTTGCGCCGCCAAGTTTTGGTTTAGTTGGGAAACCTTCCAAAATAACAATCTCTTTGTCAGTCCATGTTGCGCCATTATCTGAGGAAATTTGATAGGCCATTTTATCGAAGATATCAACATTGTATGGATCAAAATATTGGTAGAAGGCAATTAATTTGTTATCATTTGTTTTAATTAGGTTAGCAACGCCTGCGTGTTCAACGAATAAACCTTGTTCAGTGAAGCTGACTCCATCATTACTGATTGCGATGTTAATGTTTGCATGCCAAGCTTTTGTTTCGTCATCACGTTCTTTTTCATCTAAAAAATGAAATTTTTCTGAGTTGTCTTGATTATATTCACTGTTGTCTGTTGTAATTGATTCGATTAGTTCAGTTGAACAACTAATTGTTAAGATACTGAGGGTGATGATTATAATTAGGAGAATTTGTTTTGCATATTTCATATTGAAAAGAAGTTCTTTTAGCTTTTTGAATGTTTGGGTTGCATTAATTTAATAAATTATAATATTAACAATATCTTGATTAAAAAAAATATTTGTTAAATTATAAACTGATTAGAAATTTTCAGAGGAAAAAAGATGGGAAAAAAGAAATCACTTGTTGATAAATTAAGAGAAAAATCTGGAGTTAGATATCATAATGGATTATTTCCAATATTTGAAGGGCAAGTGGTAAACATTACTGGAGAAATACTATCTAAGAGCGATGATTATAGAATGCCCTATTCTGTTGTGCATTATTTTCCAATGGGTGTTGAAGTTCCAGTAAGAAGTCGTAACATCTTAATAAGTCTGGATGATAGGAGAAATCAAGAAGCGCAATATCAAAAACTTTGTGAATCTGTTTTGCTGCCTATGTCTGTTAATCCGCTGATGTTTATTGATGCAAATGTTAAGGGGTATGTTGATAAATATGAGGGAGTGGATGTTTACATTTTGGAAATTCTAAAAGATGAAAGTATTGGTGAAGATGAAAGGTTTACTGCAGCTGCACTTGGTAGTTCGCTTGGTTCTAGATATGAGGGTTTTCGTTATATGGTTGAGTTGTAGTTTGGATTTAAAGTAAAATTTATATACATTAATTATTCTTTTTTTACCAGGATGGTAGAATACAAAAAATTTATTGGATTTATTTTAATTTCAAGTTTAATGCTTTTATTTCTAGTTTCATGCGGAACTGAAGATGAACCTGGTTTCATTGAAGGATTACTTTCAAAGAATGTGGATTCTGGTGCTAGTTTGGATGATGATCAAGTAGATGTTGACTCTGAGCAAACTGAGTTGGAAGAGGAACTTGAAGAAGAAATTGTGGGGGTTTTAGCAAATACCTGTAAATCTTCGGATGAATGTGAATGGAACGAACATTGCATTGAAAGTGAATGTGGAAAAGTTACTGATATTTATGATACTACTGGAGATTGTGAAAAGAAATGTAATTTTAACAATGTACTAATATCAACTAGTGATGGTGAAGAACTTACTTTATCTCGTGGTCAAGGAAGTTATACTTCAGCTGGAGCATTGGAGTGGAAATTATTATCAAGCGCTGATTATTGTCTTGGCGATGATGCTACACCAGTTGCAATTGAATTGATTATGAAAAACTTGGGTGTAGTTAAAGAAGAGAAGGTTGTTATTTTGAATGTTGGCGATGAGTCCGGCACAATTAAACATCCAGATTTAGCAAGTGTTTCTTTTCAAATGACTGTTGAAAGTTATGATGAAACTTGTAGTGTTGAGTAGAATTTTTTCTTTTTTATTTATTTTGTTTTATCTTGATTTTAATTTCTATCATAAAAGCCAAAATTATCAGCTAAACGTTCTAACAAGATTTGCCGATCTTTTCCCTCAACAAAAACTGATTTACTACATGAGTATCTAGCATCAAGGTAAGCAATTGGTCTGATACCTAAATCATCTAAAGTTGAAGATAATATTTGCCGAGCTGAAGCTCCAGTTCGATGTTGTTCAACAAGTTCCATGCCTTCTCCAACTAGAACAACCCGATCAATTGGAGTTCTGGTAACAATTGTGTATCCTGGATCTGAAAGTTCTTTTAGCAAGAGGTGAAAATTTTCTTTTCGTTTAACTGCGTATGCTCTAAAATCATCACCATCAATCTCGTGGGCGATGTTGTAGCCATTACTTGCGAAAATCGCTTGAACTCTAGCAGCTTCACCTGGTTGTTCATTCATGTTAGTAACATAAACAAATGTGTGTCCCTTATCAACTGCAATTGCTTTTACTCCATAATTTTCAAAACTTGGTTGTCCTCCAATTAGGGTTCCACTTGCTCCATTGCCGTTACTCATTCCAACAAATAATCTACTTTTTCTTTCTCTGGCAGGTTCGATCGCGACTTGCTGAATGATGCTCGCACCAAGTCCTGCAAATAATTTTGCTTCTCGATAAGTTAATTCTTTTAATGGAACACTTCGAGGAATTAGTCTGGGATCAACCGGGTATATACCTTCTCTGTCACTAAAGATTACACCTTCATCTAGGTCAAGGGCTGCGAGTGCATATGCTAAACTGGCATCGGATCCGCCTCTAAATGTGGTGGCTAGTTTGCCTATTTTTTGATCTGAAAGGTTTGCGGTAAATCCAGCTCCGACTGTGATTTTTCCCTGTAGTTCTTCTATTCTAGCGTATTTTCGGATGTGTTCTAAAGTTTCTCGATGTGAAATAGGAAGATTAGTTCTTTGACCTGATTCTAATTCTTTTGCAATAAGTAATGGAACCCGCATTCGATGCCAATTAATTTCAGGATGAAGATGTTTGCCAAGTGTGATGAAGGTATTTTCTTTAGCTATTTCACCAAATCCCATCATATGAGCTAAAGTTCGCTCGTCTGTATTTCCAGATCGTAAGTCGCTTTCGATGCCATCTATTTGATCTTTTAGAAGGATCTGTGGGATGCCATGATCATACAGGTTTTTCTGGGCACGTCCTTTGGCAATTGCCCAAGCTAAGTCAAATGATCTGGTGCTAGCACTTTGGACCATTAGATCAGTTATTTTTTTTTCCCAGATTGCTTTTCCATTACCTAGACTACCTAGGCCACTGGTGATTAAAAAACTGTAGCCATCGCTAGGTGTTCTTTTGAAGTGCTCAACAGTTCTTGCTATAATTTCTAAATCTTGGTCTTTAGTCACAACCGAAGTTCCACCATATTTATGAGCGAATCCTCTTCTATAGTTTTCGATTTTGAGCATGCAAGGTGGAACTTGTTGTGTCATGGTTTACTTTTTTTGTTAGTTATTTTTAAAGATTTGTGCTTAAATCTCCTATTTTAGAGAATGTAGGAATAAGGCTTTTATATTAGCTGGATTTTGAATAATTGATGACAATACCAGATAAACAGTTGATCTCCTTAACAGAAAAATACCAAACACCGCTTTATTGCTATGAAGCTGAATTGATCAAAAAAAGGTATCATGAATTATACTCATTTATTCCTTATTCTAAACTGAGAATTTATTACGCAATGAAAGCTAATTATAACTTGCATATTCTAAAACTACTTGAAAAAGAAGCTGCAAGAATAGATGCAGTTTCTCCAGGCGATGTATACATGGCTTTGAAAGCTGGGTTTAGTACTGAAAGAATTTTATTTACTGCAAACAAAATTTCAGATGCTGAGATGCACGAAGTGCAAAGTTTGGGTGTTTTGTTTAATATTGGTTCACTATCAAGACTTGAAAAATATGCTAAGGCGTATCCTGGATCTGAAGTTTGTATTCGATTTAATCCGGATGTAGTTGCTGGTGGTCATGAATTTATCAAAACTGGTGGAGAAGCTACCAAATTTGGAATTCTTTTGTCTAATGTTGAGAAAGTAGTTGCAATTGCAAATGAACATGGACTGAAGATAGTCGGAATTCATGAGCATACAGGTTCTGGAATTCCAGAAACTGTGCAGATGCAAAAAGGAATGAAAAATATTTTGGGAATAATTACGCCTGCTCGATTTCCTCATTTGAATTTCGTTGACTTTGGTGGTGGATTTAAAGTTGTGTATCACCCTGATGAAAATCAAGTAGATTATGAGACATTTGGAAAAGAAGTTGTTGAATTATTTACTGACTTTTGTTCCAAATTTGGTAGGGAGTTAGAGATGTACTTTGAACCTGGAAAATATTTGGTAGCAGAATCAGGAAAGTTGCTTGTTGAAGTGACTACAGTTAAACAAAATCGATCTAAATTAATAGCTGGTGTGAATTCTGGATTTGCACAATTAATTCGTCCGATGTTTTATTCAGCGTATCATCATATTCGAAATTTGTCCAACCCTGATGGGAAACTAATGACTTACGATATTGTTGGAAATATTTGTGAGAGTGGTGATTGTTTTGCATCGAATAGAGAGTTGCCTGAAATTCGTGAAGGTGATATTTTAGTAATAGAAACTGCTGGTGCTTATTGTTATTCAATGGGTTCTGTGTATAATATGCGAGCGATGCCTTCGGAAGTTTTAGTTGATGGGGCTGTTGATACTTTGATTCGAAAGAGGCTAAGTAGTTTGGAGCTGGTTGAGAAGATTGTTGGTGAGAGTGAGTAATATTTTTTTCTTTATTAAGTTAGTTTTTTATATGATTATCTCTTTTTAGGTCTTAGGTGATTTATAATGAATAGAAAATTCTTAATATATTTTAGTGTAATGTTATGTACTTTGTTATTGTTAGGTTCTTTAGTAATGGCAGCTGGCAATGCGCCAGAAAATGCTGGTAAATCAGCGGATGCTGGAAATGCAGCAGATGATGTTGAAGATGAAGCTATGGAAGTTGATGATGGAAGTAAAGGTGCGCCTGTACAGAAGGGTCTTGCTAATGCTTTAACACATGTGACTAACGAAAATGCGCTTGCAAAATTGCAGTCTAATCTTGATAAATTTGAAGAGAAGTATGAATCAAGATTATCTGGGATGGAAGATGTTGAAGTTGAAGAAGTCGATGAAGAAACTGGTGAAATAACAATTAAAGCAAAGGAAAATGTGAAATTCTTTGGCTTTGTTAATGGAAAAGCTACTAAAAGATTTAATGTGAATGCTGAAGGTGCTGTTTCTGAGCATGCTCCATGGTATAGTTTATTTTATAGTGATGTAGAAGTTGAGGTAGTGGAAGAATCTGAAGAATTAGAAGAAGAGGAGTCTGAAGTTGATGAAGAAACTGAGGACGAAGATTCAGTAGAAGAAACTGATGCTGAGAAGCTTGAAGAAGTGGAAGATGAATCTGACGATGATGATTCCGAAGGAGAAGTTGATACTGAAGAAGTTACTGATGAGGATTCTGAATTAACTGAGTAATTTTTTTCTTTTTTTTTCTTATAATTCTAAATTAATCCCTTCTAGTATTGAAGTTGGTAGAGCTATATAGTCAATATCTATCTGATGAAAGCCGCCATGGCCGGTAAAGAATTCTTCGTCTGTTCCTTTAAACACTTTTAATTCGACTCTTCTTATGTCATCACTGGTTGTAGTATATTGGGCCATAGATTGATGATTTGGAAATTGTTCTTTGACTGTATGTTGAACATAAGATGATAATCCATCTAGAAAGATTTCAGTGTTGGATAAATCATGTTTTTTAGAATACTCTGTAATTTCTTCTGCTGTTGGAGCACGAACTCTTGAGGGATAATAACCATTCTCTAAACAAAATTCTTCTAGTGTTATACTTTGTGCATCATTTGCTGGGCAACATAAACTTGACCCGTACGCGTTGAAAATTAAGAACGGGATACTCTGACTGAAATTTATAATGTGATCTTCTGTAAAATCTACTACTTCGGATGGGTTGAATTTTAAATTAACTTTTTCTTTTCCATAATCAGCTGATGCATTGAAAAGTAAACTGTAGAATCTGCCATTAATTGATGGAAGTTCAACTACATTTCTTGTGATTCCATTGAATTGACTTTTTTTCCATCTACTTCTAAAAAGTTCAGTTTTATTTTCTTTGCCTTTATTCACATAGTCAAGAATAGATTGTACAATTAATTTTTCTCTAGCTTGAAACTTTCTTTTTGAAACTGTTGCTGCACTTGGTCCGCGTTTCTGTGCTGTTCTTTTTTTCCTTTTAAGTTTTGGTTTTTTATTATACACCTTAAGAATTTCAGGGGCTTTTTTCTTTGCTCTAAGTAATAAGTACCCAAGTGCGCCAGGTGCAACTAAATCATTTGATTTTTTGCTATTATGAAAAGCACAAGCTAAGGTGTAATTCAGAACATTGTTTAATTCATCAGTATCAAATTTATCTGCAGTTTTTGATTTTGTCCAATCCATTAAAGTTATTGCAGTTTCTAAATCAGAATCAGATATGGCTTTTGGAATTATATGATCTATTTGGGCATCATCTAAAGAGATCTCCTCACCATCAGTACAGTATTGACATTTATGATGATAAGCATCATAAATTATCTCTCGAAGCCTACTGTCAATTTCTACTTGATGAGTCATAAACCAATTTTGTTAGTTCCATTTAAATAATTTATCATTGACAAGTAGTATTTTATTGTTTGTTGGTTTTTGTTGTATTTTGTGCACGACAAAACCCTTGTCCTTTTACTTGGTATTGTGTTTGTTTTTCTTTTAACCATGCGAGAAGATTCTCATCACTTGTGCCTCTGACATAATCATCAATTGTTAGATTGTTTGAACCGTTTTCTAATTCTTCAATTGGTTTTGCTGTACCGTATGGTGCACCAGTATCATAGTGATTTTCAGTGTCGATAAATTGATGTTTGAATTTTGTTCGAAGACCTACAAATGATTTGCTGTCGTGGTGGTAGATACCAATTGTTAGATTACGAGAATTCAGTCTGTATAAAAATCCGTCCTGGCAATCTGCAAGTTTGATGTGCGTCATATTTTAAGGAATGTACTTGACATATTTATTTCTTTGTTGTTTTGAGCCTTTTTATTTTTATTTTGTCGTCGATAAATTACGAAAATAATTGTTTATGTAACTTTATGGTGGTTAATATAGTAACTATTATAACTGAGCTTGTTATTTTGTGTGTATGGCTTTAGATAATGTATTTGGCGATTTAAGGGATAGTAATAGATTTGAAGATTATACAATGCTTCACGCGGATGAATTACTCATAGAGAGAATTCAGAACGAGAATCTAGCTAGAGATTGCTTTTATACTGCTGATGGTCAAGGATACTTTCTTGGTAGAGAGGATGAAGTTGAACTGCAAATTACTCGATTTAATAAAAATATTTTATTGCAGCATATGCATGATGGGGATGTTGAGGTTTTTGATCAATTAAAAAAAAGAGGCTTTTATTCATGCTCTGATTTCGAAGATTTGGCACAATTTAATGATGATAGTTATACTGCTGTAGTTCAGTTGGATGCCGTTCGGTTTGCAATGGGCAGAGGAAAGTTTTCTCATTTGGAAGTTCGCTGCGCTGATGGAAATATTCTATCCAAGGAATTGCCTGATGGAGTTTATGTCACAAGCAATGCTGAAGAAAGAAAATTATTGGCAGCGTTTGGATATACTCAAAGAATATTAGGTAAAATGAAAAGGGAATTTGGAATTAATTACACTAGTATTTCGGTTTTGAATCCAGATTGGGCAAGAAATGAAATGATGTCGAATAGTACGGGAAGTCTTTGGGCAGGAACTGCAATTAATAATCAAAGAAATAAATTTGCGTTAACAGCTGTTGGTATTGATGTTGCACAAAAATGTATGATGCGTGGAAAGTTGCGGCCTGCTGAATCTGTGAAACTTAGTGAAATGAGATAAACTTTTGGAAATGAGGTGTATTTTCTCACCACAAGCTTTTTATTCTCTATTTGTTTTATTCTTCTTATGTATGAAAAATTAATTCATGTTGGACTAACTGGAACTGAAGCAAAAATCTACTTAATGCTACTTGACATCACAAAATCACAGGCAGGAGTTCTTGCTCGTAAAACTGGAATTCATAGGCGTTCTGTATATGATGCGCTTGATAGATTAATTGAAAAAGGATTAGTTGCTTACATGGTGGAAAACGGGCTGCGTTATTATATCGCAGAAGATCCTAAACGTTTACAAGATTTAATTGATGAGAAACGAGATGAGATCTACTCAATCTTGCCACAACTACATGCAAAGTTTTCTCATGATAAAGGGAAACAAGAAACTTTATTTTTCAGAGGTAAGCAGGGAATTAAAAGTATTTTTGAAGATCAAATTAGAGTTGCTAAGGATGTGTATATTATGGGTGCATCCCCAGTTGCTCGGGAAATTATCAAATATTATCTACCTCACTATACAAAAAAAAGAATTGCAGCTAAAATGAATTTACATCTGCTGTACTATGGTGAAAGAAAAGCAGAAGATACTATCAAATTATCAAAAGTTAGATATTTGCCAAAGAAATATGATTCAATAGTATCTACAAATATCTATGGAAACAGATGTGTGATTATTATTTGGTTGCCACATGATCCAGTTGCGATTTTAATCAAACAACCTGATGTTGCTAAAGCGTTTAAAGGATATTTTGATCTGCTTTGGGGCCTTGCTGATAAATAAGTAATTGGTTTTTTTAATTTTATTTTTATATATTGAATTGCATAGATTTAAAACTTGTAGAACTGTTATTGTTGTAAAGAGGTGGAAAATGAAAACTATTAGAAATTTTTTATTAATTGCAACTTTTACAATGTTGATTTTATTTGGAGTTAGTGCTTACACTTCTTTGAATTTGGCTGATACAGGATTTTCAACTGGTGAGGCGATATATTCTTTTGATAAATTTGATAAAAATAAAGTGGAGCTTAATCCTGCTTTTAGAAATAGTGACGATCGAAGTTTTACTGGAATTTTTGGTGAAGGGATTATAGCTAATGGACTAGATTTGGTTGATGAAGAGGAAGTAGAAGAAATGAACCCATACTGCTACGATGTTGATGGTGGATTTTACCCTGAATGGCCAGGAGAAGTTGTTTGGCGTTTATCTAATGGGACAACTGGTAACAATGTTGAAAGTTGTGATTTTGATACAGGATTGTTGATTGAGTATGATTGTATCAATGATGCTGCTGTTTTAGCTGAATATGATTGTGCTGATTTAGGACTAGAATGTGTTAGTGCAGGATGGTCAGGCTATTCATTTTGTGATTAGAATATAATTATTTTTCTAATTTGATTTATTTTTTATTTTTTTAATTTTTTATAATCTATTCAAACAGATGAGGAAAAGTATCTTCGAAAATTCTAACAGCTTGTTTTTTACTACTCTTTACAGAAATTCCAGCATCTAAGTATCGAACTTTCGTTTTACGAGAGCCAAAGATTCTTCTAATTATTTTGCTTTCATACAATGGTTTAATTTTAGCTTGAAAATTGATTGTTTCGAATTCGCAGTTATCTTCTTTCTCTCTAGAATTAAGGCGGGCCATTACATCTTCAACATTTTTGATTGTAGGAATTATTAACAAATTCGGTGAATGATGCAGAGCAAAATCATTTCCTTCAATTTTTATAACTTCACGAATTGTAAGTTCTGGTTCATGTGGAAGTAACTCTTGCATAGGTTGATAAACAATACTAGTTGAAACTGATCTGCTTTGAATTACATGTTTACGAGATCTTAAGGCAGGTAGAATTACTCGTTTGTAAAGAGTCATTCTATCAGCTGCATACATTCTAGCTGTCATATGAGCAGAATATTTTCTGCCATTGTCTGCTATGAACTCTTCACGAATTGTTTTACCAACACCAACTTTGGTTGGTTCTGAAGATACAAGTACATCAAAAGAATTGAGATCTATGTATAATGGATTTTTGATCCCTTTCACAAATTTGTGTTCAAACTCTGGGTGCTGATGATGCTTATCCCAAAACTGATGCATATCAAAAATTCTTAAACCTTGATTTGCTAAATTATCAATGATAGCTTGCTGAACAGTACCTTTTCCAATCCCATCTAGTCCATCAATAACTGTGAACGTTCCTTTGTATTTGTGTACCATTGTTATTTCTTGTTTGGTTTTTATTGAATTTTTTCTTTTTTCCTTTTTTTTAATGTTAAACATCAAGTGGAAATTGTAAACAAAGTTGTTTCACATCTTCAGCTATTTGTGCAATTTTGGTATCAGCTGCTATTGCTTCTTTGAACTCTTTGAATTTTAGATCTTTATACTGTTCTGAAATATTCATAACTTGATTAATCCAACTTGCGATTTTTGCTATTTCAGATTCTTTCATTCCACGCATAGTTATCCAAGGAGTTCCAAGCCTTAAACCACTTGGGTTTAATGGTGATTTAGTTTCTTGAGGGATGGTGTTGGAATTACTAACAATCCCAGCGTGATCTAAGGCTCTTGCAAACTTCTTTCCAAGTAAAGCCTTATTTGTTAGATCGATTAAGACCAAATGTTTGTCAGTTCCACCGCTTACAATTTTAAAATTGTATTTTGCAAGTTCTGTACATAAATTACGGGCGTTTGTTATTGTTTGGGTTGCATAATCTTTGAATTCTTGAGTCATAGTTTCCTTTAGACCAACACAAATTCCAGCAATTGCATGATTAAACGGTCCGCCCAATAGTCCAGGCAATACAGCTTTGTTAATTTTCTTGATCATATCTTCATGCGCAAATATCAGTGCTCCACGGCCACTTTTTAGCGTTTTATGGGTTGTCATGGTAACAACGTCAGCTATTCCAACTGGCGAAGGAACTGCACCTGCTGCAACAAGTCCTGCTTCATGTGCAATGTCTGCTAAATAAAATGCGCCAACTTTTTCTGCAATTTTTTTCATTCGATGATAATCAATTTCTCTTGGATACGCAGTTCCACCAGTAATAATTAATTTCGGTTTTTGTAATAACGCGATCCTCTCAATTTCTTCATAGTCAAAAAGTTGATTCTTTGGATTTGTTTTGTAGGAAACTGTGTTAAAAATCTTTGATGAAATGTTAACCTTATTTTTTCCACCATAGTAAACTGTCTTAGTTGGGTCAGCTGGAACTTTTGGTGTATATGACCAACCATGTGAAAGATGACCACCATCTGGAAGATACATCCCCATGATGTAATCACCGATGTTTAGAAGTGCTAAGTAGACTGAGAGGTTCGCAGTTGAACCTGAGAGCGTTTGCACATTCACAGACCAGTTTTCTGGTAAGTTGAAAGCTTTCTTTGCTCTATTGATTGTTAGTTGTTCAATTTGGTCAATGTATTTGTTTCCTTCATAGTAACGTCTTCCAATATTTCCTTCAGCGTATTTGTGAGCAAGGACACTACCGGTTGCTTCACGGACTGCTCGGCTGAAGAAATTTTCTGATGGAATCATAGAAAGTTTTGTTTGTTGTCTGTTTGTTTCTTTTTGAATCAAATTGTAAACTTCAGGGTCTTGTTTTTCTAATGCTGAAGGCTTTGATCCTGGTTCTTCTGTTGAGTCAAAAGTTTCTTGAATCACCGCTGTAGTTTGAATTAATTGTTCTGTATGATTTTGCTCTTGCTGACTTTGCCCTTGTTGACCTTGTTCATTATTTTGTTTTTCTTGATTGTATGTATTAGAATTTAGATAGCTATCCATTGTTTCTTCCTCTTTTTTTGTGTAAGTTAAAAATTCGAATTCTTCAAAATCTTCAATATTTGTTTGTTCCCATTTTTCCCAATTGATATCTGGAAATTTTGTGTCACCCTCATATTCATGTTTGATGAATGATAAATGCATCTGATTTGCTAAAGGTAAAAATTCCTGATATATTTGCGCTCCACCAATTACAAAGCTATCTTTTTGATGTGATCTTGCAATCTCTAAAGCATCAGGGACACTGTTACTTACTATTGCACCTTGATATTTTAGATTTTGGTTTCTAGTAATTACAATATTTACTCTGTTCGGTAGTGGACGATACTTTTCAGGAATAGACTCGTAAGTCTTACGTCCCATAATCACAGTACTGTTACTGGTTAAGCGTTTGAAGTTTTTCAAGTCCGCTGGAATGTTCCAGGGAAGTTTGCCATCTTTACCTATAACATGATGTTCTTTTGTCATAGCTGCGATGATTGATATATTCATCTTCAAAACTCCTATACAGATATCGGTGCCTTAATTGCTGGATGTGGTTCGTAGTCCTCAAGTTTGATGTCATCAAAAGTGAAGTTGAACAGATCTGTTTTACTCGGATTCATTAAAAGCTTAGGTAACTGCCTTGGATGGCGGCCCAGCTGTTCTTGAACCTGATCTAAATGATTCAGGTATAGATGTACATCTCCACCTGTCCAAACAAAATCTCCTGGTTCAAGGCCAGTTGCACGTGCTACCATCATTGTGAGGAGCGCGTATGATGCGATGTTAAATGGAACTCCTAAGAATACGTCACAACTTCTTTGGTAAAGTTGACAGCTAAGTTTTCCATTTGCAACATTAAACTGAAACAAACAGTGACATGGTGGGAGTAACATACTGGAAATTTGACTTGGGTTCCAAGCACAAACTATCATTCGGCGGCTGTTTGGATCATTTTTGATTTGTTCTACAACATTTTTTAGTTGATCAATTCCATTAAAGTCTCGCCATTGTTTCCCATAAACTGGTCCTACATCACCAAAACGTTCAGCGAAAATTGGGTCTGATTTAATTTGTTCAACATATTCCTTCATCCGAGCTTTCCATTCTATACTGTATTTTGGATAGATTTCGTTTAAATTGTTTTTTTCAATAAAATTCTGATATGGCCATTCATTCCAAATATTTACTTTGTTTTCAACTAAATACTTGATATTTGTGTCTCCATTGATAAACCACAGTAGCTCATGAGTAATTGCTCGCATGAATACTTTTTTGGTTGTTAGAAGTGGGAATCCTTTTTGTAAGTCGAAGCGCATTTGGTATCCAAAGACACCTACTGTTCCGGTACCAGTTCTGTCATCTTTTCGTGTACCATTCTCTAAGATATGTGTAAGAAGATCTAAATATTGTTTTACCATTAGTTCCACCCCTGGAGTTTCTTTTTTTTAATTGTAATTTTAATTAAATTTGATTGTAATCTATTCTTGTTTGGGTTAAATTAGAATTTGGCATTAAAAAAGATTATTGTGCTGCGTACGGTAGGTTAGGATCTGTTTTGTCCATTTGGAGTAATCTTTATATATTCAATGATGCTTAACATTTTATGGGAGATTTAACTGGTCGTCAAGAGTCTATTATTTATGAACTTGCAGGAATATCCAATTTGTTCACAAATGTTGAGTTGTCTTTTGCTGTGGATATTTTCTCACGTCGGTGGGGAGCTCGTAACTTTGGTGTTATTCATACTAACTTGGCTTCTTATGCTAGAGCAAATGATGAAACAGTAAGTGATCTTGAAGTATTAGGGCTTGCAGGGGAACATGCGCATTATTTGTCAAATCCAAAAATGAAATTAAGAGATTACCTAAGCTTAGTTCCAAAAGATGCCTTACCTTCTAATTACATATATTGATTGTTTTCTAGTGTTTTTAACAGATATTGTTTTAAAATAACGGCTTTTCTTGCTGATATGAGCTTTAACCCTGAGGAATATCTATTTAATTTGCAACATTTTGGTGTTAAATTAGGCCTTGATAGAATGCAACGTTTAGTGGAGTTACTTGGACATCCTGAAACTAAGTTTCCTTCTATTCATGTTGCTGGAACCAATGGGAAAGGATCAACATCTGCGATGCTCAGTTCTGTTTTCAAAAAGCAAGGATTAAAGGTTGGACTTTATACATCTCCACACCTAGTTAACTTTTGTGAGAGAATTCAAATCAATGGAAAAAATATTTCTAAAAAAGAGTTATTGGATCTGACACTTGAGATTAAAGAGAAACTTGATGCTGCTGGGGAAAATGAGGCAACATTCTTTGAGGTTACAACTGCTGTAGCTTTTTTGTATTTTGCAGGGCAAGAAGTTGATATTGCAATAATTGAAGTTGGTCTTGGCGGAAGACTTGATGCAACAAACGTTGTTAAGCCGCTTGTTTCTGTGATTACCAACATAGATCTGGATCACACCAAAGTTTTGGGTGATAACCGGATTAGTATTGCAAAGGAGAAGGCTGGAATTATCAAGAATGCTGTCCCGCTTGTGACATGTGAGCAAAATTTGGAGTTGATTAATATCTTTAAAGAATTTTGTGATTCGAATGCTTCTAGTATGTTTCAAGTGTCTGTAGATTATCAATTAGTTGAATCTAACTTAGAAAAACAGAAATTTATTTTTGAAAATGAAGAGTATTGCTTATCAATGCTGGGTGAACATCAAATCAAAAATGCTATGACTGTGATTAAAGCTGTTGAAGTTTTGAATCAACTTGACTATGGAATTAAAGTTACAGACAGATCCTTGAAGCAAGGTTTATTGGATGCGAAGTGGCCAGGTCGTTTGCAATTTTATTCGAAGCAACCTGTAGTATTGTTTGAGGGAGCGCATAATGCAGCTGGAATGCAAGAGTTGGATTCTTTCTTATCAAAACATCAGGATGAATTATTTGCTGCTGAAGAATCTATTTGCATTGTTGGAATTTCATTTGGCAAAGATGCTAAATTAATGTTAGAGAAACTGTCAAAATATTTTTCATCGATTATTGTAACTGAAGCTAGCCATCGGGCAATTCCTGTGAATGAATTAGCAGTTGTTGCAAAGAAGTATTTTGCTTCAGTTGAAACTTGTGAAATATCTGTTGCTATGGATTTGGCTAAAAGCAAAGTTGCTGAAAGTGGATTTATTCTGGTGAGCGGATCATTATATGTAGTAGGGGATGTGTTGAAATCTTGTAATAAAAAAATAGCTAGTGATGGATTGAACTTAACAGGGGCTAAAGGTAATGTATAAGAACAGGAGAGGTCAATTTAATTCAACAGTTAAACTTTACGCGGCATTTGCAAAACATCGATTGATTGAAAGAAGAGGAGCTATTCCTTGGAAAAGGGATTCTAGATGCACTAGGTTTGTCAGGGAGGATATCAAACGTCTGCGAACTTCAATTCAAGGTGGATCAGTTATACTGGGTCGTAAAACTTATGAGAGTATTTGTAATGTAGCTTGTGATCCAATTAAAAATATTTGGGGTACACAAGTTCTGGTTATGAGTCGTAATCCAAAATATTTGCCATTGTATAGGCATAGGTTGGCAAGATCAGTTAAAAGTTTAGATGAGGCTTTAGATCAAGCGGTATCTCAAAAAATTTGTATCTTGGGCGGTGCTAGTATTTATCAACAATGTCTTGAGAGAGAAGCTTTGGTGGATGAAATTAATTTGACTGTGATTAATCGAGACTATGGTGCAAAAGGAATTAAATTTCCAGATTTTAATGAAAGTGATTTTGAAAAAAGAAGATTGTTAAAATTACATTCATCAAATGGAACTGTGTTTGAGTTTTTTAGCTATAATCGCAAGAGAGGTCTTAGATAGTGTCAAATAAGTATTCTAGTAATTTGTTTCATGAAGTTGATGAATGGACATTACAAAAAATTAAAGAAACAAACCGAGATGTTGGTTTTTTAATCCCAATTGTAAATGGAGAAATTTGGCTTGGTCAACGTGGAACACCACCGCATGAAAAGATGTATGGTGCAATTGGGGGCAAAACAGATGCATATGAAGGGATAGTTTGTCCGTTTGATGCATTATCTAACATTATAAAAATGGGTGGACATTCTACACTTTCAGTTGCTGATAGGGCTGCTTTGTCATCAAATAAAGAGCTGCCAGGAGAAACTACTCTTCGTGAATTTTGTGAAGAAACTTTTAATGCACAAGTTTTGTATCCAGGAAATGAATTATCTAAAAAAATAGGTTCTAGTAGGTTAGTTTATCCTAGTGATTTTAGACGAGAAGACATTAGTGATCTGAAAAAACTTGGTACTTTTGATGATAAATCTTCTAATGAAGATCCAGTAATGAATCATTGCTATGTATATATTGCAAGGGTGAATAGAAGTGATTTTTGTTTGTCTCCGAGGGAATTAACTGATTTTAAACCTATAACTCAAATTGACCCGAGAGAAATTTGGCTTGGAACAAAAATTGCCTTAACTCATTTAAAATATAATCTTGATTTAAAGCAATGTGGTGATTGGAAACGTTTTGGAACAAGAGCTATTGGTAAGTCAGTTGATGAGTTAGTTGAAGAACATCCCCATTTTTCGATGGCAGAGATTTTAGATATGCAAATGATGGGAAGATATGTTGAATTAAATTTAGAAAATCAAATACCTGATTTTGGGCCAATTGCTTATAGAAATACTTCAATGCCTGGTGCAATTAATCATTATTTTGATACTGGTGTTTTACCAGGAGGTTTTGCAACACTTGATTTTGATAAATAATTATTTTTTTATTTTTTTATTTTTTTATTTATTTGTTTGTTTGTTTTCTTGCTTTTAGTCATAAACTATATAAAGGCCTAATCATTTCTAATTTGTAGGTGATTTGATGGGATTTAAGCGTGTGGTTTTAATTGGTGTAATGGTTTTATTATTTTCAATGAGTTTAGTTATGGCAGCTGCTGTTACTAATTCAGATTTTACTTTAACACTTGAAGAACAGTCGCCAGACCCAGTGGAACCAGGAGAGGTTGTGACTTTAGAATTTAAAGTAAAAAATACCGGAACAGAATCTACTGGTGATGTAATTGTTTCTATTGATCCCAAACATCCATTCTCATTATATGAAAGTGAAGCTTCAGTTAATCTTGGTGAAATGAAAAATGGAGAAGTTGTTAGTAGTGTTGAATTCCGATTATTAATTGATGATAGTGCAGCACAAGGAGATGCTGAAGTTGAGTTATTCATTTCTGAAGTTGGATCAAGTGCTAGTATTCGGCATACTCTAACAGTGGATATTGAAACCCGCGATGCAGTTTTAGATATTACTGCTGTTGAATTGGATCCTAAACAAGTATCACCTGGTGACCAATTTGATCTAGTTGTAACTTTAATGAATGAAGCAGACAGTTTACTTCAAAGTATTTACGCTACAATTAACACAAGTGAAGGGCAACCAGTTGCAGCTTATCTATCATCTGCTGAAAAAGTAATCAGCAGTCTTTCTAGTGGTGAAGCTATTAGCCTACATTACAAATTAATTGTTGATCCATCTATTGAAACTGGACTGTACAGAATGCCATTTGAATTAAATTATGAAGATCGAAGTGGAAATAGTTATTCTACTGTTGAATATTTGTCATTAATTGTATCCGAAGAAGCTGACTTGGATGTGCAATTACGTTCATCAGAAATTTGGAGAGGAGATCGGGATGGAAAAGTTGTTTTTGAAATTGCTAATCGTGGTCTTGGTGAATTAAAATCTATGCAAATGAATGTACTTGAAGGCGAAGGTTATTCAGTGATATCAACTCAAGATAGTTACTATGTTGGAAATATTGATAGTGATGACACTGAAACAGAGGAAGTTGTAATCTCTACTAAACGTGGCAACAAAGAAATCTTAGTTAATGTTGGCCTTAGATATTTGGATTCTGTTAACACTGAATTTTATGAAGAATTTGTTGTAAAAGTTCCTGTTTATTCTAAAGGTGATGCAGTTGAGCTTGGAATTACTGAAGCGAAAAGTTATGGTAGTTCTGTTATCTTTTTATTGATTGTAATCTTTGGTGGATATTATTGGTACAAAAGAAAGCATCCTAAATTTTCGTTGAAAGCTTTTGTATCTGGTAACCTTAAAAGATTTAAACGGAAAAAATAAAGAATTATCTAAATAAATGAACAACATGAGTAATGTGAACGGAAGAATGGTGTAAAATGAATGGTGACTTAGTTAAGTTTATTTTTTTGTCATTATTTCGTCGTGGCCTTCGAAGTGTTTTAACAGTACTTGGAATTTCTATTGGTATTGCAGCTGTGGTCGCTTTAATTGCACTTAGTAGTGGAATGCAAGAAGGCATCAAAGGTGAATTTGAATCACTTGGTTCTGATAAATTAATTATTCGAGCAACAGGTTCTGCTTTTGGTCCGCCTGGAACTGCAGTAGTTGTTCCATTAACAACAAGCAATAAAGAGAGTATTGATGATTTAATCGGAGTTAAGTTGTCGCTTGGAAGATTAATTCGAACGGTTAATATTGAAGATGATGAATCTTTAGAAACTGCATTTGTGGTTACAATGCCTGATACAACAGATGAATTTGAATTAGTTAAAGAAGCTATGCAAATAGAAATTGGAACTGGAAGATGGGCTAACAAAGGCTCACATGAAGTTGTATTTGGATCAGGTTCTGCTGAAGATATGTTTGAAAATGAAGTTTTTGTTGGCGATACTGTGTTTATCAATAAAGATGAATTTGAAGTTTCTGGGATAATTGAATCTACTGGTAACCCAGAAAAAGATGATTCATTAATGATGTCAGAAAAATCAATGCGAGATTTGTTTGATCTGGATGATGAATTAGATATCATCATTGCTCAATCAGTTTCTGAAGATGATTTGCCTGCAGTTGAGGCTAGAATTGAGGAAGTTTTGCGCGATGACCGCGGGGTGAAAGAAGGACAAGAAGATTTCAGTGTGGAATCACCACAGGCACTTTTGGAAACTTTATCTAGTATTTTATTGGTAGTTCAGGGAGTACTTGTTGGAATTGCATCAATTGCTTTAGTTGTAGGGTCTGTTGGAATCATGAATACAATGTTTACTAGCGTTGTTGAACGTCGCCGAGAGATTGGAATTCTTAGAAGTTTTGGAGTTAGACGTCATACTGTTAGATTGTTATTTTTAATTGAGTCTGGAGTTTTAGGACTTGCTGGTGGACTTGTTGGTTTAATTATTGGAATGAGTGCTGCGAAATTATTAGAAATTGTTTTGGCGCCAATTGTTGGTTCTGCTCTTTTGCAAGTTCATTTTTCTTATACATTACTGATTGTATTATTGATTTTGTCAACTGTGGTTGGAGCTGTATCTGGATATTTTCCTGCACGTGAGGCTAGCAACATTACACCTTTGGAGGCACTTAGGTCATGAAGCTTGCTAATTTTTTAACTATGTTAGTTAGTTCTGTTAAGGCAGCGTCGCACTTTGTGCTCCTTGGAACACGGTCTGGCGGGGGTTTGCGCTTCTCAACTTCATTCGTTACACTCACTCAGGTCGTTTGTGCTGGCTCTATGGATAATGTCTGCCCTGGCATTTTGACCCTGTGTTCGCCCTTTCCTGAACTAACTCAGAATGAGGTGAATTCATGAAGCTTGCAACGTTTTTTGATTATCTGTCACTTGTTTGGAAACAAATAGTTGCACGTCGCAGGCGTAGTTGGTTGACACTACTTGGAATAGTAATTGGAATTACAGCAATCATTAGTTTGATGTTAATCGGTGGTGGTCTAGAAAATGCTATTAATGGTCAATTGGATTCACTTGGTGGGGATGTGTTATTTATTTCACCAAAAGGAAATGCATTGACAGTTGGAGTTCTGGCTGAAGGAGTGCCACTCACCGAAGATGATCAAGAAGAAGTTGATAAGGTCCGTGGAATTGAGCAGACTGCTGGGATGGTGTACACCACTGCAAGAATTGAATTTAATGACATTGTTAGATATTTTTTTGTGGTCGGTTTAACTGATGATCCTGAAGCTCGTAAACTAATTGGTGAAGGAAATAATTTGAACATTGGTGAAGGTCGAGCTATGGAAAAGGGTGATCAGAAAAAAGCAGTTGTTGGAATTGATTACACTGATTTTAATCTGTTCGAACAAGTGGCTGAGATTGGTGATAAAATTTTGATCCAAGATAATGAGTTTAAGATTGTTGGTATATGGGAGCGAATTGGTAGTAGTCCTGATGATAGAAGTATTTACATCCCACTTGAGACGTATTTTGAGGTCTTTGGTAACGAAGGTGAACTTGGAATTATCATGGCTGAGGTTGAACCTGGCGTTGATGTAGTGGTTGCAAAGGAGCGAGTTGAAGATGCACTTCGTGATTATCGAGGAGTTGAGGAAGGTAAAGAAGATTTTAATATTCAAACACCTGAACAACTTGCAGCAAGCTTTGCGGCTGTCCTTGGAATTGTGGCTGCGGTTTTAGTTGGAATTGCAGCAATTTCTTTAATTGTTGGTGGTATTGGAATTTTGAATACTATGTTTACTGCAGTATTGCAACGAACACGAGAAATTGGTTTATTAAAAGCACTGGGTGCTCGTCGAAAACAGATATTATTATTATTTTTATTGGAAAGTTCACTCTACGGTTTTGTTGGTGGATTAATTGGAGCAGGGATTGGAATTGGATTTGCAAAATTTGTAGAATGGAGTTTTGAGAATTTTGTTGGACCGAACCTTTTTATTGTTCAAGTAGATTACAGTTTTGTATTAATTGTTTTAATTGGTTCTGCAATTTATGGTGGACTATGCGGATTTGTTCCAGCACAACGGGCAGCAAAGGCAGACGCAGTAACTAGTTTGAGGTATGAGTAAAAAAATAATATTTATGAGGGAACTATGGCAGCAAAATCTATTGTATATGACTTAACAGATATTCGACGTAATTTTGAACTTGGAGAGATGACTATTAAAGTTCTTCAAGGTATTAGTTTAAAGATTAAAAGTGGTGAGTTTGTAGTGATCACAGGGGAAAGTGGATCTGGTAAATCTACCTTAATGAATCTACTTGGAATGCTTGATGTTGCAAGCAGTGGTGTATTAGAATTTGATAATGTGAATGTAGTTGGATTATCTGATGATGAACTCTCTGATATCAGAGGGAAAAAAATTGGATTTATTTTTCAGCAATTTCATCTTTTGGGTACATTGACAGCACTTGAAAATGTTGCCTTACCTTTGATGTTTCAAGGAGTACACGAAGAAAAAAGATGGGCTCGTGCAAAGAAAGTTTTGACAAAAGTTGGATTGGGTGATCGGATGCATCACAAACCCAATGAACTTTCTGGTGGACAGCAGCAAAGGGTTGCAATTGCAAGGGCACTAGTAAATGATCCTGAAGTAATTTTAGCTGATGAACCAACTGGGAATTTGGATTCAAAGACAAGTTCTGAAGTTATGGGCATTATTCGTCAATTACATAAAGAAGGCAGTACTATTATTCTGATAACTCATGATGAACATTTGGTGAAGTTTGGCTCTAAACATATTGTGCTCAAAGATGGGCGGGTTGTTTAGCTTTTATAATTTATTTATTTTAATCTGTATTTGTGTTGTTTGTCCCTAAAGAGTAGTTATTCTTGAGAAAGATTTATAAACTGTGTCTGTATTAAGACTACTATGGGATTAAGACAAAGAGTTAGGGATTTGCGGAAAGGAACTAAATCAGCTAAAAGAGATGCTGTGGTTCAAGATATTTTAGATATTAATGATACTTTAGCTGGTTATGGACTGGCTAGTAAGATAGTTGCACCAAAGGAAGTAGCTAAAGAATCAAAATTGGATCTAGCAGTTGCTGGATTTAATCGAGCATTGGAATGGTATTGTGGTAAGACTGAAACATTGAATGATCATAAAGAAACTATTCTTAAGGCATCTGCTGCTTTGATGGTATGTGGTGTAGGGACTCCGATAATTGTTGGAGCAGCTGAACAGACTGTTTCAAGGGGACACGAAAAGGCCGCGGAAATTATGTTGGTTGAAAATTATGGTCATGAATCACTGAATACAATTGCTCATGTGGCTAATCAAACAGCTGGGAATGAGAGAATGTCTTACGATCAATTCGCAAACATCATGGACAGATATCCTGAACTTCTTAGTGACCAAAATCGGAATGATTTGATCGTTTGGAAGGTTAGGCCTGAAACAGCGCATGAATTAACTGGACTTGTTGAAGGAGTGAATTATTCGAAGTCTGATTTTTTTGATTTAGTAAAGAGAACTAGTAGCCCAAATTTCAAACTTAAAAATGGAACGTATCCAGGTGTTGTTGATATTGATGAATTAAAAGTAACAGTTGATGCGCTTGGAAAGAATTGGATCACAGCTGGTAAATCTGAGCATGGTTCTTTTGATCCAAACTATGTTAATAAATTATTAATTTTAGCTGACGTTAAAGCTGATGT
The DNA here is from genome assembly GCA_018670085.1 of archaeon. Taxonomy (GTDB): domain Archaea; phylum Nanobdellota; class Nanobdellia; order Woesearchaeales; family GW2011-AR9. The sequence continues at coordinate 17,055 of JABHRS010000035.1, read as the reverse complement.
TAAATATTTAACTTCAATCAAAGATATGGTTAAACCAGGAGATGTTGTAGCAATTGATTATCTGTCTGAAGCTAATGTTCCTTTAGACGAAGTGGCCAAAATTGCAAAAACATACAAGGGAGTTATTGCACACAATGATTCTTTAGTGGTTCAGGAAACAGCAGTTTTTTGGACGCATGGAATAACAAGGAAAACCGTTTTGGCTTATGAAAGTTATCCAAGTACTGCTGCATATTTTGTTAGAGAAGGAGCTGATCCTGAATGTACTATTGGCTACATGCGTGCAAATTATACTTTAGAATCAATTGCTAATTTTTGTAGAGAGTAATTCTTTTTTTGTTTAATTTCTTAGTTTTATTTCTTTTTTGTTCTGTGATTACTCTGGCGGAATATAAAACACAGTCTTACTAACATAAGGCTCTATAAGTTCTGTTAATTGTTCTAAATTAATATTCTCATGTTCATATACTTGATCTTCGGTACCCATTGCTTCTTCGCTTAAATCAAGTAATAAATTATAGCTACCTTTTGGGTTCGTTGTCAGCCAAATTCCTTCTGGATTATCTCCTATACAATACATAATGCTAGCTTGCCCATCCTCTAGGTCTATAACATAGATAGGAACAATATTATGATCTTCAAATAAACGATCAATTCCAGATTTACTAAGAGCAGCTGTGGATTTGTTCATATCAGTATGGTCAGGAATTTTGGAGCCTTGTACTGTTAGCTTTTCTAAAGTTTGATAATGCTGTTGCATTCGATACAAACGAATTTGTGAATCCTGAATTGCTGCTGCTACCATAAAAAGAAAGAAGGTGATTTAATGTTTTAAATTTTTGGTTTAACAGTTAGCGTTTAACCAATAGTATATGTTTTCACAGTTTTTTCCCAAATTGAAACTCCTCTCCAGATTTCATTTCTGTAAGCATCTACTGTGGATCCGTCAGCTCTGAGTGGATTTGCGAGTTCGAAAGTTTCTGTTGCAACAATTACAGCTTTTCCTTGTCCAAAATACATTTGGGTGTTCGGATTGATTTCTATGATCTCAGTCGCGTTTTCTATAATGGATTGTGACCCTCTAATTTTTCCTTTTGGATCACTTGTTGAGCCTCTATTTGTCCAGATACTTTCTGATTCTGTTATTGGAGTATAGTCTACACCTGGTTTTAAATCTAGAACAGCTACTGCTTCTCTTGGATCTAAACGATAAGGAGTTGATCCTTCAAAGAAGTGATGGTCACGGACTAAATGTGCTATTAATGATGGGAATTTTATCCGCGTGTCTAGCTGTTGATTAGTGATTGTATAATCCATAGAACCAGAACCACATGTTTCAAATATGTTTTTGGCATCTTTTTTTGGGAATGGACAAGACTGTGAGCCGGCCCAACCTTGAGCTGTAATGCGTAGTTTGGCGTCAACTATTGCTCCACTCTCCCGTGCATCAAAATAACCTATTCCTTTTTTTGTTGCAAGTTCCCACTGCCACATTGCTTGACCCATCAATGAATCTAGTCGGTCTCCAACTTGTTTGTGAGTGATCCCTAAGTCTCTTAAAACGGAAGTATCTGCTTGAATTACTGTTGCAAGATCGTCGCTTGGACCTAAGAATCCTTCTTCAGATAATCCATTTGGTAACATGCCACTTTGTATTTGGGCAATTTGATCTGCTGTTAAATCTTGAATGTATAGTTGATTTGCGAAGTTTGGGTTATTTGCCATGCTTGAATTTTGATTTAATTAGCTTATAAATCTTTCGGCCAGATACTCCTACAAAGTAACAACTTTCAGAAAGATTTAAAAAGTGTCGTGGAAAATGACCTACAATGTCTTCAAAAAGGAAACCTGACTCCAGAAAAGCTAGAATATTTAGAATTGGTTTTAATGCTGCAGCCGACCCAAGTTTAGTTGCTAAAGTTAGTGCGTATTACTCAAAATTGATGAATGGAACTAGTGGTCCTTTAAGGAATGTTGAATTAATAGCTCCAGATAAAAAAGATGAAGGTTTTAATTTATTAGTTTACGGATTGCAAAGTCACCTTAGAGAACTTAAAAGTGAATTTGGAAGTCGCTTTAGAGATGTTGGTAAAGTTGCTATTAAGGAAGTTGTAGATAGTAGCTATGGTCGATTATTTCTACGTGATATGGAACGAAGTAAACAAAATGCTGTTGTGGTAAATATTCACGATCAAGACCTTGAAGAAGCGTATGATCATTCAGATTTCATCGAGAAGAGATGTTATGAAGCATTAAAATTGGTTGGGAAATTGCTTGGTGAAGGCGTTCCTGATAAGTTGGATATCTATGATGATGTTTTTAGTATGTATCTTAGCTCTTTAAATGATAAAACCAATGTTGTGATGCAGGCTGTTAAAAATGCCAAAGATGCTCTGGTAATTTCATTTTTAGAGGATAAATTAGACGAACTCGATGATGAGAATGATGAACTGTACTCTCAATTATCAAGGATGAAAAGTTTGCATGATAATAGGCCTAGTCAGAATGAAGTTGATGGTCTCAAATCGAGAATTGAACAGCTGGATTCTGAGTTAAAATATCAAAGAGGCCGTGAGTTTGAATTGCTGGTATCACTTGCAGGTCAACTAGGGGTTAATTTGGAACAAAAATATAACAATTCTGAAACTGGTGTTATTTTGAAGGATATGACTGAACTTGATTCATTATATCAAGAGTCTTTGGAAGGATACATAGATGCAACTGATGCAATCTTAAGATATGAGAATGCACACGGACCTATCGAAATTGATGAAGGAATATTTTTTGATCTTGAACAAGTAGCTGAAGAAAGAACTGGTGATTATTCAAATGGTAGTAATAAAGATATTTTGCAAAATTTGTTTAATTCTAAGGTAGCACATACTAATAGTATGTACACTAACTGGGTTATGGGATTAGTTGAATTGAATGTTTACCAAGAAAGATTTGGTCTCCTTGATGATAATACTGAAGATCTGGTAGCTCGCTTTAAAGAGAAGTACAATAGTGATTTTTTTTCTGAGTAATTTTTTTCTACATTACTACAAAATAAATTAGGTAACTTACTGCGAAAGCTATTACAAGTCCTACAATGACCTCTTTTGGACTATGTCCAACTGCCATTGGTGGATCTTTTAGTTTCTTTTTGTACCTATTATCTAAAACTTCAACAACTTCATGAAGAATAATATTACGTGGCCCAAAAAACCATTTAACACTAAGCACGTCTGAGATAATGAAAGTCGCCCAAAAAAAGCTTAATATAAACAAATTACTAACACCTTCTGAAAATAATATACTAAATGTTATTGCAGAAACAACTGCTGTGTGTGTACTTGGCATTCCACCATAGTTTTGATAAATTGCTTTTAGAGCATATTCTTTTTTGTTGTAAAGCAATAAGATTATTTTTACTGTCTGACTTAGAAGAAAGGAAAAAAATGCTGCAAGAAAGATAGGATGAGTAAATATATCTACAAATGTTTGAGTTGTAATTGCTACCATCAATTTAATTAAAGCTATTTGCCTTTTTTATTGTTTCGATTTTTCTGGATTTTTTATTTTTTTTTTTTTTATTTTATTTTTTAATTTTCTTTAAAATCTAATATAACCACTTAAATATTCTCTTTGTTCTTTCATTGAGTTTTCTTGCAAACCAAGGCCTAATAGTATACTTATTCACCCTAGATGCTGTTGGGTATGGGTATACTTTTCCAAAAATATGTTTAATATCTAAATTGGCTTTCTTTGCTAAAATTAACTCTTGAATTAATTCTCCTGCAGCATCAGCTATCATGGTACCGCCTAATATTTTTCCTTTCTGTTTTCCTTTTGTACCAACATAAACCTTGCTTCTACCATAAGTTGAATCACTAGTAATTGCCCGGTCATCATGTTCAAAATCATAATCAAATAATTCATATGATATTTTTCTTTCTCGAAGTTGAGATTGGTTTACCCCGAATGTTGCAATTTCTGGGTGAGTGTATGTAACCCAGGCAATATGGTCATAGTTAATTTTCTTTTTTAGAAATGGTAACATTCTTGGCGTAAATAAATTATGAATGATCACAGCTGCGTGCATCTCAGCTGCATGTGTGAATTGGTATGATCCAGCTACATCACCACAGACAATAACATCCTTATTAGTTGTTCTAAGGTAATCGTCCACGACCAGTTTGCCTTTGTTATCTTTTTGTCGTTCGATCCCAGCTTTCTCAATATCTAAGCCATCAATTGTTGGGACTCTTCCAATACTGATTAGAATTTCATCAAAATTCATCTTTTGACTTTTTCCGGTTTTATTATTTTTGAAAATTACAGATTTTGATGTTGGAAATTCTACTGGATCACAGCTAAAATGGATTTTTATTTTTTCTTGATCAATTTGTTTATGTAAAACAGCTGCGATATCAGGGTCTTCGCGTTTTAAAAATTGATCACCATGTTCAATAATTGTAACTTTGCATCCTAAATTGTTAAATGCTTGACCAAGTTCAATTCCTATTGGGCCTGCACCAATAATTAGTAAATGTTTTGGAAGCTTTGTGAGATTGAAAATTGTTTCATTAGTTTGAATTTTTACTTTTTCTATCCCTTCGACTTTCATTTTTCTGTTTTGAGCACCTGTTGCTAGAATAATTTTTTTGGCTGTGTATTCTTTACCATTAACAGTGATGCTGTTTTTTCCGGTGAACTTTGCAAGACCAAGTACTACATCAATACCTTTCTTTTGAAAATGAGCTGCATTTTCATGTTCTCGAATTTGTTCCTTTTTTTTGTTAATATGATCAGAAACTTTTTTGAGGTTAACTTTCCCAGTTATTTTGATTCCGTATTTCTGTGCTTCTTTTGCGGAAGCTACTAACTTACTAGCTTCAATTAAGGTTTTTGATGGAATACAACCAAAATTTAAACAGTCTCCTCCAATGTGTTTGTCAGATTTATCAATAAGTAGTACATTGAACCCAGCTTTATTCATGAATCCTGCAACATTTAAACCGCCAGAACCCGCTCCAATGCAGATAATATCATAGGTGGATTTGTTTGATCTTGAGAAATCTTGTTTTGCTGATTTTAATTTTGCCACCTTGATTATTGTTAATGATTTAGAGTTTATAATAGTTGTTGATTAATTTATTATTTGTGAGTTCTCTAACAACTACTATATATTCTCCTAATAAGAGATTATATATAACAATTAATATTTTTTTTTTTTTAATATGGAAAAAATTAAAATTAATAAAAAAGATTTGATCATTAGATTAATATTTTTGGCAATCTTAACATACATTTTTTTGTTAAGTATTAAACTGATGGGTGGTTCATTTAAATTACTTGGAAAAGATTTCGCTGAACAGTTACTCACAATAACAGCTAACCCACTAGTAGGATTATTTATCGGTATCTTAGCAACCTCGTTAGTTCAAAGTTCTTCAGTTACAACTTCAGTAATTGTAGGACTTACTGCAAGTGGAGCATTAACAGTTGCAGGAGCTGTGCCATTAATTATGGGTGCTAACATTGGAACCAGTATCACAAATACAATTGTTTCACTTGGACACATCACAAAAAAAGATGAATTTAAACGTGCTTTGCAGGTTGCAACAGTACATGATTTCTTCAATTTTGTTGTGGTATTAATATTATTTCCAATAGAATTATTGTTTCACCCACTTGAGAAGGCAGCAGTTTTTTTGACTTCTACATTACTTGGATCAAATTTTAATTTAAGTTTTTCCAGTCCATTAGATTACATTGTTAAACCGGTGGCTAATTTAATTCAAACTGGACTTGGTGAACAAGCAATTTTTCAACTATTAGTTGCTTTTCTGATGATTTTTATATCACTAAGATATTTCGTAAAAATTATTAAACCACTTGCAGAAACTGAATTTAAGATATTGTTACAAGATCACTTGTTTAGAACTCCTTTTCTTAGTTTTTTAGTGGGTTTGGTTTTAACCATTGTAGTACAAAGTTCTTCAGTCTCTACTTCACTTGCAGTTCCTATTGCAGGAGTTGGAATGCTTGGCCTACACAAGTTATACCCATACATTCTTGGTGCAAACATTGGAACAACATTTACTGCTTTGCTTGCATCCATTGTAACAGGATCACCACTTGCAGTAACAGTTGCGTTAGAACACTTCTTGTTTAACTGTTTTGGATCTGCTTTAATGTATCCGCTCAGGTCTATACCAATAAAATTATCAATTTGGCTCTCTGAACTTGCAATGAAGTCAAGGTTTGTTCCTTTTTTATACCTTGGAATTGTTTTTTACATTATACCTTCAGTTGTGATATTTTTTAGTGTAGTTAGATGATTTTTTTCTTTTTTTCTTTTTTCATTTTTTTCTATTTCTCAATTTCTTCACTTACTTTAGTTCCTAAAGCTTTTTAAGATAAAAGATTTAATCTATGGGTATGGAGCAAAAAACTAGTAAATTTATTCAAGCAATTGTTGGAACTACACTAATTGCAGTTATGATTTATTTTGTTTCAATGAGTCCAATTAAAGATTTATTCACAGTTGATAATATTGTTTCATCTGTAGATGGATTTGGAATGTATGGCCCATTATTGTTTATGTTAGTCTATATTGTGGGATTGTTAGTATTTGTTCCAGCATCACTCTTTACAATTGCAGGTGGATTATTATTTGGGGTTGCTTGGGGAACTTTTTATGTAGTATTTGCAGCAACGATTGCAGCTGGAATTGGATTTCTTATCTCTAGGAAGTTTAGTTCAAAATTGGATTTTCTTGTCAACAATCAGTTTACAAAAAAAATTGTTAGTAAATGTGAAACTCAATGTGAAGAACATGGGTTGCAAACATTCATTATTTTACGTTTATTATATGTGCCTTACATGGCTTTTAGTTATGCAGCAGGGATTATCAAAACAGCTAAATTCAAGGATTTTGTGTTAGCTACATTTCTAACTAACATTGTTGGAAGTTTTAGCTTTGCATATTTTGGAAGTCAATTAAACGCTGGATGGCGAGCTTTGATACTACCTCTAACTTTAATCATGTTAACTTTATTGATCCCAAAGATTGTGAAAAAATTTCAAAAAGACAAAGGGATTGATATTTCGTGAGCTTGCGTCGAATTAATATTTCTATTATTGTTCCAGTGTACAAGGAATCAAAAATAATTAATGCAGAACTTAGATCGCTCAAAGTTCATGATGCAGAGCACTTGAAGGAAGTAATTGTGGTTGATTGCTTAGGTGATACAATTTCAGCTGTTGAACATGACCTAATCACTTGGGATAAACTGAAATTGGTCAAAAGTGAAGTTAAAGGCCGAGCAATGCAGATGAACTTGGGTGCATCAAAGGCAACAGGTGACATTTTATTGTTTTTGCATGCAGATACAGAGCTTCCACGCAATGGACTATTTTCTGTAATTGATTTAATGCGTAATCAAAAGATCAGCGCTGGAGCGTTTGATTTATCATTTGATATTGATTCATTACTTTATAGAATAACGGCTTTTAATTCATCAATGCGTAGCCGCTTATTACATAGTCCTTATGGGGATCAAGCAATTTTTGTACGTCGCTTGATTTTTGAAGAAATTCTAGGCTTTCATAATATGCCTTTGTTTGAAGATGTGGATCTTTGCCGTAGATTAAAGAATAATGGGTTTAAAATTGGTTTTACTGGCACTGCAATTGTCACTAGTTCACGTAGGTATCAAAAGTCCTACACTATGGCCATCCTGCGGAATTGGTGGATAACTGTACTTTATTATTTTGGCATTGATGTAGAGAAGTTAGCAAAACTTTATAATTAATAATTCTTATGAGATAATATGGGTAAAAAATGTTTGCTGGTCTTTGTGAAGTATCCAGAAGCTGGGAAAGTCAAAACTCGTTTAGCAGTTGATATTGGCGATCAAAAAGCTGTTGCTGTTTACAAATGCATGGTTGAAGATTTAATGGCTACTGTTAAGAAGTTAGATATGTCTGTAATTGTTTGTTATGATCCCAAAGAAAGTGGCCTTTCGATGATGAAATGGTTGGGAGCTGGTCCACGGTATTATGCTCAAACTGGGGCTGATTTAGGTGAGAAACTAGAAAATGCTTTTTATCATGCATATTCTAAAAACTTTACAGACGTTGCGGTGATTGGTTCAGATACCCCTGATTTGTCAGTTACTCAAATTAATGAAGCATTTGATTATTTAAACCAAACTGAGGCTGTAATTGGTCCTGCTAATGATGGTGGATATTATTTGCTGGGGTTTAATCGAGGTGGATTTTTTCTGGATGTGTTCAAAAATATACCATGGTCAACTGATATGGTCTATGTGGAGACTTGGTCTAAAATTAGAAAAAGTGGAAAAGTTTGTGAAGTTTTGAGTGAGTGGAATGATGTTGATACTATTTTTGATTTAGAGGACTTGTATAAAAAAAATAAAGATACTTGGTTTAAGGATTCGAAAACAATGCAGTGGATTCGAAATGATGGGATGTTTGATTAGTGCTGCTAGTTTAATCTGAAACAAAGGTTTATATTCCTCATTTTCTTTATTTTTAGAAATGAAAGTCAAATCTGTCAAAATTGATGGTAAAAAACTAGGATATTTTGATGTTGGTCGTGGTAGCCCCATTTTAATGATTCATGGGCTTTCTGCTTGCAAGGAATCATTTATACCAGTTATTAACGAACTAAAGGATAATTATCGGGTTATTGCAATTGATTTGCCAGGTCACCGTGATTCAGAAGAACTTGATTGTTTGCACAATCTTGAATCTTACTCAGATTTTTTATTCAAATTTATCAAAAAGTTGAAAATTAAGAAAATTAGTCTATTCGGGACTTCGATAGGAGCTTCAATTGCTTTGCAATTTAGTTTAAGTTATCCAAACCAAGTAAACAAATTAATTGTTCAGTCTCCAATATTTAATTATAAACAGTTAAAGACTTCAAAAGTAGTCCCATTTTATTTCAAGTATGCTATCTTTTTTCCTGTGATTAAATTCTTCTCAAAGTTTGATTTTTTTAGAGAATATTTTTTCTTTAAATATACAAATAGATTGATTCAGAATAAAATTCCGCAAGTTGCAAATAATATGCAGAGAGAGGATAGGGAGTTAATTAAATCAGTTGGTTATGATGTAATCAATGCACATTTGAACCATAGCTCAATTGATGCTTGGGTCGAATCAGGCTTTAGTTTACTAGAAGTTGATTTAATTGATTCATTAAAAAGAGTTTCGGCAAAAACTTTAATCCTTTGGGGAGAAAATGATGAATTTCTATCAATGAAATGGGGTTCAATTTTGAACAAGTTAATTGTTGTGTCCAAACTTGTAAAAATTAAAAAGTCGTCACATTTCATGATCATGGAAAAGCCTAAGAAAGTTGCAGGGATTGTTAGGCGCTTTCTTAAATAAGTACAAAGTTTTATATTCTAATCTGCATTTATTTATCATGATGCTAACTTTAATCGAAGGGATTGCAATAACCCTACTTAGTCTTGGATTAATTAAAAATATAATTGGGTTTATTTCACCAAAACATTTGAAAGATCTAAGCTCTAAAATGCTTTTGCAATGGAGTGGACATAGTAAGAAGTTATGGGTTGGATTTATGGCTATTTTTTCTGTTGCTTTAATCTATGCTTCATACATTACTGGATTAAGTTTGGCCGAATGGATTGTTGCTGGATATTCTGCAATTTTGTTGTTCTTTGTATTGTTCCTAAGTTTTGGAGACACAATGCGAGATTTAACCAAGTCAATTTTGAAACTCCCAGATGATCAACTCAGAAAATTAAATGTTGTAGCAATTATATTGCTTGGGCTTGGGTTGTATTTCTTGTTGGTTTAGAATGTTGCTTTAAAAAATTTCTTTTTTTATATTTTCTATTTTATTTTTGGTTTGATTTAATTGCTAAATATTGTCAGGTTTATCTGATTATTGATATTAAATTTCTTCTTAACTTTGGATTACTTCTGCATTTGAACCTGATTTTTCGCAATGCTTTTACTTCAATTTGACGTATTCTCTCTCTTGTTAACTCATAGTGTTTGCCAATCTCACTAAGACTTTTGCCTTTACCATCTGGTAAGTCAATGCCATATCTGGTTTTAATTACATATTCTTCTCTCTCGGTTAAACTATGCATTCCAGGCTGGCGCATGTAGTTGAATAATTCAGTTACCATGTCATTTTTATCAGTAAAATTTCTCCTGTCAGATGGTTTTGGGGAATTTTCATCTTCTAAAAAGTCTGAAATGTTACTAGTGTTTCCATTATTATTTTTGACTTGTTTGTCAATATGTACCAGTTTAGAGTTTCTTCTGAACTGGATAGTTGATTCTACTGTTTCACTATCCCAATCTAAAATTTCAGCTATCATGATATTTGTTGGTTCATGTACTCCTTGCAAGGCAAGTTCTTGGGTTGCATATTTTATTTTTCTCATTCTCTCTTTCATGAATACTGGGATTTTTATTTCATCAGAAGTATCATGTTCTCGTTGGAGTTTTTGTTTAATCCACCAAGTGGCAAATGTTGGGAAGCGAAATCCACGATCATAGTCAAATCTTCTTAGTGCTTTGTGTATACCATCAATTGCAGCTCCATTTGCGTCAGGTGATCCGAGCTCAGTGTACCATTTTTTTGCTTCTTTTATTCCAAGTGCAATAAATCTTTCTTGGTACAAATTTTTGCTTACTTCAACATGTGCTAGATGTTTTAGATATTTGGAAAATATGCTGGGATTTTTTCTTAGATCACTAAGTGATTTTCTGAGTTTGTCGTTTTGAGGATTGTTTAGAAGTAGCACTTCTGACTCACCGAATTTTGTTTCATCCCAAGTTTTTGGAACTGGATCCTTTGCTTTCCAATTTGAAGTTTTTTTCCCAGAAGCATCTATCTGGGTTTTCAAAGTTTCCCATCCATAGCGGTAAAATGGAGTCATGGAACTTGGGGTTTGTTTGTCTAACTCCCAAGCAAGGAGTGCTGTGTAGGCTCTGCTTAGTCTGGGGATTTTTTTGAATAAAGTTGCTAATGATTGCTGTGTTTTTGAATCTTGGTGCACTTCATATGCTGCCATGAAATCTTTGGTTGCCCTTCTTGTGGTGATTCTTTTTTGTATATTATCTGCGGATAGTGGATAAACGTTAGTTTCTTCTTTGCCTACTCTTTCATGTAGTGCGTCGACATAAGTAGAAGCTAATTCAAACCCTTCTTCATATATTAAGAATTCAATGATTCCATCACCTGTTAGTATTCTTGAAAGATCATGCTGGTGCAAAGTTGATTGTAATTTGGTTACAGGTGCAATTAATTGGTAGGTTTCATATAATGATGATTCCAAATCAACTATAGAAGGATATGTTTTCTGCCCATCGAAGACATGTTCTGGGAGGGACTTATTGTCTACTTTAGTCTCTTGGTATGCTTGTTGATAATGAACTGCATTGCCGGTAACTGCTATTATTGTTTCGGCCTTTTTGTGCACGGCTCTATATTCAGGGTGGATATGGTGGGGATTTTGTGTAACTTTACGTTGAAATTCTAGGTCTAATCTGGCCAATTCTTTTCCATAAATGATCATAATATTAAAATTTAGGGATTTATTATAAAGTGTATGGAGAGAAATTTTATTTTAATGGAATATTGTTGGTGTTCTAAACTATTCCTGGTTCAAATCAATTTCTTTGCGTGTTTTGTCATTTAATGAGGGTAACATGAACAAGGTTTATAAATGGTGTCTATATTAGGACTACAATGGCAAAACGAAGAGTTCCTGACATGAGTCGGACTTCACTTGGAATTAGGAGAGTCGGAGCTTTTGTACCTAATTTGGCTGTTGAGTTTGGCGGTCGGCACATTATTGGACGTGATACTAGAATTGATAAGGGTGTTTCTTTAGGTGGATCTGCACGTGAAGCTATTGTAATAGATTTTAATCTTTCAGTTTTTTTGCCTGATATATATGAAAGGATTCATGATGAAGTTGATGATATTAGAGCAGGTAGAAGATCAATGTTACCTTTTTTTCCAAGAGTTCAACATAACCCCTACTTAGGGTATGCAATTCCATTAATATTTTCTTTAACTAAGGAAGCTATGCCAGGTGTTGATATTGATCCTGTAATAAACAGACATGGATTACATAATGATCAAAAAGGTGATTTGGATCTTTTTATTGGAAATGAAGTTGGTGTTTGTCGTCATAGAGCTTTACTCGCTGGTGTTTTAATTGAGAGATTAATTGATGAAAGTTATATGGATGGTACTGTTCGGGTTAATCGAAATGAATGGCTGGGTGGAGCGCATGCATGGACTAGATACACTAGACCTAACAATCAAGTGGTAATAATTGATGCAATGCAAGATTATTGTGGGTTGATTAATAATTCTAGAACTGGTTTAAAGTGGGATTATAGAAATCCTTTAGATAGTAATTTAGATTAATTTCTTCTTTGATTTTTGTTCAAAAACCCAAAAGATAATAAACTAATAATTTTTCTTTATTTTTATGGGACGCCCACGAATTCCGAAAGTTTACGGACAAACAATGGTTGAGAGTTGTCCTTTCTGTGGTAAAATAGCAACAGCAAAATCTGAGCAGGGTGCAGCTGTTTGTAGTTCACACACAAAGATGATGATTGTGAATGTAAAATGCAACTGTGGAGACTATTTGGACCTTTTAACTGGGAAGTATGGGGCTTATTTCAATTGTCTGAAGTGTGGTAATGTAAATTACAAAAAGGGTTTGGATCGATGGAGAGCAAGCGGATCAGCATCTGAAGATCGAGACAAAGATAAAAGAGGATTTCGCGATGAGTTTAAGAAAAAATGGGGCGGAGATCGTAAAAAGAAGATCCAACGTAAAATGGATGCACCTGCTAAAGGAAAAGAGATTACTATCAGTAGCCGTGATAGTTTCTGGTTTGATTAAGGATTTCTCTGTTATTATTTGTTTATAATTTGTGATTTTCAATAAGAATTGCTCTTGCTGGGGCAGCATCTGTTCCTTGAATTGCAAGTGGCAGACAAACAAAATAATATTCTTTTGCTTTAGTATCGCTTAGACGTAATCCTTCAATAATTGGAATGTTCGCATGTAGGAGAATCTTGTGTGTCAAATGATTTTTATCGTTTCTTTCAATTCCTAAATAATCTATCCCAACAGCTTTGACTCCTTTTTGTTTTAGAAATTTTGCAGCACTTGCTGTTAGGTAAATAAATTCTTGATCAAAGAGGTCGTCTTCATTATGTAAACTGTTTTTAGTCTTTAATAGAATAATTTGTCCTTTTTTGAATTTTTGTTTTTGAAGATCTTTTGCTGTAATTGATTTTCTGATATTTGTTAGATCCAAAACTTTGGCATTCCCTATTAGCTTAGTTAGTGGCTCTTGATCAATTGTTTTTCCGTCTTCAATGAAATGTGCTGGGGCATCGATATGTGTTCCAGTATGACTTGAGAGAGAGATCCTAGTCTCACGGACCTTATCTCTTTGGAATATTTTTGATGGAATCAAACTTAAAAATGATTTATTTTTATAACTGGTTGTACCCTCTTTAAGTGGCCAACTGATATCAAGTATGCGTTCTTTTTTTGCCATGGTTTATTTTTGTTTTTTGGATTTTTTGTTTTTTAATTTTTTTTTCTTAACACTGTCTTTTGCTGTTTTTAAAGAATGGCCACCAAATTGGTTCCTAACTGCGTTAATAATTTTTCCTCTGTATGAAGGTTTTTCCCTAGACTCTGCTCTCTCAATTACAGCGCCACCAATTGCATGGTAATGAACTTTTAGAACTTTTGCTTCATCTAAAGTCCAATCAGCTTCAGCTTTAACTTTTCCGCCAGCAGCACTGCCACCTTGGCCTGCTCTTCCTGGTACATCAACTAAAGAGTTTCCATGTTTATGAAATGCTTTGTGAAGTGTTGTCATTAGTTTTGATTCGATGATTGATCCATGATTGTAAACACGGGAAACTTTCATTAAGTTTAAATCGAATCTGGATTTTTTTAGGATTTCAAATCCTTCAGCTAAAGACTCCATAATACCGTACTCAATTCCATTGTGAACCATTTTTACATAATGGCCGGCGCCAGGTCCATTGAAATGTTCAACACCATAGGAGACACATAAACTTGTGAAGAGTGGCTTGAGATAATTGAAGATATTTTTTGATCCGCCTACCATCATACATGCTCCATGTCTTGCACCACGTGGTCCACCTGAGACGCCAACATCTACAAAATTGATCCCTTTTTTATAGAGATTTTTTGATCTTCTAATTGCGTCTTTGTAGATTGAATTTGATCCATCAATTAAGATGTCTCCGCGTTTTAGAAATGGAGTAATTTCTTTTATTTTATTTTCAGTGATGTCTCCTGCTGGGAGCATAATCCAAATGATTTTTTTTGTTTGTTTTTTACGTTTTAGGTTTTCTTTTATTTTTTCAAACAGCTCCTTTGTATTGTAGGCAGCTTGTGCACCATGTTTGACAGCTTTTTTGATTGGATCAGGAGATCTATTATTTGCAATTACTGTGTGGCCATTCTCTGCCATATTACATGCCATATTTAGTCCCATTTTTCCAAGACCGATGTATCCAATTGTGAATTTAGAAAGTTGCTTAGCTTTGTTTTGTTTCATTTTGGCACCTTTGGACCAGTTGATCCTTTTTTGTATGTTAATAACTTGCCTTTGTGTTTTTTAATTGCAGCGTCTATAATTTTCCAAGATGCTTCAACTTCATCGGACCGTACAAAAGCTGATTGGTCGCCTTGTATTATCTGTTCGATTAAGTTTTCGTAAGCTTTTGGAGAGTTTTGATCAAAGTGTAAATTTTCTGAAAATTTTAGACTAATTGGGATTACTTGATTTTTTGTTCCGGGAAGCTTGCTATTAATTTTAAGAGTAATATTGGGATCTTTAATGTTTATTCTAAGATGATTAGTTTCTCTTGGACAAGATTGTAATAAACAAGGGATATGTTTGAATTTGATGTCAATATAAGTTTCTTTTTTGTTCAAAGCTTTACCAGTTTTAATATTAAAAGGAACTCCTCTCCACCTTGAATTGTTGATTGTTAATTTTAAAGCAGCAAAGGTATCTGTTTTTGAATTTTTTTTTACGCCTTTAACTTTTGTAAATTTATTGTATTGACCTAGTTGCATTGATTGTATTTTTGTTTTTTGCAAAACTTTAACTTTTTGATCTCGGATATATTTTGCTTCAAGTTTTTTTGGTTGCTCCATTGCAGTAAGTGCTACAAGTTGGAGTAGATGATTTTGAACAACATCTTTAAGAGCTCCATAATTGTCATAAAAATTCCCTCTTTTACCAATGTCTAATTTTTCTGTCATTACAATATCTACTTTTTCAATGTGTTTGTTGGACCAAAGTGGTTCTAAAACTCTATTTGTGAATCTAAGAAGGGCCATGTTTGATACCAGTTCTTTACCAAGATAATGGTCAATTCGATATACTAGTTTTTCATGGAAAACTTTGTTGATACATTTGTTTATTTTTTTGGCTGTGATTTGGTCAGTCCCAAATGGCTTTTCATAAGCAATTCTGGAAAATTTGATAGAAGATTTTGTTGCAATTTGATATTTAGTAAGATATTTAGTAATATTTTGATATTGGGTTGGAAGAGTTGCAAGATAAAATAATCTGTTTTTTGTTTTGTTGTATCTAGATTCAAGTTTATGAATTGTTTCTTTAAGCTGTTGGTAACCAGATTCTGTGTTGAAATCTAATGATAGGTAGGTTGACCTCTGTTCGATTTTTTCCCATATTTTTTTGGCTTTTGCTTGATCTTTTTTTGAAGTTTTTATATGTTTTTTAGCCTCTTTAATGATATCATTAAATTTTCTATCTGTTCTTGCAAGGCCAATGATACAAAATTTACTGAGTTTTTTGGATTCTACTAATTTATAGATTGCTGGGAGAATTTTTCTGGTTGATAGATCACCACCTGCTCCAAAAATTACAAAAGTTGTTGATTTTAGGGTTTTATTTGCCATTATTTTGGAATTATATTCTTAACTGCTCAGTTTTATTCTACTATCGGATTCATCTGCTTCTTAAATAATTTTGAAGCTCGCTTCATATATGTTACAATGTTTTTTTTGAAGAAAGGAGGATGTGCTTTTTGGATTTGACCTATAACAAAGTAGCCAATTGCCATCATAGCAGCATAATTTGCAGCTTTTGGAAGTGGGATGTGTAAGCGATGTTTAGGATCACCAAAGGTAGTATTCTTTTTACCAAATGAGATAAATAGCTCGTTTGTACTTGGAACAACAGTTGTTGCATGTTTAGTGTTTTCAAATGTTTCAATGTCTCTTGCTACTTGTCTTGCGAAAAGTTCAATAAATTTTACATTTAGTAGTCGAATAATCCCTTCAAACTCTTCTGGGATCATAAGATAGAATCGTTTATATTTTTTGAAATTTGGAAATTTAATTTTGCTGGTTGATTTGTTAATGAATTGCATGATTTTCTTTGGATCTTCTTTGGTAAACCCTAAAATAGGCCCCATATAAGTTGAGGTGTTGTATGTGTATGGTTCACGATTTTTTGGAAACAAATATATCTGGTCTGCAAAAGAGTTTGCACTAGCGTTTTTGTTGTTAGTGATTAGAATCACTTTTTTGTTTTTGGATTTTGCGAATTTTGCAATGATTGGTGCATGTTTTTCACCTCTAGCAGAAAGTAGAACTACTCCATCAATTGCCTTGATGTTTTTTAATTTGCTTTTGAAACTTGATTCAGTTGCAAAAATTGCATCATAATCTTTGAAAATGATCTGACCAGTTGCTATAGCGTTACCAGAACCTACAACTAATGGTCGTTTGTAGGGAATTTTGATTTTTGGAATTTTAGTTGATTCAAAAAGTTCTAAAGCAGCAAGAACCGCAGTGTCAACTGTTGGGATAGTTTTGATACTGAAATTCTGCATGATTTTTTGGTTTTTTCCCATTCTTTTTTTCTAATGTTTTTCTATTTTGTGAGTGCAACGTAGGCTGGTACAATATCTTTAGTGAACCCTTTCATGCCCTCATA
>JABHRS010000034.1 GCA_018670085.1 archaeon | reverse complement strand
GTTGCAAGTTCGAGAGGCTTTATGGATCAGTCCAGTGTGGGTTTATTGATTCGATTAGGATGGCACGCCCCTAACAGCTTTTTTCTTTTTTGATTATTCTTATTGGAAGATCTTGTTCAGAGTATATAATTAATCTCCTTTTCAGATTGATTAGGATCAAATGTTGTTCTAGAATATAGTTTCATAAAACCAAGGTTTAAATAGCTGTTTTTCTTTACGATAGTAGAAAGTTAATGAGTAATAATCTACAACTGCAGGAAATGTCATCTGGATTTTGGATGGATGATTGCATTTAACTAATATTTTTAGTAAAAGAGGTATGGAAAAATGAGAGTGAACAAAGAGATAATAATACTAATGTTAGTATTCTCTGCATTATTAACAACTGTGGTTTTCGCAACTGGTTTTGAAACCGTCATAGTAGCAGAACCATCTTCGAATAGTAATTTATCTGGAGAGACGCTGTTTAATGTAACTCTTGTTGGATCTGATAACTTATCGAATGCAACAAACGCCACATTTGTGTTTTTGAATTTCACAACAGGTGAATTATTGTATAATGTAACAGTTGTATCAACATCAGCAACGGATAACCAAACTTTTAATGTGACAATTGATACCGCTGCATTCTTAAAAGATGGACAGTATAATTTATCAGTAAATGTGACTAATTCTTCAGGAACCGAACAAGTTGTCAGTACCAATGTTACAAACCTTACAGTTGATAACAATAATCCAGATGTGTCTGTGTTTAATGCACCTCAGATTTTTGATAATGTTAGTTCAGGCAACCAATCACTAAGTGTAACTGTAACTGATGGTGGAGTTGGAATTGATACTGTAGTGTTTAATGTGAGTAACAGAACAACAGCTGGAACTGAAGTAATTGTACAGTACAATGCAACGTTAAGTGGAGGAGCGTATATTAGTTCAATTAATTTGACAAACTTTGCTGAAGGGATCCAGACATTTGCAGTTGAAGCTGTTGATAATAATAGTAACCTCAACGCAACTGAATCTATTAATTTTACAATAGATCGAGATTCACCAAATGTAACTGTTCAGAACACTAGTTTGAGTTCAACAGACTCAACACCGATCATATCATTTTCATTTAATGATACAATCGCAACTGAAGCTAGCTGTGTATTATACTTGAATGGAGAAAATAGAGGAGAAAATACTAGCTCTTTTAACAGCTCAACAAAAGTAGATATCGAAGCAAATGTAGCATTGTCTCCTGCAACTTATGTGGCAGAAGTTAACTGCACAGACCCAGCTGGAAATGTTGGAAATAGTAGTGCATTCACAGTAGTTGTGACAGCTGCAAGTAGTAGTTCAAGCAGTTCTAGTAGTTCAGGTGGAAGTGGAGCAGGTGGTTCTTCAGCTGGCGTTTCAAGCACAACTAGTACATCACACAAAGAGATTTGGACTTCAATTTACGAAGGAGAAAGCGCAGAATTAGAAATCGATAATGACAAGATTGCAATCACAATGGTTGCAATTGATGTTGAGGAGGATATCTATGGGCCTTGGTTAAAAATTCAAACTAAGGAGGCTGAAGATTTGCCTTCTAGTGTAAACGAATTAGATGTGATAGTTGAAAGTTATATCTATGCTCAAACAAGTAGTACTCTTACAAACGATGTTTTGAGTAATGTTGAGATAGAGTTTAGAGTAAGCTTAGACTGGCTTTCTGAGAATTCCTTGAGTGCATCTGAAGTTGCATTATTTCATCTTGCAGATGATGCAGAGGATTGGGAACAATTAGAAACTACCCACAGTTCAAGTGATGACGACTATGCATACTACAGTGCAAGCGCAACTGGGTTTAGTTACTTTGCTGTTGCTGAAGGAATGAGCACATCAACTGTAGCTGAAGTAACTGAAACAGAAGATACCACAGCTGAACTTGAAGAAGTTGATGAAGAAAATGCTGAAGAAGAACTTAATACAGAACTTGAAGAAGAGAAAGAAGGAAACATTTGGGTTGTATTATTAGTAATTGTGATTTTAGGTGTTGGAGCATTCTTCTTGGCTAAGTGGCATAAAGAGAATTACCCATAAGATAGGAGAGGATTTTTTTCTTTTCTTTTCTTTTTTGTTTCTTTTTTATTTTTTATTTTTTATTTTTATTAATCTGTTATCTTTTGTTCTTTGTTTATTGTTTTTTTATTCTAAAGAGAAATTAATTGGCACAGATTATTTATAACAATCTGAGATTAAAAGTCTAAGAAATCATGGAGTTCACATTTATTTTTAGAACTATTAACTGCAAGTTCAATACAATAGAATCCTTTGTTTCTAGCTCGATAAAAAGTAAAAGGCCTAAACTCTTTTCTAATTTCAATTACTTGTTTTTTTTCATTCAAAATGATTATTTCTAAAGGAAAAAAAACAAAGAAGTTATGAAGAGATATTGTCCGCTCTTGGTTAAAATACATGATTAAATCTTGCTTCTGATGAAACATTAAACCAATTGCTTGCTGCCAAAATGATTTGGCATGAACAAGATTAGTTGAGATTAATTGATTAGTTGTTTTATTAGTAAGCATATTACTCCTACTCCACAACAATCCCTGCACGTCCTGGCATTGCAGCCTTAGCTTTAGGATGATCAGAACTTTCTGCTTTAATAATATGAATACTAGCTCCTGTTTCTTGTTCTAAAAAAGATTTTGCTGCTTGAAGTGCATTGAACTCTTCATTCGAAGAAGTTACAGCGAGTGGAAGTTTACTAGCATCCTTACAGCAACTGACAATTATTTTACTCACTTCTTTTGCGTGAGGTTTTAACTCATCAAATTCCAAAGCAGCTGGGATAATATGCCCAACATTTCTAGTTTCTAACATTTTTGATTTTATAGTCTGAAATAAAGTATACAACCAAGGCCTTGCAACAAACAAAGTATATTTTTTTGGCTGCTCAATTTTTGCTAATTTTAAAACTGAACGCATTCCGGCAATTGCAGTTTTGATATATTCTTCACTAGCAATTGCTTCATCCGAAATCTTCTTTGAATCAACAACTGGCCAAGAGGAAGTTGACACAAACTCATCTAACTCCATCCCAGTAAACTTGTGAGCTAATTCTTCAGCTAAATGTGGAGCAATTGGAGAGAGAAGCCTAACCCATTGACTTAATAACCAACTAGTTAAATTATGATTTTTTCCACCACGTCTTAAATACCATTTAAACAAATCTGGAATTTCATAAAAGGCCTTAGATGCAAGTTCCCTTAAATTGTACCCTTCCAAAGCTTGGTTTATTTTTTTTAAAGTTTGATTAAATTCAGATTCCAACCAAGCATCTATTGGATTAGATTGATTTTCTTTAATCTCAGATAAATCTGAAAATAAGCTGGCAATTTTTTCTAATTGATTTTTATAATTAATCACAACAGACTCATCCCAGGCAACATCAACATGAGGACTACCAATATGCGCATAGTATAAACGCATAGCATCAACACCATATTTTTCGATAGCATTAGGGATTGGTTCAGCACCACCCTTACTTTTAGAAATTTTATCTGCACCCTTACTTGTTACCCACCAATTTACAAAAATACCCTTAGGCCATTTATTCTTTGGTAAAATAGCTACATGATTCATCAAGTAAACTGGGAAGTGAACAGTCTTGTGTTCCTTACCACCAAGGTTAAGATTAAGCGGATAAAAGTAATCAAATTCTTCTTTGATTTTTTTCCAAATTGGTTTGATTAATTCTTTGTTTGATGGTTCTTTATTTGTGTAAATGTAATCAAAAAATTCTTCAGTCAGATCTTCAGTTTTGATCTCTTGACGTTTGATAAAACCAGCTACAACATAATAAGCAGGATAGAGAGTAGAATCACTTATTGGTTCAATTGTCCATTTGTCATCGAATGGAAGTTTTGTTCCCATCCAAGAACCGAGTCTTGCACAAGACCTTGGACCAAACCAATCAAGAATAGCAGGCAAATTTTCTTTGTAGTCGCCTGGGTAAATGTCCATAGTTTTAACGTGTTCTTTAGTTTGGTCAGTGACTTCTTGATGACTGTAATCAATAAACCATTGATCATCAATTCTTTTAATGAACACACGACCACCAAATCTACAAATAACTTCTTCGGAAAGATCGTAAAAAATATCAGCTTCTTTAGTTTTAAGAAGGTCTTCTTTCATTTGCTCCTTTGCTCTGGCAACTGGCATGTTAGCATAAGGACCGCAGTTCTCACGCATAGTTCCGGAATGGAACCCGGCTTTGTAAACTTCCTTTGTTGCAAGATCAAGTTTTTCTTTGTCTTTAAGGGAATGCACTCCATGATGCCTTGCAGCTTCACGACCAGGAAATAATTTGTATCCGTCAGTTTTAATAATTGAAATTAATTCGATGTTATCTATGATTGCAAGGTTGACATTCCACCTTCTAAGTTGAGACCTTAGCCCTTCGTTTTCCCTTAGTTCTTTTAACGCAATATAATCAAACGGAGCATCACTTGGAACACTTGTTACAATTCCACTTCCGACATCTACAGACACAAAACTTGCAGGCAAAATAGGAATTTTTCTTTTAACACCAGGTGCTAGAGCAAGTTTTCCAAGAAGAGATTTTGGATCAATTTCTGAAAGAATTTTAGTATCATCTATTTGAAAGGCAATCTTTTCTGCTGCTTTCGCACTCATAATCCACACTTCATTATGGTCTGCTTTTGGAACTTGGACTTTAACATAATCACCCTCTGTATTAATCCACAAATTTGTTTGACCAAAAATAGTTTCTGGCCTTAAAGTTGCAGCAGTGATATATTCAACTTGATCAGAGTGAGGGTTATCTAATTTGAATTTAAGTAAAGTGTATTCTTGTTTCTCTGCGTTACCACCTTTGCTAAGATCAGTTTCACTTGGATCAATAGCTACTGGTCCGCATTTTTCTGAGAAAGGTGCAAAGTAAGGTTTTTGAATCAACATTTTTTTTTCATTCAATTTTTTAAATTGCCATTGAATGAATTTATTGTAGTCTGCGTTTGTTGAACTGGTGAATCTGTCCCAATCACAAAGGAAACCAAATTTTTTCCAATACTCATTTACATAAACATCATTAAAATAATTAATAATCTCATTTGGATCCTCTAATTTTTTTAGTTGTTCGTCACTGCAACCGTTTTTCTTAAGATAACTAATCCATTTTTCATCTTTGTCTTTTACTTTCCTTGCAAAAGCAAAAGCATGATTACCAGATGCATGAGTTCCGACTGGAAACAGAACCTCTTTACCTTTCATTCGCTCTAATCTACAAATTGCATCAGTATATGAGAATCCACGCATGTGTCCAACGTGAAGGAAACCAGAGATACCAGGATAAGCAAAAATCATGAAGAATTTTTCTTTTTGAGAGTTTGGTTTTGCTGTACCTAATTTGGCTAATTGCCAAGATGATTGCCACTTTGTTTGAATTTGATCCCAGTTGATTTTATTCATAGAGGAAGTGCTTGTGTGAGTGTATTTAAAGTTTGTGTGGG
>JABHRS010000033.1 GCA_018670085.1 archaeon | reverse complement strand
TGGGAATAATTTGTCTCGAAGGGTCTCTTTGATAAATTCTTGAACAGAGCCAAAACCATGTTTGTTAGCATGTCTAGTAGCACTTTTCAATAGCCTTTGAGGTAACCTCAAATTGATTTGTTGATTCATAGTATCTATTGGTATCTATTGGTATTTAAGGTTTTTGGTGGTTAGCTTATATTATTGGTGTGAGAACTAATTAATAACTGTTTGTCGTTGGTGACCAGTGGGTAGTGGCTCACACCGTGCTCCACAACTGATAAGAATCTCTAAAAAATTGTTAGTAGGGATATAGATAAATGTGTTTTGTGGTCTTTAAAGAAATTTATAACTTGGTGGGATTTTTTTTCTCTTTCAATGGATCTCTCAACATAAGAACGTATTTTCCTTGTTCTCGATTCTTTGGTAAGTAAGTTTGAGCTGCTCTTTGTATGTCCGCTGGTGTTATTGCATCTATTTTAGCAAGATGTTTTTCAACTGTTATACCTTTATCATGCATTGATTCAATAGCATGGACATGCCCACCATTAGTTTCAAATGTTTTTGCAATTCCGTATCTTGAATTTCTCTTTAGCCGATCTAATTCTGAATTAGATACTGGTCTTTCTTGCATTATTCTCATCTGTTCAAAAATAGCATCAATTGCCTCATCTGCACGAATTGATTTAATGCTACCTCCAACATAGATAACTCCAGAATTATTTTGGCCTCCATATTGGCTTCCAACATTATAAGCTAATCCCATACGTTGACTTACAATCTTAAATAATCTTGAATTTGAATCTCCACCAAGAATTTGTGTAAGCATTCCAACAACATAACTATCAGTTGCGGTTTCATCTGGTGCAACTATACCAATATTTAATTGTGCATTACTTTCTGAAGGTTCATCTTTATTGTATAACTCCGGAGCATGAGTATGAAATAAAGTTTTACCTCTTAAATCAGGATTTTTTGAAAATTTAAATTTAGTACTTTTTCCAGTAGCTTTGTCTCCAAAATTTTGATGCACAAGTTCTTCAATATTATCTGGCAAATTACCTACTAAGATTAAATCCATGTTAGCTGCATTATATCCTCTTGCTTGAAAACTTCTCATATATTCTGTCGTTACAGAGCGAATAACATCTTCATCTCCTGGGATGAAATAAGTCTGTGGAGAGCCTTCGCCAAAAAATGATTTTTTATAAGTTTGTACATCCTTAAATCCGGGATTACTTTTTGCATCAGAAGTTTCTACAAGAACTCTTTGTCTTTCTTCTTCAAAACGCGTAGCATCTAGTCGAGGATTAAATGTAATGTCTGAAATAAATTTTAAGTATAATGGTAAATCTTCACTTAGCATGTCGACAGGAAATAATGTTCTATCTAAACCAGTCATCGCATTATATGAACCGAATGTGCCTCTAATCCGATCAGTATCCTCAGGGGAATAATTAGCGGATCCACCAGTCATCAAAGTATGTTCAAGAAAATGAGCAAGCCCTTCCTCTCCTGATAGTTCATTTAGTGCACCGAAATTAACTCTTAATCTTCCAGATATTGTCTTAGTTGGTGTACTTTGTAGCATTACATGTAGCCCATTATCAAGGGTAAATTGCCTATAAGGTACATTGTGAGTTGACATTTGTTTGATTAATTATTAACCATATATAAACTTTCTGGTTATGTTCTTACTAAGAAGTAGTTAAGTAATTTATTTTTTGTTGAGTTGAAAAATTATCAACTTGGTGGGGGGTGTAGAATTTTGAAAAATTCATATAAGGAGTGTTAGTTTCAATTGAGAAAAAGACCCGAAATATGTAAGGGGGCAAGACAGATTACAATCGAATTACCACTACTTAGTAAATAATTGCACAAACATTTATATATATAAAATAAGTATGCACTTCATATGTACCAAAATGAACATTCACAAATAAATCCTGACCGTTTGGTAGAAATAATTTTGTATGTACTAAATGAAAATCCAAGTCTAGTAAATAAATTACCTAACATTACAGATTTTGATAGAATAAGGACCTTAGCTCCTGACTTAGTTCCTACTGTTCTTGGAATCGCCAGTGAGATATA
The DNA here is from genome assembly GCA_018670085.1 of archaeon. Lineage (GTDB taxonomy): Archaea > Nanobdellota > Nanobdellia > Woesearchaeales > GW2011-AR9. Next base: position 4,791 of record JABHRS010000033.1, on the reverse strand, counting down.
TGGAAAAATAAATTGTCACGGTGCCTCAGCTAGTCTTGTTGGATTAACAAGTGGCAAACCAGTTCCAATTAGTCCATATGATATGCCTCAAAGATTAAATGAAATGGTCCAAAATGATTCATTAGTTTCAAGAAGTTTAGTATGTGCAAGAATTGGAGATGCTGTTGCTCATTCAGGAATACTTTTAACATCTGATGGTCCGAAGTCATTGATTTTACATAAAGGTGGATATAATAATCCATTTGAAATTACTGAATTACAACTATTATTTGGAAATTCAGAAGTGGAATCATACTCGTTAAAATAATTATGTCCACCCTTTTTCTTTTTCAACCATAACCAAACTATGTATCTGCAACTCACAAGTTAGGGCGGTTTAACATTGTTATGCTTTATTTGAAAAAAATAAAAACTTTAATTAGTAAATCGTTTTGATCGGGCTAAAAGAAAATTTAAGTGCAATTAAGAATTTTTGTTGAGTTGAAGCATAATAGATTTATATATTGGAGCGGATTCTCAACTTTTAATGGGGGAAACATGTCCTTTTGGGACTGATGTACAAAGATATTGGGATAAACGATTTGAATATTTCTTACGCTTTAATGATGGAATCAAAATTGATAAGGAAGGTCTCTATTCTGTAACTCCTGAGAAAATCGCTTTAGAAATCGCAGAGCATACTAAAGGAGATGTTATTGTTGATGCATTTGGTGGGGTCGGAGGAAATGCGATTGCTTTTGCAAGAACGGGTAAAAAGGTTTATTGTATTGAATTAGATGAAGATAGAAAATCTTTCATTGAACACAATGCAAAAGTTTATGGCGTTGATGACTTAATTCATACAATTCAAGGAGATTTCTTTGCGAAAGCCAGCACAGTTAGTGCAAAGACAGTATTTCTTGATCCTCCTTGGGGTGGTCCTAGCTATAAAGAATCTGGGAGTTTTAAATTAAATAATTTTTCTCCTGATGGAACAAAAATTTTAGATTATGCATTTTTGAATTTTGATGAAGTTGTTTTAATGGTTCCTACAATTTTTGATTTTAGTGAAATTGAGAAATTTGATAAACAATATGACCTTCAAGATAACGTTATTAATGGAGAAATAATCTCTCAAACTATTTATTTTAGCTAATATCTTACATCAGCTATCTGTCGGCTAAATCTTCTAATTGGGAATTAAGTCATTTGGATTTAACGTCAATTAAGTTTAATAAATTTGGAGTTCTAAAAAAAGAAATAGGCTTTCCTTATTAAAAATCTTACAAATACAAAATCATGATTTAACTATCAATTTATAGTTGGAGAATCTGGATGACATCTCTCAAAATAATTTCTCGCGACAGTTGTTTCTGATGAAGATGGATAAAACAGTTCTCCTCTTTTTTCATACCGATCTGCTAAACCACAAGCATACTTCATGTTACTTATAGCTAATGTAAAACAGTCATTCTTTGTTTTTTCTCTTCTCTCAGCTAAAGAAATCTCAAAACTAATATATGCACTTGTTAATCGCATAAAACCTACTAAATCATCTTCTTCAGCAAGCGTTCGCAAGCAAAGTCCAAATCTCGCTGGACCAACTCCATTAAATCTACTCTCACCTAGCTCACTGCTTACTTCGATTTTTCTTGCAAGGGTATATGGGTTTACTTCATAACTTGTGTCTAAATCTTCAGATACTTTTCGATAATGTGAATGTGCAAGTAATCTTTTTGCAACATCTTCTGATCCAAGTTTAGCTGCTCTTAATGATTCATCTTCTATTTGAGCTGCATCTAAAGAAGTAATTTCTCCATCATTTAGTAACCTGTTTTCAAGATCTTCTAATTCTGATATCATAATTACATTAAAATAGGAACTCAGTTATAAAACTTCCTTTATTTACTACCTATAAATGGCAACTAAAGATCAAGTAAACCCTCTTATCTCATTTTAATTGCTCACTGCGTTCGCCTGGTTGACGGACTCTAAATTTACTCTTTTTTGTCATTTAAGACCGTTATGTCCAATCTTTAATTTTCCTAAAAAAAGAAACTAAATTGGTTTAATATAGAAATGGTTTGGGTTTATCTTGCAAGGAAGCCAGTTAATCTTTTTCTCAATTGTAAATATTCTTCAAACAATTCACCATTTAATGTCTTTCTTGCATATAGTTTATCATATTCTGTAGCAATCTTATGTGCCATATCAATTGCAGTTTCCTTATCAAATCCTTTACAAAAACCTTCTTGTAAAAATGCTTCAAGAGTTTCATGTAATAAGACTGGTTTCCTAAATTTTTTTTTAACAAGATTTGTTGCAATATAAATATCATAATCTCCAAGTGAAGAATTATCTTGCCAAAATGCAGGGTTTTCACCATCTTTTTCATTTTGTCTTGTATGTTTATGAGGAAAAATATTGAATGTCCTCTCTTGATATTCAAATTGATAACCATAACTAACTTTAGCTCCATCAATTGCTTTTTTCAATTCTGCATAATCAACATTTACATTCATATTGCGTAGATTATGAACATAATTTATAAATCTTCTTGACTATTGCTACTTTTGAGTCATTACATACATTGGGACACTCAAACCTATGGGTCTTTTAACTAATGGGACTTAAGAAAAAAAGAAGAAAAAATTATCTATAAGTTTCCAATCTTTTATCAATAAAATCAACTGTCATTTCAACTGCTGCGCTAATGTTGGCTTCTGTTAGAGTATGACTCCCAACATAATGGTTTATCCAATCTACAGTTACAGAACCATGTCCATCCCTTTGTTGATCTAATATAATATGGCGTTTCATAAAAGTTCTAAAATAATCAAACCTATTATCACTGTTTAGATTTCTAAGAATGGTTTTGTAACCTTCAGGAATAGAATCTTCTGATACTGCTGTGATCAAAAAAGTAGCCAATGGATCTTTGGTGACCTCCTTAAGAGTTTTCGCATAAGCAATCATTTGATCATCCCAAAGCTCAGACTGCTGAACAGCTTGATCAAAACCAATTTTAGCTACTGCATTCATAAACTGATCTGGTGCATCAAAATTGCCATGAACCTGACTATATGCTTTTCTCAAATCGAAGTAATGGGCGTGAGTTTCACCTTCTTCTTCAAAAACATTGTCTGTACATATCTCTTCTGTGATGAACCTCAAACTACTAGCTAAAACTCTTCCTTCAATATCATTTTGAGGTGTTGTTATGCTTCCAAAAATATGTCTTCCATAGCTAGGGACAGTTATACTCCCAAAAAGATATGTATGGCATAATGTGATATCTACAATTCTTTTTGCAACTTCTACATCATTTGTATCATAAAAAATTGGAGCTTTTGACCAATCTAATCTTAATTTTTCTAGTTTTCTTATTCCGCTGGAACTAGTTATGACTTTATTCATTCCTAACTCTTCTAGTGTTCGTATTGTTTTTACCACTTTATTTATTTAAACATAATTGATCAGTTATTAACTATGGTGTACCACTGCAGGTATACTAGCAAAAGATTTAAATAAAAATAGTAATCTTGTTTTGATATGAACATTACTGTACTCAAAGAAGCTGGACTTACAGATGGTGAAGTAAAGGTATATTTAGCGCTTTTAGAAGTTGGTTCGTCTACGATAGGGCCAATTCTTGAGAGATCTAAAGTTACAAAATCCATCATTTATAGGATCCTTGATAGATTAATTGAGAAAGGTTTAGTTTCTTACATCATCAAAAATAAAACTAAACACTTTCAAGCAGCATCTCCTAATAAGTTGTTAGACTATGTTGAAGCAAGAAAAGAAGAGATGGATGAAAACAAAAAGAAAATCCAGGAGCTATTGCCTGAATTACTTTTAAAACAGAACTTATCAAAAAAAAGTGAGGCGACTGTTTATGAAGGATTTAAGGGAATCATCACTGCTCATGATAAGAGGTTTGAGAGATTAAAACGAGGAGATGAATACTTTTTTTTTGGATTGCCTCAAAAACAACCAGAATATTTTCATGCTTACTGGCAAAAAGATCATAAAAAAAGAATGAAACTTGGAATAAAATGTAAAATGCTTTATGATCAAAAAGTAACTGATTCAATTTTAAAAAATAGGAATGACTTTAAACTCTGTGATGCTCGAAGAATGCCACTAGATGTTAACTCTCCTGCTTGGATTTTAGGTTATAAAGATGTAACTGTGATCGGACTTCCCTTAGCAGATAAGTCATTCGCATTTGAAATTGTCAATCAAGAAGTTGCTGATTCTTTTAAGAGTTATTTTGAATGGTTCTGGAAAAAAAGTAAAAAGTTTAAATTATGAGATTGTTCTTTGTTTTCAAATATTTATCTTAGTCACCAAGCACCTAGATGAGAAGGTTTGTGTAGCATAAAGAATTACTTTTGATGAATCTACTTGGTAAATAATTCGTTTTTCTTTTCTATTGTCTTCGAATCTGATTCTAAACAAAAACAGTTGTAACCTTTGATTCGTTTGTTGCGGAAAGGGTTGATTTCTAGAAGATTAATTTTGTTATTTACAATTTTTTTTGCTTTATCACTTAGTTGATCTAATTCTTTTAGAAATTTTTTTAGGGGTGTTATTTCGTATTCCAATTTTTTGGTCCAACTCGTTAAATAATTCTTTTTCTGAGATGAAATCATTATTCTCTTTAGCATCTTTGAGTACTGCCATCACATAGGCCATCTCATCTTTACTCAGTTCTTCAGGTGGGAATAATTTGTCTCGAAGGGTCTCTTTGATAAATTCTTGAACAGAGCCAAAACCATGTTTGTTAGCATGTCTAGTAGCACTTTT
>JABHRS010000032.1 GCA_018670085.1 archaeon | reverse complement strand
TTGTTAATCCAAACACTATGCAGAGGAGAGATATCAGTTATGTTGATTGCATCAGTTGCCTTCTCAATGAAGAGAATTGGCACTACTTCGAAATCAAAATTGTCTTTTTGAATTTGAAAATAATCACGAGACCCATGTACTTTTTCGATTTTTTCCTTTGGAAAGGATTTCTTCAAAGCAGACCCTAGAATAGCTGAGATTTTGCTTGACTGGTCTTTGTATTGATTGTAGTTGAATCTGACAAAGACATCGATGTCTGATTTGTAGGATAGAAAAGTGCCTTTTGCAACACTGCCACCAAGAATCACTTCAGCATCTTTGATATTTTTTTTTAATTCGCTGATGAAATCTTTCGCTGCAGTTTGAATTATTTGTGCTTGCGCATTATTTGGAGCAATTGTCTTTAGAACCTGTGATTCGATGACATTTTTTGACATAAGACATGATTATTTTTAGGGTTTATAATTGTTTTCAGAATAAAGGGGTGACACATGTTTTTATACCAGTTGTGATTTGCTTGTTTGATGGTAGTTTTAGATGTAAAAGTAAATTGTTATAGTTGCCACGAATCTGTGTCTAAACGGAACACTAGATTGTTCAATTTGGCAGGGAAAGGTAATGTGTATGAGTGTTTTGGTTGCTACAAAGGTAACAAGATGCCTGTTTCAGCTTCTGCTAAAAAACAGAAAAATGATTTTTTCTGTAATCATTGTCGGTATAAGTTTAGTTCGCGTCGTGCGATTTGCCCATATTGTGGAGATTCTTCAAATATTGTGGAATCGAATGTGACAGCAGTTGATTTGTTAGGGTAAAGAATTTTTTTGTTATTTTTTTGTTTTTTTGATTTTATTCTTAATTTTGAGTTTGTGTTTTATTTTATTTTATTTTATTTTATGTTAACAATTCTCTTTCAGGTATAGCTTATGAAAGAATTTCGGCATTTAATTCTTTGATTTGATTGTATGCTGGACCAAATGTATGGATCCGACCCTCAAAGAATCCAGATGATGCTAAGTATTCTTGAAATCTTTTCTTTAGTGGATCTTGAATTGCAGAAAATGTTCCTTCTGCGAATTGTTCCATTAACCATTCTCGCCTGGCAACAACTGGTTTATTGAAATGTTTCCTTTTTCTTTTGGTCCTTGACAATCCCTTACCCAATTCCACAAAATCTAATAAGACATGTTCAATCTTTCTTTCTAGGAGTGCAGGTCTTACCGCAAGATCGCAGAGTTCAAAATCAATTGCAAGGACACCATTTTTATTATTATTAGTCCTCTTTAGATGATCTTGAGGCATTTCATTGTGAGAGACACCATTGTATAACATCAAGACCTCAGTAAATAAAAAAGGAGTGTAGAGTTCACTTGTTAGCCAATCATTACGATTCCTTCGATTCAGAGCAGCAAACTTAGCTTCAATTGTTTCTGCCAAGTTACGCTCTTCTTTGAAAAAATAGTAAGCTGCTATTCTTGCATTTTCAAAATTCTTAACTCTGACAGGATCTGTTGGAGGAGAATACTCAAATATTGATTCTTTCGAAGCATCATCTCTTTGACGATAACCAACTGGTTTTTCAAATTCTACATACGAAAGCTCATCTTCGTAGGTTGCACATTGACCCAAAATTCTAGTTATCAATAATTCCTTTAGAATTAAATCTCCACGATAAATGCTATCTGGACGTTCTTCATCTTTGAATTTTTTAATAAAACGATCGTCGTTTGAACGCTGGGGTTTGACCATATACGAATTTCCATTCAAAGACTGAACAACTCTTGAACCCCTTGATCCATCTATTTTAACATCCCGATTCTGCAAGCTGTACTCAGAAAATTCATCTGCGCGATCAGCATATTCTGGAAATAAGAATAATCCAGGCATAGCTTCAGTTAATTGATCAAGACTCATGAATAGTTCAAAATAAGCAGTTATTTAAAAATCTTTTGTTGGTTGTCACTTATAAGTAGTTATTCCTTAGGAAAGTTTATAAATGAGAGTGAGTTTGAGAAGATATCAAACTTATTAGGAGAAAACCATGAAAAAAAATATGAAAATTGCACAATCATTTGCACACGTTAAAACTGATATGGCTCAGCTATACACACACTTCCAAGAGATGCACGCTCGCGTTGCTGAACTCGAAGAAAATAACTTACGCTTAGTTTCAGCTATGTCTGTAATGGGCGAAGTTGTGATGGCAAATCAACGTCGTCAATTAAGTTCTAAGAAAGTTGTTAGAAAAGTTTCTTTTAAGAAACGAATTGTAGCATCAAAAACTGGGACTAAAGTTCATACTGAATCTTGCGCTTATGCTAAGAACATTAAAGCGTTTAAGAAAGTAGATTTTGCGTCAATTGCAGCTGCTAAGAAAGTTGGATTTAAAGCTTGTAAGTGTTTGAAGTAAAAATTAGAGGATAAACAATGAGAGATTATAATACAGGAAGAGGATTGGCATTCGTAATTGAAGCAACAGGACTTTTTGGAACAGCAGTAGCTATGGCAACTGGAGACTATGAAAGTGCAGGACTTGGTATGGCAGTAGCTGTGTTAGGTGCTGTTGGAGCAGATTATTTTAAACAAGAAGCTCGGAACTTAATGCCAAGAGTACCAAGGGTTCAGATTACTTATCGAAGTTTAGATTCTAGGTTAAGAGATAGTTCAAGAGATTAGTATAATGGTTGAGAGTAATTTAATTGAAAATTTAGGAATAACAGGTTCACCATACCAAGTGGTACCAGCAGCAAAGTTTACTAGCTTTAAACCAGGATCAACTAATCTTTCTTATCGAGGAACATTAAATTCAGTTTTAACAGATATCGAAATTAACAAAAGAAGTTCTCATGTTGGTTCTATGCAAAGGGCAATTCAGCCAGCTAGAATTATTAGAGCAGCTCTTGATTACAAAATTGCACACCCAGAGTTAGCTGAAACAGCAGAACCACTCTTAGGAGAAGCAATTCATACTGCCTTAGAAATTTACAATAGTGAAAGTAATGTTGGTACTTCATTGGAAGCTGCCAAATTTAGAGCAAAGGTTGTGGAAAGTGGACTTGAAGAATTACTAACTTTGCCATTGGCACAGCCAAGTGATTCAGTGACTAGTAAAGCATCAAGTTCAGAAAGGTCGCAAAAAACTGCGAGTAAACTTGATGCAGATTTTAATACAAATTTACCTACTGATAAAAGTATTATTCATAATGACAAAACATATTCAAAAGATGTATTGTTTATCGCACTTGGTCACGGCGGCGTAGCTGCTGGACTTGATGTGTTTAGCCGTTATTGTAAAATTTCAGGTAGCGATGATTCTGAATTTTATGTTGCACGGCTTTCTATGGCGAAGAAAAGAGACAAAGCACCACGTTTGTCAGAAACAGAAATTGCTAGATTGAAAGAGTTAAGTAAAGATAGACAGATTGTAATATTTGATGAAGACATTGCAAGTGGTAGAACTGTAAAGGCTGCAAGAAGTTATTTTGAACGTGTTTTCTCTGACCAGGAAGTGAAAATTGTAGCAAATTATGATGCAAGATTAGAATTTGGAAAATTAGGATTAGGTGGATTGTATGATAAGATTAATGATTCAAACATGACTTATGACAAAAAACATCTCTTCATTAAAGAGATACAAAATGTTACTTGTTCAAATAATTTAGGGAGTAAGTTAAGTGATATCCTTAGTAATGATATGTTTGGGGACATAATTACTGATCCCACTGAAGGATACTTCATGAAAAAACCTAGTTCTTCAAATGAACCTGATGGAGGATTTGCTAGTCTGCTGGACCAACATATCAAAAAAGAAGGTCTTTTAAAGGAATTTGAAGAAGATCCATTTGAATATCTAAAAAATTATATCTCTGGAAAAGAAAAAAATGATGATGACTTTTATGGCCTTTTTAAAAAATAATTAATTTATTTTTATTTCACTTATGATAACTTTCATTCTTATTGATTTTGAACGCTCGGTATAATTGTTCTAGAAAGATTGCCCTAACAAGTTCATTAGGAAAAGTCATTTTCGATAGTGAGATCTTTTTGTTTGCTTTTCGTAAGTATTCTTTTGGAATTCCATTAGGTCCGCCAATTAAAAAAGTAATATTCTTTTGTTCTAAAGTAGTTTTTTTGATGAAGCTTGCAAAATCTTCACTAGTTAGTTCTGTGCCTAATGGGTCAAGTGCTACAACATAACCTTTCATATCTTGATCACTGAACTTATCTTTGACTTGATATTCAAACTTAGTGTATTTGCTTAAACGTCGTTTGAAGTCACCAATAGCGTCTTTGACGTATTGTTTGCGTACTTTTCCGATTGATAGGAGTGTGATTGTCATGTTATTACCAGTTTATCTATCTCAAAGATAAACCTTTCTGCCCTTTCAAGCGAAGTATTTGCTTTTGACCATTGCACTTCAATAGACATATCATACTGAAATACCCCTCGCTTTCGTCTTTCATGTTCAAATGAGACTACAATCTCTTCTGCTTGAATCAAAACTAATCCCATTGCTTCTTGCTGCGCTTGATCAAAAGATTCCAATAGTGATGCCTGAATTTTATCCACTGCGAAAAAACACAGAGCATCCGAAGTTACCTTATGCGCAATTTTATTTGCTGTGTTGTAACCAATACTTGTAAGATATGCATTAGCTACATAAAACATTGCATAATAAGAACAAGAAATTGTCCACAAAGCAGAACGTTTGCCCTCAAAACACATTTTAGCAACAGCTAAAGATTCAATCGCATTACTTCGATACCTAGAAATGATTTTTGGATTAATTGTTCTGTTTTTCTTAAGCAAACCATCTGCCAAATATCTTTGAATATTTTTCTTGGCATGATTAGGATGATTTTTTATTGACATTTTCAATTATTCGGTAATACTCATCTACTCCAAACAATAACACATTGTCTTTAATTGATTCAGATACTGCTGTAAATTCTTTGCTCAAAGCCATAGATATAAACTCTTTGTATTTCACATATATGCAATGCAACGGGAGTGGTAATAAAGATATTTTTTGATCGATTTTTTCTTCATGGTCAGAAATTATTAGAAGATCTATATCAGAATGTTTATTGGAGTTTCCTTTTGCATGAGAACCAAAGAGAAGAACAATGAATGGAAGTTCTAACTCTTTTAACCACTGATGCAGTACTTTAAAATTCTTATTTTTTAAGATCTTTTCTTTTCTTAAGTATTCCATTTCAAACGTGAATGGGTGTGTTTTGTATGACAAAGATATTATTTTGGCATTTGCTATTTTTTCTACCTTAATTACTTTTTCTGCTTTTAATTTTTTAATTGCGTTGTAAGCAGATTTGTAATTGATCTTCCTCTTTTTTGCAATTTGGTTGATACTGAATTTTTGTTCAGAATTATCTCTTAGAAGTTTGAGGATCTGTATATGTTCTCTGGCCATAGGTGTATGGTTTTTAGCCATATATTTAAAGTTTGTTGTTGAGTTTGGAAAAAGGAGTGGACTCACCGGGATTTGCACCCGGGGCCTCTGCAATATTGGTTCATTACTGAAAAGCCAATGCAGCACTCTACTCCTGAGCTACGAACCCATGATATTCTTTGAAGTGAAGGAACTGGTATAAAAGAGTGTTGATATAATGCAGTGTGTGATCAGTTGAAGCTAAAATGAGGTATTTTCAGGATTCCATAATCCTTGATTATAGTAAGCCAATGAGAATACACTATTTTCAAGGGTTCCTAGGGTTGCGACCGTAGAAAGCTACAAAAATGAGGCATTTTTGAGCTTCTATAATCCTCGATTATAGTAAGCCAATGAAAATATACTATTTTCAAGGGTTCCTAGGGTTGCGACCGTAGAAACCTTTTTAAAGACCCGTTAATCCTGAGTAGATAATGGCAAAATTACGAAAATTCGTTGGATACCGTGGACTTGAAAGACCTTACACCAGAACTAGTAAGTTTAACAAGAAAAACTACATCCGAGGAGGATTCCCTAACATTAAGATCGTTAAATATGAGATGGGAGATGTTCATGGAGATTTTGACACCACAGTAGTTCTAAGAAGTGACAGAGACCTTAATATTCGTCACAACGCACTTGAAGCTGCTAGGATGACAACAAATAAACACCTAGAGAAAGCACTTGGACGTAAAGGATATTTCTTAAAAATTCGACCTTATCCATTTCACGTTATGCGTGAGAACCCACTAGCTAGTGGAGCAGGAGCAGATAGGATGAGTACCGGAATGAAGAAATCATTTGGTAAGATCATTGGAGCTGCAGCTCGAATTAAAAACAAACAGATTATCATGGAAGTTAGAATTCCAAAAAAAGATATGAAAGTTGCTAAAGCTGCTTTGAAACGTGCATCAGCTAAGTTTCCATGTAGTGGAAATGTTAAAGAATTAGGTTTGTAAATTTTCTTTTAGTTTTATTTTATTGATTATTTTTCTGAAGTTTTATTTCTCTAAAGTATTTAGGCACTGGCCAAGATAACACTTGCCACAAGGTGATTAGAAGTAGTTTAATCTTTATTCCAAATCTCTTTATGCAAATTCATTAAATTAGCTTCAATCCAATCTAACTCCTTAACTGGAATAGGCTGATCACCTTCAATACGTTTTGAAATCTTAATCACAAGATCAACTGCTTTCTTCTCAGCATCCTCTTTATGCATAGCAACAAAATGTTCCTCCCCTGATTTCTTAAAAAATCTGGTGAAAAATGAAAAGAATGAATGTTCCCTCTTCTCTTTGGAAGTAGAAGTTTGCTTAAACAAATTTTCAAAATCTTGTGCCACATCATCACGCCAATCTTGATGCTTCGGATCATTTTTTTTAGAAATCTGAATCACCGGAGCTGGAGTTGAATCCCTCGCCGGAGATAAACTTGCCAATTTTTGATTAATGGAATCTAACTGACTATCTAAAATAATGTTGTTTGATTCACGTAAACCCTTGCGACCGATAGAATTTTGGAGATCATTAACATGAGACTCAAAAGTTTCTTGATGAATAGATTTCTCCATGGCTTCAATTGTAGGGAGCTTGGAGACTCGCTCTTCAACACTATCTTTTTCTTCAACAGCACCTTGATGTTCAAAAGATTCTTCAGCTTCTTGAATTGTCTTCAAACTAGCATTAACTAAACTTTTCTGATCTTCAAGTTCTGCCTTTTCAAGTTCATGTTGAGTATTGTCCCATTTATTTTCTTCTACAATTGGAGCTTGAGTAACTGGTGTTTCTAAACCACGATGAACAGCTTTTGGCATTTTCTTTAATCTGAAATTTGCCATATGTTCATGATGTTTTTTCTGGGCATGACGAACAAAAGCCCAAGTTAGAAGTAGAACTAATAGGACGAATAAGTGTGCTAAGAACAATGTAATTAACATCTGTGTTGAAGGAAGCGCCATCTATACCATTCACCAATTTTTTAATTTGATTAAAGAGAATAATAGTTGTAGCGTACTTAAAGGTTTTGATGATATGAGAATAATTAATTCACCTTGGTGAAGACTTGGCAACGATTGAAAAAAGATTATCTTTGCTTTGCTATGATCTGTTCTCTTAGACTTTCAAAAGTGATAATGTCAAAACCCAGTTTCTCAGTAAATGCTTGTCTCTTTTCTTCAGAGATAATATCTTGTTTACTGAGGTAGACAATTGTTGGCCTCTTATCCTTAACTTTTTTGTAAAGTTTAATCTGATCTTCAATTGGAAAAGGTTCAGTCATATCAAAAACATAAATTACTAAATTTGCAATTTCTTTTAGAACTAAATCTGCTTGAAGCTCAATGAGATTCATTTTTTCCTGTCTTGCCAAAGTTCCTGGAACATCCAAAATTTGAATTGCTGTTTCATCCTTTGGATTCCCTTTATCCAAATAACCGCAATTGATAGTTTTAGTGGTAAATGAGTAACCAGCAGTCTTTGCATTGGTCAAAGCCAACTTATTGATCAGAGTTGATTTACCAACATTTGGAAATCCATAAAGACAAACAGTAAAACGATCCTTAATATCAGGATAAGTTTTCATAACACGCCGTGATTCATTTAGATATTCAATGTTACTTTTGATCTGTTTGAGAACAGAAGAAATTCTTCCATAAAACTCCTTAATTTGTTTTTGAACAGTTTCATACTCTCTAGCACCAGAAATCTTACTGTTATACATTCTTTGAAAAAAGATGATCTTACCCTCAGCCCAATTTAGCGCTGCCAAAGATTTCTTTAAAGCACCAATATCAACTGTTAGTCGAATAAGTTTGATATAAAAATCTGGAAGATGATCAAAACTTGGAAAATCCTTGATTGCCTTTCTTAGACGTGATTGTAAATAGCCACCACTGATGTCGATCTTAACCCTAGCTTTATCTCTTGCCCTATCAACAGGTTTACCCTTAAACTGCTTCTTTGTGACCTTTTCCCTTGCTTTACGAAAGGCAATATCAAGGAGCTGTTTTGGAGTCTCAACAGGTGGGATTTTCTCGAAGTTCATAGTAGTTTAGAATATAGGAGCTGTTTTATAATGGTTGCCTTGAAAGAAGAAGCAAAGCGTCAGGAATCCTAAGAAAAAGAATTAAAAAAATGATATATACGAAATTAACCGAACTGCATAGGATGGTCATGCCCGCGTTTCTTTCGAAGGCGAAGTTCATGAAGATGACGCTCTTTCTCCTCTGAGAGATTAATTACCTTCTTTCTCACACCAGTTACAATATTTGCAATATGCTCTCCACCCAAGAAATGAGGAAGAGTAACATAATCAGCTCCTGCCTTGTAAAGCTCAAGTGCATCATCAGTACTTGCAGCTGTTGCAATGATTCTGGCCTTTTTATTGACAGCACGAGTTCGTTTAATCAAGATTAGGTTCTCTCTTAAGCCAGGAATGGTTGAGATCAATAGTTTAATTCCACGTAGATTCATCTTTCGAATAATCTCCTCATCGTCAACTTCCCCATAAATACAGTGAAATCCACGCCTTGCAGTACTTGCAATAATCTCAGGATTATAATCAACTACTAAGATATTTTTTTTGTTACGCTTCAATTTTCTTAAAATGGAATAACCTATTCTGTTATGACCACAAAGAACAATTTTTGGTTTATGGTCCTGAGGTAAAAATTCCAAACCCTCAGTGTTATATCTATCAAGGAAAGTTAAGTAGGGTTCTACAAAAGCAAATATTTGAGAGTTATATTTTACAAAGTATGACGTGGTTGTGATTGTGATTAAGGCAACCAAAACAACCATAGAAAAAATATCAGAACTTAAATGACCAAGCAGTTTACCTTGAGCTGCAATAATCAAAGCGAACTCTCCAATTTGAGTTAAGTATAAAGCTGAGTAAAAGGCTGGTTTTTTGGTATACCTAAAAACTGTACATAATGTGAGCACAATTAATGGTTTAAAGAGAATAATGAATAAACTGAAAACAATCAATTCCTTCCAATAAGTTTGAACAACGCCCAAAGATAAACCCATTCCTAAAGATACAAAAAATAGTAATGAGAAAAAATCTCTCAAAGACCTAACTCTTGCAATGATTTCTAAATTATATCTTAAGTTACCTAAAGTTAAACCGGCTGCAAAAGCTCCGATTGCAACTGAAAAACCGAGGTAATGAAATGATAGTGAAAATAGAAAACAAATTGCTAAAGAAGCTACCAATAAAAGTTCTTGAGCCCGAGCTGCGAATCTGAACAAAGTTGGAAAAATAAACTTGGTTGCAAAATAGGCAGCTGCGATTAAAGCAACGAATTTCAATAAAGCTAAAACTAAAATCGAAGGAGTGAAATCACCAATAGTAGTTAAGATTGATAAAGCAAAAATTGCAAACAAATCCTCCATCAATAAAATACCAACAACAATTCTCCCATGTAAAGTTGAAAGTTCACGTCGGTCTGAGAGAAATTTCATCACAATCATTGTTGATGAAAAAGCTAGCATTAAACCAATATACATTGCTTCAAGTGGAATGAATCCCAAGAGCATTGCGATTAAAAAAGAAGTTGTGAACAAAATTGCAATCTGAACCGTGCCACCAACACTTGAAATAAAAGCTACAGTTTTTAGTTTTTTAAGGTCCATTTCTAAACCTACAATGAAAAGTAGAAAGGCAATACCAATAGTTGACATCGCATCAATTACACTACTGCTAGTTATGATCCCCAAGATTGGAGTTATGAGGACACCTACAAAAATGTACGCTAGAAGTTGTGGCTGTCTTGCCCATCTAAATAGTAATGCTAGAAATCCAGCTAAGATTACTATGATTCCAAGTTCTACAAATATGTTTGAAGCTACAGCCATCCCATGATAAAAGAAAGAATTGGGGTTTAAAAAAGTGTTGATGTTTGAGTGGAAGATATGAAGAAAAATAGTCTAAAAATAAAAAGATTAAAAAAAATAAAAGAACTAAAGTTTCTTGAGTAATTCTGCTACTCGCTTCCTTCCGATCTCTAAAATAAATGAAGCCAATTTAGGTCCTTGTTTTTTGTTTATCAAAACATTATATGCTAATTGAAAAAAATCCTTATGAGGGAAATCATTATTTGTACATAACACATATATTTCTTCATGCAAATCCTTATCTGTCCATTCCTTCTCTTCGAGTTTTGCTGCTAACTGCTGCAATATTTCTTTTTCCTTCTCTACCAAAGTTACTTGGCATTCTGTTTGAACAGTAAAAGTAAACTCAACAGGAGCATAGTTTTGTAACCAATATTTGACAGATTCTGCTCGTTGTCTTAGACGTGTTTTGTCAGACTCACTTTTTAATTCAGATTCTAACGAAACAATTGATTTTTCTATATCCAGTTCATGGATTTGAAGAACAGTTGTTAAATGACGAAAACTAGGCTGATAAGGCATTGTTTTTGCTACTTGATCAACTGCACTTAACTCATAAATCCTTTTTTGCTTTGCGGATTCTTTTTCATTCTTTGCAGTATCAACGCCAAAATAAATTCGTTCACATTTATCAAAATCTTCATACACCTTGAATACGTCAACATCAAAACTGATACAAAATTCAGTGTTAGGTCTAGTTCCAGCAAATAGATACCTCAACAATTCAGGTGTGTAAACTTTTAACACATCTGAAACTGTCAACACATTTCCAGCAGAAGATGACATCTTACCAGTTTGACCTTTAACATTAATGAAATCATACATGATATAAGTTGGAGCGTCTCTTGCCCATAGATCCATGATAATATCTCTACCAGTATCGAAACTTCCACCTTTAGTAGAATGATCTTTTCCTCCTGGCTCAAAGTCAACATTTTCAAAGTCCCAACGCATTGGCCAATCAATACGCCACCTTAGTTTGACGTCGCCACCATCTTTGAAATTTACAGTCTCAGTTGAACCATCAGAAACCTCATATGAAACTGACCATTCCCCATCATAACGAAGATTCTTTACCTCATCTGTACCATCAAACTTAGAGAAAACAGCAATAGGCAACCAATTTTCAGGAAGATTCTCCTTACGGTGTTTATTGAGATGTAATTTAATTTTTTCAGTGTTTTGTAGTGCATGTTTAATTCCTTCAGCATACTTACCTTCTCGATAAGCCTTTGATTGATAAATGAATTCACATTCAATGCCTACTTTTTTTACATCCTCTTCTACAGGGATCTGATTGTGCCTTGCATAACTGCTTGTTTCTCCATGAGGATCAAAAACGTCAACTATTGATTTTCGCAATTCCTTTTGAAGTTCATCTCGTTTTGGCATATCCTTTGGAACTTTACGGAATACATCAAAGTCATCCCAACTATACAGGAATCTTACTTTCTTTCCACGATATTCTAAAGCTCGCTTAACTAATTCATTTGTGATTATCTCTCTGAAATTACCAATATGAACAACACCACTTGGAGTAATTCCTGCTGCAACAGTATACTTATCTTTGTCACCCTTATCACAAATTATCTTGTGAGCAGTTACGTCAGCCCAATGATACAAAGGGAAAGGTGGTTTAACACCAGACTTCTGATCTAACTTTTTTTCTTTAGTATTTTTTTTGTTGTTAGAATTATCAGCTAGTTCATGAAACTCATTAAATTCAAGACTAGATAATTTCATGTCAGCCAGAGTTAAAAGATTGTTTTTATCGTCTAAGATTGCTGATTGTCCACCAAGTAATTCTTGCAACTCAGCAAGAGCATTTTCTAATACTGATTTATCTTCAAGCAAACTCTCGATATAAATAGTGGCTGTTTTAGTATTGTTATCAATTTTGGTTTGATTAGCTTCTCGCCAGTTCCACCTCCTACAAAGGATTGTCTTATCACCCATTTTGTAGGCAACTTCACCACGATTCACAGTTTTTACTTCATCAGAATTTATTGCTTGAAATTCTTCTGTTCCAGCACAATAAGTTAATGAAATTGGTTCTGTTATTTTATCACAATCATCTGCACCAAGAGGAAGCAGATATTTTAAAGATATATAATTGTAGGTATCCACTAATGGGTTGATGCTTGGAATTTCTTCGCCTGCCAAAACTCTCCTAAGCAAAGCCTCTATAGAAGATTTGTATTTCTTAGGCTTGGCACCAAATGAAGAATAAGCTTCCCTCCAGGTTTTAATTTGTGAAAGATTGCTGAGTGAATCAGATGAATATTTCTCTCTGATTTGATTCTCTACATCCCTTAGTTTAGAAATGATTTGAGGATTTGAAAGATTATTTTTTAGGTCAGTTACCTTAAGAACTGCTATTTGTAACTTTGGAAATTTTTCAAATAAGACGTTTGATATTTTAAAATTATGATTGGATTCCATTAATGATTTGGGGGACGGAATCTTTATTTAAACATTTGGCTGGAAATTTGCTGAAAGAAGAGAGAATTTTGATAACAAGGCAATTAGTTTATAAAAAAGGATTTGAAATTTATAGTATGTCAATCCCTTTAATATTATACACTGCTTTGAATTTATCCCAAGGATCTAGTGTTGATGACCCAAGTAGAGAGATATTCTCACTGAGTTTAGTTTCAAGAAATGTATTTAATCAAACGCTGGATAGAGGACTAGATAGCTCTGAAGTATCAATGAAGTATGTAAATAGATTTTACAGAGAATCAAAAGAGTATACAGTTGCTGAAGGATTCTCATTTACTGCGCTTGATAAAAGGAGAATATTACGATTTAGAAAACCAAGAGAGACGTTGGTAGTTTCATTTTCTGAAAAGAATGATTTATTGCTATTGTTTGATTATGGAGTAAACGGAAAACTTGATGGATACTGTATGTTTTCTGAAGAGACCGCAGAAGAACCATGCTCTAATAAGATAAACCAAAAAATGCAAGACCATTATACTCAATCATTATTAGTTGCAAATGAAGTTTTTTCTGCACCAAGTCTGTTGGAAGATTATTTGATGGAGATTAAAAATCAAAAAGATTAAAAGGGTGTTTTGTTTTCTTAATTTTAAGCTTGTGTAGAGTCTTAATGGCGATGGTCAGGCCGGGCTAATACAAACCACTGCACAGAGATTTTTACTTTTTGGAAAAGCAAAAATGTTTGTGGTTAATCGCTGGTTTTATTGGGCATCTCGGCAAGAGACCCACGCGCCAACGACTCTACTTTATGTGTAGTAAATATAGGTGATGATGATGGTAATTGTAACAAGTCTGGGAAATTCTGAGAAAATGGCACGCAGTATTGCACGTCGATTGAAAGCAAAATATGTTGTATGCGATGTATCTGCATTTCCAGATGGAGATCGCTACATGCGATTTGCCAAAAATGTTCGCGGAAGCAATGTGATTATTGTACAGTCATTTCAACCAAATCCACAGAAGTCATTACTTGATGTAGTGTTCGCAGCTGAAGGGATAAAGCAGTTAGGTGGTCGACGTGTAACAGTGGTTGCACCATACTTAGCATACATGCGTCAAGATAAAATGTTTAATCCTGGAGAAGTGATATCAAGTCGAGTGATGGCAAAGCTGTTGAACAATTCAGTTGATTCAATTGTAACAATTGATCCGCATTTACATCGCTACAAATCAATGTCAGATATTTTCAAAATAAAAGCAATGAACTTGTGTTCGAATCCGCTAATTGGAGCTTACGTTAAACGAAACATTAAGAATGCAGTTGTGATTGGACCTGACTCTGAATCATATCAATGGGCAGAAGAAGTTGCTGAAGTTGCTGGTGTGCAGTGTACTGTGTTTGAGAAAACCCGTTATTCGTCGCGAAAAGTTTCTGTGAAGATGATGAAACCTATCGATATGAAAGGCAAAAATGTTGTGATCGTAGATGACATTATTTCTACAGGGCATACTATTGCTGAGGCTGCGAAGAAAGCTAAGTCACTTGGTGCTCGTTCAGTGACTGCAATTACAGTTCATGGATTGTTTGCTGGCGATGCTTTGAAACTTATGAAGAAGGCAGGAGTTTCTAAGGTTGTTAGTTGTAATACAATTGCACATAAGACTAATGGAATTGATGTGACACCGTTGCTTACTAGTTGGTTGAAGAAGAATTGACCTTTAATTATTACAATATGAGTTAAAAATAGAAAATTCTAAATTATAGTTTAAAGAAAATTAAGAATAAAATAAAAATAAAAAAGTTAAATAGTGCTTAGAAATTTTAAAAATTTCTGGCACCGCTCTGCGGAATTATTTCTTATTCCAGACGTATTTTCTGGTAGTTGCCTCAGCACCATATCCGCAACTTGCGCATCTTTTCTTTCGAATGTGATAACTATGACTTCCGCACCTTCGGCAGATAATGTGTGAGGTCTTCCCACTTTTTCTTCCCATACTTGCTGTTGACATATTTTGTTACCCGTTTTTATTCGTTATTATGCTGGTGAAATAATTGTAATTGTGTCGCCCCTGATGAAGACAGTTCCTAATTGACGCTTAACTGCACCATTTTCGGTTTCTTTTGCTTCTTCAAGTACTACGTTAATATGAATATCAAAAGCTTTTAACTTTCCTGTGAACATTGATCCGTTCTTTAAATTTACAATAACTTGTTTTCCTCGAGCTGCGTTTAAAGCGTCAAGTGGTCTTGAATGTTGTTCCATTTTAGTATATTCACCCCGATTGTGATGTATTCTTTCGATTTTAAGTCTTTTATAAATGTTGTGGTGGAGAAGGGCTTTTGTATGCATAATGTTTAACTAATACGGATTTGAGAGGGTTTTTGTGGTACTCGCAGCAAGTCATATAATAACAGCTATTGGCCTTAGTTTACTAGTGTCAAGGTTCCTCAAAGTGTCAAAACTTGGCTATGCTCTTGCTGCATTTGGAGCATTAGTACCAGATTTTGACTTTTTACCAGCACTGATATTCTCTGATATGGGCTGGCATCGCGCATATTTGAATTTTCTTTGGATTCCGTTTGTAATCTTTGCTGTTGGTTGCTTTTTGCTGCCTCGGCACAGAATTGAGGTAGGACTGTTTTCACTTGGATATTTGTCACATTTGATATTAGACCTTGTGCATGCAGATTTATTAGTTCTTGCAATGATTGATGGATTAGCTTTAACAGGGATTGTTGTTTGTTTGATAATACATTACTTGAGGGATGAGAATGCCAGAACTACCAGAAGTTGAAACAGTATGCATTGGGCTGCAAGAAGTAGTTGGTAAAACAGTTGATCATATTGAGCTTCTCGATGCTGGGCGCGGAGTGAAGATTGGTTCTGATGAGATTAGTGGTTTTCTAATTAGTGGAGTTCAAAGATATGGAAAGTACATTATTTTTGAGCTAAAAGGGAGTAGTGGTCCTTTGAATATGATCTCACATCTTCGAATGACTGGGCAATATATTCCAGTTTCTGCTGATGAGATTGATTCTAAAATGCACAAACATAGCAGAGTTGTGTTTCACTTCAAGGATGGAAGTTATCTATTATTTAATGATCAGAGAAAATTTGGAACAATGGAGTTAATATCTCCAATGGAAATGAAGGAGTACTTTGCATCTCGCAAATTAGGGCCTGATGCTTTACTTGAGTTGCCTTCGTTTAATGGGTTTCTAAAATTAATGAACAAGAAGCCAAAACTTGCGGTGAAGACAGCTTTATTTGATCAGAGTATATTGATGGGTCTTGGAAATATTTATGCCGCAGAGCTGTGTTTTATTGCTGCTGTGCATCCTGCAACTGCAGTGGCTGCCGTTCCTGAAACTAAGATGCGTTTAATACATGCTGCAATTGTTCCACTCTTGAAGAAAGCAATTGAATTTAATGGAACCACTTTTGATGGTAAATACGTTGATGCAAAAGGAGACGCTGGTGAGTTTAGTCAGTTCTTGAAAGTCTATGGACAAAAAAGTTGCAGAATTTGTGCTTCAGATATTGTGAAAATTAAGTTGAATGGCCGTGGAACATATTATTGCGATAAGTGTCAACGTTAAATGTAGTTTTAATTTAATGAAAACCTTTAAGAAGGTAAAAAAAATCATTTATGTATGGCACTTAAGCATCTTTTTTCAAAAGCGAAAAAAACCATTCGAAAACACGCTAACAGATTACGTGCAGCTCGGATGAAACCTGAAGATGCGCCGAATAGATTCTTAAGATTTTACTACACACACAGAAAAGATTTACTAAAAGAAAGACGTGACACTTACTACGAAAAAGTAAAAGTAGGAGAGTGCGTACGTTGTACTCGAAAAGCAGTTAAGAATATTCGATTCTGTAGATACCATCGAAAGATGCAAGAAGAATATAACAGAATTGCCAGAAGTAAAAAATTGAAGAAATCTCGGAAGAAAAAAAGATAAAATAACAAGATCAGTTTGGATTATGAATCATTTTCTAAATTTAAAAAAAAAATAATTTAAAAAAATTAAAAACTTACTTAATCTCAAAGGATTTTTGATTAATTAAAATCTTCTTAGCTTGTAACATCTTTTCATCACTATAAGCATACATTGTGAACAAGACATCACCAACTTCTACTTTATCTTTCTTCTTCTTGTAAAGATAAAGGCCCGCTCCCTTATCAAATGGGGCACCACAAGTTCTTGCAAGTTTTGCAATCACTAAATTATTAATTGACTTAACCTTTCCTTTCCTTGAAGATTTCACATCAAAAGAATACTTACCTAGATATGGCATTTTTTGTTTTCCCTGCGCTTGAATTATATCATACATTTTTTGCCACGCAAGACCACTGTCCAAAAGATATTTTGCTCGATGGTAACCTTTTCCTTTCTTGACTTTGCCTGAAAGTTCTAACAAAATTCCGGCCATCATCAAGGATTTTTCTCTCAAATCTTTAGGAGCTGCATCAGTATGTTGTAAAATTGCTAGAACATCTCTTGCCTCCAAAAGCGGTCCCACACCGTTACCAATCGGTTCTGAACCATCAGTTAAAATTACTTTTACTTTCATACCCAACGCTTTTCCTAACTGAACAAATTTCTTTTTTAGTTTGTTAGCCTCTGATCGGTTTTTAGATTTGGTACTTGGACCAATTGGGATATCAATTAAAACAACTTTAGCACCAACAGAATGTTTCTTTGCCATAACTGAAGCTAAAAGTTGACCTTCAGCATCAATTGAAAGTGGCCGCTCAATCTCAATGATTTTGTCGTCAGCAGGAGCTAATTTCATAGATCCACCATGAACTAAACAAACACCAAATTTTTGAATTACCTTTTCTATCTTCTTTTTGGATAGTTCAACTTTTGCTAGACATTCCATAGTGTCAGCAGTTCCAGCCGGACTTGTAATTGCACGACTAGATGTCTTTGGCATGATTAAACCGGCAGCTGCCACAATTGGGGCTACGATCATACTTGTCCGATTATTTGGAACTCCACCAATACAATGTTTATCAAGAACTGTTCCTTTGAAGGAAAGTGTTTCACCAGTTTCGACCATTGATTTTGTCAAATACACTGTTTCTTGTTTGTTAAAACCATTCATATAACCACCCATCACAAATGCAGTTTTTTCAATATCAGTTAATCTATCATTAGTAATGTCGTCAACTATGGAGTGTAACTCTTTTTGGTTTAGAACTTTTCCATGTAATTTTTGTTTAATATAAACTAAAGATTCAGGTTTACCTGCAAAATGAATTGTAACCTCATCATTTTTTTTGGCTTTTAAGTGTTCAATAACTTCTTGGAACAAACCAAGTTTACCATTTGCTAAAGTACGTGGCAGGCTAGTTACATCTAAAACTGCAGTAATTTCTTTTTTACCTTTTTTAATTAGAATCCGATCACCTGAACGAAAGTCATGTTTCCTAGCATCACTTTGATTCAAAACCGCAATTAGAATACCACCAGTTTCAATGTTCATAGGTTTAATCTTAAAGTTACCATTTGCCATTAATAATAAGAAGTTGTTTTTAGTTTTTAATAGTGTTGGTTTTTAAGAAAAAGAAAATATAAAAAAATATTAAAAAAAATTGCGATTATGTTTCTTACTTCTTACTTCCAAGAATTCGAAACATAGTTGTTGAACACTCAGGACAGCTCCCCTTAAGAGCACGACGCTCACTACCACCCTTACCTTTCATAGCAACTTCTTTTGCATCTTTTATTTCGCGCTTTGCTTTACATTTTACGCAATATGCTTCTGTCATTTAATTCCACCCCTGTTATTAAGTCTAATAAGGGTTGATGTTTGTCTTTAAAAGGATTGCGTCATCACTTAATGGGTAGAGAAATAGTAAATTGAATAGATAATTAATGAAAAGAGAGATTTTTATGTGAAAAAAGGCCTGTTTTTACGAAATGTATAT
The DNA here is from genome assembly GCA_018670085.1 of archaeon. Classification (GTDB taxonomy): domain Archaea; phylum Nanobdellota; class Nanobdellia; order Woesearchaeales; family GW2011-AR9. Next base: position 87,825 of record JABHRS010000032.1, on the reverse strand, counting down.
AAACAGACTCCGTAGATAATAGAGTACTTGAGGGAAATTTCTCAAGACCATTATAATTGCGAGGTAAACAAAAAATGGAAGAAATGGAATTTTATGACGTTAAGTCAAAGAAAAAGTTTAAAGCTAAAGAATACGAAATTCGTGAAAAAGATGTTAAAGGAAAACCACGATATTTTGCAGTAACTGCTGCACCAAAACCTGGAACTCACGAATGTTGGAGAGTTGTTGGGGCTGTGAAAGCTAAAGAATTAATGGCTGCTGCTAAAAAATAATTTTAAATTTTAATTTTCTTTTTTTTTATTATTCTGATTGTTGATTGTTCTGAATTATTATATAGAAAATAAAAAAAGAATTATTGATGAATAACTAACTTGATACTGAAGTTTTCAGTTTCAATTGAATCTGTTTCTGCAACTGTTTCTGCAAAGATAATTTCTTTTGCATGAGTAACTGCCTTAAGATCATCTAGAAGTGTTGACAGTTGTTCTTGATGTTTAGATTCAATTGTGATTGAAGCAAGTTCTGTTTTTAATGAAAGCTGATTTGTACTTTTGAACTTTCTAACTGAGTTAATAACATCAATTGCTAAATCACCTTTCTCTTCACAGCTGCTGTCAATGTTTTCTAATTCAACTTTGGGCCATGTAGCTTTGTGAATAGACTGATAACTCTCTGTGTCTTTGAAAAATAACTGATAAATTTCTTCTGTGATGTGAGGAGTGATCGGCGCCATCATAGTAGTTACTGCCAAGATTGATTGCCTTGCTGCATACTGTGCACTAAGTCTTGCTTCTTTGCCCCTAGATTCTGCGTTATACAATCTGTCTTTAATGATTTCTAAATATTGGTCACAAAACTCAGCCCAAAAGAATTTCTCGATACTCGCTTTAGCTTTAGCGTATTCATACTTATCGAATTGTTCAGTTGCATCTCTAATTGCAATTTGCAGTTTTGTTAAGATCCAATGATCAAAAGTTTCAGTAACTGATTTGTCAGTTGCTTCTTTTGAATCGTAATCTTCTAAATGAGAAAATGTGAATTTAGAGGCATTCCAAAGTTTATTCACAAACTTCTGACCAGTTTTGAGATCTTTTTCTTGAAAAGCTAAATCTTCTCCAAGTTTACTGGTTGCAGCCCAATACCGAATAGCGTCAGCTGAAAACTTTTCAATAACGTCTTGCGGAGCTACCACATTACCTTTTGATTTTGACATTTTGTTTCCCTTAGGGTCAAGCACGAAACCAGAAATAGTCACATCCTTCCAAGGGTTGGTTCCATTAGTTAGGAGTCTGGTTTTGGCCATAGTGTAGAAAAGCCAAAAGTTGATGATGTCATGAGCTTGCGGTCTAAGTGACATTGGAAACATTTTTCCTGATTCATAGGCCTTAGTTCCCTTAAGGAGGTTGATTGCTAAAAATGGGGTTGAAGAACTATTGAACCAAGTGTCAAAAACATCGATTTCTGGAGTTAACTCTAAGTCTTTTGGTGCAGAAAGTGGTCTATCTTTTAATGGATCAACAGGTAATTGTGATTCATCAGGATAATAAGGGTTACCATCTTTGTCATACCAAACCGGAATTGGAATTCCAAAATGACGTTGCCGTGAAAAACCCCAATCCCATTTTAAACCTTTAACCCAGTTATCTAAACGATGTTTCATATGTTTTGGATGCCAGTTGAGTTTTTCAGAACCAACAAGGAAATCTTCTTTTCTATCAAGATATTTCACATACCATTGTTTTGAAACAATTATCTCAACTTCAACTCCGGAACGCTCACCAATGTTTACCACTTGGTCAACTTGCTCTTGCAAAATTAATTCATTTGATTCTTTGAGATCTGTTTGAACTTGCCTTCTAGCTTCTTCACAAAGCATTCCCGCATATTTTTCGCAGTTTTCTTTGAGCCTACCATCTTTTTGCAAAACATCGATAACTTGTACATCTGGGTTTCTTGCCATCCATTCAATACATTCAATTCCACCATAAGTACAAAAATATACTATACCTGTTCCATAGTCTGCTTTAACTGATTCATCATCACCTAAAGTAATGATAATATTTGAAATTGGGATTTGGACTTTTCTTCCTTGAAGATCTGATCCTTTGATTTCTTCAATTATCTTGTAATCGAAATCTTTGAATTTATCTTTAAGAGTAGTTTTTCCTGTTATCCAAAACTCGTCTTTAACTTTAATTTTCACATAAGTTCCAGCGGCTTCAATACTTACCCCAACTGTTGCATAGAGGAGTTCAGGCCTCGTTGTTGCGTAAATGGCATACGTGTTTTCTTCGTCTTGAAATTTGGCTTTAATGTAATTAAGCTTAGACTTTCTTTGTTTGTCTTCGAGCTCAGCTTGCGCAATAGCAGTTTGAAATACCCGATCCCAAACAACTGGACCTTCCTTTCGGTAGATTAGATTTTTTTTGACTAAGTCTAAAAATGATTGTTGACATGTTTTTCTGGAATAATCACTAATGGTTGAATAACATTTGGTAAAATCGCAACTCATCCCAATATTTTTCCAATCTTGAATAAATTTTGGTCGCTCTTCTTCTAAGAATTCTAGACAAGTTTTAATTGCATCATCTCTGGAAACTTTTCTGAGATTTACTTTTTTGTGTTTTTGAACTAATTTAATTGTTGCAAGGCCGTTGTCATCAGTTCCGAATGGATAGTAAACATTGAATCCAGCTAGGCGTTTGTATCTTGCGATAAAATCTTGCTGAGTATAAGAGAAAGCGTGACCTAAATGCATCTTTCCAGAAACAGTAGGTGGTGGAGTGTCAATTGAATAGATTGGTGTTTCTACATCATCTGCGTTGAAAGTGAAAATGCTATTTTTTTCCCAGAACTTTTGCCATTTTGTTTCTGACTGTTTTGGGTCGTATTTGAGTGTCATGTCCATTGCAGAGAAGGGTGGTGAGGCGTATTATAAAAAGGTATTGACTGAGAATCATTTGTTTAATATTTCTTTAGAAATTTTAGCCTGCGGCATCGGGGCTGGCAACTGGTTCACGCAGCTTCGCGTTCACTCACTAATGTTCGTTCAGGTCGAATGATTTAGCTCTTCCGAATATGTTATAGCTCCTGCATTACGCCCCAGAACTATTTCTAAAGAACCATATGTATTAATCGATAATGATCACATCGCCATCATTTAGAGTTTTATATGGGATCTTGTTCTGCTTGCAATATTGTACTTCTTTACTGATGTCTTCAGCCTCAGGATGATTCGAATTGAAGTGAGGGAGAATCATGTAGTCAAGAAACCCTAGGCCTTCGAAAATTGTTTCTTGGATCTCTTTGTATGGATGATCATTAGGGTCGTCTACGATTTGTAATCCACGCATATCTGCTGCTAAAATACAACAAGCTGCACTGTAACCTGCGTAAAGAAAATCGGCGTTTTGTTCTTTTAGTTCTGTGAGAATTTTATCGAATCCAGAAATTCGCATCGCTTGTCTTAATATGAAAGTATTTCCACCATTGATGAAAACTCCACCGAGTGTTTGGAGTTTGGTTTTTAGTTCGGTTTCCTTACCAAAGTAATCTCTTAAGTCTAACATTTCTGGTTCTAATCCTAGTTCTGTTAAATATTTGAATTTTTGGATTAATTTTTGTTCCCTGATAGGAATATTGCAGCCAGTGTAATCAAGGGCGTTTGGAATGTAACCAATTTTTTTGTTGGTAGCTGGCATTAGACCTGCAAGTTTGTGTGATTGATCTGAGAATTTAGATGATGACAAGTAGAATTTCATGTTTGTTGATTGATTGCGATATTATAAAAAACTACCTGCAATAATTGCAAACAGTTGTTTGAATTGTTTATTTCTTAGTTTACTAGTTTACTCTTTTTGCCACAAAGTATACAAACGATCCTTTTGACTGATAAGTGATTTGCCAGTACCAAATTGAGTCATAACTGGACTCTGAAAAGGAGCTTTAAATATCTCATTGTAAAAATCACTAGAACGTCCAGCATACATCACTGGGTGTGTGAATAAATCTTGACTTCTACTAGAATGATTAACAGAAGTGTTGTACTGATGATTGCCCATCACAGCTGCATGATAACTATGATGCTCTGCGTAGCCTGATAACCACTCCTCAACATAATTAGTTATGGCTAGAATAGTTTCTTTGCCACCTGCAATTCCGGTTCTTGAAAGTTCTAAACTATTAGCTGCTAATACTGATGCTCCAACTTGCTGAACATCTTTTGGGTCATCTGAAAAAGAAACTGGGACTATATTAACCAGATCAATTGTGTCAAATGCCAAAACTAAACCCATACGACGTTTTTTTTCTCCGTCAAGTCGGTAAACTCCAAATAATTTAATCTGTTTTTCAAGTAAATAAACAGGAACACTATATCCGTTTTGAATTTTTGATTTTTCTTTTGGAACAAAAATACAGCAGCCAGCTTCGTTTCCAAAAGTCACATCCATTGGATCATAATCTAATTCTTCGACCATATAACTTAATGTTCCTCTGTTCCTAAGTTTTCTTGGAACAGCTAAATCACCAATGTCTGGAAGCTTATCAAATAATTGATCCATTTCATCTGCAATTTGTTGCAGTGCATCTTTACTTGCTTTTGAATATTGAAGATTAGGAAATCGACCATCATTTTGTTTAGTTGAAAATTCACCTACATGAGAGTTAGTAGCTTGACTACCTGCAATTATTTGTTTAATACCCATTAAACTTCTTTGCTTAATTCTGATTTCATCTTGAAAATTTCGCAATATATCTTCTCTAAATTTAAGATCTGTTTTCAAAAGCTTTTGATGATAATTTGTCTGATTAACTCCAGTAACATTTGAATCTGAAGATGAGACCATCATATCAATATAGTCATAGCTAAGGTGGCCATCAATCCCATACTCATATAATTCTCGAAGCGCCTCAGTGATGTTTATTTTTGCATTAGAAATAACCCTAGTATCATGTTGCTCTAAAAGTAATTCTGATCTTCTGGAAATATTTTGACGATGCAAATCTTCATCGGAAAGAACCTGATTAGCATAGTCACAAATTTTTTCAACATTTCCTGGGCTTGCATCATTTGAATCAAAAGGATTAAGAGGGAGATATTCTTGAAGTGGTTTTATGTGTACTAACATTACACTATGAGGTAAACCTAAAGCTCTCACCTCAGATATTCGCTTAGAGTAACTCTTTATTATGCTAGCAGAATTCTGCATCTTTTTCTGATCGCTAAGATTCGCCTCGTTAACAATAACATCTTCATCGCGATAAATTCTTAATAGTAAATCATCATTATCTGCAGTTAATTCTTTTACTTCAGCGTAAATAATTTTGTCGGCCTGGTCAAGAAGTTGAATCATGTTAGTTTCTATTTGCTCGGAAGCAACTAAACACTCTATAGAAAAGTTTTGAGTGATGCTAACTTCTAGGAGTGGTACTTGAAAATCTCTAGATGGCTTTTTCTCATTATCAAATATGTTTTTTCCTGCACTGTGATCCCGATTAGAAGATGACAGCAGAGATTGACACAGATCACTATTCATCAGAGCTTGATATAGATCAGTACCGATTTGAGATTCTACGCTACTTCTCCACCGCTTTTGCATTAAAGCAAGAGTGTAACTATACTTAAATTTGGATTGTAAAAGCACAGCTTGACGCTCGAATCCTCTCTCGTTTAACTCCTCAACAATATCAGTAAGTTTCATTGTCTGTTTTTAGACAACCTTCACTTATAAATCTTTGGACTTATTTATTATTAACTAGTAGTTAATTTTGAATGAGTGGTTTTGAGATATTGCGTCAAGTTAAAGTGGCAGAGTTCAGAGAGATAGATAAATTATTGATACAAAGGTATTTAAAACAGAAGATTGGAAATTGAGTTATGCAACTTGAAACCGCAAAACCAATGCTAGATATTTTGAAAGAAAAAATTGAAACTGCACTTAGTGGTGCTTCAGTTGAAATACTTGACCCAAGACATGATGGAGTGCATTTAGAAGCTGTAGTTGTGTGGAGCGGATTTTCTGAGCTGAGTTTAGTTGATAGGCACAGAGCAGTTTATGCTGCAGTGCAGAATTTATTGGACAGTGGAGAGTTACATGCCCTCTCAATAAAAACAAAATTGGAGTAAAAAAATGGAAGAAACTACAAAAAATAAAATTCAAGAATTAATCGATTCAAAGAAAGTATTTGTGTTTATAAAAGGAATACCTGATATGCCGCAGTGTGGATTTTCATCTCGCGTTGTTGGAATTTTGCGTGAAATAGGTGTGAATGATTTTGGATCATTTGATGTTTTGTCCGATGACTCTATTCGTGGTGGAATTAAAGAGTTCAGTAACTGGCCAACTATCCCACAGTTATATATAAATGGAAAATTTATTGGTGGATCTGATATCTGTGCACAGATGTTTGAAAGCGGCGAACTTAAAAAGTTGCTTGATTAATTTATTTTTTATTATTTTTTAAATACAATTCTTTTACATCCCTCAATTTAGTATCCTGTAGAATACTTTTAGAAATTACTTTCCCATTTCTTTTGTACACTTGAAAGGCCTTGGCATCTTTTTTAGAAGTTATCACTTGGTATTTATCGTCAATAAAAGCAATTGCAGCATTATTGTCAATTGCGATTCCAATTCCAGATATTTTTTGCATCATAGCTCTGAAATGACTTTTTCTTGGAATGTTTAATGTTTCACCATTGTAATGAGGGCAATGAACTCCCTTAACAAAACCCAGTCCCTTGACATTGATATATTTCCAACTTTTAGAGTTATAAAATGACATCGAATCACTGTGCCCAGAATCAAACCAACAAATACTGCCAGCACTAATACCACAAAGAACAGTTCCATCCTTCCAGGCTTTTTTTAACAGCTTATCAACTCCTAATTTACGCCATAGCTTCATCATTTGTAAGGTATTGCCACCACCAACATAAATGATATTTGCTTTTTGGATTTTTTGTTTAATTAATTTAATTGATGGTTTTTCTTCCATCAACAATAATGTATCAACTCGGCATTTGAGAAAGTCTTGATAATATTTTTTGATATGAGCACAATATCCTGAATGATCAGAACTGGCTGTTGGAATAAATAAAACGTTTGGAATTTTTTTGTTTGAAAGTTTGATGATATATTTGTCAATTTTTAAGGTTCCTTTGGTCCTAATTTCACCACCACCAATGGCAACTATTTTTCTTTGGATCTTTGTCATATTTGAAAGGAATGGATTGGAGAATATAAATCTGTCTTTGATGGACTAAAACTTTATAAATAAAATACAGTATTTGTTAATATTCACTGACTTTTTGCTAACGTCGCATACTTAGAAAAATAAAATATTTTTCTGGTCGCGATTTGGTAATCACTGATGATCATGCTCACGTCGCATACACTGAAATTTGAAAAGAAATTTCTGGTCGCGACTTGGTATTCACTGACGTTCTTGCCGACGTCGCATAATCTGGTATTGCGCTGGTCTTGAATCTGCCATATATCAATGGCTCAAGCGAACCAGTTTCCTCTGGATATCCCGGTTCAAATCCGGGCGTCGGCGCTTTTTTCTTCTGGTATTTTTGTCTTGGGATTTGAGTTCATGCTCAGAAATCTCTTTGATATTTCTGGCACCCGCTCACTAACGCTCACTAAGGTGAATGAAAATTAAGAATTTTCGTCACCCGCTCGCTAAGGAATCCGGGCGTCGGCGCTTTTTTCTCATTTTAAAATATGCCAAAGATCCTGTTTTTCTACATAAAAATACATAAATTTTATAACTTAGGCGAGTTACTACTTTCAAATGTCACTTGAAACGAGAGGGCCAGAATCTACTGAAAGTAGTCAATTTTTCATACAGAGGTTGGATTTGTGGTAGAAGATAGAAATTATTCTTTAGAGGCAGTTGCATCTGCTGGTCTCAGTCATGACCCTTTGCCTTCAGAGACTCCTGCATTTGGAAAGTGGAAACTATGGGAACTTGATCACTTCAAAAAGTATGCCTCGAAAAATTATGAAGGACTGCTGCGAAGCCAAGTACGAGCAGATACAACTGACGGAGGAAGAAGATTCTTTGAAGCCGTTAAGAAAAAAAAATGGTTAGAGGAAGTATTTCCAACAAAGAGATACATAGATTGGAAAGGTTATTCCGAACAAGACTTTAAAGATCACTATGAAGCAAATTATAAGGGAAAAAGCCGAGGCGAAGTTGTTAGTGAGATTGAGTCAGGAGGAAATTCTTTTTATCAAGCAGTTTCTCGTCGTAAATTACTTGATTCTGTATTTCCAAAAAAAACTAAAATTAATTGGAATAATTATGATGACGAAGATTTGATAAAAATTTATGACAAATATTTCTCAAAAAAAGGAGATAAAGAAAATCAAAATGATCCAGAAGGCAGAAGTGAAATCCATATAGAGGATGTAAAAAAAATCTCTTATAGCAAAATTTATCAAGCAATTAAAGGGAGGGGTCTTTTGAATAGAATTTTTCCAAAAACAGACCCATTCAAAGAGTATTCAATTCAGGATTTTAAAGACCATTACAGCAATGAATTTTCTGGAATGCTTGTTAGAAAAATTCAAACTAAATCTGGAAAAGCTGGAAAGGAGTTCTACAATGCAGTTTTCTCAAGGGATCTAATAGAAATAGTTTTTCCACTATCGGCTAGAAAGGAATTAAGAGAATATTCAGAACAAGAACTTATTGATCATTATAAAGAAAACTTTGTAGGGATGAGCAGAAGTGAAGTTGCAAAAGATAAAAAAAATGGAGGGGGAAGATTTTACGATGCAGTCAGATTTAGAGAAGTAGATAAAAGAAAACGTGTTGAACTGATGAATAGAATCTTTCCAAAAATGGAAAAATGGACACTTGATAGAACAATGGAAATTGGGTTACAGCTGTACAAAGAACATGGAAAAATTCCAAAACAAGTCCAACTATATGAAATGAAACTTGCGTCTTTTCCAAGTGCAGCTAGGAGACATTTTGGTGGAACACGTAATTTAGCTGCAGGAATAGATGATTTCTTAAACAATAATCCAGATGGTGATTCGCTTGAGGAAACACTTGGGAATGTGATTAAAACACCAAAGTACATTAATTTTGAGAAACATTCACTTGAAGATTTGAAAGATTTTTATGATAATAATTTTGCAGAGATGAGCAGAAGCCAAATATTAAAAGACATAGCTAATGGTGGAAAAAGATTTTATCGGGCGGTAGAAAAAAAAGGGTTTGTAGATGAAATCTTCCCCGCTGCAAAACATAAACCAAGAGGATATTGGAGCGAAGAGAGAACACTTACAGTTGCGAGAGAACTATATACAAAGCATGGAAAAATTCCAAGCATAACTGAGCTTAAAAGATTGAGTTTAAGTTATTTTCTTAAATCTGTTGGAAAATATTTTGGAGGGCTGTGTAATCTACGTGTTATGATAAATGCAGAACAAAAAGAAAGTTTTGAAAGAAAACTTCTCGAAGAAATTGTAGGAGAATTAGCAAAATAAGTTTAATATTTTTTGATTTTGAGCCAAAATATCTGTTTCTAATGGGTCATTTTGACAGATGTGATTTGACCAATTTATTTGGATAATTTTAGGAGATTTTTGGATTTTGAAGCATTTTTCTACATAGAGTCCAGAAAGTTTATAAAACAAAGCTGTCACCACTATAAAATGGCATTAAACGATGAATTACAAAATTATGTACCAGGAAGTACTCAAAGACTAGACGAAGCATTCTTTGCAAGAAATAGCGTTGATGTTGCAAAAGACTTACTTGGAAGATATTTGGTTAGAAAATTTGATAATGGCAGATATGTTGTTGGTCAAATCAGAGAAGTTGCAGCATTTCAAGGAGAAACAGATCAAAGTGCTGAAGGAATGTTGAATCAAGCAGGAATAATTTCTGTGAATAACAGATATGGAAACTTTCTATTCGATATTTCAACTGGCAGACAAAATCAAGCATCATGTGTTAGTTTTAGAGCTGCCGCATTTTACTTTGATGAAGTTACAGAAGCGAATGGACCTGGAAATTTAACAAAGAGTCTGGGAATCGATCAAGACTTTAATGATATGTTAGTTGGGAGATGCAATGATCTTTGGATTGAAGGAGATGCAGTTTCAGTTGGAGAAAAGTATAGAACAGGTATGACAACTAAGACCGAAAATTTTTGTGGAAGTTATCGAATCAGAGATTAGTTAATTAAATTTAATTTATTAAAGTAATTTTTTTATTTTTTTATTTTTATTTTTTCAAAATTGGTTTTTTGTGTTTGCGGTTGGGGTTGAGGTTTTAACGGAGCAATTTAACAATGAAGCAAGACCCAATAGACGCAATACTAAACAAATACCAGGCTAATGGGAAGTATACTCCTGAAGTAATTTCTAGATTTAGGAGAATGCTCAAGGGACAAGAAGGAGACACCTTAGCACAATCAGTTGCAGGTTTATATGAACAACACGTCGGTGTTGATGACAAATATACAACCTTTGTCGACAGAGCACAAACGCAAGGGTACTGGTTCATTTCTGAAGCAAATATTAAGGAAGCCGGAGATGACCTGAGAAGCATTATCGAAAAGACAGGAATCAACGATCACAAAGAATATACAGCAGTACTTAATGAACTTGATACAACAGCAGACGCTGATCTTTACGCAGCATTTGTGTTAAACATTCCAGAGATTAGAGAGCACGTTAAATCAACTATTGGAGAATATGGTAACTTGTACCGAGTAGTGCAAAAAATTCTTAGGGACAGAAAAAAGAAGAAGGATAAAGGACCAAAACAATACAAGGATGAAACTGAAACTAAAACTAAAACAGTGATTCCAAAAAGTGGAATTGAAAATATAGTTACACGCGGAGTTACGAGTAGAACTACTGGAGATAAAAGTACTAGCAGAGGAGAAAAACAGAATTACAAAAGTATCACTGAACAACTTCCAGAAGGATTATTTTCAATTCTAAATAAAGATGAAGCAGAACTTTCTTCTAATGAAAAAAATCAATTTGAAGACAGTAAAAGACTGTTTATGATTTTGCGTGAAAAAGCACAACGAGACGTAATGCGGGAGTTTAATTTAAGCGATAATCCCCATGATGCCCTTCCAAGGTTAGAGGCATACGTTGGAGAACAAACAAACTCCAACTTAGAATATTTATACCAAGATCAGTTAAGACAATTTCGAGATTATGTTGGCTTTCATGATAGAATAGTTGCGTCTTCACATGTGAATAAAAAATTTATTCACCCTGGAACTGGAAAAACTGGAGTTCTCCCATCAATTCACCAAACTATTGCACAGTACCATAATTTGAAGGAAGGAAGATTTGGAGTATTTGATGATTGTGGAACTGGAAAAACTTACATTGCAGCTTTGATGAAACCATTAATTGAAGCTAAATTAAGAACTGAAGGGAAAAAAGTAACAGGGAGAACTTTAGTAATTGGTCCAAAAACTAGCACCAAAGCTTGGCGGGATGGACTTTGCGGAGATGATGAAAAAAGATATTTTACAAACAGACAAAAAGTTGCCTGGGTTAACGGAGCTAAAAATGATGAATTTCACAAAGAGATGGAAGAATCAGATTTCATTTTTGTAAACTTTGAACAACTTTGTTTAGATTATACTGTCGGTGGTGAAACCAAAAAAGTTTATGAAGTGCTTGCAGAACTAGGTTTTGATCAATTAATTATTGATGAAGTACATGAAGCTAGGAATATCAGCGCTGTAACTAAAAGTGGAAAGCCAACTGAAAGTTACGCAGTTAGAAGACTTGCAACAAATGATGGTTTAGAATATATTACTGCATTATCTGGAACTCCAATGCCTGACAACCTGGATGATTACGCAAATATTTTCTTTATGCTAAAACCAGAATACTTCGTTGAAGAAATTGAAGGGAGATCTCAGTTTAATTTTGCAAATATTGGAAAAAGATTTAAAGAAATCTATGAAGGTGATCCAAGAGCATTATACTCCTTTGTTAAACAAAACACAATTAGACGTAGAAGTTGTGATGTGAGCAACCTACCCCCACACAGAACTATTATTGATGAAACTGAATTAACTGATGTACAGATAGAGATTAGTGATTATATCTTCGACAAAACTCCAAAAAATTGGTTAACTCAATTAAGGTATGCAACACTGGATCCAAGGTTAGTGTCACCTCAGATTTTAAAGGAATTAGGTTTGATTGGAAAAATTAGTCGCGCGGACTCTGCAAAATACACTAGGTTAGAGGAAGAGCTTTGTAGTGCAGATGGACCGATTGCAAAGGGTGACAAATTTTTAGTGTTCTCAAGCATGTTCGCTGAAGGAGTTACTAGAGAAGCTGAAAAATTAAAATCCAAATATAGAAAGATGGGTTATGCTGATGAGTTTGATAGAATGAATATCAGACCTCTGAATGTAGAACTTGAAGAAGTGTTAAGTGCACATTTTGGAAGAGATGTTGAAGTTACATCAATTGATGCTAATACCAAAGATGCAGACAGAGAAAATGCTGTTGACAGATTATCAAATGGACTTGAGGGAGTTGCTTGTACAGCATTATCAGGCGGAGTTAGCCTAAACTTTTCAAAAACAAATTGGCAATATTGGCTTGATCAACATTATAGCCCATATGTAACTGATCAAGGTATCGCAAGAAGTAGCCGGAAAGGACAATCCAAAGAAACCACAGCAACCTTCTTGTTTGGAAAAGAATGTGTTGATCAAGCAGTCCACGCATTGAATCTACAGAAAAGTGAAAATATTCAAATGGCACTTGATGGTGTAGAATTAACAGAGAAAGAGAGAGATATCTTAAGTGGAGATAACGACGGATTAAGACTGAAGGAATTATTACTTCGAGGTAAAGGAGGTTTCTCAATAGATATGTCATATGTTGAAATTGGTGATGTAGAAGATTTTTTGACAAAAAGGGTTGTTAAACGAAAAAAGTCTGGAACTAATAGGATTCTTAGTTCTGAAGTTTATGAAGCAACAGTTGGTCAAGAAATTCGTGAAGCGATTATGCGAAACCCAGTTAATATCTGGCATGACGGGGAATTTGTAAAAAAATACTGTGGGAATTTTGAATCTCTAAGTCCTTATTTACTTGGTAGAGCTAAAGTTGCAGATATGGTGAGGCGAGGTATGACCGGTGAAATTGAATTCCCAAAAATCTTACTAGCAGATGCTGCAGCACAAGGAATTTTGTACACCGCGTTTGAAGAACTAGAGGAGTTAGTTAAATCCGCAGGGTTTGAGATGCCGTTGATTTATGATCGTGATTTTTCTTCTGAGATGTCTTTGCGTAGTCCTAACCCAGAAAAAGTAGTAGGTGATATGTGCGGTGAAAGAGGAATCTTTGATGCAGAATTTTTAGCTAGGCAAGGTAAATTTAATTTCATAGATAACTCTTCAATTACTTTACTTGAAAATCGTGAAAGATTATGTGATTATATGATGGAAGCAAATCGTCTTTTAACACCAGAAGGATATTTACAGTTAGGAGTTGGAGGTTGGGCGTTTTCAAAAGAATTTTTCGAAGGAATGAAACGTTCAGGCTTTGAAACAGTAGTGAAAAGTCATCGGCATGCTGTGTCAAAGGATAAATTTAGATTTTTGAAGCAAGAGTTTGGTCAACATTTTGCTGAAGCGTACAGAAGTAAATTACAGTCTTCAACATTTTCAATATTCCAAAAAGTTGAAACAGTGGAAGAAGTAGATAGCAAATACTTCCTACTCGAAAATCCTAACTTTGATAATTCTTTGGAGGTGAAAGAGGAAAATGTGGTGGAAGTTAATCAAGGCGTGAATACTAAAGGAAAAGATCCTAAAGGAGAAGATGTTAGAATAGAAGATGAAAATATAGTTAGACCAGCTAAGAGTAGGGCTGGAAGTTTTAGTGGGAAAGGTGCTAGTGCTAAACCAAGAAGAGAGTACACAGGTAGTCGTAGATTAGTGGTTGGACCAGATGGCGTGGTGAGTAGTGCAGAATGAAACCAAAAGGACTGATACATAGTTTGGAGTTTAGTTTACTCACTGACTTAATTTGTGATACAATTTCTGATAGAAAACCAGATGGGTATTGGGATGATCCAGAGAACATTTTGCGAGAAGCGAAGGAGTTATTACTTAGAGAAAGATTAGCTAAACTCCCAACTAGTTCAAAATTAGCAGAGATGGGCCACTCAAGTTTAGGTTTTGCAATTACAAATAATTTTTCTGGTGGATATAGGGGAATTAGGAGAGAACTTGGAGAAAAGAAAATTGTTCATGAAATTGGGTATTGGGACGATACGAAAACCATTGAAGATGAAGCTAGAAAATTTCTTGAAGGAGAAAAATTGGATCTGCTCCCAGCATATAACAGGATTCGTACTTTAGGTTATGGTGGTCTTGCTACAGCAATTTCGGTGAAATATCCTGGAAGAATTTCAGCACTGAGGAAAAAAATTGGATCCAACATAAAGGAAAAACAAGTTGAAGAGATCAGAGAGGCTGCTAGAAAATTTTTAGAAGATGAAGGTTTTGAGATTTTACCTGGTGCGAGCACATTAATAAAATTAGGTTATGCGTCTCTCTCTGCTAAAATCTATCGAAATTATCCTGGAAGAATTAGAAAAATTAGAAAAGATTTAGGTGGAGATCTAAACAGAAAGTCCAAAGGTTATTGGACAAATCCAAAAAATATTCTAGATGAAGCTAGATCTTTAATTGATAAACATGACCTTGAAAGTTTCCCAGGATATGATGAGATTAAAAAATTGAATGCCACTGGTTTGTCTTCTGCAGTTTATAGATATTATCCAGGGGGACTATATGCTCTAAGAGATGATTTAGGAGTTAAGGAATTACAAAGGCGGCCAGGTTTTTGGCATGAAGAAAGTAATATTGTCGCTGAAACAAGACTATATTTGACCGAACATGGATATATGCTTTTGCCAACAAAAAATAGAATGAACTTAGATAAAGCAAGTAGTTTAGTCTCAGCAATTGCGAAATATTATCCTGGTGGACATGAAGCAATGAGTTTGTATGTCTCAAATCTTTCCTTGGCGCGAGAAGGTAGTTTTGAGATTGATTTAATTAGAGAAATAGTAGGTGATCTCTGCGATGACTGAATACGATAAACCAGCGGATTCTTTGGACCTTGGATTGCTTGATGATGTAATGGGTGAAATTAGTTCTAAAAAAGTTTTTGGAAAATGGAAAAATTGGACTATTGAAGATTTCAAAAATTGTTATGATGAAAATTATGCTGGAATGACTCCATCACAATTGACTGATGATGAAGAGAACGGAGGGCGTAGATTTTATAGAAAAATAAAGAGGTTAAAATTACAGGATCAAATATTTGATAAACCAAGAGTTCATTGGAAAGGTTGGTCAGTTGAAAATTTCAAGTCTCATTATGATGAAAAATATGCTGGAATGACTAAAACAGAAGTTCGAAATAATGGTCCTGATGGAACTTCATTTTACAAAGTACTATTTAGAAAAGGTTTACTTGATGAAGTATTTTCAGATAGCCCAAATGAATTGTGGAAAAAATATTCTGATGAGGAGCTAGGAAATTATGCTAAAGAAAATTATGCTGGATTGACTCGAAGCAGTTTAGATGACCACAAAAATAAAAAAGAAAGATTGTTTTTTTTGGAGGTTCAAAGAAGAGGACTATTAGATGAAATATTGCCACTCCATTACAAACCTCGAGGATATTGGAAAGATGAGAATAATGTTTTTGAGAGATTAACTAGTATTATTTCAACATTTGGAAAAGTTCCAACAACTACTGAGTTAATTAAAATTGATTCTGGACTTTTAACAAGTATTGGAAACTACCATGGTGGATATAAAGAGATATGTAAGAAAATGGGCCATGATTTTCCAAGAGATAGGCAAGCAAATGGTTATTGGACTAAAGAAAAAACAATTGAGATTGCAAGAGAGTTGCATGGCGAATATGGCAGAATCCCAGTTAGAAAAAAATTAGAAGAGATCAAACTTAGTTCTTTTCCATCAGCTGTTAGAAGACACTTTGGTAATTTGCAACAATTGAAGGAAATTCTTTCACTGGAGCAAGAAGAGAGTACTCATAGAGAATTGCTTGAGAGTATAGTGAGGGATCTTTGCAATGAGTGATTTAATTGATGACCTAAGTCCATTGAGTTATGGGTTATTAGAGGACGTTATGCAAGAAGTAGTTTCTACAGTAATATTTGGTAAATGGGAAAACTGGACCACTGATGATTTCAAAACTTATTGTGAAAAAAATTATAGTGGGATGAGTAGAAGCGAAATAAAAAATGATAATGAAAATGGTGGTGCAAGATTTTACCAAGCAGTTGACACTAGAGATTTGAATGACGAAGTGCTTCCTGCAAGTAAGTTTAGAAGTTTTAAAGATTGGAAAGTTGAAGATTTCAAAAAGGAATATGATGAAAAACATGCTGGGATGAGTAAAAAAGATATGCGATCAGATAAAGAAAATGGAGGTTCCAGATTACTCAATGCTATGCAAAGAAGAAGAATTACTGATGAAGTTGTCTTGGTTGGAAGAAAAAATTGGAAGCATTTGGATAAAGAAGGATTAAAAGATTACCTCAAAAATAATTTTGATGGATTTTCTAGAAGTGATTTGAGAATAGATAATGAGGATGGAAATAAATTGTATAATGAGATCCGCAAAAGAGGACTACTTGATGAATTGCTGCCAATTAATTTTGAAGATGATAGTGTAAAAAATTGGAATGGATTTTCAACAGCTGATTTTCAAAGATATTATAAAGCAAATTTTGATGGTTGGACCAGAAGTGAAGTTAAACTTGATGAAGCAAGAGGGAGAAGATTCTACGCTGCAATATCACATAGAGATGTAGTAGATGAAGTGATTGCTCCTGTTAACAGAAGTTGGAAAGATTTGAGCGATGAAGATTTACAAAATAAATATAACACTGAATTTAATGGATGGAGCAGATCTCAGTTAAAGGAAGATAAGGGGTATGGTTCTGGTTTGTGCCATGTTCTTAGGGAAAGAGGATTGTTGGACAAAGTAGTTCCATTAAAAGTAAAACGTAAACCTCATGGGTATTGGAAAGAGTGGAGTAATGTAGAAAATGAGATAGCTGTTCTTGTTGAAGAGTTTGGAGATTTTCCAACAACAAGCCAGTTGAGAACCGGTGGATCTTCACTGAGGCTCGCAATAAAGAATTTTGGTGGATTGGAATCTGTGAAGCAGAAGATGGGTTATGGTTCTTTGGAGATGGAACTTTTGGAAGAATTAGTGGGAGGTCTAACAAATGGGTGATGACAGATTCATTATAGATGCCTATAAAGTTTGTTTATTAGATAATCTAGTAGATACAGCAGTAGTTGAAGTAGTAGATTATGCAGTAAATGAAACTAAGCCTGGCACCGCAATTTTTGGAGATTGGCAAAATTGGACACTTGAAGATTTCAAAATCTGTTACAACAGAAATTATTTCGGAATGAGCCGCGGACAAGTTTCTGAAGATAGAGAAAATAATGGATCAAGATTCTATCGTGCAGTTTATGCCAGCGAGTTTAGTTTGGATGATGTCTTCCCAACACGCGCAGAGTTAAATCCTTCAAAGTGGAGCGGATTTAATGAACAGGATTTCCTTGATTATTCTGAAAAACATTTTCCAGGAATGACCATGGGCCAAATTCATAAAGATAAAGAAAATGAAGGTGATATTTTTTATCGTGCTGTTAGAAAAAGAGGATTTAGCTCTGGTATGTTTAAAAAAGTAAAAAGAGTGAGATGGAGTAAATTCAGTCTTGATGAGTTCAAAAATCATTATGACACATATTATCCAGGAATGACTAGGTTAGAAGTTGAAAACGATTTAGAGAATGGTGGGAATAACTTCTATCAGGCAGTTAAACGTAGAAGTTTGTTAAATGAAATATTTCCAAAAAGTAAAATTATTGATTGGATATCTTACAGCGATGAAGATTTGAAAAAATTTTATGAATCTAATTTCAAAGGAATGAAGAGGAGTGCAATCAGAGAAGATGATGAAGGTCTTGGAAGAAAATTTTATGACACAGTGAAACGAAGAGGAATCCAAGATAAGATATTCCCACCAAGTGAGCGATGCGATTGGACTGAGTTTACTGTTCAAGATTTTAAAGATTATTATGATGAAAACTTTGATGGAATGGGCCGCAGCCAAGTTAAAAGAGACGTTGAAGGTAGCGGTAGTAGGTTTTACAAAGCTGTTTCAAAAAGAGGGTTTAGAGATGAGGTTTTTCCGGAAAAATTACTCCGAAGAGATTATTGGACAAAAGAGAAAACATTAGAAATTGCAAGGGAGTTAGATGCAAAATACGATGGGATTCCTGTTTCAAGAAGGTATAAAGAGCTAGGGATCTCAACAACTTTTGGCATTGCAGTTGGAAAACATTTTGAAGGAATGCGTAAATTAAGAGCGATGCTGGCGCTTGAGAAAAAGAATAGTTCTGAGAGAGAATTGTTAGAATCATTAGTAGGTGATCTTTCTAATGGATGATTCCACCGAAGTAGAAGAGCCTTTGAGTTTAGTGCTTTCTGATGATATAATGTCTGACTTAGCTACAGCAGTATTTGGAGATTGGAGAAATTGGAAACTTGAAGATTATGTAAGATGTTATGAAGAACGTTATTCTGGGATGAGTAGAACTGAAGTTTTTAAGGACAAAGAAAATGGTGGATCTAAATTTTATGATGCTGTGATTTCAAGAGGCATTGTAGATGAAGTATTCCCAAGTTCAAAACGCAATGACTGGAGAGGGATGAGTGTAGATGATTTCAAAAATATATACAAAGAAAATTATGATGGGATGACAGCTAAACAACTAAAAGATGATCTTGAAAATGGGGGAAAGGAGTTTTATCAGGCAATTAACACACGAAAAATTCAAGGTCAAATTATAACAAATACAAGGACAAAATGGATAGGATGGGAACTTGACGATTTTAAAGAACACTATAAAGAAAATTATACAGGAATGCTTCGAATGGAAGTTAGGAATTTGGATTCTGATGGGTTGTCATTCTACAAGATAATATTTAGAAGAAAATTAATGGATGAAGTATTTCCATTAAATCCAGCAGAGATGTGGAAAAATTATACGGACGAAGATTTGGAAGACTACGCTAAAAAGAACTATGCAGGAATGAAACGCTCACACATTGAAAAACACAAAGATGCCAATGTTAGAAGTTTCTTTATTGAAGTGAATAAAAGAGGAATTAAGGATACTGTTTTGCCAAACTCCCGTAAACCAAAGAGGTATTGGGAAAAGAGAGAGAATGTTACTAACAGGTTAAGTGAGATAATTGAAAAAATTGGGAAGGTTCCAACTACAACCGAACTAATAAAAATTGATTCTGGACTGGTATCAGGTATAGGAAAATACCATGGAGGATATCCTAACTTATGTGAGACGTTGGGTTATGATTATCCAAGTGATAGATTACCAAATGGGTATTGGACAAAAGAGAAAACATTAGAAGTTGCAAGAAGTTTGTATAATGAACATGGCAGAATTCCAGAGATCAAAAAGTTACAAGAAATTGAACTTAGTTCTTTTCCAGGAGCTGCTTCTAGGTACTTTGGTGGTTTAAGAAAATTGCGAGAAATTCTTTCACTGGAGCAAGAAGAGAGTGCTCAGAGAAAACTGCTTGAGAGTATCGTGGGGGATCTTTCCGATGAGTGAATATGATAAAGCTGTGGATTCTTTGGACTTAACTTTATTGAATGACTTAATTAATGATGCGTCTAAACCAGTATTTGGAAATTGGAAAGATTGGTCTCCTGATGATTTTATACAATATGCAACTGTACATTATGAAGGAATGCTGCGCAGTCAAGTACGAGCAGATACAACTGACGGAGGGAGAAGATTCTTTGAAGCTGTTAAGAAAAGAACATTATTGGAAGAAGTATTTCCAACGAAACGATATATTAACTGGGAAGAATATTCTGAACAAGATTTTAGGGATCATTATGATAAACACTTTCCTGGAAAAAAAAGAAGTGAACTTGCACATGATGTTGAATCTGGAGGGAATGGGTTCTACCAAGCGGTTCGTCGCAGAGGGCTTGAAGATTCTGTGCTGCCAGAAAAGATAGGAGTTGATTGGATTAGTTTTAGTGAAAAAGATTTCAAGGACTATTATGATGAACATTTCCATGGTGTAAAAAAAAGTGAACTGATAAAAGATTTCGAATCTGGAGGAAATGCTTTCTACCAAGCAGTTCTTCGCTATGGATTTAAAGATTTTGTCTTTCCAAAAGAGAGTTATTCTGAAAAGGCTAATGTTGATATAGACAATCAAAATAATGTTCAAAATGATCCTGTTGTTACGAGAGGTAATACCGATAAGAAAATAACTAAAAAACTGATTTCAGATAAATGGAAAGAATATTCTCTCCAAGACTTTAAAGACTATTATGATGAACATTGCGTTGGAATTGGACGGAAAAAAGCAAGTACACATGAGGACAAAGAGATAAGATCATTTCATTATGCTGTAAAGAGAAGAGGTTATCTTAATGAGATATTTCCAGATATGCTTAGAACAATTTGGTCAAAATATTCTGAACAAGAACTTGCTGATTATATTGAAGAGAATTTTAAAGGAATGACTAGAATTGAAATTTCTAAAGATACAAAGAATAATGGTGCTAAATTCTACACTACACTCAGAATGAGAGGACTGATTGATAAAATATTCCCAGGTTCAAAAAAAGTTAAATGGACACGTGAAAAAACAGTTGAAATTGGATTACAGTTGTACAAAGAACATGGAAAAATTCCAAGCCAAGTTAACTTATACTCAATGGGTCTAGCATCTTTCCCCGGTGCAGCTAGGAGACATTTTGGTGGGACACGTAATTTAACTGCAGGAATTGATGATTTTTTAAATAACAACCCAAGCGATGATTCGTTTGATGAAACACTGGTGAAGACACTTAAAAAACCTAAATACATTAATTTTGAAGGATATTCACTTGATGATTTTAAACATTTTTATGACAGTAATTTTTCTGGGATGAGTAGAAGTCAAATGTTAGGTGACACATCCAACGGAGGAGGAAGGTTCTACCGAGCATTGGAGAAAGAGGGTTTTGTGGATCAAGTCTTCCCAGAACCAGAACACAAACCACGCGGATATTGGAGCGAAGAAAGAACACTAACAACAGCCAGAGAGCTGTACAAAGAGCATGGAAAGATCCCAACAATCAAAGAACTTAATGAATTACGTTTAAGTTATTTTCTTAGATCCGTAAGTAAATATTTTGGTGGACTACGTAAACTACGTGCTATGATAAAACTTGAATATGCTAATGGTCCAGAGACAGAGATACCTGAAGAATTAAGGGAGGTCTTGTCTGATGAATAAATATGACGAAGCTGCGGATTCTTTGGACTTAACTTTATTGAATGACTTAATGAGAGATGTTGCTAAACCTGTATTTGGTGAATGGAAGAATTGGAAGTTAGAAGATTTTCAAGAATGTTACGCTGAAAGGTATGCAATGATGAGCAGATCTGAAGTTAAAAAAGCAAAAAAAATAGGTGGCCAAAGATTCTATCAGGCTGCTTTTGAAAGAGGGATTGTAGATCAAGTCTTTCCGAAATCAAAAATAACTGAATGGAAAAAAATTGGAAATGAAGGAATTGAGAGAATATACCATGAGAAATTTGCTGGGGAAACTAGAGTTGAATTAATGCAAACAGATGAAGGTAGAAAATTATACGATGCCATGCATAGTAGAGGGCTGAGTGGAATTGTTGAAAAGGCATATACTAATTGGAGTGAATTTGAGTTAGAAGACTTCAAAAGATATAATGAAGAGAATTATGCTAACATGAGTAGAGTTGAAATTAAAAAAGATACAGAAAATGGAGGGAGAAGATTTTACCTTGCAGTTGTTTCAAGAGGCTTTGCAGATGAAGTATTTCCAAGTTCAAAACGTCATGACTGGAGTGAAATTGATGTAGAAGGATTCAAAGCCATTTACAAAGAAAATTATGATGGGATGACACCAAAACAGCTAAAAGATGATCTTAAAAATGGAGGGAGAGAATTTTATCGTGCGATTAATAATAGAAGTATTCAAGGTAAAATAATTACCAATTCAAGAAACAGATGGAAGGGATGGGAGCTTGACGATTTTAAAGAACACTATGCAGAAAATTATGCTGGAATGCAGAGGATGGAAGTTCGAAATTTAGACCCTGATGGGATGGCATTCTACAGGATAGTATTTAGAAGAAAATTAATGGATAAAGTTTTTCCATTAAATGTGAGAGATATGTGGAAAAGTTATTCTGCTGAAGAGTTAGAAAAATATTCCAAAGAAAATTATGCTGGGATGAAACGTTCACATCTGGAGAGACATGAGGATGCAGAAATTAGAAGTTTCTTTCTTGAAGTGACTAAAAGAGGAATTATAGATACTGTGCTGCCTAACTCGCGTAAACCAAATGGTTATTGGAAAGATATTGATAACATTAGAACTGAACTTGAGGTAATTGTTACAGAACTTGAGCGAGTCCCATTAATATCAGACATTGTGGAAAGAAATGTTTCTCTTTCAGTATCTATTCAAAATTACCACGGAGGGTATACTGCGGTTTGTGAAACTTTAGGAATTGAACCAGCACTTGAAAGACAAGCAAATGGTTATTGGACTAGAGAAAAAACTTTAGAAATAGCTAAGGAATTGTATCTGGAATATGGTGGCAAAATTCCCACGGGTAAAGTTGCGAAGGAGTTGGGATTAGGTTCATTTATGTACGCGGCGAATAAATATTTTAGAGGAGTTGGTAAATTAAATACTCAACTTAATTTGGAAAATGAGAATAGTTCTGCGAGATCTTTACTTGAAGATTTAGTAGGGGAGCTGTTAGAATGAGTGACCTCAAAAATAATCCCGAACTAGAACTTTTAAGTGAAGTGATAAGTGATTTGGCTAGACCTGATTTTGGGAAATGGAGCGAGTGGAAAGTTACAGATTTTCAATCATATGCAAATGAACATTATCAAGGGATGCTGAGAACTCAAGTGAGTAAAAGTGGATCTAATGGTAATAGGTTCTTTCAGGCAGTTAATAGAAGAGGATGGGCTGATGATGTTTTTCCAAAATCACATTATCAAGACCGCCGTGGTTGGGGTCTTGCAGAATTTCAAAAACATTACGATGATAATTTTGAAGGAATGTCTTTAAATGATGTTAGAAATTGCTCTGAAAAAAATGGGAATGGGTTTGTTCAGGCATTAAGAAAAAAAAAATATTTCCGTCAAATATTCCCAAAGCAAATTCACCATCAGTGGAAAGATTTCAAAGAACAAGATTTCATTGATTACTGTCAGAAACATTATCAAGGGTTATCTAGGACCGAAGTTTCAACTAATGAAGATAAGTTGGCTAGATCTTTTTATCGAAAAGTAAGAAAAAGTGATTTGCTGGATAAAGTTTTTCCAGATAGGAAAAAAATGGATTGGTCCAGTTTTACTGAAGAAACTTTTATCGAACACTACAATACGCATTATGAAGGAATGAGTCGGGGAAAAGTCGCACAAGATAGAAAAAATGGAGGAGGTGCTTTTTATCAAGCAGTTTCAATTGCGGGTTTTATTGAATCAGTGTTTCCAAAAAGAGAACATAATGATTGGAGTGAATGGACGTTAGAGGATTTTGTAACGCATTTGAATGAAAATTATGCTGAGATGACACGTAGTCAAATCCAAGATGATATTGAAGGAGGAGGAAATGCTTTCTACATAGCAGTAACTGCGAGGGGTCTAAAAGATGAAGTGCTTCCAAAATCAAAATCAAAAAGTAATAGGTGGAGAGGATTTGGTGAAAAAGAATTTGCGGCATTTTATCAAGATAATTTTCCTGGTTTGACTCGAAAACAAGTTCAAAAAGATGCTGGAAAACTAGGCACGTCTTTTTACAACGCGGTATATTTAAGAGGATTAGTGGACAAAATATTACCTGCACAGATTAGAAAAGGTTGGGGTATGTACAGTGTACAGGAATTAAAATGTCATTACCATGATAATTTTCCTGGTATGTCAAGAGCTCAAATAGCAAATGACAGAGAAAATGGAGGAGGAGGATTTTATAACGCAGTTATAAGTAGAGGACTTGCTGATAAAGTATTTCCAAAATCAAAAGGAGCAAAAAAGTGGACAGAAGAAAAAATAATGCAAGTTGCAAGAAATATTTACAAAACACAAGGAAAAATTCCAACTCAATCTTTTCTTAAGAAACAAGGCCATGGTGGTTTTGGTAGTGCTGTTCAAAAAACTGGTGGGTTAACCAAATTGCGTTTGAGGCTTGAACTAGAAAGAGAAAATTCTTCTGAGAAGAACTTGCTGATGGATTTGGTTGAGACACTTGGGTCTTAATTTAAACCTATTTGAAACAGATTAATTCTTGATTCAATTGATCCAAGAAAAGTTTAGTTAGGTAAAGATCATAAGCGTCTTGACTTTCTGTTTTAATAATCATACTGCTATTGTTTGGTGTGAACCTGACTAGTTCTTTGTTCTTTTGTAGCTCTGTGTTGTTAAGTTGCATATAATGATGGGCAACTACCTGTTTCTGCTTTGTTGCGTATTTGATGATGAATCTGCATGATTGGAGGAATTTGTAGAAATTGTCCTTTGGAAGACCATACATCAGATCTATTTTGTATTTAATGTGATGTTCGTTGAGAAGTTTGAGAGCTTGTTCAACTCTTTTGATGTTAGTTGGACGACCTACTGCTTGGAGGACTTGTTTGTTAGTTGATTGCAAACCTAGTTCTGTGTCAATTTTGAATGAATATTCTTTGAATCTCTTGATTGTGTCTTCGTCGATTAATTCAGGTCTCAGTTCGATGTGGATGCTGATTTTCCTTTGATGCTTAGTTACATTTTGTTGCACAATGTCAAGAATCTCAAACATGCGCTCCTTATTGGAGTTGAAATTAGCGTCGAGAAATGTTAAGTATTTGAACTGGAAGTTGTCAAATAAATAGGAGAGATTAGTTTTTAGGTAATCTAGAGAAAAGTATCTGAGAGTTGGTTTTGCGTAATGACAGAACTTACAATTAAATGTGCAGCCCCTTGCAGTTTCGATTCTGACAACTGTAAACTCTTTATTTTCGATGATTGTGTAGGGAAATGGAAGTTCGTCTAAATTCTTTAGCTCTGTCTTTTGTCCATGAATTAACTGATGCTCCTCGTTTCTAGCAATAATGTTATGGACCTTTTCGATTGGTCTTTCATTTTTTAGATGATCAATTAATTCTTTAAATGCGATTTCTCCTTCTCCTGCGATTGCAAAGTCAATGTTTTCGTTGATTGTATCCTTTGATATTTCTACACCACCAAGGCAAACTTTTGTTTGTTTGCTGATTTGTTTGATAGCTCTTGCGAAATTCATTGCTATGTCGGCACTCCAAATGTAACAACTAAAAGCCACTAAATCTGGTTTTGTGAGTTTGATGTAAGAGAGTGCCTGCAGTTCTGTGTTTTTGTTAGTTTCGTAACCTAATCTTTGGCCCATACTGAACTCTTTAATTTCAATGATAACATCTTTGTGATATTTTTCTGCGTAGGCTTTGAGGTAAGAAAGGCCCAAGGGAGCTACGTCTGATTGTAAGTTGAAAGCTAAAAGGAGGATTTTTAGTTTATTTTTTTTATTCATAGTAAATCTCCCTTCTCTTTTGTTTCTTGGAACATAGCTGCATTTTGATCCGTTATATCACTCGCTCTCATTTTTCCAGAGTAAAATTCAACCATATGCCTTGGTTCTGTTTGATCCTGAGTTAGCCCTTTTGTGAAGGGGAAGAATTTATTTGAGATTAAGATTGCGAAAATGTTATTAATTTGATCTTGGTTTGTTTGTTTTTTTGTTTGTTTGTTTGTTTTTTGATTTGAGAAATCAATGATGACCCTTTTTACTCCTTTTAGATTTTTTATTAGTGATTCATTGAAAATTTCTTGTGGGATAATTAATTCGATGAATTGATTTTTTGGTGTAAGATATTTGAGTATATTTTCTGTATGCTGTGGATCTTGGAGTTCTATTGAAAGAAAATTACAATTTGTTTTTTTCGGAATCTTTTGAATTAAAGAACTTGGAAGCTGAATCCCTTTGAGACTAGTTCTTGATTCAAGAGTTTGAATTGCTGATTTGATCTCTGCTTCAGTTAAAACTGTGATTAGAATCGGTTGGTCTTCAGCCTCTGATCTTGCCTGTTCGACTGTGCATTTGGTCTTTTGTAACATGATTATTCTTTATTCTTATCCTCTTTTAAAAAATAACCTGACAAAGAGCAACCATTTAAATATGCTAAAATATTTGTTTGAACATGACATCATTTATTGTCCCAATGATTTTAGTGGTTTTTGCAGGAGTTAGTGGGTTTGCTCTTGGAATTGCAACACCATTATTAGAAATTTTAGCTGGAATTGTTGGAGTTAATTTTTTTGGATTAGAAACTTCTGGAATCATTGATCTGTTAGGAGAGATGGGGATTCTTTCTTTGATGTATCTTGCTGGTCTGGAAATTAATATGGAATTTATTAAAAAGGAATACAAAAGTAGTATTGGAATTGGAGCTGCTTCTTTTCTGGCACCATTTTTGGCAGTGTTTGTGATTTGTAATTTCTTACTTGGTTTTGAACTAATGGCTTCACTTTTAATCGCAACAGCACTATCTACAACTTCAGTTGCAATAGTTTATCCGATCTTACTTGGACAAGGGATGAATAAAATTAACAAAACATTGCTTGCAGCTGCGATGGTAACTGACCTACTTAGTATTATTGCACTTAGTATGTTCTTTAGTGACTTTACTGTTTACACATTGCTGGTCCTGTTAGGTCTACTTGTATTTAGTAAACCAATTCGTGATTTTGGACATGTTATATTTAGTAAGATCACAAAATCTAAAAAACAATCCATGGGATTGAAATTAAAAATTGTACTGCTGATTTTACTTGGCCTACAAGTTACAGCAGAGTTTGCAGGAGTAGAAGCTGTACTGTTAGCATTTTTGTTTGGGATATTTACCTCTGAATTAATCGAAAAATTTGAAACAATTGAAAGTCAACTAAAAACTATCACATTTGCATTCTTAACCCCATTCTTCTTCTTCAAAGTTGGACTAAGTATCGATTTGGTTAGTTTGTGGAACAGTGTTGGATACTTGGCACTATTTACTGCAATTGTGTATGGGAGTAAATGGCTTGGAACTTATCTTGCGACAAAACCGTTTTTTCCAAAAAAAGGGCATTACGCAGGCCACTTGTTCAATTCGCAGTTGTCAATTGGGATTATCGCAGCGACACTTGGTTTAGAAGCACAAATTTTAACTGCAGAAATCTATGTTGCAATAGTTGGCGCGGTAATTCTTTGTAGCTTAATATCGTCAATTGCAACGCATGAGAAGTTTACGTTAGAAGGGTAGAAAATTAGTTGAGAGACTGTTTTATTATTCAACTAACTCAGCTGTGATACTTCTTAACATATGTTTAGTAACCTTCACTGAAATCTTTTCTTTAAGAGGAATTCGACCTTTGATACCAATTGTTAATGGATAGGTTCCGATTTGCCTTGCAAAGGTAGTCTTACCATCATAAATTTCTGTGTAAACATCATTGATAATGGTGTCAGTTGGAACTAAAAGTTTAAGCATTGGATTATCAATTTTCTGTCTGATATCATTACGCCATTTCCAATAATATTTCTTGTTCTTTCTTAAGAATTTGTCACCACCATGTTTCTCCAAATATGTGTCTGGAAGCACCGCAACTTGACGGACATTAATTCTCCTAAGCAGAAGTCCTTGATCTATAATTTTTAGAAGAGAATCCATATTTGCTTTATGAGTCTTTTTACTTTCTCCTAGAAGTCCGAAGATGATATTAATTCCTGGGAGGTATTTGTGCATCCCATTTGGACCTCGAATTGCTCCGTATTTGTTGATTATTTCAATTGCTTTGTGAGCAATAATTGGTGCTGTGTTTAAGAGGTTTTCTTTAACGACAATTGGGTCGAAACTTTCTACACCAAATGCTGCGATATTTCCCTCAGTACAATACTTGACAATCGCTTTAGTTATTTCGTGATCTTTATCTCGAACTACACTGTTAGGATTAACATTGTCGATATGTAATACTTCGATATCTTTACAGTGTTTTCTGATTTGTTTTAATAATTCAATTGGTCTGTCACTAGCGTAGAAATCTGCTTGTTTTCCCAGTCGAAAGAATCTTGCACCAGCTTTGTAGTACGCAATAACTTCTTCTAAAACGTCTTCCATTTTGCGGTTTTGGAATTTGCTTTTAATTGGTTCAGTACAGAAAGAACATTTTCCAACTTTGCAGCCACGACCAGTTTCAATCTCAATCATTCTCTTTTCTGGAATCTGCTCTAACAGTTCTGCGCCTTTAGCTGCGTATTTTTTGAGATCGTTAAAGTTAAGTCCGTAGGCCTTAATTTCACTGAAAAGATTTTTTGGTAGATGTTCGAAAAATTTTCCGCCTTCAAGCTGTGTTCCAAAAATAGCGGGACCAGTGAGAATCTTTGGAATCTTAATATCTCTGAGAAGTGGTGTGATCTCCTTTAATGTACCTGGCAAGGCGCTGAGATATTTTCCTGGAACATGAACTCCTAAAAGCACTATTAGTTTGTCAGTGTTGGCTAAAGTAAGTTCTGCCTTGTTATTTGTGAGGTTGTAAATTTTAATATTAGTTTTGTCTTTTACCGTAGTTGGTTTAATGATGTTATCATATTTTTTGTAAAGTCTAAGGTCATCAATTGTGAGATATTTGACACTATGTCCTTCGCTTGTGAGTTGAGCGTAAATGTATCTTGCGTAAGTTGCTAAATATGGCGGAACCCCAAGGCCACTGGCTTCATCAGTGTAACAATCCAATATTGTGTAGTTGATAGGTTTGGTGTTAGGATTGGTGCTAGGATTGGTGCTAGGATTGGCCTTTGTCATCTATGTTAGAATAGAAGGGTTTCTATAAAAGGGTATTGGGTAGCTGATATACAGAAGCATACTGTTTGATAGTGTGGTAATCAGTAATATTTATATAACTAGATCTATTTGTTGTCATATGGTAATTTTGTTCGATTTGTATAATATGCCCGAAGATATCTTTAAAGTGATCTTCTCAACGGAGCAGCAAGAGATCGTAGCAAAACTACTTTTGAACCACATAGCAAGGAATGGTGGTGAAATCGGGAAAACTGAAATGAGTATGTTCGCAACTGAACTACATGAAGGAAAAATAGTTGTACAACCAAGTGGAAGAAGCCCATTACAGCGCGAAACAAAGATTTCTTACAATAGGAGACAATTTTATGATCGGATCCTAACACCAATGAAAAGTCTTGGCCTGATTGATTATGACATGTATTCTAAGAAATATAAACTGTCAGATCGCTTCAATAAAGTTATGATTAAAGTTGGCTTAATGTGGCTTCGTGAATTGGATCGTTTGAGAAATATCAAACAGTAAAACAAAATAGTAAAAAATTCTGATTGAAATAATGTGGGATGTTAATCCATATAAAATTGAACTGTGTTAAAAAAACCTGGTTCATACTTAGCGCGAGGCATTTCTTTGGCACCAGGTAACAAAGTCCTATTGTTTTTTCTGATACCAGTTAAATCTGCTCCGCTTAAATTTGCTGATTGTAAATTAGTCTGCCATTTTTCACCACATAAATTTGCACCTGAAAAATTTGCAGCTATGTATGAGCCAAATAAGGTTGATTCACCTAGATCAGCACTAGAAAAATTTGCAGCATTGAAAGAGCCATACAATCTTGAACCATGAAGATTAGTATTTTCAAAAACCGCAGATTCTGCTGTAACTCCATTAAATGTGATACCTGAAAGATTTTGATCTTTAAAGTTTGCATAACCACTACTACCAGTTAAAACTGCGCACTCAATTATAGTATGCCTGCCACCTTCATTGTAAGATTCAAGGACTTGAGAATCAGTAATAGTGATTTTTGGTCCGTTACAAAGACCAGTTTCACGATCGAATGATGCAGAAACATTTAGTGAATTATCAGAATAAACTTGATTCGTTTTTGTTAAATCTGTCTCAACAGTTGGAGGAGCTGCTAAGGCTGAATTTAGTAATAAAAATGTTAAGGTTGCTACTGTCATAAGAGAGATTATGAGATTAGTCCTATTTAAAGATTTGGAATACCTTGTATAGAGATCCATATGCCTTATAAATTATTAATTTAAAAAAAATAAAAATAAAAAGAAGAAAATTAATTAATTGAACTCTTCTAAAGTCATATCCATTGTCCACACAAAATCATTATTTGATTCGCTGACCTCATTTATTTCAATGTTGGAGTCAATTAATCCAACTAATTTAAACGTCAGAAAATCAGTTTTGCCTTGATTAAATTCATTATAATAATCTTTGATCCTGATCTCACAAGTTAATTGCTCGCTATCAAGTGTACTTAACTTACCAACCTCTTTTCCACAATCATCCACTAATTCACCATTAATTGTAAAGTTAGAGAAATAAGTGAATTTGTTTTTCATTTGTTTGTCACCAATATGTTCAAAGGTGAAGGCAAAAGTAATCTCTTCATTATCACTTGGAAGAAAATCTAGTTTGATGTTTGAGACAATTAATTCGAATTGTTCTTGACCCATGTCTGAAATCAAAGTAGTGTAAAAATTAGTAGCTGTGGCCCTAGTTTGTTCTTGAAAATCAATTAGTAAGTCAGAGTTAGAATTAATTGATTGAACAAAATCAGATCTAGTCTCAACAGTTTGCTCTGATAGCTGTTCTTGTAATGATTCAATAGAATTTTTTAACTCTTGATATTCATTGTCTGTTTCTGAAAATGACACCTGATAATCTGCCTCAATAAGATCAATTTGATCTTCAGTTAAGTTACCTTGCTGTCTTAAAAAATCACTATGGAATTCAGATAGTAATTCTTTTGCCTCATCATTCCTATCAAGAAGTTCAGTTAATTTCTGGTTGAAATATTTTTGATCCTCTTCAGAGATTAAATTTGTTTCTTCTTCTGAAGTTGTGCTTTCAGCTTCTTCTTCAATTATCACTTCCTCTTCTTCAGTTGTTTCTTCTTCAAAAAGTTCCTCTTCTTCAACTAAATCTTCATAAGAATCAGTTGTTTCAAGAATTGATAGAAGTTCATCATCTTCATCGATTTGATCAACTACTGATTGATCAAGTTGATTCGTGTCCGCTGAGAGATCATAAAAATTCCAGAAGGCAAAAGCTGCCATTGCTAAAATTACGATAAATATAACTGTTAAAATTCTTTTTGAAAGTACCATCAAGAAATAGAAAAAAGGTTTGAGTATATTAATGTTGTTTTTGTAAAAGAAAAATTAATAATTAAATTTAGTAAAAAAAAGAAAAAAATTAATTAAAAAAAAAAATTATTATTACTGACCTGAATACTCACTCACACTAGCTGCAATAGGTTCAGAACCTTGTGTGTTCCTCGCAGCTTCTCTTAAGATATCAGCTTTGTCAGTTGCTTCCCACGTGAAATCTGGGTCGCTTCTTCCAAAGTGCCCGTATGCTGCAGTTTTCTTGTAGATTGGCCTTCTAAGATTTAATGATTCAATAATTCCCCTTGGAGTTAATCTGAAATGTTCTTGAACTAATTCAGAAATTTTCTCTTCAGAAATTTTGTTGGTTCCAAAACAATCAACCAAAACTGAAACTGGATTTGCAACACCAATTGCATAAGCAAGTTGTACTTCACACCTGTCTGCAAGCTGTGCTGCAACAAGATTCTTTGCAATATACCTTGCCATATAACTTGCACTTCGATCTACTTTGGTTGGATCTTTCCCACTAAAAGCACCGCCACCATGACGACCCATTCCACCATAAGTATCAACAATAATTTTTCTTCCAGTAAGTCCTGCGTCACCAACTGGTCCACCAATTACAAACTTACCTGTTGGATTAATGAAATATTTAGTGTCGTCATCGATCCAATCTGCACAAATTGGTTTTACGATTTTCTCAATCATATCACGCCTTATAGTCTCTAAGTCTACATCAGGATGATGCTGCGTTGAAACAACTACAGTATCAACTCTAACTGGTTTTCCTTGATCATTGTACTCAACAGTAACTTGACTTTTGGAATCCGGACGAACATACCAAAGTTCACCACGTTTTCTCGCGCTAGCAAGCCTTGCCATTAATTTGTGAGCCAAAGTAATTGGGAGGGGCATTAACTCAGGAGTCTCATTAGTTGCAAAACCAAACATTAAACCCTGGTCCCCTGCACCTTGCTCTTCATGCAAACCCTCACCTTGATTAACACCCTGCGCAATGTCAGGAGATTGTTCTGAGAGAGCAGTTAGGACACCACAAGTTGATCCTTCAAAACCAAAGTCAGGTTTATCATACCCAATCTCTACGATGGTATCTCTTACAATTTTTTGAATGTCAACGTAACTCTTAGTAGTTACTTCACCACCAACAACTACAAAACCAGTTTTGGTAAATGTTTCAACAGCAACACGGCTGTTAGGATCTTGAGTTAACATTGCATCTAAAATTGCATCACTAATTTGGTCTGCGATTTTATCAGGATGACCTTCTCCAACACTTTCACTTGTAAATAATCTTTTCATGTTTTCACCTTTGTTTGTTTTTATTTTGATTTATCACTATGTTTTTCATTAGTGGTCATTTTGGCAAGGGTCAGACCGGGCCATTTCATTCGACTGCACCACAATTTTGAATGCTGCGCGTTAACAAAATGTTTGTCGAAACTCAATTCGTTTGTTATATATTCCGGTAAGTGGACCCCTGTGCCAATGACCACTTTGAAGCCTGGTATCTTTTAAAGACTCTTGACAGCAATATTCTTATACGAATAAATTCACAGGAAGATTATTATATAAGATGTGCTTTGGAGTAGATATGTTTGAAGAATTAGCGCAAATCAAGATGATTCGCCGTCACCTTGGTGTGAGTCAAAAGGATCTTGCGATAGCAGCTGGTGTTTCTCAATCATTAATTGCTAAAGTTGAAGCAGGTAATTTGGAGCCTACGTATTCAAAGGTGCGATCGATCTTTTCTGCTTTGAACGAATTACGTGGACATCAAGAACCTGCAGTTTCAGAATTTATGCATAAAAAAGTGATATTTGCGGAATCTTCAGAGAAGCTACGCGATGTTGTGTCTTTGATGAAGAAAAAAGGTATTTCACAAGTTCCGGTGCGTGGGAAAAATGGTGTGGTTGGGATAATTACTGAATCCTCGGTTCTCGATGCTATAGCCGAGTATAGCGAGAGGTTCAGTACTTTAAATGCGGGAGATGCGATGGAAGAGTGCCCCCCTATTGTGTCTCCCACAACTGGGCAGAAAATGATTCTTCAATTATTAAAAGAATATCCTTTGATATTGGTTGCGCTGAAAGGAGAAATTGTAGGAATTGTGTCGAAAGCAGATATGTTAGTTGTTGTTTAGTTTGTGTTTGTTATCTTGTTGTTGTAAAAAAGACATGAACTTATAAATGTCATAATTTATTACTTCTTTACATGGATAAAAGATATAGAGATTATATGGATAAAGAACACAGGGGAAAAACTTACCTTGCAGGAACTTGGGCCCTTGGACTTGGGTCTATTGCTAATGGAGGAATGTCTATTAGTTATGGTTTAGAACATATTTCTCAAAGAGAAACACTAAGAAACAAAAAATACGAATTAATTAATCCAGATGATTTAAACTCAGATACATTTGAATTAGTTGAATCTCAGTTAGATACAATTGTGGGAAAATATGATTCAATTAATATTGACATGGGCTTTGGCGCTACTTCAATTTTCTTAGGTTGTTATATAATTAACAAACACTGTTAATTTACAAGAAATAATTTTAATCAAAAATATGTTTAGAAAATTACCGAACAGCTTGCATAGCCAAAATATCTTCAGTGGTTAATTTCCCACCTTTCTTAATTTTCTCTTCAACTTCTTTTGCCTTCTCTTTAACTTGTTCTTTACGGTCTTTTTGAGATTGCATTCCAAGGTCTTCTTTTAATTCTTTAACTTCCTTAGCTAAATCATCACAAATTTTCTTCTGAACATTCCAAGTATTCTTCTTCTCAAGATACTCTTTAGAAATTGGATCACGAGCTTTTCTTTCTTCTTTGATTTTTTTAAGAACTTCCTGCATAGCCTCATGTTTCTCTTGACTTTGCTCTGCAAATTCTTGAACCTGTTTATGAGAGATCTCTGCTTGTTTTCTAATTTCATGAAAATCCTTACCAGCAGATTTTGCTGCAACAAAAGTTTCTTCAGTTGCAGCTTTCTTTTTAATTTGAGTTTTAAGTTCTTTAATTGTTTTTTTGATTGCTTTTTCAGCAGAAAATTTCATAGCTTCAGTTTCAAGTTTAGTATCAAGATCTTCAACTTCTTTTCTCATCTGAGCTAAAGTCTTTTCTTTTTTATCAAAGCGGCTACCACGACTTCGTTGATTATCCCCACCGGAAGGAGCCATACCTTTAGCAGATTTTAATAGTGAAGAAGAATCTTTAACTTTTTTATTCAAAGAACTACGTTCTCTTTTTGCACCTTGAACTTTTTTAGTTAATTCATCACGCTCTTGTTTTAAAGTGTCTAATTTTTGATTCAAAGATTTTAAGTCGCCAGAAAAATTACGCATTTTAGCAAAAGCTGCCTCTTTATCTTTACCTAAATCAGAGAATTTTCTTTTTGCTTCTTGAAACTCCTTCTCAAGTTGATGGAGATCTTCTTGTTTTTGCGCTGTTTGATCCATGTGTATCACTTATTATGTTTGATTATGTTTTCTCCTAAAATGTTTGAAAAAATAAATAGGAATGCTTAGAAATTCAAAGAATTTCTTGCACCGCTCTGCGGAAATAAAAAAAGATAAGAAAAAATGAAGCTAAGCTTCAAAAGAGAAATTAATCTCCTTATCCGAATAGTGCGCCAAGACCAGCAGCAGCTGATTCTTCAGCTTTCTTATCGTCTTCAGCAGCTTTCTTTTCGTCTTTCTTATCGTCTTTAGGTGCGTCGCCAGCAGCAGCCGCGGGTGCAGCAGCAGCAGGTGCAGCTAAAGCAGCATTCTTAATTGCGTCAGCGATGTCAACTCCTTCAAGTGCAGCAACAAGTGCTTTTACTCGAGATTCGTCAACTGTTACGCCAGCAGCAGTAAGTACAGCCTTTACAGTATCTTCAGTAATATCTTTTCCTGCTTTATGAAGCAGCATTGCAGTATAAACGTATTCCATTTTTGTATCCTCCAAATGTAACAACAGTTGTTGTTTATTTGTATATTTGTTTAGTTTGTTTTTATTTTTTTATTTTTTTAAATAAATGTGATTTGTATGATTATTCAATCTTTGCTTCTGTTTTAACAGCGTCTGCTTGTGCTTCTGCTTTAGCTAAGATTGTTTCTTTTGTGTCATCGTTCATAACAGCTGCTTCAACAGCTACTGCAATTGCTTCACGATGAGCTTTTGCAATTGAAATTGGTAGAGTTTCTGCAGTTGGGAATCCGATTTCAACAGCTAAGTTAATTGCCCACTGATGAGCTGAGATAATGTTGTTGTTAAATTCTTCTTCATCAATTGCTAAATCTTTTGCATTAAAGATAAATCCGCTTTCCCATGCAGCTACTAAATCTAATCCAATTTCCATTGGTGTAATATCAAGACGCTTAAGCATAGCAGCTAAGTTTTCAGAGATTTCATCTCCTTCTTTTGCTACAACAGTATCTGCGATAATTGCTAGTTTTCCACCGTCAACTTTAGTTTTAATTCCAACTGAAGCTAACTCGGAAATAATTGGACCTGGAAGGAAACTTGTTGCACCTTCTTTTACAATAATTTCCTTAGGAGAGATTTGACCTGCTTTCGCTGGAGCCTCTGATTTGTTTTTTTGCAAAATAGCATAAAGAACAAATGGATTACTTGTTGAAAATAAAAGACCAGGAATTCCCTTCATCTTTTCTACTAATTTTAAAATATTATCTTGTTTTGATGCTTCTAAAGCACGGATCATTAATTTTTTTCTAGCAACAACAATAGTTACACCTTTTGCTCCTAAGGTTTTTCTCATCTTTTGGAACTGCTGAGCAGGTAGTTGTGCTACATTAACTACCCCAACAACAGGGTGATCAATAGCTGCTTTACTTAACTTTTTTACAAGTTCCTTTTTTGCATTGCTTACCATCGTTGTTTTCCGTTATTATTCTATTGTTACAGGTTTACTCATTGTAAACTTAAGTTGGATCTTTTTGATATTTTGTTCTCCGCTTGGAAGACTTTGAATAGCAGCTTTATAGACTGTCATAATATTTTCAATCAAATCTGCTTCATCCATTGATTCTTTTCCTACAAGAACTTGCAAATTAGTTGCTTTTTTCGCAGTTAATCTTACTGTTCGCTCTAATTTGTCACGAGTTTGTTCTAAATTAGCATTAGGAGGGACTACTCCACCCATTTTTGGATTTGGCATTTTTCCTTTCATTCCAAGAATTTTCCCGAAAGTTCCTGCCATCTTTGCCATTACAGTTGCCTGCGCAATAAAGATGTCATATTCTTCAGCTAGTTTTTTGATCTTTTTAGGATCAGATTTGTAAGATGCGAATTCTAATTGAGTGATAACTAAATCTAAAACTGATTTTCCTTGATCTGCTAATTCTTGACCTAGAAAACCTGCAACTTTGAGTTTTCTTCCTTTTGTTTTTGGAAGAGTTACAAAGAAGTTTACTGGTTGTGATTTAGTATTAATGTTTTTAAGATTGATGATTAAGTCTACTGATTGAGAGAATTTTCGTTCTTTTGAAGCCTCTTTTAGAGACTTTAAGGCCTTTTGAATTTGGTTTTTATCCATTTTTATTAGCTCCTAGACTTGCTAGTTGTGATTAATTACGCTTATGTTGGTGGGATTGTGGGTTGTTTATAAAGCTTACTATTGTATACTACAATAAAGCTCAAAAATAGCTAAAAAGCAGTTTTTGTAGCTTTCTGTGCTTTGAGAAATAGTTATTAAAAAGAATTAAAAGGACCAAGGTTATTAAGGTCCTATGAAACAAGTTACTATATACACAAAAGATTATTGCTCATTTTGTAAAGCTGCAAAGAATTTGCTAGATTCTAAAGGGATTTCTTTCAAAGAAATTGATTTGCAAAATGCAAATGAAGAGACTATGTCTGAATTGTCTAAAAAAACTGATGGCTACACGATGGTACCCCAGATATTTATCGGAGATGAGTTTATTGGGGGCTTTGATCAGTTGTCTGCACTTGCGAAAAGTGGGAAGTTAGATGAGAAGTTGAAAGAGTGAGAAAGAGGATTAAAAATCAATTAAATCCAAACCAAAATTTAATCTTTTGCGATCTTGAGCTCAATTTCAGAATTTTGTTGGTAACCTTCAATAAGAGCACGCCGAAGATCCTTCTTTTTCTTACTTTTTTCTTCAATTAGATCAACAGCATTTTTGGAACTGACTACTTTTTCTCCGAGTTTATTTTCAATATCTAATCTAGTATTCTTTGCAACACTGCCCCCTTTTTTGGCTATGCTTCTGCTCTCTGAAAATGTTTTTGGGTCTTCTTTTTTGGAAAGCTCTTTTGTAGTTGTCTCTGCCAACATGTTTAGAACAATTTCCATATTGCTCATATTATCTCTCAGATTTTCCTTTTTTAGATTTTTGAACTGTTTGTACTCTTTGACAGTTTTTCCAGACCCCATTCTTTTGTAAGCACATCAGTTAAAATAGAAAACTCAAATTGTTTATTGATACCAACTCGATCCCATTCATCAGTTAATTCTTTTCGAACTTCAATTGATTTTAATCTTTGGTTAATCCACTCCTTGGAGTAACCCAGTTGCAAATATGCCTGCATAGCTCGATCAATTGTACGCTCAGGATCTTGCTGATCTTCAATTCTTTCGTAACCGACTTTTGCTAACCATATTTTGAATGGTTCTGCTTTTTTAGAAGGAATGGATTGGATTAGTCGGAAGAGTTGTTCTGAGTCTGCGACATCAGTTAGATATAATTTACCATCACTTGAAAGTAATTTGAGTTGGCTACAATTTGTAGCCATCTGACTGCCTTCTTTTTTCAACCTGGTTTTTAACACACTCCAATATTTACGCGGATTTTCACTCCCTGTTAACACTGCTACAACATCAATAATAGAAAAGTACCATTTTTCTTTATCAGCATCCCATTTTGCTCGAATCTTCTCGTTTTGAAAGAGTTTAATGGATTTTTTTCCTGCATACTAATTAGTGAGATTACTCCTATAAATAAGTTAGCTGTAGTTGTCCAGTGGCTAGTGGGCTTGTTTAAAACTGAAAACTATTTATAGCCCTGATTAATACAGTTAACTATGAAAATTAGTTTCTTCGAAGAGTTTCCAACGGCAACTAATCTTGCTAAATTGAAGTATGTAAGTTGGGATACAAAATTGTACCTTGCAGCACCAAATGTTAAAGAGTTCTTGAGACTTGAGAAAGACATTTTGAAAAAATATTCTAACGTCAAAGAGTGCGTGTATTGGCCAACTTTGGAAATTAGTGAAGGATATTGGGTAAGCCCTTGGACCGATACTGCCGCTTTGAGTCAGTTGTTTAAGTCACTACTTTTGGAACAGAAGAGACGCGGGGAAAAAGGAGAAGATAGTCTTTCTGTAATGTTAGATTTTGAGCCACCAAAATTGAAAAGGCAGATCATTAGTAGGTTCTTTTCGTTTTCAAAGAATCGTCGATTGATTATGAATTTTCTTTTGGATGCTAAGAAGGCAGGGATTAAATTGTACAATATCGAAATGTCGCATCTGCCAGAATCAATTGTTTGGATGCTTGGTTTAGGATATAGTCCAAAGGCGTTTGGTCATAAAAATATTGCAATGTATTATAGAAGCATGTTGCAAAGATTTGTTGGTGCATTTATTGCAAAATCACGTTTTGTTTCAAGAGTTAGAAAGTTTGTAAAACGTGATATGATTATTGGGATTGGATTGATAGCAGGAGGGATTTATGAAATCGAACCTGTTTATGGTGCTAAAGAATTAGGAGAAGACTTGCAGATCTGTTCCTCTACTGGTTGCGATGAAGTGATTGTGTTTAGGCTTGGTGGGATGAATGCTGGTTTTGAGGAAGTGTGTGAGAAGTATGTTTGATAATTAAATATCTTTAAAAAATTAAAATTAAAAAAAATGCTCAAAAATAAGATTATTTTTGGCAGCACTTGGTGGAGTTAAAATAAAAAAAATTATTTGTATAATTTTTTACCTAAACATTCACCAATTTCTTTAATTACCAGATCAAATTCAGACTGCTTTTGTACACCATCTTTGACATAACTATATACACCAGTGATTGGAGGATCTACCTTAAAAGTCTCAGTGTCACCATCCATATTTTTATCAACAAAAGTTCTTCCACCATATTCAACTGTTAACTTAGGCTCAATAATAGCCAAACCATCGACACTTGGATCATAGACAACATCTACAGCCAGTTCACCAGGACAGTTATCTGGCAAATCAAGTGAGAAGCGTTTGGATACTAGGTTCATTCCATCATAAAATGCGCCTGACAATTGACCATGTCTGAAAGTATGATCATAGAGATCAATACTTGTAACTTGTCCGTTGCCAGCATCTGCGACACTTGGTGCAAACATAAGTGGAGTTAAAGCCATAATTTTTTGTAGTTTATTCATTTCATTTTCACCTTTTTATTATTATGTTGTCTTTATATGGACAATTCTTTATAAATTTTTTGGTTTATTTGTTACTTTGTAGTGACAAAGATAACTGGTGAGCAGATCAAAACTATTATTAACTCACGAATACACCGAAAAACATGGCAATTGAAATTGAAGTAAAAGTACTAGATATTGATCAAGACAAAATAGTTTCATTACTGCAAGAAGCTAAAGCCACAGAGAAGCCAGAACAATTCATTGACGATAGAATTTTTGATTTTCCCGATAAACGATTTGATGCGAAGAAAAGTCAATTACGGATTCGCCAAAAAGGCGACAAATCAATCATGGAATTCAAAAGCTCAACAACTGGTGCTGAAACTGAAGGTTACCACATCGCAGACGAAATTGATTTTGGGATTTCGGATGTGGAAAAAGCAACTGAGTTATTGCTGAAGCTAGGATTTATTCAAACAAAACATCGACAGAAAAAACGTAAACAGTTCGTACTAGCTGATGGATGCAAAGTTGAGATTGATGTTTATCCAGGGATTCCAAATTTACTGGAAGTTGAGGGATCAAAAGAAAATATTCAAAAAACTCTGAAAATGCTTGGATTAGTTGGAAAAGAATGTTCATGGCCAATTGCTCGTGTAATGGAACACTATGAGAAAGATCCAAATAAAATTGTGTTTGAATAAATATTATTTCGGTTAATATTTTATTTGCAAAACATCAATCAAAGCTCCCTTAATTGCATTATGTTGCTGCCTATTAGTTCTAGTTGCAAAGCGAAGGAGTGGAGTGTAGGAAAGTTGATTTAGAACATGAACTGCAGTTGACCGAGTAAATCCACCCACATATTTTTCCATAGCCTCTGCAGCAGACAAAGCAAGATCAAGGTCTCTGGTCTCTGTAAAAGTTGAATAAACCAATTTGATTAAATCATGAGCTTTTTCTTTTGCAGAAAAATCCTGAGCAAAACAACCATCAAAATCAAGCCAAAGAAATTTGTGATCACTGTTTCTTCGAATTGCATTTTTGATATGCGCATCACCAATTGCAAT
This sequence comes from archaeon, assembly GCA_018670085.1. GTDB lineage: Archaea > Nanobdellota > Nanobdellia > Woesearchaeales > GW2011-AR9. The sequence goes on along the minus strand of JABHRS010000032.1, from coordinate 46,988 downwards.
ACCAGAATCATGAATACCTTGAACTAGTTTTACAATCCCAGGAAGCGATTTTTTTTGGTAGTCAGAATTCATTTCACGAAAAGTAACACCTTCAATGTAAGATTTTATGAGCGTTGATTTGGATCTGTCAAAGTGATATAACTTTGGTGCAAGATCCAAACATTGGTTTTGAAGACGCGCTAATTTTTTAGCTTCAGCTAAAAGTTGCATATTTCTAGTTGCAAAGAAAGACCTTGATTTGAGAAATCCTGCGTCTTGCGCTGCGTAGTAGAAATTAATAGGAACTGCAAATTTATTGGCTTGTTTGAGAACATAAGGTTTTGATAAATAATTGAAAGCATGAACGTTGTGCGTTGCAATGAACTCTGGTCCAAATTGTTCATTTGCTGCAGCAGTGTAAACTTGGATTAACTGTGCTGAAGGAAAATGAGGTAAACTTGGCGAACTTGTGATTGTGATGGCTTGCTCTATCATGAGAAGAAAAAGAAAAATAATTGTATAAAAGGTTAATGGTTGTAAAAAAAGAAGGAAAAGAAAATATTATCCAAAAAAGCGTTCTAAAAAACCTTTCTGAGGCTTAGTATCACCAAAGTCTTCAAGCGCTTTCTTTTGCTTTTTACTAAGCTTCTTTGGAATAGAAATTTTGATTTTAACCATCTGATCACCAACACCTGCACGCTGAACATGAGGAATACCCTTCTCTTTCATTCGAAAAATAGTCTCTGAATCAGTTCCCTTCGGAATCTTTAAAGTTGCTTCACCTGCAATAGTAGGCACTTCAATTTCACCACCTAAAGTTGCAGTGTAAAAACTAATTGGAATAGTGATGTATAAATCATCATCACGGCGTTCGAAAAACTTATGCTCTTTGACATGGATTCTAACATAAAGATCCCCATGAGGTCCAGCGTTTCTGCCAGCTTCACCTTTACCTGTAACTCGAAGGCGCATACCATCTTGGACACCTGCTGGAATTTTTACATCGATTTTAGAACGGTCTCTAATAAGACCTTCACCATCACAGTCCTTACAAACTTCTTTGGCCTTTTCACCTTCACCATGACAAGAATTACATGGAGCTTGTTGTTGAAAAACACCAAAAGGAGTTCTACGAGTTACCTTGATATAACCAGAACCACTACAGTCTTCACAAGTTGTAATATTTTTTCCGCCCTTACCATGACAATCGGAACAGTGTTCTAATTTGTTGAGCGCAACTTCAGTTGAAAAACCTGAGTGAACTTGTTCAAGAGTTATATCTAGATCATACAATAAGTCTGAACCTTTGTAAACTTGGCGTCCACGGCGTCGTCTGCCGCCACCGAATAAAGAATCGAAAACATCATCGTTTCTGCCAAAATTGCCAAAACGAAATTGAGACATAATATCAGAAAAATCAAAACCTTGATGACCATGACTGCCACCACCTGAACCAAATTGATCGTACTGTGCACGTTTCTTTTCATCGCCTAAAACTGAAGCTGCTTCAGAAATAGTCTTAAACTTTTCTTCATACTCTTTTTTCTTTTCTTCAGGAGCACGATCTGGATGAAACTTCATTGCCAGCTTTTTGAAAGCTTTCTTAATCTCTTTTTTGGTTGCTGATTTCTCAACGCCAAGAGTTTTGTAGTAATCGTTGTTTGCCACAGTTTATTCCTTCAATGTTAGTTTAAGTAAGTTGTGTTACTATAGTTGTAAGCGTGTTTGAGAGGACGATGCTTATTTTCGCCCCCAGCAAACACAGAGGTGGAAGTGGTTGATTGTGAATTTTTTTAGTTCAAAAGTATTGGTGCTTTTGTCAGGCTGGGCTACTACATTTCACTGCACCTTGATTTTTTCCTTCGGAAAAAATGCTTGTGAAAAATGGATTTGTTATTTGTGCGTTCCAGCAAGTGGACATTAGCACCAATACTTTTTTTGAAAGGAAAATAAAATAAAAAATAAAAATGCTTAGAAACTTAAAAATAAGTTTCTGGCACCGCTCTGCAGAGATAAAAGATTACTCTTTCTTCTCTTCTTTCTTCTCTTCAAAGTCAGCGTCAACAACTTTCTCATCTTTAGCTTCCTTTGCATCTGCTCCAGGAGCTGCAGTTGCACCTGCGCCTTGTGCTGCTTGAGCCGCTGCTGCTGCTTCTTGATAGATCTTAGTTGTAACTTCTTGAACTGCATTGGTAAGTAATTCAAGCTTCGCATTAATATCATCAAAGTTTTCTGAAGTTTTAATTGCTTCTAAGTCAGCTACCTTTGCTTCGATATCTTTCTTCTGCTCATCACTTATTTTGTCTTTCATATCAGTTAACAATTTGTTAGTTTGATAAATTGTAGACTCAGCATTGTTCTGTGCTTCGATTGTGTTCTTACGCTTCAAATCTTCTTCAGCATGAGCTTCAGCATCAGCACGCATTTTCTCAATGTCAGCACTTGATAAGTTACTGGAACCTGTGATTTTAATACTCTGCTCTTTAGCAGTCGCTAAATCTTTTGCTGAGACGCTAACAATTCCGTTTGCATCAATATCAAAAGCAACTTCAATTTGAGGCACACCACGAGGTGCTGGTGGAATTCCACTCAAGTCAAATTGACCTAAAGTTTTGTTATCAGCAAACATACTTCTCTCACCTTGTGCAACACGAATAGTTACAGCAGGTTGATTGTCAGCAGCAGTTGAAAAGATTTGACTCTTCTTAGTTGGGATTGTACTGTTACGTTCAATTAGTTGTGTGAATACACCACCAAGAGTTTCAATACCAAGGCTAAGTGGAGTTACGTCAAGAAGTAAAACATCTTTTACATCCCCTGAGATTACTCCTGCTTGAATTGCAGCACCGAGTGAAACAGCTTCATCAGGATTAACTGATTTATCTCCTTCTTTACCAGTGATAGTTTTTACTAAAGCCTGAACACTTGGAATTCTAGTTGATCCACCAACAAAGATAACTTTATGGATATCAGCACTTGTCATTTTAGCATCTTTAAGAGCAGCCTTAACAGGAGCTTCTAAACGCTTTAAAACAGGAGCAAGCATTTCTTCAAACTTTGCTCTAGTAATTTCTTCCTTAACGTGCTTTGGACCATTTTGGTCAGCTGTAATAAATGGAATACTAACTTCAACTTTCATTTTTGTGGAAAGTTCAATTTTTGCTTTCTCAGCTGCTTCTTTTAACCTTTGAAGTGCAACAGGATCTGCTTTCAAATCGATTCCATTAGCTGCCTTGAAAGAACTTGCAATGTGATTGATTAATAGATCATCTACGTCGTCTCCACCAAGAAGGTTATCACCACTAGTTGATTTTACTTCAAATAATCCGTCACCAAGTTCTAAAATTGAAACATCAAAAGTTCCACCACCAAAATCAAAGACCAAAATTGTGTGTTCAGTTTCTTGTTTATCAAGTCCGTAGCTTAAGGCAGCGGAAGTTGGTTCGTTAATAATACGTAAAACATTAAGACCTGCGATTTCTCCTGCATTCTTAGTTGCTTGACGTTGACTGTCATTAAAATAAGCAGGAACAGTAATTACTGCGTTCTTAACAGGTTGACCCAAATAAGCTTCAGCGTCAGCTTTTAATTTTTGTAAAATCATTGCTGAAATTTGTTCAGGTGAATAATCCTTATCATCAATTTTTACTCTTTCATTAGTACCCATCTTTCTTTTAATGGATCGAATGGTGTGCAGTGGGTCGGTAATTGCTTGGTTTCTTGCTACTTGCCCAACAGTGTTTACACCGTCTTTAATGTGAACTACACTTGGTATAGTTCTTGCTCCTTCACTACTTGGAATAATTTTAGCTGAACCTGCCTCTAATACACTTACTGCACTAAATGTGGTTCCAAGATCAATTCCAATGGTTGCTCCAGATACTTTACTTTCTTTATTTTCAGTTGTCATTTTTGTTTATCTCCGTTAGTTGTTTTATATTGTAATTTTTTCTTCTTTTGTTTTGATTTTTTATTGTTATTTTTGTCCAGCACTAACTTGTACTCTTGCTGCTCTTAGCACTTTGCCATGTAGTTTAAACCCTGGTTGGAATACAGCGAGGATTGTTCCCTCGGGTTTATCATTTGAAATCTTAGCAAGCGCTTCATGCACAGTTGGATCAAATTTTCCAGTGCAATCAATTATCTCTACACCCAAATCATTGACAGTGTTTGCAAGTTGATCTGAAATCATTTGAATACCAGTGCAAACTTCACCTAATTGACCAGGTGCATCTTTTGGCATTTCTTTATGAGCTAAATCAAAACTATCCATAACTGGAATGAACTTTGAGATCACATCTCTTTTTGCAAACTCCCTGATGTCATCAATTCGCTTCTCAGTTTGTTTTCGGAAATTTTCCAAATTAGCTTGAGAACGCTTTAACATATCAAGTAATTCATCATAACTTGGTTTGTTGTCTTGCTTTTTCTCTTCTTTAGAATCATGATTAGATTCATCTTCTTTGATCTGATTTAAAACTTCTTCAGCAACTTTGTCCACTACTTCATCTTGATTTGGCGTCATATTATTAGTCCTTTTTCGTTGACCTTAAGTCAACATGGTTGTGTTGAGGTGACTAGTATATAAATGTTTTGGAATAAATAAGGAGTTTTGATGATTTTGTATTTTCTTAAGTAACATTTAAATAGAAAATGAACTTTCTGTTGATGTAAGGTCAACAAGATAATGGTACAAAAAATAACAATAATTCACGTTCGGAAAAGTTCTGACTCCAATATTAATGATAAATTACAGTGGATTGGAAATAGTTTAGGTTTGTTTAATGCGCGTGATAAAAACCAAAGTTGCTTTCGAATTTTTATAGTACTGTTGAAACATGCACGCAAGGCACAGATAATTTCTTCAGATTACATCGCAGAATCACTTGGATTATCACGTGGGACAGTAGTACATCACCTAGACTTTTTACGGGGAACTGGGCTTGTTTTGAGAGAAAAAGGTGGATACATCTTACGTGAAAATAGTTTAGAAGGTGTTCTGAAATTTATTAAACGCGATGTTGCAGCAACAATTGATTCGATGCTTGATATTGCGCGAGAAGTAGATAAGAAGTTAGGATAGTGTTGAAAATTATTTTATTTTTTCTTGCTGAATAAATACGCTAAAAGATTTACTCCATACACAATTCCAACTCCTAAGATTATGAAATAGACAAGATAAATTGGATTTTGAAATCCACCGTTGTTTGCAATTTCTAAATATGGAACTCTTAAAGCACCAAGCATAATTCCAGTTAAAGTGTAGAGAGTGATTTGTTTGTGTTTAGTTAAAAGGAAGTTGACAATTTTGCTGAAGATTGCAAGACCTAGAATAGCTCCTAGTCCAAATGTTGCAATGATTGTGAAAGTTCGGTTGTGAATTGCAGAAACGACTGTTTGGTATTGTCCAAAGAGTACAAGTAAAAATGCACCAGAGATGCCTGGAAGTAGCATAGCGCAAATTGCGATAGCTCCACTGATGAAAATAATTGGTAAAGTGCTTGGAATAGTGGTTGCTGTGAGTCCACTAATAAGGTATGCGAAAACGATCCCAACAATTAGTGCAGCTGCATTTTTTTGGTTGATTTTTTCTAAAGATTTGTTCATTAAGTAAGCAGATGCTAAGATGAGTCCTGCGAAAAATGCGAAAGTGTTAGCAGGATATGTTTCGATGATGTAAGTCATCAAACCAGACATGAGAAAGATAGCAATTGCAATACCAGCTGCTAGTGGGAGCAAGAATTTGTAATCAGTTTTTTTTATTGATTGGATTATTTGTGTTGGATGTTTGATGATGTTAATTGATTCAACTCTGACTTGATCAATTGATTTTACAAGCCTTGGATAAATTCCAGTAATGAATGCAATAGTTCCACCAGAAATACCAGGGACTATATCGATTGCACCCATTGCAAGACCCCTTAAAAAAATTGAGAATGGTTTACGTTGTGCTTTGCTTGATTCAATAGTTATAATTGGATCTTGTGCTTTGGAATCTTTGTGCATAGAAGTTATTTGGTAGTTAGAGTATAAAAAAGTTGTTGAATTAATTATCTATAACAAAGAAAAAGAAAAAATACTCAAAAATAAGATTATTTTTGGTACCCCAAAGGGGATCCTAAACAGCTGACTTATGTCGGCACTTAGGACAATATACATTTTTTACGCCAGTAAACATGTGGGCAATGAAGCCGAATTTACAAGCAGTACAGCTAAAACTAGATTTTATAATTTCAACCACCTCTCAATAACTTTGTAGAGGTTCAGGTATATAAAGTTTATTGAATATTGAAGTAGGATAAGAATCTGTTGTAGAGGAGAAACGACAGAAATTAGAAGAAATTTTAATGAAATAAAAAAGAAATTAAAGAAAAAAAGTTTGTTTATTCAGCTGCCATATGCCAGATGGTTTTCATTCCAAGAATGATTGCACCAGGTACAACAAAGACTACAATGTTACTTAACATTGCTCTTAGAGTGTCTCCGATTAATGGGATTAAACTCAAGTTAACAATACCTGCTAACATTAAAGCAATTGATGCTGTTAAAAATGGCATTGTATCTTTGGCAGTTAAGTTGAATAACCCAACAATGAATCCTAAGAACACTAGTGTACTCATTAAAGCAACAGCGTTAACTGAACTGTAGAACCATGGCAAACCAGCTATGATTGCAATTAATAATCCAATAAAGAAACAGTAATGTGCAATTTTATGCAATTCCTTTTTCTCTTTAGCTAATAAACTTGAAGCAAGTCTTGGAGTAGCAGATTTTGTTGAACGTTTTTTTGTTGATCGCTTAGTTGAAGATTTTTTTCGTGGAGCCATCATATCACCTCTATGACAGAATACTCTCTTTTGGGTATATAAATGTTACTGAATATGTTCCAATGTGTGGGTTCAAAAAATAGTGAGTTTGAATTAAAGTAAACAAAAACTTTAAGAAGCCGAATGCTTATTGAAACAATGTCTTTGGCAACTGACATAGCTTAGGTCCTTGAGACCACTAGACCTTTATCTTGCCTAGCACATTGCGTGCGTTACAGCCTGGGAGAGGAATAAATAAATTTTCAGCTACTTGGTTGTCAAAGGCGCCTTTTTTCTTAAGTAGACTTTTAACTGAAGATAATTCTGAATGACTATGAACGATTTATACAATACATTAGGAATTCCAAGAGATGCAAGTCTAACTGAGGTTAAAAAAGCGTTTCGTAAACTTGCAAGAGAAGTTCACCCCGATGTTCGTCCAGATGACACAGTTGCTGCAAGAAGATTCAGAGAGATTAGAGAAGCATATGAAACACTAGAAGACCCAGCGAAACGAGCAAAGTATGACCGTACAACTGTAATCCCAGAGATGGTCCCAGGTTGGTTAGATCTTGCAATGGCATCCGCAATGGCAGAAATTCGACGAGAAGAAGCAAACCCAGTCTTAACAATTAAACCAATAGAAAATGCAGGAACATATATGCCAGATTTTATTGTGAATGCACGGCATCAAAAAATCTATTTGAATAAAACTGAAAATCCAGTTGAGAAAAGGAATGTCAAAGTTAAGGTGAAAGGAGTAGAAAATAGATATGGATTATATTTAGGAGTTCCTGCAGATGATCCAAGACTGATAGAGATTCAGGCGCGAGACAGTGGGATCGAAGGAGTGATTGGAAAAAATATGATTTTAAGATTGGAGTCTACATCAATTGATTTAGTATTAGTTGGTGTAAGAGCACATATTACAGCATCGCCAACTTGCAAAATTGATTACAGCGGATTTGAAAAAGAAGGCACTGACTATATAAGAAAAGGATCATTTAAATTATTACCAGTTGGAGTAACTGAACCATTAGAAAAAGTGCTTCGAATATATTCTGCTGGCTGTGAGATTAATTTGAAGTATAGAGAGTGAGAATAGTTTTATTTTTTTTGCATTAGTTTCTTTTCTTAGTTATTACCATTAAATTATCAACTCGCTTCTTTGCAGGAATAGCTTCCTGGAACTTCTTCCAAAACAACTTTTGTATCCACTCCAACCAAGACTTTTCTTTAAGCTCATAATAAATTGCAGTCTTACCAGCACGTTGACCTGGCTTTCCTTGACTATTGGCAATCTCACCGAACCTTGCAACACTAGTATCAAAAATATAAGCACGGAGCGGAGTTACAGCATGACGAAGTTGCAAAAGAGGTGTTGCCAAACCAGCGTTAAGTTGAAGTATTTGCTGCACATTTTGCAAGTCAGTAAAATTGATGTTAGAAATAATCTTGATTGTTATTCCTCGTTTAATACAAGCAGCAAAATATGAGAGTACAGTTTTCTTCTGATGTTTTAAATGAATAAAAGCCAAGTTACCTGCGAAAATAACTAACTCCTCTTTTGTTGATTCAAAAAATGGAAGCAAATTTTTAATATCATAGTCATACTTATCTTCATTTTCAATATTCTCATAATAAGCATGCCTTTGTTCTGGATCAATATATTGAAATATTTCAAACGGAGAAAAATCTGACTTTTGTACTCCAAGTTCCATTTTTTTGAAAAGTGTTTCTTGAACATCTGTTGCATATATTTTCTCAGCACTGTTCCAATAGACCAACCTGAGTGCACCCCTAGTACCTTCCCTGAAAGTCCTGGTTTTGATTGTCCCAGTTTTTAACATAATCTGCTCAACATACCTAAGAGCAGTACGCCAGTTTTTGTTAATTATTTGAGAGATTTCATTCACAGTTCTAGGTTTCAAATAGACAAATGATTTGATCTGTTCTTCAATTTCTTTTGTGAGTGCCACAAGGTGTAAAATCAGCTTTTCTATATAAAATTATCTGAAAATACAACACTGTGCCTACTTTTTTGTCAAAAATAATCAAGTAAAATACAACTCCTTACTATAGATATCAAATGAGAAAGGAGAAAAAAATGATAAATAAACAAAAATTACTGGAAGAGGCAATTGAGGAAGAATTTTTTGGTGAGGCACTAGCTGCAAACGCAACTGATGCTGAATTCAATGCAGAATATTTTAGTGAAAATGATCTTTACACATTATCACAAAAACTCGCGCATGGAATTTCTGAAAAAGGACACGAACTATTGGACCTTGCAAAAGACCCAGTAGGATTTTGTAAAAAAGTATACCAGGAAGCACTAAAAGAAGGACCTTACTTTGCAGCCTACGCTGTTGCTTTAGAACTTACTGAAGATGTTGTGGCACCAGCTATTCTAACAGCTGCTGGTTACCCTGAGTATGCACCAGTTCTTTGGGCAATTCACACCGAACCTGTAATGTATCCATTATATTTTGCGGTTCGAAAAGGATACCGTGCATTAGAGTCATCATTAGATTATAACTTTGATGAGTTGCAATTTGAAAAAGGAGACATTGTAACTAGCAGATATGGGGTGATCGGATGAAATACTTCGTAGCTGCTCGGACACAACCACCACACAAAGGACACATCAGTATGCTTGAAGCTGCTTGTATGGAAGCTGACGAAGTCGTAATTGGCGTTGGTAGCGCTAATGTAATTGATGCACGTAACCCATACACTGCAAACGAACGTGAAATGATGCTTGAGAAATCTCTTTCTGACAAAGGGATTTCAAATTATCGTTTTGTACAAATCCCTGATTTTCACGATGACAAATCTTGGGTAAACTACATTCAAAATGTTGCAGAAGTTGATCAGGACACCACCATCTTAAGTGGGAATCCTTGGGTTGCTCAAGCATTTAGTTCTCGAGGCTATGAAACTCAGAAACCAGAGGAAGTTATTTCTGGTGATTTAGTTGACATTTCAGCAACTCGTTTGCGTAATATGATCTTGAATGGAGATGAAACTTGGAGGGAGTACGCTGCAAGTGGAACCGTAGAATATTTCGAACAGTTTGGAGGAGCTGAGAGGATTGCTAAATTTTATCAATTGGCTGCGAAATAAAAATGTTATTTGAAGTTTAATTTAAGATGGATACCGATGACACCATGTTCTTTTTCTTGCTCTTTGGAGTAAATTTTTTTGATATTTGCTAATTGTTCTTCTTTGCTTAAGTTGTGATGACCAAATCTGGAGCAGTCGAAATTAGATAATAAGTCATTAAAGTTTGAAAAAATTGAGAGCCCAGTAACTTCGGTTGTGATAGTTTCATTATTTTCTGGAAGTTTGTAAAAAATTATTTTGTCTCCAACATGAATAGTTTTTCGCTTTTCATCATAGAGACGGACCTCAATGTCTTTGCTGTTGTTTTTTATTTTGTCAAAAGAAGTTCCAAATAATTTCATTTTGTGGATCATGTTTTTTCTCTTTATTTTTTGAGTTTTAAGTGTTTGGATACATTCAATGAACAAAATTATTTATCTGAGAATTGTAAATCAGAAGATATAAATAATCAAGAGATATAGACTAGTGATGGTTACAAAAAAGAGTGCATCTTTTAATTGGAAACAGAAGTTTATGGCTATTGCACTAATGATTGTAACTGTGGCATTTGTATTTACTGGGATCTACATGGTGTTCGATGGGCCTTCTTATGAAGATCACTGCTATGATAAACGAGCAATTCCAATTGAGATCAATAGTTTGGAAGAGTGCGATACATATGGTGGCAGCTGGGTAGAGGGATCGTATTGTGATATGTATTCTGAATGTAGTGAAGCTTATGATACTGAAAGTAGTAAATTTAGATTTAATGTATTCTTGACTTCTTTTTTAATTGGAGCTGCGATCCTTTTATCTGCAATATTTATTCCAATTCCAATAATCTCTGCTGGGATGATGAGTTCTGGGATCGTAATATTGTTAATTAGTTTATTGCAGTATTGGGAGAAACTTGGAGAAGTATATCGCTTTGTAATTTTAGGACTGTTACTTGCTGCTTTGATTTGGATTGCAGTTAAGAAGTTGAAGTGATAGAGAAATAAGGTGGCGTCCCTGCTGGATGTTAAATCATTTTGTGAAGTTCTGTGGGACACAGATTATTTTTTGCTTGTTTCAAAAGAGATAAAATATTTCTTTCAAAGTAGAGTACAGTTAGTATATGTAGTAGACATTATTTAGAAAAGGAGATAATTACTGACCTGAATAGTTATATACAATGTCACAGCTGCTACTAATAATGGATATCGGCGAACTAACAAACAATTGTGATACAATGAAGCAAGTATTTGAAAAGGCCCTTGCTGATCAAATTGATTTACACATAGTTGAATTTAAAACTGGAGAAGATGGTTTTTCTGTTCTCTCTGCAAAAAAAGATTATGCATTGGTCGAAGTTAAACCAAGTAATTTCCATGAAGATGTACAAGCAGTAACCTGCATACACCCATACGGTAGCAATATTGGATACAACACAGAAGCTTCCATGGACTAATTTATACTTTATCTAAAGTATGTTCTTTTATTTTGATGGGATCTTTCGACTCTCAGTGGTTCGCTTGGCCCGTGTTATTCAATTAATCAGGTTATAGTGATCTATGTTCGTAAGAAGGAGAGGGAGCGTCCCCGCTGGAGTCTTAATCGTTTTGTGAAGTTCTATGGGACACGCTTTTTTTAATTTAACCTATACCTAAGATTCTGAAGATGATATTGCTGCCTTTACTCCAAAATAAGTTCGTATTTTATCATTAAACCAACCATATGGAAAAGCATGTAAACCACCTACTGCAGTTCCAAAAAGCCATGTAGCTGTAGGAAAGTCTGAAATAGAATCAACTACTGATTCCACAACTTCTGGTTCAGGCATCACTAAGTATTCGGACCATGCAGTGGATGCAACTAACATCCCACCATAAACAATTGCTTGAAGTGGAGTAATTGCTGCCACATTTACTTTTAGTTTATCCAAAAATAGACTTTCCTGAGTTACGTTCATCTTATCAGCCACATAATTCCTGGCAAGTCCAACAGGTCTCATTATTACTGCTCCAACTCCTAAACCAATTAATCTTGTTTTTAGAAGTTCTTCAGAATCTGCTCCAAAAGCAATTTCTTGCAGACCATAGGTTGCAGTGTAGTAAATGCTCCCACTCATAACATCAACAGCATAGTTCTTTGCTTTACCCATAAATGATTCTAATGACATATTTGCCTTATACTTCTTTCCATTTAAAAACCTTCTTGTGCTTAACTACTACTAAGTGAGTGCACTAGTAGCACCAAGTAATACATTGGAACTACAAATACAGTATAAATAAAAATTGGAATTTATACTAAAATAATCCCAGATAGAACTTCACAAAAAGAGAAGTGGCGTCCCCGCTGGGATTTGAACCCAGGTCTCAAGCTCCGCAAGCTCACGTTCTATCCATGCTAGACTACGGGGACACTAAAACTGTAATTCAAAGAGTTCTTTAAGAAAGTTTTGATTAGAAAAAAGGATTATTGTTTATCAGTTGTTTTATGAATAATCGCATGAAGGTCTTTTACAGTTTTAGGTAACCTATTTCTTCTTTCAGTTTGATCTTCAAGGCTTGGCCTGTGATACTGAGCCATCATGTCGGCAGTATCTGCATTTAAAGGAGCAGATCCACGGTTAAAGGATCGGCCAGATGAATAAGCAGGCCTTCGAATATATGGTCGGCCAGAATTAGAAGTAGCTTCTGGGAAGATATCAGGATGAGGAAATAAATCGTATGACATAGAAAATAAAATTTCAATAGCTATTTTTAAGCGTTATGGTCATTTTTTCTTCTTTCTGCGTTTCTTTAACTCAGCGCCGCCAGCTGGAAGTTTAGCCACAATATCATCAATGTCAGCTGCCACGTTCAGTTCCTTCTTAAGTTTCTTTGCAACAATAGATTTTTTATCCCTACCTGGGAGAATGATTACATAATCAGTACAAAGTTTTTCAACAGTTTTCGCCGGAGCTATCAATATATCTACTTCACCATCAACAGTTATGATGCCTGCTGCAAATTCAAGATTTGGGTGAAAATAATTAGTCTTACCACGAATCATAAAACTACCTTTTGCAAGCACTTCTCCTGGATTTGCAACCTTACTCACTTGATCAGGTTTGACATACAAAACATCTGCTGTTCCATGACCTTCCTTCCAAGCACGACTGTAACATCCAACTGCTTGGGCAGCTTCTTGAATTGTTTGTTCTGTACATTGTTTATCCTGGTTTTCTGCATCTTTGATAACAAAGAAAGGTGAACCTGCCATATCAGTGTGTAATACCAAATCAGTTGGTTCAGTATGTTTCTTAATTAGAATTTCATTTTGAGTAGCATCACGGCCGCCAACACAAACGAAACCCTCGCTACTGATGAAGTTGTGAAATTTAGAATACCATTTTTGACTTGCTTTCTTCTTTTCCTTTTTTGCTTGCTTTTGAGATTCTTGCTCTTGAAAATGAGATTCTTTATTTTTTAGTAATTCAAGTTCTCTTTGATACTTGGCAACAGTAAGTTCTGCACCTTCACGCTTCTTTTTAAATTTCTTAGATTTATCATAATAGATTCCAGCGTTCTCATCTACAGATTTGTTAAGATTGATTTCAATATGCATAGTAGTAGAAGATTTGTTTTGTAATAAAAAGCTTTGTGAAGAATATGATTAATGTATTAAAAAAAGAATTAACATGCTCTCAAACTTTCAGCAACTAAAGCCTGCTCAGTACAAACAACTTCTTCATCGAATGGAGTAATTAGAGGAATGATTTTGACTTGACGAATTTCACCATTACCATCAATATTGTAACCAAGATCAGTTAAATAAACACCAGCCTTACTGACATCAGCATCATCTAGACTAAAACTCTCAGCACGTTCAGTTCCGATCACATTGACCATTAAACCTGTGATCTCAGTGTTGACACCATTTTCAATTGAAAGCTTAATGATGTCTTTATTGTCATCAAAACAAATTTGTTTCTCGCCACCAATTTCAGAGAAAATTAATCCAATATCAGCTGCACATTTGGACTCCAACTGAACTTGTGCACGTCCAAAATTCATCACAACCACACCAATGACTACTGCAAAACTAATTAGAACTAAGGTTGCTATAATAGGTGCGATTCCTTGACGATTGTTGAACATACTAAGAAGAAGACTTCAAGGTATTTAAAGGTTTATTCAATTCTGTAAACTACAAAAGCATAAAAAGAGATTAAAAATAGTTTTTTTGATGGGATTTAAATTAGCAGAACCAACAGAAGAAATTTTTAGAATATTAAGTGAATTACCACAATTAGATGGAAGAGAAGGAAAAATTACATTTCATCACCAGGCAACTACTCAACCAAAACCATTTGATAAAGTTGAATCCATCGAGGAATATTTGAAAGATTGTAGTGAATATGGATTAATTCCATTCTCAACACAGTTTCTACGATATGACCAAAGTCAGAAAACATTTATTGGTGGAAGAGAAGGAATGGTAGGTGGATCAAACTTGGCAAGAGATTACAGAAATGCAAATCTCCCAGTTATAAAAAATCTGCTTGGAATTGCAGAAAGAAGAGGAACAACTATTGCTGCGAAAGAAATTCAAATTAGAGGGATTGGCGAACTGTATGATTGTGATCTGTTGAAATCAGTGATTAGTGAATTTCCTGGTGAATATCAACTAATTGAAGCAAGAGTAGAACTTTCAAAAACAATGCGCCATGGAATGAGTAGTCCAATTGATACGCTATATATGAACAAAGTTGGAGAAGTTAGTTTTCAAACACTAAACAGCCCAAAACCAGAACAGGGAATTCCAAAATGGTTTGCTTCAATGGGAAAAAAGTATGGGATTGAGTAAAGTTTCTTATTAGGTATATACTGGTATATCTGAAAAGCTATTTAATTAATTGTTATTTTTTTCTTTATGTTTATTGGATTAGTCTTGGCAATGCTATTTGGAATCCTTAGTGGAATCTTCACTGGCCTATTCCCAGGAATTCATGTGAATCTGATTTCTGTTTTGTTGTTATCTGCATCTTCTTTGTTCTTGACTTTTACAACTGCTTTGAACCTTTGTGTGTTTATTATTTCCCTTGCAATTACACACTCTTTCTTAGACTCCTTGCCCTCGATATATTTGGGCGCACCAGATGAAGCAATGGCACTATCAGTTTTGCCTGGACATAAATTATTGCACAAAGGAGAAGGACATAACGCAATAGTTTGTACAGTAATTGGATCGTATGGTTGTTTAGTTGTTTCTTTGCTTGTGTTCCCGTTGTTTCTTTTTGGGATGAAAATTGTATATCCATTAATCGATTCTTTGATTGGTTACATCTTAATTGTAATTATGGCATTAATGATTTTGCGGGAGCGAGGAAAGAGGTTGATCACCCTTTGCTGTTTTTTATTAGCTGGTTCTCTTGGGATTATTGTTTTGTCGATGAAATCATTGTCTCAACCATTGTTTCCATTGTTATCTGGATTGTTTGGATTTTCAATTATGATTGTAAGTTTGATGCAGTCAGCAGTAGTTCCAGTACAAGATTTTGGAATCAAGTTGAAGCTTAGTATATCTGCGGCCTTGAAATCGATATTTGCTGCTACCGGAGTTGGATTTGTTGCAGCGTTTTTGCCAGGCTTTGGAAACTCGCAGGCAGCAATTGTTGCAAATGAATTTGCTCAGAAGAAAGGTGACGAAGAGAGTAGTGCAGAAGCGTTTCTAACACTCACTGGAGGGATTAATACTGCGAACATGTTAATTAGTATTGGAACAGTGTATGTGCTTTCGAAGGCGCGGAATGGAGCAATTGTTGCAGTGCGAGAATTGGTCGCTGTTGTGACGTTTGAAATGATGATATTGTTTTTAGGTGTTGCGCTCGTTGTTGGATCGGTTGCATCAATTCTGACTGTGTATTTATCGCGCGGGTTTTCTAATGTAATGTCGCAGGTGAATTATACTGATGTGATTTTTGGGATCATTATGTTGATTTGTATTCTGACATTTATCTTTGATGGATTTGTTGGATTATTGATATTACTTTGTGCAACTTCAATTGGGTTGTTTGCAAGCTTTTGTGGTGTTGGAAAGAATCATTTGATGGGAGTTTTGATTGTGCCTGTGATTCTGTATTTTGTGCTTTGAGAGGTAGTGAGATTCATTTCGACGCATTGTTATCTCTTTAAAGTAGTTAATTTAAGGCAGGGTTTATAAATGGAGTATCATCTTTAGAACAGATAAGTGTTGATCAAATGATGTACGCATCTGAAAATCAAGTAATAAATTTAAAGGAGAATAAAATGACAAATCTAGAATATCAATTTGCACCATGGGTTTTACCACAAGGACATGTACTCCCAGAAGATCCAAAATTACGATTAACTGAAGAAAACTTAATGGCAGCGCAAGAAATATTTCTGAGTGAAGGACATAATATCAGAAACTTTGGTGAAGCTAATCTTTACATGAGAAGATGTTATGATGAAAGAAGTCCTTCAGAGTTAGTTAGACTTGGAGAGCGGAAAGTAGGATTCTGGGAAGAAGATGCCATGAGAAGAACAACAAAAGCAATGGAACTTTTTTCTAAACCATATGAGGGTTATGATACTGCAGCAATATTTCATAATATTGAAGGGTGGGATCGAACATGTTTATTAGTATACCCAGGGTCAGATTCAAGAGTTATGGAAAAATTTCCGGGATCTGAATACATGTTACATGCATCGCATATGAATCGAGACCTAGTTGGAGATACATTAGCTACAAGGTTTGAAAGGATTAACCAGTCTTTGAAAGAAGCAGGATTCCCAGTAAGATAAATATCTTAATTCAATTTTTTTCTTTTTATAATTTTTTTATTAATCACTAAAGCCAGTTAAATAAAACATCAGAAAGGATTCGTCTTCTAGTTGAATCACAACAGGTTCCTTTAACATAAATTCTTCTAAGTTATTTGATAATTCCTTATCTTCTTCAAGCATCAAAACTGGTTCAGTGAATTCGTATCCATCCTTTGTGGTTGTGTAATAGAGGGAGCTGCGATGTTGCTGGTGCCCTTCTTGAATGTAAAAACCATAAGTTACATGTTGATCGTTTATTTGTTGGCTGTTTGCGAAAACTAAATTAGCATTAACTGCTGCTTGTTGCTGAAAATCTAAACCGTTTTTGCTAGTGAAATGCATATTTTGTTTTCCTTGACTACCTGCTGCATACAGTGTATAAAGGTGAATTGTATCTTCTATTTGGAGAACGTTTGGTGCGATTGCCATGTTGCCATTATCGAGTTCAGTGATTCTAATTCCATCTTCAATAACAAAGTTTAATCCGTCGCTAGAAACTGCAGACCGGATGAAATTATGTTTGTCACCTGGAAATTGGGATTGGAAATAACTACGAAAAGTTCCGTCTTCAAGAAGAATAGTCGTAGTGTCTGCAATTTTTCCCCCTTCAGGTTTCCCTTCAACGTTGACGAATTTGTGAACCCAAGTTTCACCTTGGTCTTCTGAAACTGATGCAACCCAAATATTTTCAAGTCCTTCAGTACCAGATACATAGTAAAGAAAAATCCTGCCTTCGCTATCGATTACTGCTTCGGGTGCACCAACTCGATCAATAAACTCCTCGTTAGTTCTAGTCCAATCGAATCCGTTGCTACTTGTTGCTGTGATAAGTCTTAATGCACCAGGGTCCTCTTCCTTCTCAGTTAAAGGTTTGGCGTTTGGTGATTCGCCAGTTGCTGGAGTGAAGTCACTGGTTGTGAAATCAATTGATTCTGTTGGTTCTACTGTTTCAATGTTCTCAACTAGTTCATTTATTTCGATTGTTTCAGTTGAGCAACTTGAAACTAAAAGAAGAGTAATTGTGAAAAAAATTAAAATGTAAATTGATTTCATCTTTAATGTCATGTTAGATTATGTTCCGTTTTATGTATTTAAGACTTTGTTTATAGTTGCAAAGAGTTTAACAAGAGTAAGTTGAAAATAAAATGAGTTATGGATCAAGAAAAAACTGTATTTGAAAAAATTGTATCTTTGTTGGATTCGCATTCTGTTCAGTATACTGTGATTGAACATGCACCAACACCAACTTCTGAAGACTCTGCTAAGGCTCGAGGCGAATCGATTAAAATTGGAGCGAAGGCGTTACTGGTTAAAGGAAAAAAAGGATTCGTTGTTGCTGTTATGCCTGCGAACCGTAGACTTGATACTAAGAAGTTTCGTAAAATAATTGCTTCGAAGAGTTTGCGATTTGCATCTATCGAGGAATTGATGGAATTAACTGGATTACCCAAAGGTGCATTGCCACCATTTGGCACCGTTGTTGGCTTACCACTTTATGTTGATTCTTCTTTGTTTGAGGAAGAATGGATGGCTTTTAACGCAGGAGATTTGTGTAAATCGATTAAAATGAAGACTGTTGATTTTCGGCGAGTTGGTGGTTTTGAGGAAGGAGAGTTTAGTTTTGAGTGAAATTCTAGAAAAGCTTTTTAAAGAAGTTAGGAGTCAAGTGATTGTTAGACTACATTACTTCGGCAGTAAGAAAATTTGGTTCAATTGGATCAAGTTACACGTGGACGTGCCGGAGTGGTCAAACGGGCAGGGCTTAGGACCCTGTAGCTTAGTGCTTACGCAGGTTCGAGCCCTGCCGTCCACACTTTTTTCTTTCTGAGTTAATATCTTTATTTTTTGAGGGTTGATAAGGGCAGACTGCCCTTATGCTAAGTGCTTGCCAGATTCGAACCTTGCGTTCCACACTTTTTTCTTAGAAACTTATTAAAAATTATTTCTTGGAATTCTTCCACACATTAAAAAAATTAGCTTTAAATGATTCCACCAAATCAAGATCCTTGATCACAGTCGATCTTAGATTCTTTTTTGAAGCAGTTGTGATGATCACACGATCTGGAAATATTTCATATACAGCAGGCCCAACCAAATCGTTAGTGAAACGAATATCTGCTAAAGGATTGTACTTCTTGTTTGCAGACCTAGTTGTTTTTGAATTTTTGGCAATTTCACTGAATATAATTTTTAATTTTACACCTTTCTTTGCTCGTGCTTGATTGTATTTATAGAACAGATAATCAGCTTCCTTGGTTGTAACACTAGCCCCATAAACATAAGTATCATCACCTTTTTTGCAGTTAGAAAGAGCGTCGAAGAAAGCTTGTTCTGTTCCTTCTATCCCATTATATTGAACTGTATCTTGATTCCACTGCTGTTCGAATTGTTTTTTGAAAGATTGAGTAATTTCTTTGTTGTTGATAGTAATTGTAGTTGGTTCCTCACCTTGCAACATGATCAAAGTTTTATTTTTATAAGGATAAATACTCACAGGTGAATCGTTTTTGTAAGGCAGATATTTAATTTGCCCCTTCTGGTAATTCTGTTTATTTTTTTTAATAATTTTATCTGTATCTTGTTGGAAAAGCCACCTCGCATGAACATCCATCTTTTTTCTTCTGATGTGAAACTTTTCGAATAGTCTGGCATACTTTTCTTGTTTACCTTTTACACCAAAAGCAGCCCCAAGCGCATCAAAGGTATCGCCAGGTTCTATCTCGTCGATAAATGAGTCTAAGATATCAAGCATTTCATTATAACCCTTAACAACAGTTGTCTCTTGATTCCAAAGTTGATCAAACTGTTTGTGAAATGAGCTAGTTATTTCTTTGTTGTTGATAGTAATTGTAGTTGGTTCCTCTCCTTGCAGCATGATCAAAGTTTTATCTTTATAAGGATAAATACTCACAGGCGAATCGTTTTTGTACGGAAGAAATTTGATCTGTCCATTTTTTGATCTTAATTTATTCTTTTTGATAATTTTGCCTGTTCCTTGCTGAAATAGCCAGCGGGCGTGAACCTTTTTCTCTAGTCTTTTCTGATCAAATTTAGCAAACAGTTCAGCATACTTTTCTTGTTTACCTTCTACACCAAACGCAGCACCTATTACATCAAAAGTATCACCTGGCTTTATCTGCCCTACAAAAGAATTCATAGCTAAGAGTAATGCATCCCATCCCTTTGTGACAATCGTATCTTGATTCCAAAGTTGATCAAACTGCATTCTTTGACTGTCAGCAGAATCCTTATCTTCAATCAAAAATGCAGTCGGCTTTTTGGTAAAATTTACTTGAATTACTTTATCTTTGAATATCAGCGTGGCCCCAACATTTTCATAACCTGGAATAAATTTAAAATCAGCAAATGCTTTGGTAACAGTGAGTTGATCCTGGTATTGACTACCCATGATAATTCTAGACTTAATTTTGCGCCTGCGTTTTTCATTTTGCCAATTGACAAAAAAATCTTCACCAAAAGTGTTCACAACCTTCATACCTTCAGCAAACGCTGAGTAATTTCCAAACTCCAATGATTGCAAAAATAAGCTTTTTATTGATTCCACTCCTTCAAAAATGTGAATTTTTTGATCCCAAACACCCTCAAATCGTTCCATCATAGTATCAGCAAGATCCTGATTAGTTACCTGAATCCACAAACGATCCTTTGGCATCGAAAACAAAACAGTGTCTTTATAGATTAAGGTTGCAACAAGATTCCCCATTTGAGGTACCTCTTTTACTTGTGATCTTGGCATTGCGTTAAGAACCCCTACCAAGTTTGCTAAACTTGGCCCAAATACTGCACGGAAATTGAGTCTTCGTTTGACACGCTTTTTATGAAAGCGAATCAGAAAATTTTGAAATGTTTCATCAACATCAGAAAAACCCATAGCAACAAACTCATCACCATCTTTGCACCCAAGTAAAATATTATCAAATGCAGTTTGTGCTCCTTTTAACCCCTTGAATACAAGAGTCTCAGATTTGTTTTTTGAAAGAGTTTGTTTCATCTCCAGTTCAGGCAGTAATGCTTGCACACTTTTGGTTTGTTCTTCAATTGCTAGCTGTTTCTCCTTAAGGTAGTCCACAATCCGTTTGGGTGATGCTGCTTCAAAATGTTTTACCCTACCTTTAATCACAAATGAAACTAAACCTTTTTGGATCAGTTTTTCTAATACCTCATAAATCTTTGAAGAAGCTGCACCTGATTTGTCAACAATTGGACCAGTAGAAGAAGAACCAAGTTCTAGCAGAGCCAAATAAACTTTGATCTCAGACTTAGTTAGACCAATGTTTTCAAGCAAATGATTGATTTCTGACATGTTTACAAAGAGAGTTAATTTAGTTATAAACTTGTTGATTGCTCCCCCCTAAGGGTTAGGCAAGGTTTATATTCTTATTGAAATCATTAGTTACTATTAGTGAATAGTGATTAATTTACTAGTGTACTAAATAAAAAAAAATAGGAGATGAAATATGATTAAAAAAATGAATACGTTAGCAGGATTAGGATTTTATGCAGCACTTGGCGCAGCTGGGGTTGCACATGCAGATGGTAAAGTTGATGGCATAGTCAATACGCAAGGAACATTAATAGATGTAATTGGGACTGGAAAAATACCATTTGGAAAATCACCTCTTTATTCCAGTGGATTTGCTCGAGCACGAGCAATGCACACCCTTGCAGAGAGAGGAGACAACGTCTTCCTTCTTGCTGAAGCAAACGTTGGATACCAAGGATTCACGCTTGGACTACAACAAAGGTTTAGTGAACTCACAGATTATCAAGTTGCATCATTTGGAAGTGTTGGTTTACAAAAGAAAGTGAAAAATGAAGAAGGTGAACTGCTCCGTAGTGGGGCAGTTTCATTTGCGATGCCTCTTTCTGATCCCAGAGGATTTCAAGAAATGCGTCTTGCAGGGTCAGTTAATCCACAAAGTAAGAGGAAGTATGTGCCAGACAGAATAGAAGGAGAAAGTTTTACTTGGAAAAAATCAGAAGTACTTGATGTTGGAATCTGGAGTGGAACTGGAAGATTCTTTGTAGGATATGAAATTGGTAAATTGACAGATGGATGGAGTGATGGATTGACTGTTGGGCCTTACGCGGAAATGAGCTGGTCAGTAAGCGAAGGAGTTGGATTTTTCCCAGGTTTTTTCCCAGGTTTGAAGGTGAGGTATCAGTAATTTTTTTATTAGTTTATTTTTTTGTTTTTTTATTATTTTATTACTAAAGTTTTTATAGCAGGGCTAGCCCGAGTAAGTTATGCCAACAATCCATGAAAAAGCAGTACAAGCATGCCGCGATATTCTATCAAAGAATCTGAAATTGCGCGAGGACCAGAGAGTTGTATTAATTCACCAGAGTAGCAGTGGATTCCCATTAAATGGACTTTTGGCTGCAGCGTATACCGAAGCATTAGCATCACATGAAAGATTTGAATCAATTGAATTTGATCCTGAACAGGCAGTTGAATTGAAAGCTAAACTCTACGCTATGTGCAAAGGAGACGTTGCGATACTAATTCAAAATACTGGATTTCAATTATCAAGTTTTAGAATTCGCCTTGATTTAAAGAATAGAGAGATCTTTGTAATCGAACACAACCACGTTGAGTATTCAACAGATCCAACAGAGATTGAAAATTACATTAACGCAATAAGTTATGATGGAGAACATTTTGAAACTACGTCATTTAAATTAGTTGAAGCATTGAAGGATGCAAAAGAAATTGTGGTTGTGAGCAGTGACGGTTCACGTTTGGTGTATACTGGTCCGTTTGAAGACGGTAAAAAAAATATTGGTGACTTAAGCGCTAATTTAGGATCATTTTATCCGATTGGAGAAGTGTTTTGTGAACCAGTTGATTTATTCAAAGCAAATGGAGAATTTCTAGTCTATGCATTTCCGGATAACCAATTTGCAACACAAGTTGTAGAGCCATTTAAAGTTGTGTTAAAAGATGGAAAAGTTGTGTCCCACGATGGACCAGCAGATTTTGATAGATTAATTAATTTAATTAAAACCGAAAATGATAGAGCTATTGCTCGGCGTGTTGATGATGCGAAGTATGAACTGGTACCAGAAGAAGAAAAAGATGAAGTTGACAAAGTTGAGGGAACAACCGAAGTTTTGGAGACTAAGACAAGTAATGAGGTTTGGGTTCGAGAAATGGGATTTGGGCTGAACCGAGCAATTGGAAAACACGCAGTCTTATCGTTTGTCTCAGCGCATGAAAGGCAAGCTGGATTTCATATCTCACTTGGATTAAAACATGGAGTGTACCGAAAGAAAATGGTGAAGAAGATTAATCAACGTTTTCATATTGATATGTTTGTAGACGTTGCACAAATTCTTTTTGATGAGAATGTTGTGTTTAGTGATGGAAAGTATTTGCTATAGTATTTACGCTCCAAAACTGAGTTCAATAAATTCTGATGTCTTTTGGAATCAATAAGGCACAATACCCCTAGAATAAACTGGTTGAAAAGAAAAGTAATTATCATCCCTAATTTTTCCTGGAAATTTCAATTTTATTTTATCAATTAACGAAACCAATTCTTGTTTACTTTTCACCATCACTTTAATCTCAAAATCGTCACCACCAATGATTCGATTAATTTGATAAATCGAACGTTGCATACTACAAAAATCATACAGTGAATCAATAATTTTGAAAGATTCCAAAGACAACGCAATAGTGTAAAACTTCTGATCCAATTTTTGAGGATCAAGATCAACATTAGTCCCAGAGATTATTTTTGATTCACGCAGTTCCTTCAACCTTTTCTTAATAGCGTAACGGCTACGATTTAATTTTTTAGATAACTCGATTAAAGAAACCCTCACATTCTGAGAATATAATTGAATTAATTCCCAATCTTCACTGGAAACCTTTTGTGCATCAGCAACACCAATACTACGAACAGTACGCAAACTGCTCCTGTTCAAAAAAGGTTTACTTAAATTATAAATTGGGGCATAGGTGAAAACAGAATGTTCCTTGATTTCTTTTTTGTAGTTTAGTAAGATCTTATCCCAAAGTTTTCGAAAATGCATTAATGAGGGAAGCACAACATACAAAGCAGCATCCCAATGACCCCTGATTAAATAGGCTTGAACCACCTCAGAATGCCTCTTCATTTCTTTGACAAACTGTTCAGTTTGTAAACTAGTCATATGTTGAAAATCTATGTAAATACGAAAACAGAAAAAACCTATTGCAGTGACATCAACAACCGCAGAATAACCCAAAATTAAGCCCTCATTTTCCATCCTTTCAAGACGGTAAGCCACAAACTGTTTGCTCCTTCTAATGACCACTGAAAGTTCCTTTAACGAAAGAGTTGCATCTTTTTCAAGTTCATGCAATATTTTGAGATCAAAGGAGTTTAGTTTCATATTTCTTGATAAAGTGTTGTTTTTTATAAAATTTTTGATATTTGTCAAGATATTGTTGTCGTAATTCTTATTATATGAAACACAATATTAGTAATTATAGATAGAGAAAGTATCTAAAAAAAAATACTAAGAAATTAAATATTAATTTCTAGTACCGCTCTGCGGAAATAAAAAAACAAATTCGGAGGAATTTATGAACAAAAATATATTTGCGGCATTAGGCCGCACAGAATCAAGAAGCACACTAATGGGGTGGAAAAAAGCATTAAGCCCACTAGTTGAAAAACTAGGAGATGTTGCTGGCCAACAAGGCCTTGCGATGAAATTAACTGGAGGATCAATTATTAACCTTGGATCTCAAATCTATGCAGGAGCAGAAGTTCCAAAACATTGGTACGAAGCACTACGCGGAGCCCCAGTTTACGGATTTGACATCTGTAATGCTAATGACGGATCAGCTGTTGCACACCTAGACCTGACAAGTACTCCTTGGAAGATGAATGTGAATGACACAAGATATCTGGACCAACTACACCCAATGCTTGGTTACTTAGCGTCAGAAGGCGTGGGGTGCAAGTATGAATAAACGTAGTGAGCGTTCAGATGCTGAGGTTTTAATCTGCTCTGTATTTCCAAGATCCTTGGATGAGGCAATGGCTTTTGGCGATGAGAGAATGATGAGCTCTTTTTTGCTAAAACAAATAGCATTAGCTCATGGTTACAGCTCCAAAATTTTTTGCCCAACAATTGGAAGGTTATCGGAATCATATCAACGAGGAGACTTAGCACTAAAACCAAAAGATGCAATATATTGTCTGCAACAAGGAATTGCCTTGTTTGGATACAACATAGAAGTTGAAAAACCAGGAATAGAAATACCGTTTACTAGTTTAGTAATTCCGGGAAGATTTGAAAAGGTAGCTTATGTGAATGTAAACATGCCAGTTTGGAGTGTACATATTGAAAAAAATAAACATTATGAGAGACTTGATTCAATGTGTAGAGATCTGTCTTTGTACCTAGATCATCCAATAGCTATGGACCTATGTTCCAATAGAGAGATCAAAGAATAATAATATTGAAAAATGAATAATATGGAAGTGAAAATATGCCAACAACAATAGATTTGAAAGGACTTTATGAAAGAATTTTAGTTGGTGATGATGGTATTGATTTAACGAAGACCACAGTAGATGCACTTGCACTATATAGCGATGAATTTACTTTGGCACTAGAGGCGAGTCCAGCTCGCGGTGGAGATTCAATTGAGACTGTATTGGAAGCATTAGAAGTTAAAACTGATGGACAAAGAGCAGTTGCGGCACTCTCAATGGTGTTAGAATTAAATGGGACTGCAGCACTGAGCTCTAATGCACCTTCTAGTGACACTGCATCATATCAAGAAGTGATGACAATATTAGAAAGTATTGAAGGAATGCCATGGAGACAAAGAGTTGGATTAAATGATGGATTAAAAGAATTAGCTTCAGCACTGCGCGACCAAGATCGAGTGCGCCACAGTTTTGAAGATGCATTAATTGCACGCGTAGTTGAGTTAGAAACTGGATTTCGTTATAACACATTTAGAGATATTTACAGAGAGACAAAATGGATGCCACCACGTGATGGGATCCAAGGAACAGTTGAAGCAGAGTTAACACTTGGATGTAATTTATCTGCATATCCACTGGCACCAAAAAATAGTCGACATGGATATGAATCATTCTTGATGAATTATGGAATTGATGCATCACTTGTTACTGCTATTCGTGAATTAGAAGAAGATAAAGATCAACTAATGATGGCAGCACTTGCAGTCTTAGGTGATAGGACCGATGGGATTGAAAATATTTCTAATATTCAAATTGAAGATTGGAATTCTGCAATTTCTAGAGTTCATAGAAATGGTGGTGCAGCTGAATGGAATAAAATTCATGAAATTGCAGCAGAAGTAGATGTTGATCTGAAAAACGAGTTGACTAGAATTATTGAAGTTGAAAGTACAACTTACCAAAGAGTTGGAAAAAGAATTGCGTCAGTGTTTGATAAAGTAGAAGGGATTAGTAAATTTCCAAGCATTAGAACTAACTCAGATTTGAATACGGCGGTGAGTAATTTAGATATAAACTACAAAGCAAATAATAAAGGATTCATTATGTTAGTTTATAAAGGATCTAAGTTAACCATTGCTGAAGGTTATTACAAAGTAAATATGGCCAAAAGTGGAAATAGATCTTTTGTTGCGGCTTGGAAAGCATTTACAGAAGAAAAAGAAGGAGTTTTTGTTCACAAGAAACAATACAGTACGACATATAACATTACAAGTATGAGTGATATGTTAACATTCATAAAAGATGATTCAAAAGTGAGATTGCTGCAAGTTAATGAAGTATTAGAGTACGGTTCATTACTACATGGTTTACCATCTGAGAGAGTAGGTGAAGTTATAGATAGATATTTCCCACAGATAGGCAAAGAGTTTGCAGCAAGAGACTTGTATAACAACAGAGTGCAAAAGCGATTTGAAGATTAATCTCTTTTAAAAGAATCTACAATGTGTTCTAGTTCTCTGTAGTTAACATTTTGCGAGGCCGGAAGAAAGTCAACAAAGCTCTTTAGAATTATTGGTTCGATTCTTTCTGCTTTGTCATAAAGTGGAGTTCCAACTATTTTTTTTTTTTCTAAACAAGAGAGATAAGTACTGTATTCATCTGGGATAAAAGTATCCCCAATATCTTGGATCCAAATATGAGTTGAACCATACTTTGTTGTAGCATAATTTGCAATGTCAGTTAGATGCGTTACTATTCTTTTTTTTTCAAAATCAGAATTTAATCTATCTGGGCTCAGATAAACAAATGGAAGAGAGATAATATTTTTTGATCTTGAGTTATATTCACGATTAAATCCAGTTACTAATAAACTTAAAACAGACACAAAACCATCTAGAGATCTCTCAACTACAGCCAAATTTGTTGTGACGCCATCTCGGTTTTTATTCCATTGCAATAAAGTGTCCCAATGATAAGCCCAAGAAGGAGTAGGGTTTTTGTCTTTTGGAAATGACCTTGTTCTTCTCTTTGGAAGAATTACTTTTTTGGGTGAACGAAAAAAATCCATAACCTTAATTTGGAGTGATTTTTTATAAGGATTGTTCTTATTTAGGAGTTATTTCCTTAGAATGATTGAATTAATCTATTTCAGAACTCTTAAAAAGGCCAAAAGATTCATTTATACTGTATAAGGAGTTATTTATACAAAAAAATATTCCTATTAAGGAGGTGTGTTAATATGAAAAAATGTAATTTAGATTGCATAAGTAAATACGGAGATCAACTTTACGGTGTTTTCAGAGTACTGGTTGGTTTATTGTTTTTTATGCATGGAGCTGGAAAAATGTTTGGATGGTTCGGTGGATCCGCACAAGCACTTGGATCACTAGTTGGAGTAGCTGGAATTGTTGAAACACTAGCTGGATTAATGATTTTACTTGGACTTTGGACCAGACTTGGTGGACTTGCAGGAGCTGTTACAATGTTAGTTGCATATTTTTACGTACATGTTGGCGGTGGATTAAACCCACTTACAAACGGCGGAGAAATGGCAATCCTATATTTCGTTGCGTTCCTTGTGATTATGCGTGATGGAGCTGGTTCATGGAGCCTTGAGAAACAATTTTGGAAAAAAGAACGTTTCTAAGTTTGTAATTTTTCAGGAACCTTTGGGTTCTTGATTTTTTTTCTTTTTTTTTGATTTCTTTTTGATTGTTTGGTTTTTGTTCTAGTTTCTAATGATGTTATTTGTTTGATAAAAAATAGAAAAAGAATTGTTTCTTATAGATATGATAAATAAATAATTATTGAATTATCTTTGTTGCTGTTTTCTTGCAGCTTGTGCGCGCTGTGATCTAACCCTAGCTTCAAGTTGAGACGGTTCTGGTGTTTGTTCAATTGGAATTGCTTCTTTAGGTCTGAGTTCAGTAGGCTCATATTCAAACAAAACATTGTCAGCAATTTCAGCAAAAAGTAATTGATTTTCATTTAGTTGACCCACTTCTTCAATTGATTCAACCAGGCCAGCTAGTTTTTCTGTTGGTGTTCCTCTAACCATTCGATCTACAGCGTCCAAACTTGATTCAGTAGAATATTTACGATCCACTAGTCCATCAAATTTGTTTTTTCTGATTCTTGCAGATATGGCATTGATTGCAAAATATCCGGCAGTTACTGCCAATGCACCAAGAGCTAAACCAGCTACACCATTCATCATCAATAAATTCAACCCATCTATTCCCTTGTCAAGATCTGATTCTCCTGGAAAAGCATGGTACAATGGATGCTCGTGAAGTAATTTGTGATTGTATGCAACAACAGTTGCTGCGACTCCAGCTAATCCAGTTCCAATCGCGCTAAAAATACCTGCACCGAATGCAGCATTATCATCCTGAATTATTCCATTTCCAAATAGTTTCTTTCTACATTTGACTTCTTGAAAACTATCTCCACCAGGCGCCAAATGAGAATGAGTCAATCCTTCTTCCTCTTCAAGCATGATATGTAAAGCCTGGACTCCAGTTTCGTTTAGAGAATCCCCAAGATAAGATGCTTGATTTTTGGCTGCTTCTTCACGAAGCTGTGATACTCGATCATCAAATTCTCCTGCTTTTACTCTTTTGATATATGATTCTAATTTTGATTGATCAACTTCACGAAATCTCTTACGGCTTGCACCATAAGTTGCATTGAAAATATCAGTAAGATCACTTGCAGTTACTCCTTGCTCTGCAGCATATTCAACTAATTCTAACAGTTTAGGATGATTTTGGATTTCACTTGGCGCACTATTTTCAGAAATATTACTTGCTCCAACATGTGATAAAAGGCTAGTTAAACTACTCCTGGAATTTCCAAAGATCAACTCTGGCTTTTCCTGATCTACTTGTTTTAAGTAAGACTCAATATACTTATCGCTTTGACCATCCCCAATCATAAACACAACTTCAGTTAAAATTTCTCTGTCACGAGGACTAACTGGTTCTGTTCTCAGATAATTATCAATCTCAGTTAATTTATTATTATCACGTAAAGCATGATCACCGCCCCGGAGAATATGATACCTAACAAAACGAGTTGCTTCAGTATGAGGAACGTCCCATTCTGTTCGGTTACTAGTTGGAGTACTTGCAACTGCATCGGCTAACACAATAGTGTCAAGCGCAGTTGGAAGTATTTCATTTAGTCTGCTAACAACTTGCGCTGCAGTTGGCCTATCAGTTTGTTCCCCCATAGTACAATCTTCAATTAATTTAACTACACGATTATCAGTTGTACGCAATCTAACTGCTTCCAAAAATTCATCATGTTTTTTCCAAGTATGAGAGACGTAACTAAAATAATTTTTAGGTTGTTCACCAGTTACCATATAAGCTAAAAGCATTCCAAGTCCGAACACATCAGACTTTGTAGTTGCTTCGCCAATAGCAATTTCAGGGCCAGCAAAACCAGGTGTACGATGCATCCGAGTAGTAAATCGCTGATCAAGATCAATAGTTTGAGCAATTGATGCTCCATGATCAAATATTCTTGCAACTTCACCGTCATACTTTACATTCGTAGGACTTAAATCACCATGAATTATTGGATCATCATGAGTGTTACTACGAGTAGGGTTGTGAGCATAAACAAGAGCATTAGCTATATCTCTTGTAATTGTTAAAACATCAGGGATTGTCAAAGAACCTTCTTGCACCAATTCTGCTACATCTTTTCCAGCTGCTGCAGAATAAACTAATTGGTGAGTACCATCTACTTCTGTATAACCCAATAAATCCACATGATGTGGGTTACCTGTTAGAGCTCTTCCAAACCTAACTAGTTCACTAATTCTTCTTTCTTCTTTTGCTCTTGCTGCCAGAGAAAGATTAGGTGGCAGAGGGATGGTTTTCACGTAAGTTGCCAGACCATCATCTGTTGTAGCTGGAACACAGGTAGTCAGTAATGTGTAGTTTCCTTCCTCTAGTAAATGGTCCATAGTACTCCAAGAGAGGCCTAGTTTATAAACTTTTCGTGTTATTTGTCACTTGCTAGTAGTTATTTTCTGGGAGTAGGTTTTTGCTGAATTTTGACCACACAAAGATTAAAAAGAGACCCCCGTATTTTGTAGTTATGACACGAAACAGAGTAATAGGGATTGGATTAATAGTAGCTGGATTAAGTATGCCACAGCCAGCAGAAAGTTTAATGATGGGAATATGTGAAGAGAAAGTAAATCATTATGCAGAAGTATCAATTCCAACAGAATTTTATGAAGTTAAATCTGGAGATACACTTGGATCAATTACAGAAGAAAGATTTGGAGATTCAAGTCGTTATATGGAAATTGCAAATCGCAATGAATCAATTGTAGACCCAAATATGATCTATGCTGGAAGTGAGATTGAAGTTTGGGGACCAATTGAATCTGAGAGATATTTAATTAGTAAAGAAGGATTTGGACCATGCGTATTTGGCGATGAAAGACGTATGACTAGAAAAGTTGTGCATCCTCAGGGAACAACTGAAACTGATGTTAAACGAATGTATAGATAATTATTTTTTTATTATTGATTTCTTCTAACTGAGGAATATATAGTCAATGCAGAAGCTTTATTTTCTATAATGAATTTTGTTAGTTTATGACAGAATCTTTAAAAACTATGGAGACTATAGTTGCTATAATGACAAATACAACTATCCAAATTAGTAAGGAGACCAAAAAATTAATTTCTACATTTGGAAGCAAGGAAGATACTTACGAAGTGATAGTTCGACGGCTGTATGACATGGCTGTGAAAGAACAATTACGTCAGTTATTGATGACTAGTGAGGGTACTATATCTATTGATGAAGCACGAAAGAGAACAGAGAAAAAATGGCCAAGGTCAAAATAATAAAATCTCTGTTGGAACAAATTCAGAAAAAGTTTAAGGGCGAATCACACAAGATTATTGATTTATTAGAATCACTTGAAGAAAATCCACACAAAGGTAAACTGCTTGGTTCTGTTGGTGGACTTTTGATTAAAGAATTGAAATACAAAGGATTTAGATTTTATTTTATTGTTGAGGGTGAAAAATTGAAAGTTTTTTCTGCTTCTTTGTTGGTTGAGATATTGTTGCTGTTTGTTAGAATGTCAGATAAAAATAGTCAGCAAAAAATAATTAATGAGATCAAGAATATTTTGAAGAAGATTGGACCTGAGGGGCTTTTGTGATGGAAGTAAAATTCTGTGGAGCATTGATCTCTTTAACTAACAAAGTTGCTGCTCTAGTATTATATGGGCCTTTGTGTCTAACTTGAGTTCCAGTTACTTTATGCATCACTCTTTGTTTTTGATTACAACGATAACAGTGGTAACTGTAGTTTTGGATCTTGTTTGTTGCGCCACTGCCCCAGAGGAGGCATTTGTTGCAGAGGAAGATGTAGGCTGGCATAGAGAAACAAGAAGCATAAGGCTACTTAAGTCTCATGGGTGGGTGACCAGTGGGTAGTGGGTTGAAAATAAATTTTATTCTTTATTGATTTTCTGAAGCCTTCAGCTTCTTCAACAGTAGAAAAAGAATTAGAAAATGAAAATTCTTGATCATCAAAAAGATTCAATAATTTAAAAGATAGTTCTTTCTTTGATATGTTCTCAAAATTTTTACTTTTACCTGAAATCAGAACATTTGTTATTGATCCACCCTGCTCTAAAAATTTTTTAACGCTTTTTTTTTCTGAAATACAGATTCCTGAAATATCGATCCAATTACGTTTATCTTTTGTTATCCGTGCCTTCAACCCCAAAGATTCGCAAAGTAGAACTAATTCTCTAACTAAAGAAGGATTTGTTTCAGAGATCTTTATTTCAATCTCAGTTTGGACTTGGTAATATTGGTAAGTCTTTCCTTTTTTTCGATCTTTTTTGGATTTAAGTTTAATAGATGGAGAAATACTTCCATCAAAATCAAAATAAGTTCTCAAACAAAACCAACGTACTTTTTCTGAAGATTTCAACAAGAAAGAAATTGTTGGCTGTGGAGAAGAGAGGTACTCTAACTTAGTTTGGGTTCCAGGAGTAGTTTTGTATGTTGGGCTTAGTAAAAGTAGTTCAGAAACACCTTTGTGATAATTCAAATCAGAGATGATTATTTTTTTGCCATTTTCTAATTTTTTTATCCTAGTTACAATTTTCCTATCAAATAGTTTTGTACACAAAAGATTGAAAAAAGAATGTTGTGCCTTACCATATTCAGAGGTAACTAAACGGACAGTTCTTGGCCTGCCTTTGTGGATATACAAGTGACCGTCACTTAATGTTAGCATAGCTAATACCTTTAATAAGTCTTTTTTTGTAAATGTTGAAAGTTCATCCATCATAGTAAATTGATGAGGTTAGATATAAATTTTACCGCGGTTCGAAGTATATCTTAGAAAACTTTATAAGATGAACAATAAAAATGAAATGTAGCCCCGCTGTGAGATAATAGTTCACAGCAGCTGTGAGATATCACAGCCCCGTGGAAGAGATCATTATATGGTCTCTGCGGAATGTAGTGGACTATCATAATGCCCTTTGGACTTACTCTTTGAGTAGGAAAGTAAGGCATTGACCGCGGAAATATGAAGCACGTGCTTTGTATTGTGGAGTTCGAATCCGCGCGGGGCTACCACCTTTTTTCTTACATTTTAAGGGTTACTTCTTTTTTCTTTTATTTCTCTAAGACGTTCAAAGCTCATCCCAGAACGTTTTAGAAGAGCATATCTCTCAATTAACTCATCATAGAATTTAATTTTTTGAGATTTGTCCATCAAATCCCACACTGCTTTAGTCTTTTCAACAACTCGCCTAAAATTTAAGTATGTGTCAGTAACAGCTAATTCTTTTGTAAGTTTAATTATTGACTTTTTCCCACGACCAAACCTCATTATTTCAATCCATTTATTCTTTTCCAGCAGTTCTAAGTGAGGCAATAGATTTTTGTGAGCAATATTTATGGCACGAGAAAGTTCCAGTATAGAGTAATTTTTCTGATTTAGTAATACTAATATTTCATAAGAAATTGGTGATGTCAATGAATTTTCATCAAGTTTTTTATTGGTCACAGTAACTATGTATTTTTTCTTGTATAAAAATGTTGCTTTCTTAACTACTTACTTACGTAATTAGTTCCATAAAATTTAAATACTTAACTACTTACGTAAGTATATACTTTGAGGTGAGAGATATGACTAAGAAAAAAATTGTAGCTGATTTGCCTTTGGAATTAGCTGAAATGTTAGATAAAAAGGCATCAAGTATGATGATTGGAAGAACTGCTGTGTTGAGAATGGCATTAAAAGATTTTTGCGAGTAAAAAAATGAATACTGAACTAGAACAATTTGTCAAAGAACATTTGGATACAATAAACAAACACCCTGAACTGTTGGAGTTTGCAAGGATCTTGGGGTGCGAGATATGATTGAGTATTGAAAATATCAAAAAAGATGGAGATGATGAGATGATGGAAACAGAAAAAAATTGCACAAGAGTTGTGTATACTAAAGGCAGAGAAGTACACACTTTGCTTGGACTTCTATTAGAAGAGAATAGCATTTATGTCTCTTTAAAAACAAGAAAACGAGTTTACAAAATAAGCCAATCCTCAATTATTGAGATTTCATCAACAGACGAACTCTTTGATGGAGGTGTGTGCTGATGGGAAAACTACTGGATTTAATGAATAAGAAGGCAAAGGAAAGCCATCAAAAAAGAAAAAAATTAGAACAAGAAGAAAAGGAAAGGGCAAGATCCCATTCCGATAGTATACTGGCACATTTTATTGAGCTATGTGCTGATGAAGGAGCAGATAAATTTGCTTCATCAAGAAAATATGATCCAAAGATAATCAAGAGACTAAAAATTGGAACTTGCACATCAACTGTGATGAGTGAATTAATCAAAACATATGGGAGAGAAAATGTTGAAGCTGCAGGATTAAAAAAAGGAAGCCACTTCGTCTTTCAGAAGAAAGTAATAATACCACATCTTGATGTTAAAGGTTACTTTTCTGTGAAACCAACTGATATTTCTCTGAAAGGGAAAAAATCACCTTATATGATTAATGGAAAAAAACAAACTATCTTTTGTGAAGGTGAAACTGATGCGATTGCACTACATCATATATTTCCCGAATCAAAGATTATTGCATTAAAGGGAGTAGATAGTCAAAAACCGATAAAAGATTGTCAGGACAAAGAGATTTCATTATGTTTTGATAATGATGAAGCTGGAATTAAAGGTGTTGCTACTGCATTGCAAAATACAAATGCCAAGAAAGTTAATCGAATTTTATTTTCTGAAAAGTATAAAGACATTGATGAATATTGGAGAGATAATCAAAACACATCAAAAAATTATTTGCAATACAAACAATTAGAAATCCCAAAGAAGGATAAAAAAACCACTGCTTCGTCAAACATAAATCAAAAAATAAATAATACTGCGTTGAAAGATGCACTAACATTTATTCCAGCAGATGACCGAGATGTTTGGTTAAAAGTTTGTATAGCATTAAAACATGATAATCTGAAAAATCTACCTCTGTTTATAGAGTGGTCTTCAAAATCCGACAAATTTGTTTCTGAGGATGATTGCATAAAACTTTGGAATAGTTTTGATGATCAAGCAGACAAAGGGATTACACTTGGGACTGTTATTTATTTGGCAAGAAAGAATGGATGGACAGGGACATTAAAATTAATAGAAGGGTTGAGACTTAGTAAATACCTTGAAGAAAGTGATTTTGTGATTAAAGGTACAATCAGATTAGTTTTCACACATAAGAATTTGAAGGCTATAGATGATAATGAAGTAGTGAATATTTGGGATTGTACAAAGAAAGTTTCACATAAACACCTTAATCATTTATCAAAATTAATTTATGATTTAAACACCAATAAAACCTATATTAATTCTGAAGAGAAATCCAAGAAATATACTATAAGTGATATCCGTTCATACATTCACACAACTAAACTATTTGCTGATTTAGTCTCTGCAAAAGAAGAATTTGAATCACTTGTTGAATCAAGATTTGGAAATGAAAAAAATATTCCTACTTTTGAAATTGAAGATAGATTAGTGATTAAATCTTATGATGATCCATCAAAAACTTTGGCTGATCTCAAAGGTTACAGACAGAAAGCAACACTCGACATACAAAAAATAATCACTCAAAATGTAGCTGAGACAATCGTAAATGGCGCTGTTAGGCCAGTTTTTAAGGAAAATATATTCAAATGTTCTTTTGGACAAAATACTAGCACTAAACTCCTAATAGTTGAACCAACAACCAAAATTGAAGATGGTTTCTTGGATGCTGCCATTGGAGTATATAACTCAAAAGAGTTGATTAAATTAATCAAGAGCTGGGATAGAACTATTCTTTCAAAAATATGCTCAGAGATCCGTGTGGCAATTACACGGGGCAATGATCCAATGGATGAAAAAGAGATTCGATCAGCAATTCAACAAAGGCACTCAGCAACTAAATGTTTTTTGAAACTAATATCTCCTTTTGATGAAAAACAATTAGGAAGTTTACAAAATGTTAAAGAAATCTTACCACTTGCATTGACTGCTGGATTGAAACGTGATCCTCGATTAGACCTTTTTTATTTATCACAATCTTTTGGGTTAGTCCAAGACCCAGTCCAGAATAATAATCTTATGAGATATATGAACCATGGCATCTCTGTAACTGGCACAAAAACATTGAAAAGTACATCTGCACGTAATGTTGGGAAATGTCATGATCGAGTAAAACTTGCAGGGATGTTAGGTTTTGCGACAGCAGATGAAAGACAAGATGGTGCTTTCCATGCTCAAAATAAACTGCAAGCATTAGATGAAATTTCAGAATATTCTGATGAATCAATTGGACAACATATGTTGGGTTATTTGGAAGAAGGAGATTATCATAATACTTCAGGAAAAAGATCCCGTTGCAGAGGATCACATTGCGTTACATTACAAGGTAATCCAAGAAAAACAAAAACCTCAGACAGTTATGGTTTTAGTGATAATAGTTTGTACGCTATGCATTTCTTAGATATAATCAAACGAGTGAGTCCAAATTATGAAGCAATGGGTTCAAGAATTGGTACAGTTCTGTATAACCCATCCATTGCTGGAACTAAAGGGATACCATTGGACGATAAAAGTTTACAAAAAATTCTTGCATTATGGGATTTTGTCCAGTGTAAAGCATCACCAATCTTCACAGGCTTGTTTAATGAGCCTCTAGTGAATAAATTTCTCTGGCAAGATTATTCCCCTCACCAAAAAGAGATCCTCTCTGAGCTTGCAAGAAAGGCAGCTGTAGATGATTTGAAAATGTTTATCCTCAGTCAGAAACATAATTATCGTCATCTAAGAGGTGGAGCATTAAGATTAGCATTGTTCCAGCAAGTTGATAAGATTATGGTTGACGAGAAAATTGATCAAAATAAATTAGTAGATGATGCAAATTTATACACGCAAATATTGTTTGATATTAATGTGCAATCTTTCCGTTTGTTATGCGGAGATATTAATGAAGATGTATACTCTGCACTTTTGTTAAGTAACTTTTACGCTTTGCCAAATAGGAAGAGAGCAGTGTTAGAATGTGTTGCTGTTTTTGCTATTGAAGACGAAGGTTTTAATTTTTCTGACAAAATAAGTATCAAAAAAGTGGCAAAAATGCCTAAAAAACTAGCAAAAAACCTCAAAAAACACCAAAAAAACGAACAAAAATTCTACGAAAATCTTCGAACTTGGCAAATTGAAGAAATTTTTGAAAAAAAACTAACTAACTATTTGCAAGCATTCAATAGTTTTGGCGTTGAACATTTTGTCGTCGATAACCAAAGTTATTTAGTTATAGATGAAAGCAAATTTAAGCATATAATTAAGGAAGTAAAAAGTAGATATTCAGGGAGTAATGGGAGTAATGGGAGTAAAAAAAATGAGGTGGACACCCCCACACACTCACTGGCTGGCACTCCCATTACTCCCAACACTCCCAAAAAAATATCAAAAGAAAGTCTCCAATCAGCAATTAAAAAAAATGATTCTGGCCAAGGGACAAGTTTTGCTTGCTTACTTGCAACAACTGGTTGCAGAGAACCATCCATGATTGATGAAGCATTAGAAGTTCTGTCAAATGAAGGTCTGATCATCAAGCGTGGAAGAGGGAGGTATTCTATAACATGAAGATCTTAGTATATCGATGTATCCCTGCATTCATTTGTCCAATAAATTTTGTAGAAGTTGGCCCTTTCAATTATGGTGATGTCGCTGAAGTTGAAGACAAAGTTGCAGAATTAATTGTCAGAAAAAAACACGCATTCACATTCAGAGATCCAAAAGCCAAGTTGCATTCAGGAGAGATAAATAGGTCTCAAGTTACAACAGGGCCTGATTGGGTTAGTACAACGCTAGTGATTGATAATATTGAATACCAATATTTTGGTAAACTTTTGATGAGCTCATCTGAAAATGTGTTCTTCAAATTTACATATCTTCCTTTCTCAAACATATTTCAAATTCAAGCAATTGAAAAATTCAAACCAAGTGAATTAGACACTTCCAAAGTGGCAAAGAGGTATTCTCATGCCTAGATGGTTCTTCAATAAATTACTCTGGGGAGTTCTATGTCTCACTGTTGTGATTATTGCTGCAAAATGGTTTGGAATTATTGGAAAATAAATTGGAGGAAAATAACATGGCAAAACGAAGAAGACGAAGAAAAAGGAATTATTACAACCTGGACAAGATAAGTGCAGAAATGAAAAACGGAGGAGAATAAATGAACAAAAAAATAGAATTAGATGAGAAAGCAAAGGAGATCATCTTGAAATTATTCAATGATAGTAAATCCCCAGAACCTGGTCGGGTGCGATTTTATCATGACCATCCATTGATTGATGATGAGAATTATACACCTAACTCAATGCTGCATGAGATTATTCAGTGTTATTTGGTGTTGATTGATTGTTTGAACAACCAAAATGACAAAGATGATTATGAGATTGCAAGTCGATTTAATTATCGAAGGAGAGAACTTGTCAAAAATCTTGACGAGTATATGAATTATTATTGGCCATAAGAGGACAGCATGGAAGAGAATAAACAAGAAATAAACAAAACACCAACTTATCGTGACGTAATCTACAGTCTGTTTGGTCAAGCTAGCCATTCCTACATTGAACAGGATGGTGTAAAATATTGGCAAATATTGAAATCTTTGTATTTGAAAGTGACTCCGTTAATCAGTAATGATGATATTGATCTCTTGAAAAAAACTATGGGCAGTTACAGTCAAGAGCTTAAGTTGTTGCATCAAAAATCAGGCAATGATGCGCCAAAGTACAATCTCAGACTGAATGGATTAAAATTACGTTTTGGGTATCAATTAGAAAGTCAAATCTTAGAATCCTTAACTGGAAAGTCATTCTTTGATTTGAAAGAAGAAAAAGATAGTTTCTATCTGGAGGCAATGTAATATGGCAGATGTAAGTTTTATCGATGCTGAATCTTATCAAGGAGGAGGCAAATATGGAAATGAAGTATCATTCAAGAGTATAGTGATGCGTCAAATGATTAAAATCAGTGATAATTCCAATGTTGAATTTCGTGGTGGGTTTTGGGAACAACGTTCAATCGTTGTAGGAAACACAGTTCAAACCATTGGAACATATGTGCCAGATAGTAGAGAGATATATTCAAACTCTGTTCTGTATTTGTCAAATATAGTTTTCCCACATGCAGACAAGGAATTGCGTGAAGTGATTATAAAATCAAGAGAATTAATCAAAGAGGCATTGACAAAGTATTCTGTTGAGGTTGACCGGGAAGATGAGAACATTGAACAAGGAAAAACGTATGATCGTAAGTTTGAAGAGATAAAAGATCGGATCTCTTTCAGGGCATTCCGGAGAGCAGAGCTGGAAAAACTATTTGTAGAGATTTCATGTTTTTTGAAAAGGATTGATTACTTCGACAGTGAGAGTTTTGAGGAGGGTGTATAAATGGCCTTAGTTAAAATAACTAGAGAAGTAGGATATTTCCCATCCTATATCAAGCAAAGGATTGAACGCAAGAAGAATTTTCTTTGTGTGATCACTGGGCAAACTGGGAGTGGTAAGAGTATGGCAAGTCTAAGGCTAGCTGAACAATTAGATCCAGACTTCGATGAGAGGAACATTTGTTTCACACCAAATGAGTTCCTTGATTTGATTGATGGCAAAACTAAGAAACTCAAAGCAGGTTCAGTTATTGTTTGGGATGAGTTACAAGTTGCAATGAGTAACATGGATTTCCAAAGTATGGTTGCTAAGATGGTCAACTTCTTATTACAAACTTTTCGATACCAGAATTACATTGTGATCATGACCACACCTCATTTCTCTTTTGTTAATGCTGGTGCTAGGAAACTGTTCCATTGTAGGATGGAGACGATCTCAATCAATAAGAATGCAAAGACTTGCAAACTAAAACCTTTGTTGCTACAAACAAACCAATCAACTGGTAAGGTGTATGAGAAGTTCCTTAGAGTAAAGCTTGCTGGTCGTAAGGTTGTCCCATTGAAAAGAATCAATGTTGGGCTACCAAGTAAGGAGTTGATTAAAGCCTATGATGATAAGAAGGATATATTCAACCAAAATCTGCGTGATGATATTAAATCTGAGCTTGAGAACAAAGATGCGTCTGACATTAAGAAACCATTGACTAAGAAGCAACAAGTGGTTGTTGAGTACCTAGAACAAGGTATGAAAGTCCCAGAGATAGCTGAGCTTCTTGGTTGCTACCCTGCCCAAGTATACCAACATTTCAAGTTTTTGAGGCGCAAAGGAATAGCTATCACTGCTGTTAAGGAGGGGGCTAAGGTATTGAGATATGAGGTTTCTGCGTAGTCCGCACGTAATAGTAAGTGTTTTCTGGTGTTTTAACCAGCGCAGCCCCACCTAAACTCTGGAGTGTCGGAATGATGGAAGAAGAAGCAACAAAGGAAGAAGATGATAGCAACATATGTCTTGCATTCTGGGAGGAATCATATGGTGTTGTCCCTGATGACTTGTGTGTTATCACATTAGAGTTTTGTTTTGTCTTTGGTTACAACTCAAAGGTTCAGATAGTTGAAGGAATGATCCATCTGGGTTCAGGCATTAGTAAACACAGCTTGACCTCACACAAACGTAATTACAAAAGGAGAGTAAAGAAATGAAAGCAGTATATATTCGGACTAGCACAGATGACCAAAACCCTTTGAATCAGATAAAAGATTGTGAGCAGTTAGCGGGAAAAGAATACACTTTGTTTAGTGAACAACAGAGCGCTTGGAATCAATCAAAGAAGAGACTAGAGTTTGATAAACTAACTGCAATGATTAAGAAAGGTAATGTTACTGATCTATATGTTTGGGATTGGGACCGGCTTTATCGTAACAGGAAAAAACTGATTGATTTTTTCAAATGGTGCAAAGCATATGAGTGTAAAATTCATAGCCATAGGCAAATCTGGTTTGAAGATATCAATCGAATACCAGCACCATGGAATGAGATTATGCATGATTTATTATTGCAAGTTATGGGATATCAATCTGAAGAAGAATCAAGGAAGAAAGGAGCTAGAGTTAGGGCTGCAATGCGTAAGCGCTCTGATGGAGTATATTCTTACAAAGGGAATAAATGGGGTAGGAAACAGTTGAGCACACAGAAGAAGAACAAGATTCAATCTTTGAAAGCTGATGGCAAGAGCATTAGAACAATTGCTAAAGAGTTAAGTATTAGTGTGGGTGCTGTCCATAAGTATTTGGTTTTGGTTAATCAAGATTAAAAAGTTTTGTATGGCATGCATGAACTGATCTTGTTTTCACACCACATTCTATGTATGTACCATGATAATCCTTACAGTGACCGTGATAGTGGGATTTGAATTTATATCGTTTTTTAAGATTTGTAATATCTTTTGATCCTATTTTTGAGTATTTTTCAACACCAGGGACATGTGACAAGAAGATTATATTTTCTGGTTTATTTATTTTATCTAATTCATTAATATACTCATGTAATGAAGGATATTCATTACAAGTATATGTGTTGTTTGAAGTGTGGACACCCATCAAGAATAGATTATCATTCATCTTTATTCTTGCCATGTTTGGAAAAATGAATAAATTTTCTAAACTATATATCATTTTAATGACCTCGCAAGCCTCTAGTTCATTGGAATGAGGGTTAGCATTTTTTGGAGATAACATTGAATCGTGATTTCCTGAATAATAAATAACCTTCACATTAAGTTTTTTACATTGTTCAATAAATCGACAGAAATTTGAAATAGCATCAGCCTCATTTTCAAGAATTCTTTTTGAAATAATAAATGCCATATATTTTTTTTTAAAATGTGGGTCATCAAGGTTTTCCTCACTTATAATATTCTTTTCAATTAATTCTTGTTCATTAACCAATAGATCCCAGGCAAAAGATGCATATTTGTATATTTTGAAATATCCTTCATCAATCTCAAGAAATGATAAAATGTCTCCTATAAACACAACCACTCTTTTTTTATCATTGATTATTTGTTCCATCAACATGTTATTTGCTCTTGGGACGAAGTCTTCAATATCTGAGATGAATAGAATTTCTTCCTCTGATACATCAACATCACATATTTGGTAATAGTTCCCTATCTTATCAAATTTCATTGTTTTTGGGTTTGGTGGCCACATAGAGTTAGGTAGATAATGTTATATTTAAAAAAGTGTTCATAAGTGCCTAACAAAAACAGATTAATTGTCTTTTGAATCTATATAATCTAGCATACTTAGTTCTCTCTCTAGTAGTGCAAGTTTGTTTCTCTTTGCTCTTTTTGAGCGAGTGCTGATTAATATTAAAATTACACCTGGCACTACAAAAAAGAACAATCCTAATATTCCTGCATAAAATATGACTTTGTGAGTTTTGTTATTCTTAACTTCTGAGATTTCATCCATTAATTGCTGTCGTTTTGTATTGTTTTGTGCCATAATTTGAATCTGAGCTGGTTTTATTTAAAGGTGTTCATAAAAACTCCTTCATTTTTCTGCAATAAAATCTAGTTGATTCACTCCTGTTCACAGCTAGTCAATTAATGAACATTTAAATAGTCTGATCATTTATACTAATTTGGTAAAAAATATGAATTCATCTAACAAAATTAATCTGTTGTCAATTATTGGATTGTTATTTATTTCTTTATTTCTAGTATCATGCCAACCAGTTACTTGCAATGAACCCTACATTCTTGTGGGAGACTCATGTTGTTTGGACCAAGATAACAACAGCATTTGTGATTTTGATGATGCCTTGATCCCTGAACCTGAACAAGAAGAATTAGGTGCACAAGAAGTATTTGAATTAGTTGAAGATAGTATGTATCTTGTAGAGTTAAGATGCGATTATGTTTGGGAAACACCAACCTATGAACTTGAACTATCTGATTTACCAAGAGATGAATACGAGGTTGATTTAGTTGAGACTGATAGTCTATATCCAACTGATGATTTTGGTTATTTTCAGGGAGCTGGATTCGTTGTTGATGGCGTGTTATACTCTGCAAATCATAACGTTGGGTGTGGAACAAATGATTATGAACTTGAAATGGAGTGGTACATGTTTGAATTGACTGATCTCTATAACTTAGGATATGTACTTACTTGGGAAGACTTAATTGATTTTGTTGAAGAATCAACTTTTGATGATCAAATTAATGAAATTTTCTCATATTATGAGGACTATTGGGTGCTTGACGAAGAATTAGTGGAGGACTACCTCACATATAATTATGCATATCACTTATCTGATTCATTAGCAGTTAAGGAAACTGATTCAAACATTCTTGTATATCATGGACTGGACGATTATGTTCAACCACATGACGTTTCTTTTGTAAAAAGAGGAGAAGATTTTCCTGGAAGAGATTACATCATGGTTGAACTTGATGGACCTCAAGGTGGTCTTGTTTTTTCTGAAGAGATTAATATTGGTGAAGATGTATTCATTGTTGGATTTCCTTCTGTTGCGATAAACAATGAAATTGATTTGTTGGCAGATGATTATGACCCTGTAGATCATCGTGAAGAACCAAGTATCACTCAAGGGATTGTAAGTTCCAAAACAACCACTGAAGAAGGAGTT
The DNA here is from genome assembly GCA_018670085.1 of archaeon. Lineage (GTDB taxonomy): Archaea > Nanobdellota > Nanobdellia > Woesearchaeales > GW2011-AR9. The sequence continues at coordinate 3,655 of JABHRS010000032.1, read as the reverse complement.
GTGTATTATGTACTGGACATAACTGCAGACTATGGTACAAGTGGTGGACCAGTTCTGAACGATAAAGGAGAAGTGTTAGGTATTATGGTTGCTGGACTTGTTGATGGGATTTCTATTAATTATATGTTGCCTTATTCTGAGTTTAAATGATTAAACTTTGCCCAGTTGTTTTACTTTCCAATACAATTGCTCTTCTTTTTCATAACCAATAGAAAAATTACATTCTAAACATTGGATCTTCCATTCTTTACAATTATTGGTAGTTTGCCAATCACGCGACCAACAATGAGGACATTTAGGACGAGGCATCAAACAAAAAGTTTTGATCTTATATATAATCATTAGGTGTGGTTGACCAGTGGGTATTGATCATGAGAGTACTATCCTATCCAGTACAATAATGCATTTATAGTATCAATATATTAGATCATGTATGATTGAGATAATCAGTTATACAACATACAATTGTAAACAATGCAACACGAAAAATAATTGTGTACCAGTGGAGACATCATATCTGGAAACCCAAAAATCTTGTGTTGAATGTAACCCTGTTTGGTAATTTATTAAATAGGTTTTTTTTTTCAAAAAATGCAAGTTATATATTTCTTATAATATTCATATAACTATCTCTATATACCTGCATTTACCAAATATGTGACATGTTTAAATAATTAATATTTCTCTTCAATAGATGGAAGAACTTAACGAATTTAATTTGAATGCCAAACAATACACTAAACTTCTGATTAAGATGTACATTAAGAAGAATTAATTTTTTTTGATTTTACCATTTTTTTGAACATCGCAATCATTCTCTTCTCTTGAGCTGCTAGTAGTTTTTTTGTGGCATCCATTTCAGCTTGGTGTTTTTGCTCTTGAATTTCTGCATTACGTTGAACTTTTGCAATTTGCTTCTCTAATTCAGTTTTTGAAATGTCAACATACAAATCTTCATCCTGAATTGTGTCAGTCATACCCATGAACTCAGTATAATATAACAACATCTCCATCTTCTTCCAACCAAAACGATAGAGTATTGCACTTTGTGTTTTGTATATTTTTATCCAATAACAAGCACTTGAATGCCTGAAATCATACATTGTAAGGCCAGTTGAAACCCATTTTCTAGTTTTTCCACCAGCTAATTTTTTCTTACTTTGTTTTCCGATACCCAAGAGGTTGAATCCAATCTCACGTAGATAAGAGTTAATAGCATGGCGGGTTTTCTCAGCAAACAGATAATCATTTGGTTTCAAGTTCTCCTGTTTAATGTATTGTTTTAGAACAGGTGAACACAGCATCAGTTTTATTTTTCTTCCAAACGTTTTTGATGTCTCCGCACGAATGTCTAACTGATACCTGTTTTTGTCTTCAAGCCATTCTAAATCTTTCAAACGAACATTCATTAGTTCTGTTGGCGATCTGATCCCGCTATCAAACATGAACATCATTAATGTTTTGTAATATAATTTAGAATTATCACATAATATTTTTAGTTGATTTAGAGTAAAATAATTGAATTTTGGTTTATCAACTTTACTATCAAGATAATTAGTGATGTCTGGAATAGGTTTCCCAGCCTTATGTTGAACAATTTGATACCAATGCCAGAAAGCCTTAAAGGACTTTACATAATTTCCAGCTTGAGTATAAACTGCCTTTGTGCGTAATGATTTTACTTTGCCTGAGCTCATATCATTAAAGAATTTTAATAATTGGTCTTCAGTAACTTTTGCAACGTCATTAACGTCTTCACGTATCTGGAGCAGCCTGAATATTGCATATAATTTTGAACCTTGATTACGCAGCCTTCCAAAACTCCTTGCTCCTTTTTTTGAACTTAATGAAACATTTTTTCCAACCTCCATATCAGCCAAGTAATTTAGAAGATGCTTCTTATTTGCTGCAGCTAGGTCTTTTTGTTGAGGTAACTTCTCTTTCCAAACACGATAATAGTGTTCATGCTTATGTGGGTCGACCTTCTTTGATGACATAATGGTTTAGAAAGGAAGACTATACTTATAACTTTCTGTTTTCAGTAAAACATACCAATCCGCGCGGGGCTATTTTTTATTATCGTCGAGAGCGCCTATTCATCGAATGGGCGACTTTGCGATACTAAAAAACATAAGAAATCCTTGTCAACCCCTTGAAGCGAGGGGCGTGTAAATCGAAAGAAATACACACAAGCGAAGGAACTTAACTGATTCTGGATTTCTCCAAATGGAGGAATAAAAATGGATAAAACCGTAGTAGTAGATTCTATCAAAGAAAGAGTAGATAAGACTGGCAGAAGATGGATTCAAGACCTTGAGAAAACGTATGACAAAGCCAAAGAGAAGTATTCTAAGCAAAGTAAAAGTAAGAACAAAAGTTACATCTTAGATTATCTCCAGCAAATGAGATTGGGAGATGGCTCTAAAAAGCAAGAAAGAAGAAGGATTACCAAAAGCCGAGCATTAAGGATTATGGGTATCCTAAAAAACTTTGATGATTGGATGCAAGGTAAAGAGTTTTTGCTGATAACTAAACAAGATATGCACAACTTTGTTGAAAAACTTGATGATGGAATCCTTGTATCACCATCCTCTGGCAAAGAATATGCAGAAACAACAAAAGCTACTATCAAGAAAGTCATACGGAAGTATTGGAAATGGTTGAAAGGTGATAACAATTATTATCCAAAAGAAGTAGATTGGATGGACACTTACGAACCACGCCCAGATATGACCATTTATTCGTATGATGAAATTGAACTTATCAGAGATTCGTTCAGACCTTTTCAAATGAAAACACTTGTCTGGCTACTTTTTGATTCTGGAGCAAGGATTAACGAACTTCTTAACCTCAAGATAAAGGATGTAATCAAACCAAACGGTCAAGCAAGGTATTTATCAGTAAGGTTTCGAGATGAAATTTCAAAAAGAGCTGGGAGAACCGTTGGACTTTACTTATCAACTTTTTATTTGGCAACGTATCTCAAGAAACATCATACAGACCCAAACAATCCAGAAGCGTATTTGTTTACTTATGGTTATAACGCTGTAAGAACCAAACTGTATGTGAAAGGTAAAGCCATCTTAGGTAAAAGTTTAACTCCACATCGGATAAGAGGTTCAAGTGCAACGTACTACGCAACTAGAATTAAGACGTACCAAAACTTTTGCTACAGATTTGGTTGGAGTTTGTCAAGTCGAGTACCAGACATTTACTACAGACGAGCTGGGGTTAAGTCAAATGAAGTTATGAACGAGATATTTGCATCAGAGAGAGCAATACTTCAATCGGAATCAATGGGTGACAGATTAACAACAGACCAGCTATTGCTTGAAAACAAAAGACTTACTGATAAAGTAAGTACTTACAAGAAAAAAGTTAGTGGTTTTGAACGGTATGAACCAGCACTTATGGAGTTATTGAAGAATCCAGCAATTAAAGAGCAACTGATTGAGCTAATGAGTAAGGAAATTAGTGAAGACACTAAACTTATTCAAGAAGCTCAACATTCTTTAGAGGTGCAACAATGATTTCACAAAAGCACATTAAAGATTCGGAAAGAAAGTATGTTAACATTGTAAATTGCTCTGGGTTTGCACAACGGATTGCTGGGAGTGGATGCGGAAGATTTGGTGTTTGTGATGTCATCTCAGTT
>JABHRS010000031.1 GCA_018670085.1 archaeon | reverse complement strand
GATAAATTAATTCGATCTAACTCTTTTTCTCCAAAAAGCCCTGGCGACTTTTTAGCGAATCACAAAAACAGAAAAACTTGTGGTAAGACTAGTTATACTGAGTTTACAAGTAAAGCTAAAGCAGAAGAGTAAATTCTTTTTATTTTTTAATTTGTTATTTTTTCTTTTAATACAATCACTTTCTTTACTATCGAAACTCTTTTAAAATAGACCCACAAATTCAAATTATGGCAGTTCTTTGTAAACCAGATATTATCAAAGCTATTAGTGATGGACGTTTTATCTTAGGTCATAAAGGACAATCTGTTGAAGAAATAATTGGCGACTATTCTATTGACATTGGTATTGGCAAATTATTCAAACTTCCAAAAGAAAATGCAAAAATACTTGCAGATTCCAGAACAAGAAATAACGACTGGATAGATAATTTAACTCAAACAGAATTCAAAAATCAATTCTTAGAACAAATACCAATTCCAGAAGAAGGAGTTATTATTGGATCAGAACAACTTTTTGTAGAACCAAATATTGATTTTTTCAACTACGACCTTTCACATTGTTCAATTTCAACCAGAAGCAGTTACGCTAGAATGGGTCTCCACACTGTCAATAATCTTGGTCCACTAAATCACACATATAATCCACTAATAAAGAACAATTCCAGACCATTATTTTTACTTGCAAGTTTTGGACCAATTGTTCGATTATATCAGGATGAAGCGATAGCTCAACTAGTTCTAGAAGACCCACCCATAGGTAAAGCAACTGATGAAGATTTAAAACATTTAATTGAATCATCCAACTTACAGATATTAAAACATGGAGCAAGAGATAAAACAACTGTTCAAGAACTAAAAATTGATCAAGGAATTTATTTAACAATGGCCAAAGACATTTGGATTTATCGCAATGGGACCGTACTTCACAAAGGAATAGATATGGAAAAAGGGTTTGAAAAGTTTCAATTACCAACAGATCCAAAGGACGCAAAATTATTCGCAAAAAATACTTTTTTCATCTCCAGCAGTCAAGAATACATTCGTCTTGCTCCATCATTTGTAGGATATGTTCAACAAGGAGTATTTGTCAAAGAAGCACCAGGTTATCAATCACATCCAAATGCACCATGGATTTGGCCATGGCCAAGTTTTGAAGGAACCATCACTTTTGAAGGAGTGGAATTTTTCGGTCGACCACTTTATGAAGGATGTTTTCAATCAAAGCTACACATTGATCTTTTAACTTCCCCTTATGCTAGCGAAAAAAGATCAAGATACTCAAAACAAGACAAAGCAACTCTTAGTCGAAACAAATAATTATTGTTTAATTTCTAATTATTCAGTTTTTAATAATTTAATACTTAATAATTATCAATGAACATTCTTGGAATCAGTTGGATGTTCTGTAAATAAACGAATCACCTGTGCAGTTCTTTCAAAATCATCATCCTTAAGTGCATTAGTGAGCACATCTGGTAAATCCATACCAGTAATTGATTCTTTAAGGCAAGCACCCATGGTTGCAGCATCGCCAGAAAAAAGAGCTTGGCTAAACCTTTCATTACGCTCTTTCGCAGCAGCCAAATATTCTCTACTCAAAATTTTAATTCCTTCAGAAGCATACTCTTCTACCAATCGATCTAACCTTGCATAAACATTTAATTCACAGTAAGCAGGATAAACCTTGGTTCCAACTCTACTAAGTTGATTAAATCTATCAGAAAAATCCACGTTTTCAAACCAATCTTCCTTAGAATCAAAATAATGTGACTCATGTATTTCCCATTTTTTTTCATCAGCAATAATTACTCTATCAATTCCTTCTTTACGCATGTATTCCTCAAATCTTTGATCTTCTGGAGTTGCATAAATTATTCCCCTCACAACTGAATCGATATTACGCTCTCGTAAACAATCAAGCAACCCAAAGACCCTCTCAGGATGATCATATTTTGGTAAATAATTTACTACAGCAACATCTGCTGGAAAAGAAATTCCCAATATTTCACTCTGTGGAGGATCTACCACCATCCATGGAAAACTATGATTATAAAAATAACTTTGATATGCTTGTTCAGAATCTTTTAACATATACCTTCAGTAAATCGTTTTTATTTAAACGCTTCTGCAGAAAAAAACCCAAAACAACAATTTTTATTAATCCCAATTCCAATCCATCTAACATGACAAACATTCCCCTCCAACAACTAAAATCTGAATATTCCAACTGCACAAAATGCAAGGAACTTTGCAACTTTCGCAGCCAAACGATCTTTGGTTC
>JABHRS010000030.1 GCA_018670085.1 archaeon | reverse complement strand
ATAATTTTTCAAAATTTGAATCAAACTGAAGTTGTTTTCTTTCAAGTGAGCTTAATCTTTGCAAAACTTGTGCATTTGAATGAATAAACTTTCTCATCGCAATAAAAGAATCTACTATTTTGATACTAACTTGAACTGCGGTCTTGCTGCGTAGAACACCAGAAAGCATCGCAACTCCTTGTTCTGTAAACACATGTGGCAAGTATTTTCTATGTTCTCCTCTTTTCTTCTTTATGGTACCAAAATGGCACCTTAAAGAATTGAGTTCATTTTCTGATAATTGAAACATAAAATGTGCTGGAAAACGTTCTCTGTTCCTTTTTACTGTTCTATTGAGTTGTTTTGTTTCAACACTATACAATTCTGCCAAATCATGATCTAGCATTACTTGTTTCTCTCTGATTGAATAAATCTTATCTTTAATAGAAAACTCTGAAACATCTAAATCTTGAGACATCAAATTTCATAAAAAGAAATAATAGATAAACCCGTTGCATTGACGACATATACCTAAGAAAAACAATTGTAATAAAATCAATAATCAATTTGTGCTGTAGGTCTCTGCAAAATACTCACTCATCTTTTTATTAACTAAATCCACAAAATCATCTCTGTTAATATAACCATACTCTCTATCACTACGTTCATCATCAAATTTACAACCTTCTCCACTATAGGTCGAAAAGAAATCTCCTAATCCTTCAATTTCCATTTTTTCTTTAATTAGAGCACCTGCTCTCCTTCTTATTGTTTGGATGCCTACATTTGTAATTGGTTCATCATCTATTCTACTTGGAAATAAACCAAACACTTTAGCTGCATAAGCTCTGGCAACTTCCTTTGGACCAAACACTTCAACGAGGTCTGAAGTTTCATAATCTGAGAAAACATAATCTCCATAAAGTTTAACGTAAGTATCAGCAAGCGATACTTCACTTTGATGTAAAATTCTCATCCCATGGTTCTGCAAACCATCGCGTGCACAGGTGACTAATACGTATGCTCCAATCTCCTCAGGGCTTGGCTTATCTCCATAATGGTGTCCTTCTTTCCAATGAGCTTTTGCAATTATTTTATACTCTTTGGGTGAAAAAGAAATCCTTTTATCTGCTAGTAATTTTAAAAATCGTAATTCTTCTGGAATATTTCGTAAAAATAATCTTTTTGCATCAGAATTTTTTCTACCAAATAAGAGCATCTTTAATGCTACTTTTGTTGATCTCCAATCTCTTTTGTTTGATCCCTCTATAAAACAATCAAGTGCTTTGGTCAATTCACCCAACTTTCTATAATTTGCCCCTGCCTCATAATGTCTTCCAAGCAGTACATTTGCTTCTGCTGCAGCAGTCCAATCATGTTGACGTTGAGCAGCATCACGTGCTCTTTGTAAATCTCGTTTGTCATCAAGTGTACTTAATGTTTCAAGTGTTCTGCCTTCTAAAACTTCCTCTAAAGTGTATGTCCGTAACATAGTTGCTTTTTTGATAACAATACTTTATAAACTTTCTGGAAGAAACCACTGCCTGGTGACAACTAATCAACTCACAACACTTAAAAACCCCAAACACCCACCAAATCAACAATGACTCAAGTCCAAACAGATTCTAAGAATCAAGCAGCATCTTGCACTCCTTTAACGGACCAAGAATTAACTGATTTAGGACTCAAATCAGGAATTGAAATCCATCAACAACTTGAAGGCAGAAAACTTTTCGGTCCATTTCCAACTATTATCAGTCAAGACAATTCTTATGACTTCGAACTTCAAAGATTTATCAGAGCCTCAGCTGGTGAAGGTGGTAAGGTTGACATTGCAGCAAAAGCCGAAGCAACTAAACAAAAAACTTTCATTTACAGGGGAAAAAACATCTCTGCTGGATCAATTGAAACCGATTCAGCACCTCCAATCCCAATTGACAAACAAGCCCTCACAGCCAGCTTACAATTCGCAAAAATTCTTAATAGTAACATTTCACCTGTGATCCAGACCATGCGTAAAACTGTGGCAGATGGATCAAACACAACTGGGTTTCAAAGAACTGCGTTAATAGCAAGGGGCGGAGAAATTGAAACTAGCGAAGGAATTGTTAGAATCGAAAACATTAGCCTCGAAGAAGACAGTTGTCGAACTATTGAAAATCACCCTCACACTAAAATTTATCATCTCGACAGGTTAGGTATTCCATTAATTGAAATTGGAACTGCACCAGATATCATCTCACCAGAACACTGTAAAGAAACTGCCAAAAAACTTGGTAACTTTTTAAGGGCACTTCCAAATTGTAAACGTGGACTTGGAACTATTCGCCAAGATGTGAATGTATCAATTAAAGAAGGTAGGCGTGTAGAAATTAAAGGTGCGCAGGATCTAAAATTGGTTCCTGATTTGGTAAGGATGGAAGCAACCAGGCAACACCATCTTATCAAACTTAGAAATGAACTTACAGAATCTGATTTACATATTAAAGATAACTTAGAACATGTCGACCTCACAGCACTCCTTGCAGATTCAGAATCAAAAATAATTGTCACAAACAAGAATAAACACGGCATCATAAAAGCAATCAAACTTAAGGGGTGGAATGGATTAGTTGGCAGAGAACTAGCTCCAAATTATAGAGTTGGAACTGAACTCAGTGGGCGTGCAAAAATTCATGCTGGTGTTGGTGGGTTATTCCACAGCGACGAACTTCCAAACTATGGTATCACCTCAGAAGAACTTGCCAAAATCAGAACTAAACTTGGCTGTCAAAGAATTGATGCCTTCATTCTTGTGGCAGACAAAGAAGCGAGGGTTACTTTGGCCCTTAATGCAATTAATCAAAGGATCATTGAATTCCAAGATGGTATTCCAATGGAGGTTCGTAAAGCTAATGCAGATGCAACTTCTAGTTTTCTTCGTCCAATGCCAACTGCTGCAAGGATGTATCCTGAAACTGATGTTCCACTAATTACTACAAGAGAGCAAGGTGAAATCATTATTCCAGAATTAGTAGACGACAAAATTCAAAGATTCATCAAAGATTACAAACTAAATAATGATCTTGCAAGTTTCACAGTTAAATCAACTCATACTAATTTATTTGAAGAACTTGCAACTAAACATCAGAACATCAAAGCAGCTTTCATTGCAGAAACCATTGGTCCAACATTAATTGAATTAAAACGTAAAGAAAATGTTAAAACTGAAAATATCACAACTGAAAATCTTAAACAACTTTTTCAATATTTAGCAGATGAGAAGCTTAACAAAGATAATATGATCCAAGCGCTTAAAGATACAGCTAGTAATAAATTCGATCTTAACAATTTTAAAGGAATTGACTCAACAGAGCTAGAATCTACAATTCAAAAAATCATTGATGAAAATAAGGGTGCCCCATTTGGCGCATTAATGGGTAAATCGATGGCAGCTCTTAAGGGTAAAGCTAGTGGTCAAGAGATCAGTAAAACTATCAAAAAATTACTATAATCTTTAGTATTACCACAATTTTTAAAAACTTCTTCAATAAAAACTAACAAATGAATGATAATGCTATCAGTACTGATCAAAGGACATTGTGTAGGTTACTGCAATTAACAAATAAAGTTCCTGGTGTAGCCATCCCAATTCATGGTCGTGATTCTGTCAGTTTTGGTTATCGTGATCAACAAAAACGTGTAACTCACGCCTGCGTGGCACAGTATGATCATAATAATCAAGAATTAAACATCACTCCAGATGATTATAATTTAATGGCTAGATTGTCAATAGATTTTTTACCGAGTGTCAATGCTGCTTTATCTCAAATGGGGGTTCAGTCGCAAATGCCAATGATTGGTCCAAGTGGAAGGCGTAATCATTATTCTTGGAAAGTTGATTTGGGCAGTTACAATCCTTATTAGTTTAAAGAATTTCTATTTCTAACTCAAGTGAATCATGACTTGGATACTCTTCTACAACTGCTGGAACTAACTTCATCAACTTAAGCTTTTGAACATTTTTCTCAACAAACTTTTTGCTAATAATGATTCTAAACTTCTTGTCATCAATGGTCACAGCTCTTTTCTTAAAGACGTCTGCAATTTCATCTTTGGTTTTTTGCAACTTTGACATTAACGCAGCTTTTTTATCAGAATCACTTTGCGCAGCTTCAATTTTTTTCTTATAAGAAAATCCTGGAGTCAACTCCTTAAGATAAACAATCCCTCGAATCAAAGTTCCCTCACTTGTTACAATGTCACCTGGTAACTTGACATTGTTAGCACGGCGCTTCATCCGATTTCCCATCTGAGTTTTATCTTTCAAACGTGACGGACAAAAGTAAACAGTTAGTCCTAGTTCCTTTTCCTTGTTGTATCGAATCAACTCACGTGCAAGTTCAGCGGAACCAGCTACACCATAACTAGTATTATTTTTAGGTGTATAGTTGTGTTCAGACATCTTGTAATGTGAAACAGTGGTATCAGAAAATTCTAATTCATTCAAGTTAATGAAAGTTACAAAGTCTTTTGCGTAGTCCATTAATTTTTTTGTTTGTTCTTCTTTATCAGGCAAACAAGGGATTTCCAGTCCAATGTCCCAGTCAAACTCAGTTGCAAGTTTGATACGATCCCACATTTCATCATTATCTAAATCTGGGTGAAAACGAATTTCATCTAATCCTGCATCATAAAGTAATTTTAACGTTTCGCGTTTAACTAGTTTCATTGGTGTGTATAAATGGGTGTGAAAATCTTTTCCAAAAGTTTTTTTTAAAATTTCAATGTACTCTTTACAACGTTTTGGAACAGTTAGTGGGTCTCCACCAGTAATTCCAGCTCCTGTTGCATCAATTAATTTTGCTTCATCGATTAGTTCTTCTGTTGTTGTAATCTCTCTCTCGTTTGCAAAAATTCTGTCTTTTGCAAATTTCTCTTCAGAAACTGGGCAATAAAAACATCTTTGTGGGCAAAGTCCGGTTATGAACAAAACTAGTTTCCCACCTTTAACGCAGTGTCGACATCCTTTTGGGAGAGTCCCAGAATAGAATGAATTATCTTCTGGATTTTCGATAACTTTTAGGGGGATTGATGTTGATTCAGTCATGAGATTTATATTTTGACTGTGGTTTAAAAAACATCCTGTTAATAACGCTTGGCTTGTGGAATCATTTCTCTATTAAAAATAAACGGATACTTACAAAAATATCTATTTTTGAAGTTCTATTGTATATGCAATAGTAACCTTTATAAACAGCCTCTCAAATCACTGATTCTATGAAATTCACTGTTATCGAAGAGACTAAAACAAAGATGGTTTTCACCTTAGAAGGAGAAACCCACACTTTTTGCAATTTACTCAAAGAAGAGATCAGAAATGTAAAAGGTGTTCTAATCTCAGCTTACAAAATTGATCACCCTCTTGTTGGAGTTCCTACTTTTCAAATTGAAACAAAAGGAACTGAACCGAGAAAAGCTATCAAAGAAGCTCTAAAATCAATTGAGAAAATGAGTAAAGACTTTGCAAAGCAAGCTTCCAAGTTATAATTATTCTTAAAATTTATATTTTTTTAATTTTATCTCTATTTATTTGAATTAATAATTCTCTAATTCGATCATCTGGAACTGTCACTCTCATGTGAAACTTTTATAAATTACTCTCTCAAAAATATCTCTATGGCATATTTTAAATTTCAAACAGATAATGCTGATTATACTTTTATTGCTGTGAATCATTTTTGGAATCCAACAAATCTCTCTTTATTTGAGGGAATTGATGCTTTAATCACTGAGTCTTCATTAACTGATATTGACGGGTCATCTGACACACAAAATATTGTTTTTGAGAAGAATGATCCTGTTGAATCTCTTATTTGTCATGATGCTAGATTTGGAACTAAGAAGTTAATTGAACTTTGCAGAAAGGGAAGTTTTGATTTATACAATGTTGATCCTGATATGAACTGGGAATCAGCAATTGACCCTGTAGGCAAAGATGTAATCCAAATACAAAGAGAAGGATTACGCAACTACGCTCATGAACAATCAGTTTTACATTCTGCCAAAAAAGATTTGCTTTCAATTTTACGTCCTGGTCTTATGATGCCAATTACTTTATGGCCAGGAAAAATACCTCAATCATTAGTGGATTACGCAAGCAAGCTTAGTTTAAAATACAAATTACCTTTGTCAACTGGTCGCAGTGTTTTTGCTGCAGAAAAGATCGAAACTGCATTGGTTCAATGTATTCAACAAAAATCACAAAAGACTCGACCAAAGATTGCAATTGTTTATGGTTTGAGTGGTCATTTAGATATGGTTTCTTTTTTGCAAGATCAATATTTAAGAAGAGAAATAATTCAGGAGTACCAAGAAAATAATTATTCTGTAGCTGGTATTTCTACTGGGCTGCTTCCAGAAACAATTGATCGACTTCAAACGTTTAAATATCTTCCAAAAAATGAAATCTGGGTTGCATTTAATTCTGATCTGGGTGTGTTTACAGACTACTCTTCTGAATCAAGTAAACTTGCTGTAACTCAAACTGTTTCTGCTCCAATTTTGGTACCTAGAATAACTCATAGTAGAAAGAGGTCAAAGAGTCCCAAGAAGAAAAAACCAAAAAAATTTGGTAAAAATAAAAAATAAACACTGTTCTAAACTTTATTTCTATTTTGTTTTTCTACATTAAATTGACTCCATTAATCATAATTCTTATAAATCAATTTCACTTAGTTAGGTTAATTAAAAATTGTAGGTGATAAAATGGATTTTAAAAAAACATTAAAAAATTTTCAAAGAAAAATTTTTCTGTGCCAAAAATCTAAAAGATTTTTTAGCATATTTGTAGCAATGATCATTGCAACTTTGTTTCTAGCATCTTTTGCAATAGCTGATGATGCAAATGGTGATGAAAAGTTTGAAGACGAAAAATTTGAAGATGACTTGTATGAAGATATTAAAGATCTTGAAGACGAGGTTTTTGAAGAATTAGAAGATCTCAAAGACCTTGAAGAAGAAGATCAGAAGCTTCATGATGATTTAGAAAAACTTGAAGAAGACCTTAAGGAAGAACTTGAAAAGATTGATGAAGAACTTCATGATGAATTTAAAGAAATCGATGATGATCTTAAAAAAGAATTAGAAGATATTGAAGAAGATCTTAAAGAGGAACTTAAGGAATTAGATGAAGAGAAGCGTGAAGAATTAGAACATTTGCTTGATGAAGTAATTGATGATTCTCATTTTGATGATGGTATGCTTGATGGTTCCATTATCTTAAGTGAACACGAAATTAACCAACTTCAAGAAGATGCAAAAATGTGTGCAATCGAACTTGGTCGAAAAGATGATTTAATTATGGGTCAGGATGCTAGAATAACTGAACTAGTTGCTTTTATCGAAGAGCAAGGTTTAGAAGTTCCAGAAGAGAGTGATGAAGTTAAGGCTTTAATTGACACTTCTGAATTCGACGAATTAATGGATGTAGCTCCTGAAGATTTAGTTGAAGAAGCAGAGGCTGATGTTGAGAATTCAGAACCAACTGGATTATTAAAAAGATTCTTTGGCTTCTTTGCACCACAAGACGGTGAAGCACCATTGGATGAACAAATAATCGCAGAATAAGTTCAGTTTGATTTTTTTTTTTTTTTTTTTTTTTTTTTTTTTTAATTTTCTTT
>JABHRS010000029.1 GCA_018670085.1 archaeon | reverse complement strand
TTGGATCAACAAAAAAATCAAAAAGCCAAGATTGACTTCAGCAATAATTTGTATAATAATCTTTTTACTGTTAGTTCTCCCTTCAATTTATTTCTTTAAAACATTAGTTCAAGAGTCTTATATAATTTATATCACAATTAAACAACGTCTAGCTACTGGGATTATTCAGGGATGTGAAGCAAGCATTTGTGAAGCTAGTAAAGAAATCCTAAATATTCCAGAGATCAAATTTCAAATTGAGAGAGCATCAAGGTACATCACAAATTATGTGATTCAAAAAGGTTCAGACTTAATTGCAAGTATCCCAACTATTATAGTAAACATTTTCTTAATGTTGTTCACCATGTATTATTTGTTCATGCAAGGACCAAAGTTAGTTGAGAGAATTGGTTTTTACCTGAGTATGAAAAAACAAGAGTACGCTAAAATCATCACCAGGTTAAGAGAAGTTACAAAGGGGATTTTATATGGCTATGTTCTTGTAGCATTTTTACAAGGTATTTTAGGTAGTATTGGTTTTTTAATCTTTGGAGTTCCTTCAGCTATTTTTTGGGGAATTGTGATGGGTTTTTTAGCGTTAATCCCTTATCTTGGAACAGGAGTTATTTGGGGCCCAACAGCTTTATTATTATTGCTTAACGGGTTTTCACAAAGTGATAATTCTTTAATCTTCAAGGGGGCTGGTTTATTTCTTTATGGTCTTTTAATTGTTAGCAGTGTTGACAATATTATTAGGCCAAAGATCATTAGTGATAAAGCCAAGATTCATCCTGCGATTATTTTAATTGGAATTTTTGGTGGAATGGCTCTCTTTGGTGTCTTTGGAGTAATCATTGGTCCAATGGTACTTTCACTTGCCGCAATCATTATTGAAAGTTATTTAGGCAAACAACCAAGTAAAAAAGAATTGAAAAAAGTCTTTAAGGATTTACCAGAAAATGAAGAATTGTAATAATTGTAAAAGATCAATCATTGAACTTCATCAAAACTTTGAAGATTGGTACAATTCAGAAATTCCAAAACAGAAAAATATTCTAAAAACCAAGATTCAAGATTTTTTGAATCCTAACTTCCAAATTGTGTATCCTGATGCTACAAAACAGAACAAGATTCAATTTTCAAATATGATTTACAAAGATCATGGAAGTAGTAAATCATTTAATATTAAGCTAAAAAATATCAAAATACAAAAAATAGATCAAAATACCTATCTAGCTAGATATCAAGAATGGCAGTATAACAAAAATAAATGTTTTCTTAAAATTCAAACAAGTTCTGTGCTTCAAAGAAATCCAAAAACTAAGAAGATACAGTTTTTACAGATTCATGAAACACAGAAAAAATTCAAAACCTAAACACATATTAACTACTATAACATCCAATTAACCATGAAACATAATATCAAAATCACCATTATCTTAATTTCTATATTTCTAATTTCACAGTACATTGGTTTAGCTGTTGTAAATCAATACATCGATCAAGAACAAACAGCGATCACAGGAGAAACAAGTTTTGGTAATCTCCCACTTGGAGAACGCCCTGAACTAAATCAAAACACTTCCTTTGTCTTAGTTATTTTTGCCGTCTTAATTGGTACCGCCCTATTATTTGGGATCATTAAATTTGGCGCCATGAAACTATGGAAAGCTTGGTTCGCCTTAGCATTATTTATGACTCTCACAACCAGCTTCGCAGCTTTTACAACTACAACTATTGCAATCTCGCTAGCTATTCTGTTCACAGCTTGGCGAATTTTCAAAAACAATCCAATTATTCACAACGCAACTGAACCTTTAATTTATGCAGGAATTGCTGCAATTTTTGTTCCGGTGTTCAATTTATTTTCAATTAGTATCCTGCTCATTTTAATCGCAATTTATGATGCTTATGCAGTTTGGAAAAGTAAACATATGATCGTACTTGCAAAAGCGCAGAAAAGTGCAGGCATCTTTGCAGGCCTTCAAATACCACATCAATGGAGTTTTAAATCTAAAACAAAAAGTATCTCTGCTTCAAAGAAATCAAGTAAATTATCTAAAAGCAAAGCAGCTAAGTTTCATGAATCAACAAGTTCCAAAACAAAATCTAAAGTTGTTAAAGTTCAATCCGCGATTTTAGGTGGTGGTGATATCGCATTTCCTCTTTTGTTTGCAGGGGTTTTGCTAAAAGACTATTCAATGACAGCAGCACTAATTTTACCAATTTTTGCAACAGCTGCGCTCTCAATTTTATTTTATTATTCTAAGAAAGGTAAATTTTATCCGGCTATGCCATTTATTTCAGCTGGGTGTTTTGTAGGTCTGGGGTTTTTGTGGTTAGTAGGTTTGGTTTAGAAAAGTAATTAAGAAAAGAAAAAAAAAAAAAAATTAAAAAAAAAAAAATCAAAATATATTATCATAATCAAACAGTATAACCGCGAACTGGACTTCTCTTCTCAAATCCATCAGGACTTAACACCAATCCGTCTTTTGCAGCAATACATTGAATCCCTGTTTTTCTCTGGATTTCACGAGCAACATCAATTGGCCCTTCGCGAACAATATCATTTCCAAAGTGAGTTAATATTACTAACTTTGGTTTAACAGCTGTTAATATTTTTTCAACAGCTGCAACATCCAATACTTTTTCTCCTTCAGCAGCTTCCAATTTAGGCATATGTAACACCAATAAATCTGAATCCATCAACTGCAAGATTAAATCTTCACTTAATGCAGTATTTCCAGGATATGCTAAAGTGAATCTTGGCATAATAAATTTGTACCCTTTTGCTGTTTTATCCTCAGCATCAACTTTAATAGTTCGAATCTCAATTGACCCAAGACCAATTCTGTTTCCTTCTTCAAGTACTACTACTTTTTCAAGCAAATTTTTATGACGCATACTAAGTAACGGGTGCTCATCATCTGATCCATTAATTACAGATCCGCTAGAAACCAATAAACCCCGCCTCTCAATACCACCAAATGTGATTATATCGACAGCCAAGTTCAAATCATCAGCGTGTAAGATGTTAGAATCAGTTGTGATAAAACAGATAGAGTTTCTAAGATCAACTCCAGAATTTCGAGCCCCTGTTACAATCCCAGGACCTGGGTTAATATGTAGTTGTGCTTCTTCACTATGAATTATCATTCCGCCAGCTAGCCTGTTATGTTTAGTTAAAACTGAACTAGTTCCCGCAGTTCCAAGAAATATTATTTTTACCATAAGTTTACCTCAACTCTATGTGGTAATTCGCAAAATCTCTTAATAAAGATTATTGTACTAGAGAATCTTGTAACCAGTCTCAGTTACTCTGAAGACTCGAAGATCCATGATTTGATCCACTAGCCACTGGTCAACCAGAGGTACCAAATATAAAGTAAATAATCAACAAATATTAATGAAAGAACCAAAAAGAGTCTATTTCAAATCAGGGAAGCAAAAGCAATTTATTTCCCATTGTAAATTTAAAATTAGTCTTAGTTGGGGTCAATTTGAAGAAGTAACACAGATAAAGAATCTCAAATCAAATTATTGGCAAGAAAAGGCATCTCTCCCATTAGAAGTATTTGTAAAACTTTGTAAATTAATTAATACTAATCAAATTTTGATTCTAAAAAAATATTATGGTCAAATACAAGATCAAAAAATACCAAAAAGAACAGATTTTGGATCTGGAAGAATCAACATAACTGAGAAAAGATTATTCCTTAAACAAGAGAATGTACCCTTACCTTATTGTTCGATCTTAAGAAGCTGCAGTGATAAAAAGAAAAAAATTAGATTCCCAAAAGTCCTAAGTACAGAATTAGCTGAAGAGATTGGAATCCATTTAGGTGATGGGTTTCTAAGTAACAAAAAATATGATTTTCGAGTTAAAGGACATAAAATAGACGAAAGAGAATACTATGACAAACATCTTAAAAAACTATACTTTAAACTATATAATATTAATTTATCTTTAAAAGAATATAAGGACACATATGGGTTTGAACTCTATTCAAAGGGTTTATGGTATTTCAAAACAAAAACACTAGGTATTAAACCAGGAAGAAAGACAGATATTTCCGCCCCATTAATCATTTTAAACTCAGGTCTCAAATACAAAGCTGCTTTTCTAAGAGGTTTGTTTGACACAGACGGGTGTGTTCATTTTTATTCAAAAAGTAGAAAATTTGCCCATTACCCTCAAATAATGATTGCCCAAAAGTCAAGTATTTTGATAATGCAAGTAGCGAAACTCCTCAGAGAGCTAAATTTCCTTCCAAGAGAGTATCATTATCAACAGTATAGTCTAATATCCATCAATGGATATGCTCAATTGAAGCATTTCCAAGAAATTATTGGATGGAATAACGTAAAACATATAAAGAAAGTAGCTAAATGGAAAGAAGATATGGCGACCGTGGTGTACCGGTTTGCATCCATGCCTGTGGAGCATGGGGAGGGGGTTCAACTCCCCCCGGTCGCCCCATTTTTTTAATTGAAAATTCTTCTAACTTACCAATATTCAACAAAATCCCACTAAAGATTTATAAAAAATAGAACATATACAACAGACTATGACAAACAGAGTTGATTGCCCCCATTGTTCGTTTCAATAATTTTTCTAGTGTAAACTCTTTTTCAACATTATTTTCAGCACTAATTTTAGAGCAAAAAAATACTAGTACAAACAATTCTAATAAACTTATTTCAAACAGTTCAATTTCTAAGATCCATCATCCACTGCCGCATGGCCCTCATCAATAACCAAAAAAAATAATTTTTCATGCCTATGGTAGTGTCCAAGAAAAAATAATTTTTCTGGATGCCGAAAATGTGTTAAACATTTTCATGCATAATGGTTGCACAAAAGATTGTGATTCTTTTAGAGCGAGTTCGATTCTTGCCCTTAGGCCTTTTTTTCAAGAAAACAAAATGATCAAAAAATAAAAAATAAACAAAAAAACAACAGCCCACAGGGCAAAAACATGGAGACAAAAAATGGAAACAAAACAAATAGATGAAACAGGAATTACAAAAACAACTGAAGCACTAAATTTTGACAACACAGACACTACTGTCAACTATGAAACTTTAAGCAGCAACCCTCGAACTTATCTTCATTGTTAGCCAAAACAGAACATTATTTCCTAAAGGAAAAGGAAAAATTGCATTAGACTATTTGGTAAAACAAAAATTTGCAAGTAAAGAGTATAAAATTAACGGATCCTGGGAAAAAAAGCCAGCAGCTGGGATCAGAGGAACCAGACTAAGTATGGATTCAACTAATCTTGATAGGTTATTGAACACTTCAAAAGCCAGCCAATATTTAGATCAATTAGAGAAAAAAAGATCTGCAAAAGCTGATAAGATAATTTACAAGTTAATTGATACCGGATTTACTCCAAAAACCCTAACTTGGTTTACACCTTGGGGCCCACGGTACAAAAACAGCAATCCAATAATTAACTCCAACGACCCAGAGGTCCAAACTTTAATTGAGATGAGATCAATTTTTGAAAAACTCAAAAGTTTAGGTTACTCACAAAAATTGGTTCTAATGCCAGCAGATGTATATGCTACTGAAGTGAATTCACTTGACGAAAATTTTGTCTCAGATTATTTTGCTAGCCTAAATGAAAAAACAACAGAGATACTAAAAGACACAATTGATGTTGATTTTTCCACATGGTCTGTAATGAGAGAAGAAAATTCTGGTTTATACCAAGAACTGAAAGAAAAAATATCAGGTGAATTTGTTGAAAATGAGTCTTATTTTTGGGATCAAAATAGTTCAAACGGTAAAGATGCAATTGAAATTAATAGAATTTACAAAATTTTTAGAGAGTTCAAAAAAGCTGTTGAAGTTGCCAAATTTTTCAACCCACAAAACGCTGAGGGTAGTGCCAAAAAATATTGTATTGAAAGATTAGTGGAAGGTATTTTGGTAGATCAAATATATGATCCAATTAAACTAAGCCTTGTACGAAAAGAAAAAGATATTCTGGATGGGCCACTAAAACGTGTTTACATAGTAAAATCAATGGCACCATGGTTAGGAGGTGAATAATATGAAATCCATTAATTACAAAAATATTGAAGAAATAAACATCACTGACTTCATTGATTTGCATGTACACATTGGTCCAGAAATATTGCCACGCAAATATACTGTTCCAAAAATTATTGCTGAAGAAGAAGGAAATATCAAAGCACTGGTGCTCAAAAGTCATTTATACCCGACAATGCCTTTGATTAAATCATTCAAAAATAAAAGCAAACTAATCTTAATTGGTTCAGTTACCCTAAACAATTATGTTGGTGGACTAAATCCAGATGCGATCTACGCCTCTGCGAAAATATCTGACTATCCAATAGTTGTATGGTTTCCAACAATCAATTCAGAAAATTTTTTGAAAAGAAGCAAATATGAAATCCCACCTGAGTGGGTATCTGATGGTTTTGTTTCCAGGTTATCAAAAAACGTGAAGGGGATCAGTGTACTGGATTCATTAGGCAATCTGACCAAAGATGCTATTGCAACACTTAAAGCAATTAAAGAGAATAATTGCATCTTAGCAACTGGACACATATCATCGAATGAAGCAGAGGTCTTAGTAAGAACTGCAGTCAAGATGGGAATTGACAAGGTTGTAATTACCCACCCAATTTACCAGTTGATAGATATGCCAATTAAAACCCAAATTGAGCTTACTCAATTACCTGGGGTTTTCATCGAAGCAAATTATGCAATGTGGTCAATAGACAAAGTTCCAATTGAAAGAATTGCTCAGCAAATCAAAAAAATTGGAGCCACAAAGTGCATCATATCATCAGATATGGGTCAAGTAAATAGTCCTGCACCAAGTGAGGGTTTAGCTTTGTTTATAATGGGCTTGTTAAGTCAGGGAATATCTGAAGAACAGATAAAACTAATGGGGATAACAAATCCAAAAAAGCTTATTTTTGACTGAGCAGCGCCATAAAAGAAACAAAAACTTAAATAATAAAAACAATACCAAACTACTATTCGGAGAGATAAAATGAAAGACAATAAGATGAAATTACAATTAGCAAAAGGAGTGAAAGATATTCCCTCTGAAACAAAGATTATCAAGAATCAAATAATCTCAAAACTGCAACAAAGTTTTGAAAGATTTGGATTCTCCCCATTAGAGACTCCTATCATTGAAAGATTTGAAACTCTTGCAGCCAAATTTGCAGCCGGAACCGACAGCGACGCTTTAAAAGAAATATTCAAAGTAACTGATAACGCTGAGCGAAAGTTAGCATTGAGGTTCGACTTAACAGTTCCAATGGCAAGGTATGTTGCTATGAATAAAGATCTCAAGTATCCATTCAAAAGATATGAAGTTGGCCGTGTTTATCGTGATGGCCCAATTAAACTAGGACGTACTCGAGAGTTTTGGCAATGTGATATTGATATTGTCGGAGCAAAGAGTATGTTAGCTGAAGCAGAACTTCTAGCTGTTGCAGAAAATTTTTTCAACTCAGTTGATATAGATGTAAAAATCAAAGTCAACAATCGTCAAATTCTTTCAGGAATCTTGGCTCAATCAGGAATCAAGGAATTGGAGAAACAAGAAGCTGCGATTATTTCAATTGATAAGTTGGATAAGATCCAAGAGTCTGGAGTTACAAAGGAATTGCTTGAAAAAGGATTCAGCGAAAAGCAATGTGTTGATATTTTCAAATTAATTGAGAAAGGAATCTCACTACAGGATCTAAAGAAAAAAATTCAAGATGAATCTGCAATTGAAGGAATCGAAAAACTTGAAGAACTTTTTGCAAATCTTGAAGGTATGAATCTCAAAAAAGTAATTTTTGATGTTTCGTTAGCACGAGGTTTGGCTTACTACACAGGAACAGTCTATGAAGTATTTTCAACTAGTGGTCCAGTTACAAGTTCTATTGCAGCTGGCGGAAGGTACGATGATATGATTGCATCATTTATGAATTCAAAACAGCAAGTCCCAGCAGTTGGGATCAGTTTTGGGATAGAACCAATCATGGAAATATTGAAGTCAAAACAAAGTATTATCCAAAAGAGTACAGCAAGAGTATATCTTGTTCCTATCAAAACTGAATCTGAAAGTCTCAAAGTTGCAACTGAGCTAAGAAATGCTAATATTAATGTCTGTGTTTCAATGGGAAAAAAAGGAATCAGTAAAAATTTAGCTTATGCAAATTCACTTGGAATTCCCTACACCATTATCATTGGTGAAAAAGAGTTAGAGAATAAAAAACTAACATTAAGGAATATGGAATCTGGAAAAGAAGAATCTTTAACCACAGAAGAGATCATTAAAAAACTAAAATGAAACCACAAACACAGCTTAAAATACTTGGGATAACAGTTACCTTAGTTGTAGTTGTAACTTTTTTACTTTTTATTTTTACAGTTATTACTCCAGCTGTTCTTTGGGCTGTTCTTTTACCATCTTTCATTATTGCATATTGGGTTGTTCCAAAGTTGAAAGAAAGGATAAATGAGTAAAGAATTGTAAAAATAAACAAGGATCAAGATAGATTGAAACAAATATCAAAAAAGAAACATATAAAAACCAAAAAAACTTCTTTTTTATATGCCAATTTTTGAAAAGAAAGATCCCTTAGAACTAAAAATTGTAATTTCTATTAACATTGCAACTATTGCGATAGCTACAATATTAGGGTTTATTGTTAGGGGAAGTTGGATGCTAATGTGGTCTTATGCCTTAATTTATTGGTACTTACTTACAAAACCACTTCTTCAAAAAAAGAGTTGGAGTTTTTGGACAAATGTTTGTCTTTTAATGATTAACATGTTTTGGGCAATATATCAAACTATTATTCAAGCAAGATTAGTTGAATTAACTAATATGATTTTACCTCTAGTAGTCATTGGCCTGTTATTAAGTCCAAAAGTCAGAAAAATATTTGTTAAAGAATAATATCATTAAAATTTATTTCTATCAATATTTATTTGATTTTTTATTAACTATTTATTATCGATTTATTTTTTCAAACAATTCTGGTTGCACATAACTTTTCACAGTCACAGCGAAATTATCATTCCAAACGCCAGTTTTTTTATCAAATTTTTTATGCCCAAGCTCATGAGCAATTCCCAAAAATAACTCATTTCTCTCAGATTTATTCCATCTTTTCTTTGATTTCAAAGCAGCTTTTACAGTAGAACTGGCATAAAATGAACGAACTATGTGTGGATAAAATACTTCCCCGCAATACTGTTTGAAAGCTTTTTGAAAATCATTCTCATGAAGCAAATGCCCATTATGAGAGAAAACAAAGTCTGTTACCTTTTTTCCTCTGATTAAAGATCTCAATCGTTTTACATACAATTCTGGAAATTCTTTAAGAATAGAAACTGGTACTCCATCTTTTGCCAAAAATGTAAAACGCACCATATTTCCTTTAATCATCAAATCTCCTTTTTGCAAAGTGGTAAGGCCTTTGTGTCCATGCGCCCTGTAATAAGTTTCGTTTCCAACCCTCATGTATGTATGTAATAAAGTGTACATTGGTACTGCCATCATATCTTTATTATTCTTCAAGGCCTTTTTAACATTTTTATCAAGCGTCTCAAAACGTTTTGCAAATTTATCTACTTTTTTGTACTTCTTTGCTCTGTGCAGATTACGTTTTTCTTCTGTATAAACATAAGACCAAGTTCCCCCTTTATTCTGATATAACACATCCCAGTGATCATGTGAATCTTGATCATGAAGTTGTAAATTTGGAGCAAATAATGAGAAAGCCTTTTCCAGTTTTTCTTTATTCGGCAAAGTCACAATTCGTGCTCCTTGCTCCTTTGATTCTGAACTTAATTGTCCCTTCAAAAAACGTGGATTATTTTGATCAACTAAAACAAAAAATTGGCCAGAACGTTTATACAAGTTAGCGATTTTTTCAATTTGAGGAAATCTTCGTTTAATTTTACGCCATCCAGTTTTAGTTTTAGAAAATGCAGATAAGCTAGAAGCTTCAACTCGTAAAGTTCCAATTGGAATTTTCTTAACTTTAGAACTTCTTACTATTTTTCGCTTCTTTGCAACCATCAAGAATACAAAACAGATTAAAGAATATAAATCTTACTTTATTCTCGAACCAATTCTACCACAACTTCCATATGTGGGGTTTGTGGAAATAAGTCAAACAAAGCAGTTGATTTCAGAGTATAACCCCAACTACGCAATCGAACCAAATCTTTAGCCAATTGTTTTGGATTACAAGAAACATAAACTAATACTTTTGGTGCAAGTTCTTTAAGTCGTACAAGTGCTTTTGGTACAATTCCTGAGCGCGGAGGATCAACTAATACATAGGTCTTTTTATTAGAATCAAAACCTAGTTTTCTAAATTGTTTAACATCTCCAACTAATGCTTCAACATTAGACAATTTATTAGATTCAATATTTTTCTTAGCCAAATCAATTGACGGCGCAAATAATTCCATGATAAACACTTTTTCAAACATATCCGCCAGTGCAACTCCAAAAGTTCCAACTCCACCGTATAAATCAAGTAGCTGTGTTTCTTTGGTTCCTTCATATTTAGAGAATATATCTTTTACATACTTTACCAATTTTTCAGCCATCTCTGGATTGTTTTGAAAAAATCCTTGTACTGAATAATAATAATTATAATCTAACAATTTTTCATGTAATAAATCCACTCCTTTACAAACAAAATAATTCAAAGATACACTTTGATCTGTTTTTTTAGGTTGGTAATTAATCAAGACATTATTAGCAGAGCTTAGTTTAGCATATTCTTTCACAGTTTCAATTGCTTCTTTCAAATAATTAGAATCTTCATTCAAGCAAAAAGCTACACTGGAATCTCCTGATTTTGTAACTCTGATCAAACAATATTTCATTGAACCTGTTTGTTTGTGTAAATCAAAGTAATCAATCCCAATTTCAATATCAAGTAAGAATTTTCTAATCTCAGCCAGTAAAACATTGATTTCTGGCATTGCGATACTACACTCCTCAATATCAACAATTTTATCCCACTGACCTTTTTTACGAAGTCCAAGCCCACCTTTGTGAACAATAAAATCCATCCTGTTTCTATAGTTAAATTCATTGCCTGAGAAAACTTGAACAGATTCTTCCTCAGTTTGCATCATTTTAGCAACCATTTTGCGTGAATTAGATAGTTGCAACTCGTAAAGAATATGTTGAGCACTACAACCACCGCAGTTTCCAAAGTAAGAACATTTAGCTTCTCTCATAGAATAATCACCAGGTATCATCAGCATGCCGAGTATAAACTTCGCAGCCATCTTTAGTTACAATCATTGAATGTTCAAATTGTGCTACCATTCCACCAGTTCTCTCAGCAAGCGGAGGGTAACTTTCACAGTTAGAATTTTTTAAAAGTTCCTTCATCCCAAGAGCATAAACTCCTCTACTAAATTTACGAGTAATATGCCGGGTTGTAAACGGAACTCCATTTAATGGTTTAACAAATTCTAAAATTTTTCTAGCATAAGGACTTCTAACACTCACGTTTCCTCGCAGCATAAAAATAGTAGATTTCCCTTCATTTTTAACATAACCTTCACCATTAGTAACGAAGGGTTCAATTGCAATATGCATCCCTTCGGCAAGTTGGGTTTGTTCCCCAGTATCAAATGATGGAATAGAGATACCTGCATGTACTGTATATTGATCAATAGAATGTCCGGACAAATTTTTAATAGTTGTAAATCCTAACTTTTTAGCTTCATCCATTTGAGCCGCACCAAGTTCTGAAATTGCAACTCCTGATTTTACTTTTTTAATAGCTTCACGAAGTCCGTTTTGACTTGCTTCAATTAATTTAGCATGTTTATTGGAATCGCCACATTCAATTGTCATTGCAGTGTCTGCGATCCAGCCATCAATATGAACTCCAATATCAATTTTGATTAACTGACCAAGTTCAGTTACTGCTTTTTCATCTTCAACCGGACAGAAGTGTGCTGCGATATGGTCAACAGACATTTGAGCCCAGGCTAATTGTCCATCCAGCTCAACTATCCGTTTTTCGCAATAATCCATAATTTCTAAATATGATGCTCCAACTACTTTGAGTTTAACAGCTCCTTCACGGCGTACTTGTGATGCTATTTTCCCAGCTTTGAGTAATTTCTCTCGTGTCTCTGAATCCATTGTTTAGCTTAGAATCTGTGTGACATTTAAAACTTCCCCTAAACAACAGAAACCAACAAAAATCCTTGATTTGTAAGAAATTTGTTGAAATTTCTGTACATCAGGAGAATATATTTTCTGAGTTTTTGAACAATTGGTCCTGTTGAACCAATAGCTTTATAAATAACCTCTTACAATGATAGTAATAGACGGCCATAGGGGCGTGGTACACCGGTACCCTTTTCGAACACCGAAGTGAAACGCGTTTCCGTACCCTCTTGTACTGTATTTTATACGGGAACTTGGGTAAGCTGTCACCTTTTTTTTTCTAATAAAAATAATTCTTGAATAATTTAGAATAAATTTCAAAGAGTTGAGGAATGGATCCAGTTGCCAGCCCCGAGCAGAAGGCATGGTTTATACTAAACTTAAAAAATTATTATTCCATTACATATAAAAACCCCAAACCAACTAATTCCTTCTGATGAGAGGTATATTACTTGCAGCAGGCTTTGGTACCAGACTCCGGCCATTAACTAACAATTGTCCAAAACCCTTAGTTAAGGTTGCAGGTAGAACAATTCTATGCCATATTACTGATAAATTAAAAGAATATTCAGGAACTGATTTAATTGATATCTCAGTTGTTGGAAATGCAGTTGGACACCAGCAGTTACAAGATTGGAAAAAACAAAAACAATCAGAAAATTTCCCACATCCAATCACTATTCTTAACGATCAAACAACAACCAATGAGACTAGACTTGGTGCTGTCGGAGATATTCAGTTCACAATTGAAAATCAAAATATCGATGACGATTTGTTAATTATCGCAGGTGACAATTTATTTGAGTTTCAAATCAACGATTTTATTCAATTCTTTAAAGACAAAAATGCCACAACTGTAGCCTTCCGTCATATTCCACAAAAAGAAAAATTACAACAGTTAGGCATTGGGATTACAGAACTTGGTAGTACCAGATTAGTTGGGTTTCAAGAAAAACCACAAGAACCAAAATCCACACTTGCAAGCACCCTCTGTTATTTAATCAAAAAGGAAGACCTCAGATTAATCAAACCGCTTTTGGAAAAAGGTTATATTGATAATGCTGGTGAGTTAATTAAACATTTAGCACAAAATTCTGAAGTACATGCATTCAAGTTCAATGAGTCTTGGTTTGATATTGGAACACTTGATGCACATGCCGAGGCTGAAGTGTATTATTCTTCCAAATAAATTATGTTAAAATCAGATTGGGGGCGTTCTATGCAGAGGCCAAATTATTTTCGAGAGAGCTTACACTTTCGACCTGAGCGCAGCGAATTTGAGAGGCGGAACTCGTTGCTTCGCCCCAAGCCAAAGGCAAGGTTTAAACATAATTTATTAAAAATAATCTAAAAAGTGATACAATCACATTCTCTAGATCCACAAACCTTTTAAGTACAATTACGCCAAAATTCCTCTATGAATATAACAATTTTCGGAACTGGATATGTAGGATTAGTTACAGGAGCTTGCCTTGCAAAATTAGGTCACACAGTTATTTGTGTTGATATTGATGAAGCAAAACTTACCAAAATCGCAGAAGGGAATATTCCTTTCTTTGAGCCAGGACTTTCTGAACTTGTAAAATTAACTCAAGCAAAAGAAAAACTATTCTTCACAACTGAAGCCAAAGCTGCAATTCAAAAATCCAATGTTATTTTCAACTGCGTTGGAACTCCACAGCACAGTGATGGTAGAGCAAACTTAACTTATGTTAAAGAAGTTGCCAAAACTGTTGCAATTCATGCTAAGGGAAAAAAGATTCTAATCAACAAATCTACAGTTCCTCCTGGAACTGCAAAGGCTTGTCAAGATTTAATTAAAGAAACCAATTCAGAAAGTCAAGTTGAGGTTGTTTCAAATCCTGAATTTCTAAAAGAAGGAGCTGCAATTCATGACTTTACTCACCCAGACAAGATTGTAATCGGTTGTAGAGAAAACGAAAATTCAGATTGGGTTAAACAAATGATCCGTAAAGTTTACCTTGGTAGAACCCGTATGTATATTCCATTTTTAGAGACCAGTTTAGAATCAGCAGAAATTATCAAATACGCAAACAATGCGTTTTTAGCAACCAAAATTAGTTTCATCAATGAGCTTGCAAACATATGTGATGCTGTTGGAGCAGATGTAAAAGTAGCTGCTCAAGCAATGGGAATGGATTATCGAATTTCAGCAAAATTTCTAAACGCTGGTATTGGTTATGGTGGTTCATGTTTTCCAAAAGATGTTAGAGCGCTTGTGAATAAAGCGAAACAACATGGCTACGATGCAAAGCTACTTGATCAAGTTGATAAAACAAATCAAACACAAAAATTACAAATTATCAAAAAGATTGAATCTGTTTTTAATTCAGATTTATCTGGTAAAACCTTTGCAATTTTGGGTCTTTCATTTAAACCAAAAACTAGTGATATGCGTGAATCTCCATCATTAACTATTATTCCTGAACTAATCAAAAGAGGAGCAAAAGTTCAAGCATATGATCCAATTGCAACTGAGGAAGCAAAACATGCTCTAGATAAGGAACTTCATAGCAGCATCACATTTTGTGATTCCATTGGCCAAGCTGTAGAAAAATCAGATGCTATTTTACTGTTAACTGAATGGGATGAGTTTAGATCACTAAACTTTTCCGAGATTAAAGATCAAGTTAAACAAAAAATTATTTTTGATGGTAGAAATATTTATGAACCAGAGATTATCGCTGAAGAAGGTTTTAGTTATATTGGAATAGGTAGAAAATAATTAAAAAATTAAAATAACAAAAATAAAGGTAATAAATAAAATGGTTAATATTGACGGATTTAAAACAGAAGATCACATGCTTCTTGATGATTATATTATTGCAACTTTAAGGGACAGCCACAGAGTTCTTCCAGCAGAACATAAACCAGGAGATCACACCAATCCTTGTATGGAACCTGCACAGTTAATGAACCAAGTTATCGGAAATTATTTTAGCCCAGAAGTACCAATGGATCCAATTCGTTATAATTTTGCAATAAAAGAATTACTTGAAGAAGGTCTTATTGGAAAAAGGAATTATTCTGACCCTTCATCTCCTGCAAAATCTACAAAAACTTATGAAGTAATTATGTTAACTGAATAAAAAATGAAAGCAGTTCTACTCGCAGGTGGTTTTGGTACTCGTCTTGAAAAAGGTGCCAGACTTTATTCTCATCCAGATTATAAATCCAAAGTTCAAGAATGGGTTATCGGAAAAAGTAAAGGACTAATCCCAATTAGAGGAAAAGTAATTGTCAATTACCAGTTAGAACAACTTCTAAACTGCGGAATAAACAAACAAGACATTTATGTCCATTCTAATGAAGTCCATAAAAAACAATATTTATCATGGGCTGATACTAATGGGATTCCAAGAGAAAATGTGTTCTCCAACGGTGTCAGAAGCAACTCTGAAAAATTAGAACAAGTAAAAGATATGATTTTAGCAATTCAAAATGTAGGCACATCTAGTCCTTTACTAATGTTAGCATGCGACACTTTAGTTTATAATGAAAATAACAAAGTACATTGTTTCAAAAAAATGATCCAAGATTATCATCAAGACCAAAAATCACGAGTTGTAGTTTACAAAAAAGATCACAACTTAAGTAAACATGGAATTGTACAAACAGACAGAGAAGGTAATGTTATTGGATTTGAAGAAAAACCTGAAAATCCTAAATCAAACTTAGTTAATGCCTCAATTTATTTGTATCATCCTGCAAAACTACAAGAGATTCTAGACGAAAAAGTAGAACTGAGCAAAATCAAAAATCCATTGCAGGTTATCTGGCCAAATTTTAAAATAGAAATTGCAGACAAAAGGGTTGATATTGGTTGCATTGAAGATGTTCTAATTAGCAACAACATCCCATTTTCTTAATAATTAGAAGAATAAACCACAAGATTTAACTACCTAATTCTCCAAATTTCCTAACATGACAATTCTGATCACAGGATCCGCAGGATTTATTGGCAGCCATTTAGCCAGAGCTCTTATTTGGCAAGGTCAAGATGTGATTGGAATTGATAACTTTAATGATTATTACCCTAGAAATTGCAAAGAATTTAATGTTGATTTGTGTCGACTTGCAGCAGCCAAGTCCGATGTTAAAACCAAAGATCCAGAACTTTTTTCTGTTTACAAAAAGCTAAAAGAATACTTTTCTCAAAACGAAGAAAACAAAGCATCACAAAACCAAGGAACTTTCAATTTCTATGAGCTTGATATCACAAACCAAAGTCAGCTAGAACAAGTCTTCCAATCAAATAAAATCACAAAAATAATCCATTTCGCAGCTATGGCAGGAGTTCCAAACTCAACAAAAAACCCAGTTTTATACAGCAGAGTTAATGTTGAAGGCACAACAAATCTACTTGAACTTGCAACAAAACACAACATCACAAAATTCCTGTTCGCATCATCATCTTCAGTTTATGGTCATCGTGAAAAAGAAAATTTTACAGTGACTGAGTCAGATGATGTTAGCAAAACCAGGTCTGTTTATGGTGCAACTAAAGTTGCAGGTGAAGTTCTTTGTCACGCTTTTCATAAAAGCAAAAATCTAAAATGTGCAATTGTTCGAATCTTTGGTCCAATTTATGGTCCACTTCAACGCCCATTTGGCATGCTTCATCAACGTGCTATTAATTACACACATAATAATAATGCACTTCAAATTTATGGTCTGAACGGTTTAGAAACTGCTAAAGATGCAACTTACATTGACGATGAAATTCAAGGTTTTATTAAAGTTCTAAATAGCGATTTTGATTTTGAAATTTATAACATCGGAACTCAAAATCCACTGACTATCAAACATTGGTTAGATTGTGTTGAGCAAGCTACAAATAAAAAACTAAATATTGAGATTATTCAAGCGGATGCTGCAGATGTTACAAGTTCTGCTAACATCTCAAAAGCCAAAGAACAGTTAAATTACAACCCTAAAACTAAAATGCAAGAAGGGATTAGAAGACAAGTTGAAATTTTTAAAGCAATGCCGCAGTGGTATCAAGAGATGGATCAGGTTTAAAACTCATTGAGTCATAATTATCACCCAATATTCTCTCAAATTGTTGATAAGATCTATCGGAACTTTTTTTCCTAAGCTTTTTTGATGCATTTGCAATAATATTTATCTGTGCCAATCTCTGAATCATAGATAATTCTTTTCCATTTTTAATTCTAAGCGAAAAAGGATTGTATGAGTTAGCAACTCCTAATAAAGATTCAATGTCAACACCATTAACAAAAGTTAAATCATTTTCTTTAGCAAGTTCATCTAAAACAGTAGGGCTCAAACCACCTAAACTTGTTGAATAAAAAAAATTATGTTCAACTTTATACTTCTGTTGGAGTTCATCGCCAGTAGTGATCTCAGCAGCCCTCAAAACTCGGTCTTTACGAATTGCAAATGGACCATTAGCCCAACTGGTTAAAGGATCGTGATTATCAAATGATCTTGCAGTGTATAATTTTGCTAAATTCCTCCTTAATTTAATCTCAGTAGAACCACATTTCTGACTAATTAATGGACCATAATGATTTGGAATTGTTTTTCCACCAAGAAAACGTGGTCTATAAACTTGCAAACAGAGCAACCTTTCATCCCCTAAATGTTGATATAATAATTTTCCTTCCATGAATATGTAAAAATCAAAAAAAGCGATTTATAAGTCTTGTGGTAAAACACAGGTTAATTAATTCTCAAGGACAAAAATGAACTTGTTTTGACAATACAAAGATAAAAACACATATGTTTCAGGTTAGAAAAAGAGAGAGGATTAGAAATCAAAAGAAAACACTCAACCCAACTAGAATCAGACCCAGCCCTAAACAATACCATCCAAACATATAGAACGACTTTCTTTGGATCAATTTCAAAAGCCATTTCAAAGTCAACAGACCAACAATATAGCTAGTGATCATTCCAATCATCACAGTAACAAAGCCAATTCCACCTGAGAATATAGCTGGACCCTCTAAAATAGTGGCTCCTGCAATTGCTGGCAATGCCAGTAAAAAGCTATATTTTGCAGCAGCCTCTCTTTTCAAGCCAAGTAATAATCCAGCAGAGATTGTAGTTCCGCTACGACTGACTCCTGGAATTATTGCAATTCCTTGCGCTATCCCAATTAAAATTGCAGATGGAGCTGACAGCTTCTGATTTTCCTTAGCTTTAGAACTTAGAAACAATACTCCTGCAGTAAATAGCTCAGCGATTCCAACGGCCAGTAAACTTCCATAAAGTAAAACAAAACTATCTTTGAAATACAAGCCAATTAAGGCTGTTGGAATACTTCCAATTATTAACATCAATCCTAGTTTAAACTCAGTAGATTTTGTTTCTAAAAAAATCCAAGATTTACAGATTGCAACCAAGTCCTTGTAATAAACAGTTAACAAAACCAGAAGTGTTGAAAAGTGTAATAAAATATCAAATGATAATGGAACAGATAGACCAAACATTTGTTGAAATATTACTAAGTGACCACTACTTGATATTGGGAGCCATTCTGTGATTCCTTGAACTATTCCAAGTATTAATGATTGCCAAATCTCCATTATTTACTAAAAGCAAGATGCTTAGTTATAAGGATTGTGAAGAAACCAGAAATTTTGATCCAAAAACCTCCTCCCATTCACATAAAAGCTTTTAAAGGAACAACACCAAAAACAAATTAGGTGTTTTATTATGGCTTTAAACTTAAAACAATGGGGTGCTATATTTATTGCAGGTTTATTCGCAATGAGTATTGTCGGATTTATCGGAGTAGGAAATTCTAATCCAGTTACCGGTGCTGCAACTTCTACTAGTTTGGATTATAACGGTTACACTTTCACTAAAAATGGTAATTATTGGCAAACTTCAGTTAACAATATTGATTTTCTGTTCACAAGTCCACCTTCCGCGTTAGAAGTTTTCGAAATTCCAGAAGACAGTTCAGAGATTATAAATTTCAATAAAATCTATTTAGCTTATAACCCAGAACAATCTCTTGATTTATCAATTATCAGGTTTCATGCTGTTTCATTTTTCTCAAATTTTAATATTCGATCTTTTGAAGCATGTATTGAAGAAGAAGGTTGTCCAAATATCCCAATTGTTGATTGCACAGAAGACCATGCTATCATATTCATTCAAGATAACGATATAACTGAGGTCACAACTAAAGACAATTGTATTGAAGTTCATTCAGCTAATATTGAAACTATGCAACGTCAATTAGAGAGAATATTTTACCAAAGTTTAGGAATTATGCAATAAAATCAAATTTAGAAAAGTGGAGAATAATAACATGACAGAACAACATTCAGAAAAACATCCAGAACAAATATCAAAAACAATATCTGAACAACATTCAAAACAGGTATCAGAAAAAGCTTCAGAATCCAAACCATCCATTCAAGTTAAAGAAGTTCATGAAACTGAAACAGAAAAAAGTTCTCCAAAAGAAAATTCTCCAAAAGAAAATACTCCAAAAAAAGGTTCATCATCTGATATTAATAATCAAAGAGAAGCTTTTATTGAAAAGATTAAATCTGTTTTTACTCCATCTAAGGAATCCGTAGCTGGAGAATCTGTATCAAAAGCAACTGAACATCACAAAAAACAAGATTCAGACAAAGAAGAAGAAGAAGCAAAAATTTCTTCAGAAAGAGATCAACTATTCAATTTTCTAAAAGCTAAAAAAGATTATTTTCAATATCTTATCCTAGCAATCATCATTGCTTTTGGTTCATGGATCAGAACTCGTAATTTAGGAATTCTAAAAGACACTACAACTGGTGATTTTATCCCACTTGCTCTAGATCCTTACCTTTTTACCAGATATGCTAATGAAATTATTGAAAAGGGATCTTTAGCAGCATACGATGCAGGCAGGTTCGTTCCAGAAGGGATTTCCACCATTAAATATTGGATGACCAGTTATTTTATAGCTTACCTGTACAAATTTTTACATCTATTCAACTCAGATGTTACTGTTAATTATGCTTCAGTAATTTACCCTGTAGTTGCTTTTGCAGGAGCGATGGTATTCTTTTTCCTACTATGTAGAAAACTTTTCGATTGGAAAATAGCTACACTTGCAACACTTTTCCTTGCAATAGTTCCAAGTTTTTTACACCGAACTATGGCAGGTTTCGCAGATCACGAGGCACTTGGAACCTTATACTTGTTTATGGCAATGTATTGGTATGTATGTGCATGGCAAACAAAGACCACTAAAAAAACCATTATTTATGCATCACTTGCAGGACTTGCAACTGGAGCTATGGGAGTTACTTGGGGTGGTTGGAAATTTTTACTTTTACTAATTAGTGGATTTACTTTGATAGAATTTTTTATGGAAAAAACTACCAGAAAAGATCTCTATCAATATTTATCTTGGATGCTTGGAATACTGCTTGTAACTACAATTTTAGTTCCACAATATTCCATCAGTGATTTGGTTGGATCTTTTACTTCAGCAATTGCATTTTTAGTTTTAGCAATTTTAATCCTTCATGAAGTATTAACCAGTAAAAAATTCCAACATCTACAAACAACAGTTCAAAAAACTTTAAAATTCAAACTTCCAAAAAGTGTTTTTACTGCAATTCTAGCTGGTATTTTAGGTCTTATTGCAGTGTTCACAGTAGTTGGGATAGAACCAATTATCGATCATGGAAGTGATATTGTGAACAGTATTTTGCACCCACTTGGAAACAATCGATGGGAATTAACAGTAGCAGAGCAACACCAACCTTATTTTACTGATTGGATGGGGCAATATGGACCAATGTTTTTTGGATCAATTCCACTTTATCTGTTATTATTCATGGCAGGATCAGTCTTGTTATTTTACACTGCAATTAACAAAACAAAACATAAATGGAAATTAACTAGTGTATACATTGCATTCATTTTAGCTTTCACAATGAGCAGGTATTCAGCTTCCAGTACGTTTAATGGAATTAATGGGATCTCAATTGGAGTTTACATGGGTTCATTAATTGCCTTTGCCTTAACCTTAGCTGGGACTTTCCTTTACGCATTTTACAAAGACAAGTCATTATATGAACAAATAATTGCAATCGATAAAAAATATATTTTTATCCTAGTTTGGTTTATAATTATGGTAGTTGCAGCTCGTGGGGCAGTGAGATTATTTTATATCTTCACACCAATCACAGCTTTGTTAGCTTCATTTGCAACATTTGACATTGTAGATAAAATCAAAACTATTCCTCAAAAATCTTACAAGATAGCAGCGCTAGTAATTTTATTATTCTTTTTAATAAGCCCACTAGCAGCTCCAATGAAAGGGATCATTCCTTCATTTGGTGAAAATGTAATTGCTCAATCCACTCATTCAGGCCCAGGCTATAACTTTCAATGGCAACAAGCAGGTGAGTGGGTAAAAGAGAACATTCCAACTGACGCTGTCTTCGGTCATTGGTGGGATTATGGTTATTGGGTTCAAACAGGTTGGGAGCGAGATACCGTTCTTGATGGAACTAACAAAATTACTAATTGGAATTATTTAATGGGACGCCATGTAATGTGTGGTCAAGATCAAGTGGAAGCTTTGGAATTTTTAGATGTCCATGAAACTACTCACTTTTTAATTGTTCCAGAAGAGATTGGAAAATACACTGCGTATTCAAGTATTGGTTCTGATGAAAACTATGATAGGTATAGTTGGATTACCACCTTTGGTCTTGATGAAAATTTAATGCATGAAACTCGTAACGCAACAGTAATTGGATATCAAGGAACTTATGTGCTTGACGATAATTTTGTCTTTGAAGACCGAGTTTATGCTGCACAAAATTCTGCAGCTGTTGCAGTATATTTGCCGTTAATTATTGATGAAGGAAGCAATGTTTTAAACATTGAAGATCCATATTTGATTTTAACTGGTGGAGGATCACAAGTTGAAGTACCTTTAAGTTGTGTATACATGAATGGAGAATTTTTCTTCAATGACCATGAAGATGAAAATTCTTACAATGGTTGTTTTAGTGTAATACCAACTATCAACAGTGATGGAAGCGTTTCGAGTACATTTGGTGCTGGGTTATTTGTTTCAGAAGAAGGATTCAAAGCGCTATGGACAAACCTGTACATTTTCGAAGGAAAAAATCCTTACTTTGATACTTCCGCATTTGATTTAGTTTACGACCAAACTCCTTCTTACGCGCCACTTAGTATTTATGGTGGAAGAGTAATTGGACCAATAAAAATTTGGGAAATTGATTACCCTGAAGGTTTTGAAGTAAGTGAAGAGAAAACTGAACAATATTTAGGACATAATGAATATTTACCAGATTATTTCTTTGATGTAAATTAATTTTTTTTTAATTTTTAATTTTTAATTTTTTTAATTAGTAATTCTTAACTATCAACCTTATTTTCTCAATTTTTAAATTAACACAACCATTACTTTGTTTATCCATTAAGAGTAGTGAACTTTATAAATAACTAGCAATTTTTGATACTTATGTTAAGAACCATAAAACAACTAGATAGATTATCAGAGCTTCGAGATGCCGTTATCAAAAGTCATTCAATACCTGCAAGATTACCTTATATTTGCGAAGTTGGATTATATACAAACCCTGGAATCAGATTAGCAGCTCTAGAACTCCGTGAATTTGCTATCGACCATGTTGAAACTTTTAGAAGAGCTTCAGTTAATCCACCAGTTGATCTTCGTTCTGCGGTTGTAAACTCCAGAAAATCTACTGCTTATTTATTATCAAGGTCTTCCAATACAACTGCATATCTAACAGTTCAATTTCCCTCTCCTGGAGTAGCTTCTACAGATAACCCAGGTTATTCTGCAGTTGGAGTTTTGTCTTTAGCAGATACATTTTCAAACACAATTGGAAATTTAAGGGAGGCTTTATCTTCATTTAAAGATGTTAATATTGGTTCAGCACTTGGAACTTACATTTCATTAGTATATCCTCGTCCAAAATCAGCTGATCAAGAACAACATAATTTCACATACAACAGATTTTTTGCCTCAAATAATTCTTGTTTGGGCGATGCATATGATAGTCTTCGTGCAGCATCAACTGCAATTGGTGCAGAAAAATCACCAGGGCCAGCAACTATTTCAAAAGATTTATTTGTCTAAATTTCCATTTTTTCTTTTCAAAACCCACAACTTTGCCATTTACTACAGTAATTCCTTCATTTTTCAAAATCTCAATTTTCTTGTTAACACCAAACGCATAACCACCAACTTTCCCATCAGAACAAACAACTCTGTGACATGGAACTTTTGGAGCATTTGGATTTTTATTCAACGCATTTCCAACCGCGCGCGATCCTCCAATTGAGCCTACAGCCTTTGCAAGAGAAGCGTAAGTTACAATATAACCAGGTGGCACTAATTTCAATTTAGAATACACTTTTTCAGAAAATGATAATGTCATAAATAAAAAAGAAAAAAAGAAATTTAACTATTTTTTGGAAGATTTTGAAGCTTTATTTTTTTTTGTTGCAACTTTTTTCTTCTTAGAAGATTTTTTAGTTACTTTTGCTACTTTAACATCCTTAGCAACTTTTGTATCTGCACTCAAAACAGCTGCTTCTTTCTTAGCTTCAACTTGTTTCTTTTGAGCTGAAGACCCTTTTTTGAATTTCTTAAAGTCTGATGTGAATACAATATACAAAATTGGCAACAATCCTGCTGTGTTTAACACAAGTAGCAATACAAACCAAACTTTCGAATCACGTTTAGCAGCTCTCCACATAGCTATAGCCTTCCAAAATAAATCCCAAAGTGCAACAACTAATATTAATGATAAAAAACTACCCATATTTTGATAAAACGAAATTAATTCCATTATTTTTTCCTCCCTAAAAATCAAATCTTAAAAAATCATAATTGTTAAAATTTAATTATATCAGAATTTGTAAATAACTCTCTTTTATAGTTTTCGTTTTTTGAAAATTTAAAGACTAAAAAATCTAGTAATGTCGCAACTTTAATAAACAAAAATCACTTTATTTTATTTATAATTACAAACAAAAAAGGTGCTTTAAGATGGGAGGGTTAAGAGAATTCTGGGATTATATGATCACTGACCCAAAAAAAGCTGAAAAAGAGAAAAAAAAACGTGAAAAAAAACTTCTAAAAGAACACCCAGAATTGAAAGAAAAAATCAAAAATCAAAAAATCCAAGAAGCAAATATTAAAGATCAGAACAATAATAACATTTCACTTAGTGATGCTACCACCTCAAGAAAACTATCAAGTGGCGTCCTTCTATTCATATTAATCAACTCAATTTTAGGAAGTTCCCTTTTCTATCTTCCAAGTTTAGGGATGATTAGTAGTGGCCCTGCAAGTATCATCGCCTGGGTTGCAGTATTTTTACTAGCAGCTGGTATTATGCTCTACATTGGTGAATTACTTGGAATGCTCCCAAGCAGTGGAGGAACATATTACTTTTGTAAACGAGCATACCCAAGAGGCATAGCGTTTATGGGTGGGTGGTTAATTTGGCTAGCTGGAAATTTAGGAATGGCACTAAACATTGTAGCTGCAGCTGAATATTTTATTCCAGAAGCTGGGATGGCGGCCTTTTGGCTCAGAGTTGGATTTTCCGCGCTTTGGATTGTTGCACTAAACTACATGGCATATCGTGGAATAGATGCCGGAGCCAGCATGTTAGTTGCCTTTGGATTTTTTAGTATCTTAGTTGTTACTATGTTTATTGTTCCGAGTTTTATTGATTTACCTTCGATATTTTCAGGTGGAGGATTTTCATCTCCTTTTCAAATGAGTCATTTCACTCCTTTCTTTACTCATGCTGGAAACATTGGTATATTTACTCATTTGTTGCTTTCTATATTTTTAATTATGGAAGCATTTTTTGGTTTCGAAGCTATTACATACATGGCAAACGAAGCTAAAGATAGCAGAGAGCTTCCAAAGTTATTATTCAAAGCACTTGGAATTTGTGCAGTTCTAATTTTGCTTGTAATTATCACATCAATTGCAACTGTTAGCTACACTGATTACATTAGTGATGCCAGGCCTTGGGCCCTACAAGCCTTAAACACTCTTGGCTCATTTGGTCAACAGTACATTGTCTTTGGGATGTATCTTGTGATCATTGGAGCTGCTGCAGCCTGGCCAATTGCATCTTCCAGGTTACTTCAAGCAATGGCAAAAGACAAGTTATTTCCAACTCATTTTGCCAAATTACATCCAAAACATAATTCTCCGCACCGTGCAGTAATATTTCAAACAATTATGATTTCAATTTTCACTTGGTTTATTTTTCAAGGAACTTTATTAAATTGGAGTGACCCTTATCGTACCACATATTTGATTTATGTGTTAATTGCTCTTCTAGTTCTTTCTTTAGTTATTATGGCAGTACCAAGGCTTCGAGAAAAAGAAGCTAATTTGGAACGTCCATTCATAGCACCGTGGCCAAAACTTGGACCAATTTTACTAGTGTTATTTTTTGCAGTTTTAGTTGGAAATTGGATTTGGTTAGAAGGAGCTGCTGCAACTTCAATTATTAGTTTAGCAATTTCCTTCATTTTACTTGGAATTCCGCTTTACTTTATTGTAGAGATGTATTATAATCCAAAAGCAATAAACCAAGTTAACGAAGTTCTATCTTATTTTGCGGTGCTAGCTGAAAAATTACATTTGAGTTCACCAGTACACAAAAAAGTTTTAGAAAAATTAATTGCCCATGGGTCAAAGTACCGGGTTAAA
Source organism: archaeon (assembly GCA_018670085.1). Lineage (GTDB taxonomy): Archaea > Nanobdellota > Nanobdellia > Woesearchaeales > GW2011-AR9. The sequence goes on along the minus strand of JABHRS010000029.1, from coordinate 56,872 downwards.
AATAGAGTAATTATGGAATACGGGTGTGGTATTGGAACCCTTACTAAAGAACTTGCAAAACTAGTTGGTCCATCAGGACATGTTGTAGCAATTGATACCAGTAAACATAATGTTGCTAAAACTAAACAAGCAACCAAAGACCTTCCTCAAGTGCATACATTACACGATGAAACTTTAGATGACTTCAAGTTAAATTTACCACTCAAAGCGCATCATTTCATCTCAATTGGGATGTTAAGTTATATGCAAAAACCAAAATTAATTATTCATAAAATTTCAAATCAGTTAGAAAAAGGCGCAAGTATCCATATTGTTGATTACGATAAATTCTTTTGGGTTATTCCAAATGTAGAGTGGATCGAATCTGATGAAGAATTAACTAATATCTTTGCTGAAGCTGGGATTAAGATCAGAATCACAAAGAAACACGCTTTGCTTTGGACTTACATTATAATTGATGGTGTGAAAGTTAAGTGAAGCAATTTCCAAAATCTCTTCTAAAAATAGATACCTTTACTGATAACTACTCTAAAGTAACATCCCTTCCAGAAAGTTTATAAGTGTTGTCCCAAAAAAGACAATATATGATGAATCCAGTGAAAACATCCCCATTCAGTGTTAACAAACAATTTGATAATAGGAAAGAGATTGACTTTCTAACTAAAGGTTACTACGATCATTTAGTTCAAAAATATGGTCCAAGTTTTCAAACTCCAAAAATAGCTGGCAAAAAAAATCCAAACTACGTTTCTTCCAGGGAAGAACTAAAAGAAAGAAAAGGAGAAGCATTCTACTCTGAAAGAGTTAATATGATTGTTGAAGGAGTTCAACCATGGCTTTATGCACTAGCAAAAAAAATTTCAACAGGATATGTAACTGTTGGTTTAGCAAGTGTAACTATCAAAGGTACAAAGCTTGAACATGCTGAATTAGTAAATGAAGCCTCAATGAAACTAATAGAACTATTCAGTCGTTATAACCCAAATATTGCCAAAACAAGCGTTTGGATTAATAATACTGCATTAAGTTATATGCAAAGGCATCACCTTAATACTAGAGGGTTAATTAAAATTCCACACGTCATAGAAATTGAAACCACAAAAATTACTGACCCCACTCTCCCTGCAGATAAATTATTATCCACAACCACCAACGGCCTAGATGATATAATCACCAGAAGACCAAGTGATCAAGACTTTTCATCTATCGCAGCTGCAATAGTTCTGTCAAAAAATAATGATTATCTAGATCTAAGTTATGAAGATTTAACTGACGAAGACTTCATTTTTAAAACCTTCAATAAAGATAAAGAATTTGAAAGTGAATTTATGGGAATTGAAGATCCGAACGCTACAGATTTTCTAAGTAATCAAATTTATCATAAAGAGTTAGAGATTAATGTTGACAATGTTATAAAAAGATTATCAGAGAGAGAAAGAGTAATAATTAAAAAATTTTATGGATTTATTGAGGATACAAACTACAGGATGAGTGAAATTGGAAAAGAACTACAAATTGGTGGAGAAAGAGTACGTCAACTACGAAACAAAACTTTGATAAAGCTTCAATCTCCTCATTATACCAATCTTCTAGACCAAGATAGAACTGTAGTGGAAATTTTGAAACCTATAATCAAAAAAAAGAAAGAAAAAAAATCCAATCCACAAGATCGATTAAACGGACAAGAAAAATGGTTACAAGACAGAATTGATGATGATAGTTGTAGATTCTACACAGAACTAAGAGAGCTTTACAATGAGAATAATCCCGATCATCAGCTAAGTCATGGACAATTCACCCAAGCAAGAATGGATATAAGGTTTGACCTCCCAGAAATGTGGGGAAAAAGGAAAAAACCAAAAACTCCACTACAAGTAATCAAAAAACCAAAAAAATTACCTAGAGGAGATCATAAAAAAAGATTAGATTTCATTCTTTCAGAATAACAATTCACGCTTCAATTTCTTAAATTACTTACGTCGCTTAGCTTTCTTAAACGCTGTAAAGAATTTACTTTTAGTTACAACCCTAATTCCTCGAGCTCCCATCCTTAGATACTTTGCAAGCCTTTGCCCTTTAACAGCAGCTGAAGCCTTTCGAACTTCAAGTCCTTCATGCAACAAAGTTTGTCCAAAAAATAGTTCTTCGGAGATTCTAAACAATCTAAACACTCCACCTAAACCTCTAAAAAATAAGATAAATGGAAATACTGCTAAGATATCAAGCCAGAACCGAGTAAAGAATATTTTCCAGTTTCTAACATGATAATAAATAAAAATCAAATCAACTACAAATATTGCAATAATTATCCAATCCGCAATATGAATCACTTCTTCCCAAAAATGACTATGAATTTCAAAAAATAATTCTGCAACAATAATTATTGCTAGTGATAAAACAGCTGGTGGGATTAACCAAGAATTGATATGTTCAACTTTTTCCCAAAATGGTGATAATGTATGCAGTTTAACTTTAGGTTTTTTACTGCTAGTTTCCTTTCTTGTAGCAGACTGCTTTTTCTTAGAAGCTTTTTTCTTCAAAGAAATTGCCCTTTTTTTCTTCTTTACCACCATTCCACTTAAAAGAATACAAAAACCTTTAATATACTTTTCGTTAATTACCATAACTATGACAAATGAAAATAAAGAAAACAATCTAAATTTCAGAATCTTAACTCATTCTGGTTGCAGCGACGGTTTTTACAGTGCCTGGATCGTTAAAAGATATTTTAACGAACTTACCGGACAAAACTTAACTCGTGAACAAATAACTCAAATTCCAGTCCTTGGTCAAAGACCAGCTAAAATGCAAACAGGAGAGATCGAATTAACAGAATTCGACATTGTTTTGGATTTACCTCTACCAGAAGAAAAAAAAGTATTTATGTGGGTTGATCATCATAGCAGCGCAAAACCAAAAAGAGACTTACATGCGCATGAACATTGGGAGCTTCTACCAAGTTGTACTGGTCAGTTAATAACAATGCTCAAAAACAAAGGAGTAGAAATTTCAAAAGAACTTGAAGATTTCAAAATTGCAATGGACAAAAACGATAGTGCTGATTATACCTCAGAAGAGATCAAAGAATCTTACTATCAACAAGATCCAAAGCATCAAGCAAGCACTTTGCTTAAAGCCCATATTCTCTCTTCATTTGTCCACACAAGAGATATTTTTCTAAACAACACACTTTTAGAAAATTTAACTAAAGCGGACCAGAATGCAGATTCCCCTCTTTCAGACAAACAACTTTTGCAAGTTGTACCAGAACTTTTTCATCAAGCAAGATTAACTGGACATGTAGAATGGCGTGAACAAGTTGATACCTATATCAAATATAATGAAGAACATAAAACCATTGTTCAAGATAACAGGTTAGTTAGAAGAACTAAAGGAATTGTTGATAGGTTTTACCAATATATCAAATTCCCTCAGGCAAGTTATGGAATGATCATCAAAGATAAAGATGAAGATTTAGTTTACTTTGGAATTGGCTGTAACATTTTCCATAAAGATAGATGTAAAATTGATATTGGAAAATTATGTAAAGATATTGCAACCAAATTTGGAACTGGTGGCGGCGGTGGTCATAAAACAGTTGGCGGTGCAGTTCTTAATAAAGAACACACTGAAGCTGCAATTGCTATGATTTTAGAAACTATTCAAAACGCAGATAAATCAAACCAAAACTAAATAAAAAATTAGAATTATTTTTTCTTTTTACTTTTTTTCTTTGTAGCTTTTTTCTTAACTACTTTTTTCCTAGAAACAGCTTTCTTTTTAGCTGCAGGCTTCTTTTTTGAAGCAGCTTTCTTTTTAGAAGGCTTTTTCTTAGTTGCAGATTTTTTCTTCACAACTTTCTTCTTAGCTGTCGACTTCTTAGAAGCTACTTTTTTCTTCATCTCAGCTAACTTTTTACGACGATTAGCTTCTTTTTCTTTTTTCTTAGCAGCTAAGGCTTTCTTCTTCAATGTCAAAGCTTTCTTTTTCTCAGCTTCTTTTTTCTTCTTCTCTGCTAATTTTTGTTTCATTAATTGTGATTTTACTTTATCTTTCTTAATTCGCTCTATTTCTTTCTCTTTAGCCAATTTTTTCTTAATTATTAATCTCTCTTTTTCTAATCGAAGTTTTTCTTTTGATTTTTCAGCTTTCTCCTTCGCAACAATCTTTGCCCGTGCTTCATCTTCTTTTCGTTTAACATCAGCCTTTCGCTTAAGTACCACTCGCTCTCGGTCACCAAGTTCTTCAGCTGATTTTTGCAATTTCTCCATATCTAACAAGATATCTGAAGCGATAAAAGTATAACCCTTTTTTGCATCAAGTAATTTATCACCAACAAATCCATTAATGAATGATGCTGCAACTGCACTTTTGAACATATCTCCAGTCTTTGATAAAAATCCTAAACAAAGTCCTGCTAAAATATCTCCAGTCCCAGCTTTTGTCATTCCTTGATTTCCAGTTCTGTTAAAAGCAACTTTATTCCGAGAAATAATCATATCAGTTGCACCTTTTACTAAAAGCACATTGTTGTTTTGTAAAAAATATCGTAAGTTACCCTGTAATATTTCAGCTCGCTCCTTATAATTTGATGCGCGAAGTTTTTGAAGTAAGAACTCTTTTCCACTGTTAACTAGCATAATTTCCAGTTCAGTTTCATGTGCTGTTACAATTGCATTTGAAAAATCTTTAAATGATAGTGCTTTAAGTGCATCTGCATCAATAATTTTTGGTTTCATACACTTTCTAACAAATGTATGACAAAATTTATCCCCACGCCGAGTAATTCCATTTCCAATTAATACAGCGTCATAAAATTCAGCAACTCTTAGAGCGTCTTTTACATTTTTGATGTTTAGTGTATCACCTGGAATCTTAATTGTCATTAAGTCCAAAGAAAGCATGTTAATTGTCCAAGCAACTTTTTCAGGGGCAGCAACGGTTGCAGCGTCGCATCCAGCTCGCATAGCAGCAAGTGCAGCTAAGGCAGGTGCAGTAGTGAACTCTTCACTACCACCAATTACTAAGGCGTTTCCATTTTCGCCTTTGTGAGAAGTTTTCTTCCGATCCATCAATTTCATTACGTGATCGATGTTCATTTTTGTATAGCCCCAGTATTCTTAAAATTTTATTAATCAAATTCACAAATATTACAATTTATAACAAAGAACTCATTTTTGCCTTTATATATCTTTGTATTTTTCCAAGAAAAAAAGATCAGTCATTTATAAAGTAGGGCTAAAATTGAAAAAAACACAAAATTAATTATTCTAGAAACAAAAAGAAAAAAAGAAAGAAAAACAAAAATTATTTCTTCTTCTTACCAGATTCTACTGAGCAACAGTCAGGGCATTTTCCCTTAGCTACTTTAGCAAATCCAAGTAATAGGAATACTACTGTAAACCAACTAACTCCCCAGAAAGCCCAAACACCGATATCAACCAGTAAGAAAGCAAGTCCCGCGAGTAGAAGTAATCCACCCATAAGTCCACTACATTTGTTACACATCATTTTATTCTACCTCTTTTTATAATTAAAAAATATTTGATTAGTGTGAAGCAAAACGTTGGAGAATAAAAAGTTTGTGTAAACAAACTTCAAAAATAATCTTATTTTTGTAACATTACGAAAGCAATTATCAGTAAAATATATCTTTGTAAATTAGATTAAAAAGAGAAAATTAAAAAGAATAATAAAAAAATTACATATGCATACTCAAATCTGGATGCCGCGCGAGAATTTGCCTTTTATTCATTTCAACCTGTTGTGATTGCATCGCTTGATTAATTCCTTTCATCATCCATCCAAAATGATTACTTAAAGTATTCGCAACTTCACGTATATGCTTTATTTGAACAGCTTCTAATGATAAACCTTTATACATTTTATCCACATCTTGCAAATTATGTTTAGCAATTTCTTTGAACAATTTTGTTGCCACTGGCACAATTTCATGATCTGCCTTCTGAATATCATCAAGCAATTTTAATGCTTTTTTAGGATTATCATCTATTAAAGCAGCAACTCTAGAATAATTAATATCTCTAGCTCTTATCTTCACTTCTAAAATTTTTACCCGTTTGTATAATTTAGACAACTCTTTTCGAATTTTTTCTTCAATTTTAGCTGCTTTTTCATGCAATTCTTCTTCCATTGCAAGTTCAACCATCATTTCTTTAAACACTTCTTCAACATTTTCAATTTCAATCTCTACTTCTACTACTTTATCTTTCTCTTTTTTCCGTCCAAATCCAATTGCCATACAAGGATGGATCTCTTAAAGTACAAAAAGCTATTGTAACTCCTAGAACATTAAAAAAAAAAAACATTTTTATTTAAACTCTTGACCTACGGCATCATCATTATCGTCAACTATGTCTACAATTTCATCCATTCCCTAGTTTGAATCAACCAGTTGTATAACCGTTGTTAGGTTTTATAAATAGGAATTAGATATATTAACATGTGAACCTCAAAATCCTAACTTTAAATATCCACAATTATCATAATTTTAAAATCAGAAAACCAAAAATAATTGCACTTATCAAAAAATATGACCCAGACATCGTTGCTCTACAAGAAGTAAGAGATGATAGGGCAAAAAACGAAGAAGGAGAAGACCAAGCAAAACAATTGAATGATCTTTTACAATTTAAACATTTCATATTCATTCGATCTTGTGAATTAAACAAAGCTAAAGGTCTAACAAACTTACCTTCTAAATTTGAAGGACTTGCGCTTCTTTCTAAATTTCCATTCTCATATGAAGAATTCAAACTTATAAAACAAGATGATGATAAATATAATCGTAAGGTGTTACAATCAACCATCACAATAGGAACACAAAAAGTCCCAATTTGGATAGTTCATTTTTCTAATAGCGATACGTTTGCAGCGTTACATATTAAAGAAACATTGAAACATGCTGAATCTATCCAACCAATAATTCTAGGGGATTTTAATATCAAATATCCAGAGCAAATACAAAAACTAGCTAAAGAGAATAATTACATTTCAAGTTCAGATTATAACTATATTTCATTCCCTGAAGATAATTGTAGTTATGATTATATTTTCATTCCAACTAAATTTACGTTTTCTCAATTTGAATGTATTGAAGAAGAAGTCTCAGATCATAAGGCACTATTTGCAAATATTAAATTATAAATTTTTCTTGCAAGAACTGCTGGTTCTCTGTTAGTATTAATTGCAACACATCCATCAAGATTATCTGCGAGATAAAGATACTTTTCTTGGTCACTCATTGTTTGGGCAAAACTGTGTTCACTCAGATCAGCTCTTCCCCTAGATTCTAATCTCGCTCTTATCACTTCTGTTGGTGCATGTAATATCAAAGTTAAATCTGCTCTTGGGATTCCTCTTCTTTCATTTTCAGTTATAACACCCAACATCTCATCAAAAGATCTAGATTGCCAAACCGCACTTGTGTGATAACTTCTATCAAGCAGTGCAAAATCTAACGTCCTCAGGAGAGGATTGATATGCCTTTCATAAATTAGAGCTCTTGTTTCTGCAACAGTTGTGATTATTTCTTGTCTATCAGACAATGTACCTGATCTTATGTTTCTTTTAACAACTTCAAATTCAGGGAATTCTGAATCTCTAATAACTGAATAACTTCCCACACTTTTTGCTTCAAGTTCTTTCAAAAAGAAATCGATTAATGTACCCTTCCCACTGCCATGGGCACCTTCAAAACAAATTAACTTTACCATAAACCCCTCACTTTTCCAAGAGCAATAGCTGGCTTTTTGAATCTTGGTTCAGTTGAACTATCTGCTAAAATAAACTCAAGTGTAGTAGTTTCTAAATTAGCATTCCTTGCTGCAATTTCTAATAAATACTCATAGCCAGGTTCAAGCCCCTTTCTTTTTATTACTGAATCAATTACTTTTCCAGAAACATAAGGACATGAAAGTAATGAAGCAAGTACAATCCAACTATCACTTTCTGAAATTTCTTGTAAATAATTCGTTGAGTTTCCTGCACTAACAGCATCAAGTTTCCAAATTCTTGCTGTATTAATCACTTCATCAAACTCTAGTTCTAAAGGTAATCCTGAACTATCTCCTGTCAATGCTCTTTTGAAATGAATATTCCAACTTTCAGATTTTGTAGAAGCAAAATACTGGCAAAGACCATCCCAAACCTTAGATTTTGCAGAACTTGTTCTTTGACGACCTTCTTCAACAAGCTGAATAATATTTTGTGGGCTTCCAAAAAGATGAGGTCTTTTTTGATATAACTCTACAGCTTTTTGAAAATTTAATTTGCCATCCACGTCGCCTGGAGTTAAACGCATAATTTCATCCCTTACAAACCCAATTACAGAAGAATATCTTAAAATATCAGTTACTTCATCCAATGGTAATAATCCATCTTCATACAGAGAAACAAGTCCCCTTTCCATAGCTGTTGTTCTTAAATCTCCTTCAACTCCATGTCTTAATTGAGCATACCACATAGGGAATAGAAAATCTCGAATTCCACCAGGACTATATTTTAAATTTAAATGATCAGGAGATTCTTTCTTTTGAAAATATTGATCAAAATAAAAAAATTGAAATACTAAATTTCTGGCAATAGTATCAGTATTAGATAATGAAACCCTTAATCTTTCAACTTGATCTCTTAACTGAACATCGCCACAGATAAATTGAGCTTCCATCACCTGGTTTGCTTCAGTTACAGATGTACCCATATATCTTCGAATGTCATTAATAGTACCCCAAACAGGAGTGTCAACTTTAGTGAAATTAAAATCACCTAAAGATCTGATCATTCTCTCTCTTAATTGGAGTTCCTTATCACTTTGACCTGACCTATACACTGCAACGTCAGCATCAGAAGCACCAAACATCTCTCTACGGGCTGGAGCACCAAAAGAATAGATAGCAACGCCTGGTGCAGAATCCATACCATAAATTTCCCTACTTGCTTGACGAAATTGGGATTCTACAAGAGCGTCATAGAAAACAGAATAACTCATACTAAATTCAAACGCTCTAAAAAGATCTAGATTCCCTCTGAAGAATATATCTTTACTATCTTTAATGTGCCTTTGCCAAAGTTTAGGATCAACCATATTTATTCCAAAATACTTATTAGTTATAAATATTATCTACTTTTAAGTAGTATCTTGTTGCAATCGTTACAATTCATTTACTAGTTTGTTCAAAGAATATGAAGTAAATCATCACGAGCATTTTTGTGTCAGAAAAAATTGTGGTCTCAAATAGCATTGATCCTACTAAGAATATTAGTGAAGCAAAAAATGACATAAAGATGTTGATCATCACCATCACATTGAGTAATCTAACTCTGCGAACATAACTTAAGTCTTTCATTTCCCAGATTGGAATCAGTTTGTAGAAGTTCTGCCACTCTGTATCCCCCATACAGACGGCTAAGAATATATAAAATTCTGTTAGCAATGTTCAGAAAGCTTTGCTTACTGTTAAACATGAGGAAGAGATTTGAAGTTAAAAGGTAGTGGGCTAGGGGGGACTTCCATGATTCTTTGAATCATTGCTGACCAAGGATCTTTTGAACCCCCAACCACACGGAATCTTCAGCACATGGAATTCTTTTACAGATCTCCATATGTGGCATATAAGCCGAGCGCTCCACCAGGTTAAGCTACTAGCCCACATATAACTACAGCTCAGAATTCTTTTTTAAATATAGCGCTTCAAAAAAGTAATTAAACCACAAATTAAGATTTTTGAGTGCTGCAAAGAAGACGAGTGGATTTCTTGTTTGACTATGTTTGTATAGAATACATCACAAATTATCTTTAAGCATTTGACAATAGAAATCTTGCCAAAAATCAATTGAATCAATATCTTCTATTTTGAACCATTTGAAATTCTCATGTTCATGATCAAGTTTGACTTTGTAAGGTTCTTTTACCTTTGCTGTAAACCAAACACCATATTTATTCTCTCTAGTAAATATTTTACAAAACACCGGTTTAATATCAGTTATTTCCAAATTTGTCTCTTCTTTAACTTCGCGCAAAAGACCATGAACAGCTTCTTCGCCTTTATCAAGTCTTCCACCAGGAAAATGCCAACCTCTATCTTCTCCAAGCATTTCCAGCATCAGAAATTCATTTTTAGAATTAGTAATGATTGCATATTCCCCGATTTTTGTTTTCATATGTGCCATTGTTATGTTAACCCGTTAAATTAAAAAAAGTGCGAAAGCTGGGATCCTCACCAAATGTTTACAAAACATTTGTTAAAAAGAAGTGCACCCTTGGTAGCACAATTTAATTAAAAAAAGTGCGAAAGCTGGGATTTGAACCCAGGTCACAGCGTTGGCAACGCCGCGTACTAACCACTGTACTACTTCCGCATAAAACTTTTAGAATATTCGCCATTTATTAAGCTTTTGGTGTAATAAAAAGTGAAACAAATATTCAAAACAAACCAAGTGCCTTACCTAGAAAGAAAAGAATCAATATGATAAACAATGTTTTAATTATTGCACTATAAATTTCCTCTTTTTTCGATGGCATCCAGTCTCCTCCTAACATTATCCATTTCCAACACAATTTGAATATGCGTCTTCAATAATTGAATTTCTGACTCATGAGTATCTAGAGCCAAGTAGATCATGAATATAAGTGTTACCATCCCAAGTATTGCAATAAACAAGTCTTGAGCATACCCTCCATACAAACTGATTACAAAACCAACTGCTGCCAGTAACAAATCTTTTGAAGCAACCATGTAGAAATAAAAAATAACTCCTTAGTTATGAATCTTTCACATATTCAATAAATATATGAATATACTCAAGGAATTTTCCTCAAACTCTTAATCAAATAATTCTCTTCCTTCTTAGCTTTCTTCTTATCATCAACAATTTCAACGCCATCAGCAACCTCAATATCAGAATCTTCAGAAGCGACAATGTCATCGCCAAGCCTGATTTTATTCGATGTCAAATGCACCATAGCGTCTTCCATATCATACTCTTCAATTTGTTTTGCCTCCCAATCCAAAGGCAAGCCATCATCAGTAAAACGCGGAATAATATGGATACTTAACACTGGTTGATCTTGCCCAGCAGAGATTCCATTTTCAATTAGAACATTAGTTCCATGACATTTTAAAGTTTCAAACACAGCTTCACTAACTGTTTTTATCACAGTTGATAACTCAGCAAGCATTTGTGAAGGCAACATTTCAAAAATAGTATACTTCTCCCTTGGGATGATTGTGATCTGCCCAGGAGAAATTGCTTTCTCTTGAACAAAAGCTACAAAACGATCGTTTTCGAAAACAACCTCTGTGTAACCTCGTCCCTGTCCGATTAATTCGTAGTCACTTACCATTTTTATTAAATAATTTCATTTAAACAAATTTGCAATATCATCTAAACTTGAATCAGCTATCTCACCTGGTCTACCTGGTTTTTCTGGTTCAGATTCCTCAGTTTCGTCTTCCTCAGTTTCGTCTGATTCATCATCTTCAGTATCATCTTCACTTTCATCTTCATCCGCAGGCTCTTCAATCTCAGCTACAACTTCTTCTTTCTCCTCAGCTTCAACCTTAGATTCTTCGACAACTTCAGAGGCATAAGTGTCCTCCCAATCAGTTAATTGTTCCATCCTTGCAGCTACCAAGCCACGAAGTGCCTTACGTTTTTCTAAGTCAATGATATGTTTTTCATATTTAAAAATTCCATCTCCATCTACTCTTGGAATAATATGTAACATAAAATGTTGAGCGCGTTGTCCTGCAGCTAAACCATTTGCGATAAAAATAGTTGATCCTGTTGCTCGTAAATTCTTCAAAAGTGAACGAGATAACTCACGTGCAACCTGCATTAAATGCCCACCAATTTTCTCATCAAGTTGTGGCATAATTGCGATATGTGCTTTTGGCATTAATAGAATATGTCCTTTTGTTGCTGGGTTAATATCTAATATCCCAAAACAAGTATCATCTTCATAAACTTTTTTAGAAGGAATTTTTCCTGAGATTATTTGACAAAAAATACACTGTTGTGCCTGTAATTGTGCAAGTTCTTCGGGGCTCATGTTCTTGAGCTTCTCTTCCATTTCTTTGCGTTGTTCAGGTGTTAAATCAGATGCATCCATTATAAAAGATTAAAGTCTTGATGCTATTAAATGTTTTGATACTAGGAAGCTTTGGTTGATGAATGACTTTTGATATTACCAAAAAAACATCAAAATCTACTTCTTATTCGCAAACACTAACACATTAAAACACCAACCAGAAAAAACTTGAAAAGGTTTTAACAGAAAATACAGCCATCCAAAATAATGTGGCCAAACTTGCGTTAACTGAAAAAGAATTGGAATCTCAGCTGAAATTCCTCGCTTCAAATAAATATCAGAATACTTACTAATCAATCGATAATATTCATTAATCGGTCGATCTCCTGGATGATACAGTTCATAACCATCTTTACCAGGCCGATCCAATAAATATGCTTTGGCGTTAGCTGTACGCAATAAATATCCAGTAAATAAAAATAAAAACCTAGAAGACAAATTCCCCATATTCGGAATACTCCAAAGAACTGTCCCTCCACTTTTACAAACTCGTGTTAATTCCTTAATAACTTTCTCCTGTTCATTTAATTGAATATGTTCGATCACATCCAAACAAAGAACCAAATCAAAAGTATCGTCTGCAAAATTTGAATTCATAATACTCTCACACTTCACATGTTCGTTATCATAAAATGCATCAATTCCAATAACATCATACCCTTCGTTCTTAAAATACTCTACAAGTAAACCCTGACCACAGCCAGCATCTAAGATTTTAGTTTCCTTAGGTAAAGACAAAACATGACTAATTACTTTTTTCATCTTTGATACAAAAGTGTGACGATAACTCCAGCTTCGAAAACTCCAGTTAGGATCTATTTTCTTAAGATGCTCTCCAGAGTAAAGTTTTTCGTAATCAATTGCTACCATTATACTAAAAAAGATCCTTGCTTGTTTTAAAGATTGTTGTTATATATCCATTTTCAACACAAAAGTTTATAAATAAGCTCAACTAATCTTAACTTAGGTAAACTAATATGGTCCAAGCATTAATTACATTAGACAATAACACAAATCGAGTACTTAACATTGTAAAAGCTCAATTTGGGTTTAAAGATAAAGCTCAAGCTATTCAGCACATTGTTTCTGAGTATATTGATTACAAAAATGAACCTGAACTTCAACCAGATTTTATTAAAAAAATGCAAAAAATCAAGAAACAAAAAAGTATTAAGGTAGATTCTTTTGAAAAAAGATATGCTTCAAATAATTTCTAATGAAGAGGAAAATTATGTACGATTTAGAAATTAAACCAAAAGCAGATAAAATATTTTCTAAATTAGCAAAAAAGAATCCAAAACAATTAATGATCATTGGGAAAAAGATCAAAGAAATTAGAAAAAATCCTTTTGGTTACAAATTTTTACGTAAACCACTCCACAGTTTTAACCGAGTTCATATTGACAAACATTTTGTTCTTATCTTCAAAATAGATCGTCAGAAAAAAATTATTGATATTTATTCTTTTGATCATCATGATAAAGCATATTTGTGAAGAGAAAAGAAAAAATAATTCTACTTAACGTCTTTACCAACAGCATACTGGCGACGAAACACATTATACAAATGTTTCCCATATTTGTTTCCAGTTACACCACGTCGAATAGCATTATACAAAGTATTGTTACGTGATACTTGATACGCAACCGTTCCAACAACATTTCCCAAGCGATACTTTAAATGGCTTTTTTTAGCTAATGCCCGACCCATCTTCAAAGCCTTCACTCTTTCATGATATCTAAATTCCCGAGTTTCAAACACCGGCAAGCCAAGTTTTGTTGTAGAATTTTTCAAAAATTCTTCTTTTGGCATTAAAAATCTTGCTCGTCCTTCTTTCTCAGCTTTTACTAGCCATTGATAAATTTCAGTTCCAGGGTATGGAATCATATTTGAAAAATTCACATAATCAGCTGGAATTGATTTTGCATACTTAATCGAATCCATTGCCCTTTCATATGTTTCATCTTGATGGCCGATAATAAAATTCACAGCAAATTTTAATCCTACTTTTTTAGTTAAGTGAAAAGCAGCTGTTGCTTTTTCAAGTGTAATTGCTTTTTTGATTACTTTAAGCATCTCAGGGTTTCCAGTTTCCAGGCCATAAGCTACAAACTCACATCCAGCTTTACGCATTAAAATCAGAAGTTCTTCATCAATTCTATCAGCTCGAATTCCGTTTGCACAATTCCATCGGAATTCCATCTTTGAATCAATAATTAATTGGCATACTTTTTTCGCCCGATCTAAGTTCATAGTAAATACATCATCAACAAATTCAAAATACCGATAACCTTTGTTATGCCAATGTTTTAATTCTTCCACAATGTGTTCTGGGCTTCGTGGCCTAAATGCTTGACCCATACTCATTTTTACATCACAATATGTACAACTGTAAGGGCATCCACGAGAAGATTCGAACGGAATCCTTTTATCAATTGAATGAATATATTTTGGAAGTTCAAACTTATCAAATGCTGGATAAGGGAGTTCATCCAATTTCCAGTTTAATTTACGAGTAGAATTCAGAACTATTTCTTCATCAGCAGAACCAACATTTTTTCGATAGATCAAACTTTTGATATCTTCAAGTGGGTATCCTAAACAAAGTTGTGCAAGTGGAATTTCTCCATCTCGAGTAATTCCAAAATCCGCTCCTGTTTTTTCAAGAGCCTCGCCTTTCACAGTTGAAATATGTGCACCGCCAAGAATAAATGGAATATCAGATAATTTTTCTCTCATATATCTAATTTTTTTGTAAGTGTTATCAAAATCAAAACTAAACATTGTAACTCCAATTAAGTCCGCTCCAATTTCTTTAGCTTTTGTTACTACATCATCAGTTGTGTATCCAAGTTGTAAATCAATTACTTCGGAATCAACGCCTTCTTTTTCTAAGAAACTCATTAGCATTGCAATTCCAAGGTGAGGGTTCAATGCTTTCCCATAACTTGCAGCAACATCAGTTACTACAAATAGAACTTTTTTGAATCTTTTAGGATAATTTGGTTTTTCTTCAGCTTCAGTTGTTTTAGATTTTTTTACTTCTTCTACAATTGCTTCTTTTTTACTCTCAGCTTCTACTTTTTCAGCAGCCCGCTGACGATCACGCATATTTTTAGCTTCCTCATCTGAATCTAAATGTGCATCTGCATCTAATATAGAAATAAACTCTTCATCACTCATTCTTTCAGCTTCACTTGGACCCATAGTAGTCACCCCGACTAATCTAAATATAAAGTTTTGTATTCTTGTAGAGAATAATCACCACAACAGCCACAATTTAACTATAGTTAATTTTTTATTTTACTGTTTAAAAGGTTTATGGGAAGACACAGTAAGTTTGTTGTAATACTTCAACTACATCCCCCTGAATATAAAAATATATAAACATGATTCATATGGAAATGTTATGCAATTAAGTCGATTAACTTCTAAAGCAATACGTGCACCCCGTAATATGTTATACCAAAAGCTCTTTGGTCTTGATGGAATCCCTTCTGGAAAAAAGATATTAGATACTTTAGTTGATGTTTCGGATAAATGCGATGAAGTTATTGAGAAGATGAGTAGAGATCAGTTAGTTCAAGCATTTAATATTGGTTGCGCATTTGATCAACACGTTTTACATCCAGTTTTAAAAAAGGGCAAATTAATTACTGACCATTCAAATAATACTTCATGGTCAGATGCAAATAGGTTTACAGTTTATCCATTTTATTCTGGTCCACAAGGTGCTAGTATAAAAGTTGGTGAATTGAAAGATTATTTTACGGAAGCATTTGACAAAAATCATGATTTAAAAAAATTAAATGACGATGATTTTTTACATTCAGATCTACTGCAAATTGGGTATAACATTCATAGCACAGTTCTTGGACGATTAAGACAACATTCTGCAACCCAAGGAGTTAGCAGAATAATTACAAATAGAATTGAAAGAGATTTAAAAGAACTTCTTGAAGCAGAAAAAATGCCTGAAATCACATTATCTTTTTTCTCCCAAGGAGATAGTTTAGCTAAATATGCTGATAGGTATTTTATTCCACCTCTTGGTTTAGCAAAAGACCTTAATACTGATCAATCGTTATATGGATTTGGTGTAAGCTTGGTACATGGTTGGATATTAAGAGAGAACAGATTCGTGAATAGCAAAGCAGTTGCTTATTTGAAGATTAAATCCTCAGAAGAAACAACAACTCCAAGATTGCAACTGTTTTGAGGAACAGAGAATTCAAAATTCTAAGAATCACAATCTACGCTTTGATGTTCAAGAAACAGCAATCTTTATAACAAACTCAAACAAAATACAAACACAATAGCAAAAACAACAAAAATAAATCATTTTTGAGCTTTTGCATAGTAATAAAAATAACACAATGGCAAAAACATACAAGATCCACTACAAAAAAAGTGAATGCATCGGTGCAGGCGCTTGTGAATTCGCATTCCCTGAAGGATGGTTTTTTGATAAAGAAACCAGTATCGCAACTCTAAAAGATCCTAAGACTCAAAAAACTGATGAAGTAGAAGAACTCATAATCACAGAGGAGCAATACGAAGCCTATTTGGATTCAGCAAGAGTATGTCCAGTTCTAATTATCGAAATATATGATAACGAAACTGGTGAGAAAGTTTTTCCTGATAATTAATCAAGCATTTATTTTTTCTAATTTAAGTTATAATTTTTGAATTCTTAGCTTTCCTAGCACTCACACGAAACCACTTAATAGCACCCAAAAGAAACAGCAACTTAACAAACACTACAATTCCAGTTGCAATCGGTGCTCCAATGATTCCATAACTTCCAATTAACCAATAATTCAAAGCAGCGTTCCCTACAATTGATAACAAAAAATCAATTCCAAGTACCCACAAATATTTTGAACTAACATCGTTTTCACCAGCAAAAATTGAACTAGAATAAGAATATAACAATAATATGCTTGCACTCATAACCAAAGCAAATGATAACCAAAATCCATTAGCATATTCTGGTCCATAAAATAAAGGAACAAAAATCACAGTTCCAACAAGTACTAATGCTGCAAATGGAATCACAAACATCAACAGTCGACTCAAAGATTTACGAATTTTATAGTTACTCACAGCTGCCATTGGCAAAACCACTACTGGAAAAACATAAGCAAGTAACCTAATCACATTAGTTAGTGACGCATACGCTGAGTAATATCCTACTTCTGAAAATGATAACAACATTTCCAAAACATAAATATCAATTGTTCTAAGAGAATAGAACCCAACTTGTACTAAGAATAAGGCAAAAGCCAATTTCCAAAGTTCAGAACTTGAAACCACAGATTTCACAGCTCCATCAACTCTGTTCCAAAGTTTCAAAAAACTAGGTAACATTGAAACCGCTGCAATTAGAATACAAACAGACAAAAATATCAGAACTTGCCAAAATGGCAATCCAAATAAAGCAAAGAACAAAATTCCAATAACAAACAAAGTCCGCCAAACAAGTGAATATGAGCTTGATTTTGCAAATTGTTTATCTCCACGTAATACTGAATACAGTAGATAATAAGCGCTATAACTAACAATAAACAAGATTAAAGACCAAAAAATGAATGGATAATTTGCAAACAGTTCAAATTGACGATTCAAAAGGTACAAAATTCCAATCGCAACTATTGTAGTTAATAATCCCAACTTCACAGATTGCCAAAATGATTGTTTAAGATCATGTTTACCTTTCACAATTAACTGAGTCAAGGCCTCACCAAACTCAAAACTGGTCCAAAGAAACAAAAAACTTCCAATTGCAAAAAAGTAACTGTAGACTCCAAGTTCTTCCTGCCCATAAAACCTGGCAATCACAACTTTAGTTGCAACCATCAATAAAGCAACAAATACATAGACAAAATAAGTTTTCAGCAAATGTTTAGAAGTTGTGCCACTTACAGCTTTTTGAACAAAATTTTTCACTTTTGTAGCAGTTGTTTTGATCATATCTACTTCAAACGATATATTCTATTAAAAATCTATGGAAATAACAGTTCAAACAAACAATCTCTATTCCTTAATATTTATAAAGAGATTATTCAAAAAAAAGCTAATGGCAAAAGATCTACTTAAAGATAAGAAATTCCTCTGGGTTACAGGCGGCTCAGGACGACGTCCACTTATGACAGAACTTGCCAAAAAGCTTGAAAGTACACACAACATTGATTCCTATTATCTCTCATTTTCAACCTTCACTGAAGGCCTATTTGACTCTTTTGGAATTTCTCAGGACAAGATGGTTTACATTAATTATGATGCTGTTTTAAAAGAAAAAGACCGCAAACCTGACCTTGATTTTTTACAAAAAAAGGAAATTGAGTATGGATTCAAAATTTTTGATATATGGAATATCTATTCTTGCCGTTATAAAGAAAGAACCAAAATTCCTTATGACAATATCTTAATTCGAATGGAGCATCTAATCAAAGAGATTGAAGTTATGGTTGAAAATATCAAACCAGATTATGCATTTGTAGTTGGAATTTCCGCTTTTGAAGGAGTTGTAATTTACAAAATGTTAACCTCACTTGGAATCGAAGTGATCGAATTAAAACATCCCAGAATCCCAAAAAGATTAACTTTCAATAATAATATGGACTCTTCTTCTTGGCCATTATTAATCAAAGAATATGACAAGTTAAAACAAAGAGATCTAAACCCTGAAGAAAGAAAAATAGCTGAAGAATTCATTGACACATTTGGTGGAAAGCGTTTCAAATCAGGTTCTGATATAAAGAGAAAAGTTACATTAAAATCAAAATTTCAAAAATACAAGGAATTTGCAACAGTTGTACTGCACAGAAAACGTTTGCCTCCAAGTTTAAAGCCTTGGCTTTGGTACCCAATTAAAGATAGATTACTCAAATATTCTTCAAGATTTGAACAACCACAAAATGGAGAAAAATATGTTTATTTCCCCCTTCATATTCAACCAGAAGCTTCAACATCTATTTTTGGAAAATGGTTCATGGACCAACCTTCATTAATAGAGTCCATTGCTAAAAGTGTTCCAAGTAATTACAAGATTTATGTCAAAGAACACGTACTGAATTATTCTACCAGACCAAGCGGGTTTCACAAACGAATAAAGCAACTTCCAAATGTAAGGTTAATTTCACCATTTGTAAACTCCACAAAATTAAGTAAACATGCTTCGTTAATTTTAACAATTACAGGTACAGCAGGATGGGAATCAATTTTAATGCAAAAACCAGTTATCACCTTTGGAGACGTGTTTTATAATGTATTTGATGAAATAAAAAAGGTCAGAGACATTACTAAATTAACAGCTGCAATTCAAGAAAAATTAGATACTAACATTGATAAAGAAAAAACACTCAAATTCATCACAGCTATGTACGCTTCAACTTTTCCAGGGATTGCAACTTTGCCAAGCGATTGTCAAAATGTTTCAATATCAGATGAAAATTTGAATAATATAGTTGAAGCTATGCAGAACTACTTACAACGAATAAAATCATAATCATTCTCACATATTCTACTAACATATTCTAACAGAGTAATATTCCAATAATAACAAATAAATTCTTACATCCAGAAATTGCATTCATAACACTTATAAGCTATTTTTCCAAATGATTTTAATGATGGAAAACAAAAAACCAAAAAAAGTTTACCTTGCAGGTAGCTTTGACTTTATGCACCATGGGCACATTAATTTAATCCAAAAAGCCAAACAATTTGGTGATTTAACTATTGCTGTTACAACTGATAAAACAGTTATGAGCTACAAAAGGCTTCCTCTTCTAAGTTATGAAGAGAGAAAAAAGGTCTTAGAAAATATTCAAGGTGTAAAAGAAGTTGTTCCACACGAACCGCTTGATTACGTTCCAAATCTTCTGAAGTACAAACCAGATTATGTAATACATGGAGACGATTTGAGAAAATCCAAACCAAAAGTTTATGCTAGAATAATTGAAACTTTGGCTGCTTGGGGCGGAGAATTTATTGAAGTGCCATACACTAAAGGCGTTTCTTCAACTAAGATCAGAAAATTATTACATGAAACTGGTAAAAATAATTCTTCTCAAAGACGAAAGCGATTAAAACGATTTATGAGTGCAACTAATCTAACCAGATTCTGTGCTGCAAAAAGTCAAAGAACAGCAGTTGCAATAGAGGAATCATTTATACCTAAAGAAAATATCAAAAAAGAGTTTGATGGAATTTGGCTAAAAAGCAACTCAAAAAATAATATTTCTTTTAATGAATCAGATACCAACAAAACTGCTGACCTAAATTTAATTCATAGTGTCATCAAGTCCACTACCAAACCAATTGTTGTTGAACTGGATTCATCCAAGATTGAGCATATTTCTCTTCAAAGTCAAATACTCTCTACTATGGGTGTTTCTGGTATTTGTCTAAACGACAGTGACCATGAAAGGCTTCGTCAAACAATAGCTCTCAGTAAACACGCAACAAGAGACGATAGTTTTTCAAATTTTGTTGGCATCCAACTGAATGATGATTCAAATCACCAAACAATTTTACAGAAAATAAATGATTACATTATGTCTGGTGCTGATGGTGTTGTAATAAATAGTAAAGTTTCAGATAAAGAAAAAATTCGTAATTTTGCAACAGAATTTCAAAAACAAGAATTCACTGTACCAATGCTTCTAAACTGTAATGAATCACAAAACTTCTCTGAAACTGAGATTAAAGAACTAGGAGCAAAAGTAATTGTACATCCCGCAAGTTCAAAAGAAAATATCTTGCAGCAGTTACAAGCTACTTTCAATTAGTTTAATTTTCCTTCTTTTAACGCATGGTTATAGATATCCAGTGCCATAGCGCCTGCATCTCTAAGTGGCAAATTTACTCCGCCAAAACTATACTGCTCTGAAGCTAATAGCTTGTCTAAATACCCAGGTTCATTTGGAAGTCCAACTAACTGACGAAATTCCCATGCATCAAAATTTGTATGACCTTCAGCAATTAACGCAGCTCTGGTATCCCAAACAGCTTCTCTTCCTTGTAATGCTTCTTCATGCATATTTTTTAAGTCATCAAATGTTTCATCAACCTTTGAATACCAAACAGCCAAAATCCCTTTTGTATTTCTATGATCAGTTGAATATCCAATTAATTGTGGCTCAGAACCACCAGAAACTAACACACCCAATTCTTCGCGCAATTCAGTTAAATAACTTTCAAGTAAAGTTCCGTTTGATACTCCAGCAGGGCTCACACAAAGCATTCCAGGGTCATCTCGTCCTCCTCTTTCCCCATAAACAAGAATATTATCTGAAGTTAAAGTTACACCCAAAACTGCAGTTGGAGTCACAACTGGCTTTAGTCCATTTCTAAGTGCAGTTAGATGCCAAGATGTTACAGCTGCATACTCAACGCCTTTTGGATCTAATATAACATCACTTCCTTGCATTAATTCTCTGCCAGGCAGTACATAAGACATTTCTCGCCAATCTCCTTTTCGACCAACTAAGGATTCAAACCTATCTCCCATCATAGCACGATCGCCATCAAACATTGCACGAGCTTGAGCTGAATTTATTGAAACAGGATGTTTTGATTCAACTAATTCAGATGCCAATACTGGTTTATCATATAAAAATAATCTTTCTTCTACTGTCGCACCAGAGTGAGTTCTGTTGTGTTTACTGATACGTGTCCATGTGTTTACGACTACCACGATATAAATTTGAATATGTTTATTTTAAAGCTTGTGTAATAAAGATTAAGTCAAATACACAAGAACATTCGTATTCAACTAATGACGAAAAATACAAAAAAAATCATATGAAGACCCCTCTTTCAGTAATTTTATAAGCAAAAATTTTCTAAAAATTATAATCATGGAACTTCCAGAAAAACCAAACATTGCAAAACAAGTTTACATCGGAATGGCAGGTGATTTAGTACACCCAGGTCATATTGAATTAATCAACGATGCAAAGCAATATGGTGAGATCACAATTGGTCTTGTAAGTGATAAAGGGATGACAGAATACAAACGTCTTCCTGCAATGCCATTTGAACAGCGTAAAATTGTTCTTGAAAACATCAAAGGCGTCAAAAGAGTGATTAAACAAGATTCCCCTGATTATGTCAAAATTCTAACTGAATTAAAACCAGATTATGTAGTTAAAGGTGATGATTGGATTAAAGGCCAACCCGAAATTAGACAACGTGTAATTGATACAATGGCACAGTGGGGTGGAATTGTGATAGATTCAAAACGTCGGCAAAATTTTTCTTCAACTGGTTTTCACAAACATTTACGTAAAGCTGGAACTACAAAAGAGGTTAGACAAGCAAGATTACAAAGACTTCTCGAATCCAAAGATACAATTCGAGCAATTGAAGCACACAGCGGTTTAGCTGCGAACATCATTGAAAACTCCGGGCTTAGAGTTGGTTGGAAAGTTGAAGAGTATGATGCAATTTGGCTCAACGCAAAAACTTACGCTATCTCCAGAGCAAGTTTAACTTATTCTCTTACTCCAATTTCAAATTTAATTCACCAAGTTCTTCACAGTTCCACAAAACCAATTGTGATTGACTTACATCAAATTGAATCAGTAAAAAATTTATCACACACAGTTAAAATGTTTGAGCGTATGGGTGTTTCTGCAGTAGTTATTTCCGACAGTTCTGAAGTACAAGAAGAAATTGAAACAAAGTTATATCCAATTCAAAGAACAGTTCAAAAACAACAGCAGATTAAAAAAATGTCTCAAATTATTTCAGAATCCAAAAAAGCTCAAATTTCAGAAGAGTTTATGGTTTTTGTCAGAGTTGAAAGTTTAATAATTAGTGGAGATCTTAATCAAGCACTTAAAAGAAGCCAAGAATACATTGTCTCTGGTGCGGATGGAATTTTAATTGTTGCCAATAAGCTTGATTCAGGTTTATTGTTAGAATTTTGTCAGAAATACAAAGAAATAAATCCCAAAATCCCACTCTTAGTTTCGGTTTCAAATCAAGCACATTTATCGGAATCAGAACTTACAAAATGTCAAGTTGACATGGTTGTATATGAAGACAATTTAATCAAATCAGTGTATCCTTCAATGTTAAAAGTTGCGGAGTCCATTTTAATTAACAAAAACACAATTGAATCAGATAAAATTTCTGTAAATATTAATTCAATTATCCAAGAATCTTCTGAGGATCAACAATGAATCTAAAAAAAGTTTACGTTGGGATGACCGGAGATTTAATTCATCCAGGGATCATCAACATCATTAAACATGCAAGAGAGTATGGTCAAGTGATTGTAGGTCTAGTTAGTGATGAAGGAGTTGCAAAATATAAACGATTACCTGCAATGCCCTTCAATGCAAGAAAAAATGTGATTGAACATATTAAAGGGGTTGTAGAAGTTGTAAAACAAGATACAATTGATTACATTCCAAATTTAAAAAAAATCAAACCAGATTATGTTGTCCATGGAGACATCTGGCGTACAACTCAACCAATTATCAGAAAACAAGTAATTGAAACGATTAAAAAATGGGGTGGAGAAGTTATTGAAATTCCCTATAGTAAAGGATATTCATCAAATAGTTTTCATCATTATCTTAAAAAAATTGGAACAACCAAAGAAGTTAGACAAGAAAGGCTAAAAAGATTACTTGAATCCAAACAAACAATTAGATTTCTTGGGGCCCATGATGGTTTAAGTGCAACAATTGTTGAAAATGCAAATATGAGAATTAATTTTTCAGTTGAAGAGTTTGATGGTATTTGGCTAAGTTCCAGAACTAGTGCAGTTAACAAAGGAATTAGTGTTAACATCGATAACAACAAATCAGAGATGAATGATTTAATTTATCAAGTTCTAGAAAATACAACAAAACCGATCATTGTTGATTGTGATCAAATTACAAACATTACAGAGGCAGAATACATCTCACGAACATTTGAGCGCTTTGGAGTCTCAGCAATAGTTCTCTCTGAAAACAACAACAACAAGATATCAGAAATAATCTCTAAATCAAAAAAAGCTCAAGTAACTGATGATTTTATGTTATTCATCAAAATTGAAAATTACAAAGATGTCCAGGATATGATTCAAAGAGTCCAATCTTACATTAATTCAGGTGCTGACGGGATTATGATTCAAATTAATTCTTCAAACAAATCAAATATTTCAGAATTTTGCAAACAGTATCAAGAATTAAAAATTCATGTACCTTTAATTACCTCATCTACAACTAAAGCTCAGATGGATGAAACAGAGCATAAAAAATTTGCTTCCAATATTATAGTTTATGAGGACCAGTTACTTAAATCAGTGATAGGTCCAATGGAAGAAAGTACAAAATCAATCCTTATTAATCAAAATTGCAATGAATCTGACAAAAAATCTACCAGCATGTCTGAAATTATCTCTTCAATGCACAAAAGCTAATAAAACTACTCAATAAAAAATAAAACAATTATGAAAAAACTTAACGTTATTTGGATACTAGGAGAATCTGTTAGAAATTACTCTGGTACCGAACGATATTCTAAATATCCCTTATTTGACAAACTTAAAAAAACAGATAACGGTGTCATTTGCAACAATGTTGTAGTTGCTGCTCCAAGTACCATCATGTCTCAAAGTTCCATGTTAACTGGAATTGCCCCAACTTATCTTAGCAGAACTTTTGCTGACTTCAATTATGACCAAAATAAATGGAGTTCTATTTACAAAATTTTAACAAGCAATGGTTACACAAGTTATGCTGGTTGGTATCATATTGAAGGGAACTCACTTTTCAAAAAATTACAACCGACAATCAAAGACGAACAACTTCCACAAGGAATTACACATAACAGTTTTTGGACAAGTGAAGATTTAAACAAAGTTTTGCAAAAATTAATAGATGACAAACTAGAATCACCATTCTTCTTAATGTTAAATTACAATAATCAAGACGATACTAATGACTATATCGAAAAAGCCTACAATTTGTTAAATGACAAAGGTCTCCTAGAAAACACTTTATTTTTATTCTGTCCAGATCATGGTTGGCCAGATAATAATCGTAACAGCAGCACTAAACGGCATGAGAGTGTAGTTACTGATGCAAATATTTTAATCAATTTATACTTGCAGTATCCAAATGCAAGTTCAATAATCAAAGAAAAAGAGATAGATCAGCTTATTGCCTCAACTGATATCTTACCAACTATTTTGGATATATTAGAGATTCCAAAAGAACAGTACCAACTTCAAGGACAAAGTATTTTACCATTAATTACAGAAGAGACTAATTCGGATGCAAAGTATACCAGAGACAAATTTCGAGTAGATCAAAGATTTTTGCTTCAAAAAGGCAGAGTAGTTTGCATTCGTGGTCAAAGGTACAAATATGTGATTAATATTGATCAAAACACTGAAGAGTTATTTGACACTAAAAATGATCCTGATGAAAAAAACAATATTAGCAAATCAGAAAAAGAGATCCATCAAGCAATTCTCAAAGAGTTTCAAACAGAATTTCAAAAAAACGAAAATCAGTTAATCGAGTTCCATCAAAATGATTTAATTACCGCTGCGCTTCCAAAGATTTCCAAGCTCCTAAATGAAAACAAGAAGGACCATTACAACATTTTACTTTTAGGATCAGCGCATCCTTTATTCATCAAAGCGTTAATTAAAACTGTCCAAAAAATTACTGACAATTATTCTATTGATCTAATCATCCAGCCAACTGCTTTCAAAAAAGTAAATTTAGATGCAGAGGATAACATCAAAATACATTTTATTGAAATTGAAGAAAAACAATATGAACATACCAAATCTTACACAAATGAACTTAAACGTAAGGAGTTCAAACAGTATTCTGGTAAAATTAATGTTCCACATCTCTCAATTGATTATCAAGCATTTCTCAAAAAAAGAGATCAACTTAGTACAAATGATTATGATTTAGCAATTGTTCCATTAGATAACCCTTATGGTGTTGGTCATCAAGAGTTAAGTAAGATTGCCAAAAGTGTAAATCTAAAAAATATTATTTATTTAGATTATAACATGAATGAAAAGAAACCAACTCATTGGTTAATCAATGGATTAAAACTTCTAAACGCTAAAAGAGGTCACTATCTTAAGAATCCAAAAAGTTTTCTTCAAGAGATCAAACGATACTTCTATTCAGTTGGAATTATTAAAAATGATCCAGTTGATAATATGAATAAGAAATAAAAAATAAACTTTCTCTAAGTATTATGTTTCTCACTAACAGCATACAAATCTTCACGTACACCCGGCCCTGCTTCTAACCTTGCTTGACGTAACTCTTTCAAATGATAATTTACTGATTTGTGTGAGGCCTTAACATAATTTTCAAATTGTTCTGGTCCATCAAAACCTGCTACCTGCGTTAATGAATTAATGAACATAGTGTCATCAAGTGACGCTCCTGGCCAAAGTAAATCATGTTCAACAACTTGTCTATATACCTTTGTTCCAGGGTTAGGTGTCACAATTGCAAGTGATGCACTATCCGCTCCGCTGTTTTTAGCAGCCGAAATTGTACGCTCAATTTCTTCAACAGATTCTCCAGCATACCCAAAACTTGGCATTTTAGGATAACCAACTGTCCAAAATGAATGTGCATAAAGTCCAGCAGCTTTTGCGTTAGCGATCGCAACATTAATTGTTTCAAGTTTAAGCCCTTTACCAACTAATTCATCATGTACCCTTTGATCACCACTTTCACAAGCAACAGTTACTTGATAAAATCCAGCAGCTTTCATAGCTCCGTAAATTTCAAGTTGTACTCCACCTTCAACTGGTATTCCTCCAACACGTTTTTGGTGATATCCAGCATGTGTTCCGTTAGGAGTACTAATTTTCAAACCAAGTGGTTCTAATCGACGACAAAGTTCAAACAACTCGCTTTTTCGAGCAGTTAAAGTATCATCTTCGAATTGTACTTCTCCAATCCCATATTTCTTAACTCCTTCTTCGATTTCAGCAATAATATGATCAATTTCTCTCCACCTTACTTTCTTAGTCCAAGTCTGTGGAGTACTACAAAAACTACATCCTTCCGGACATCCTCTTGATGCCATCACAGGTAATACTAACCCACCTTCTGAATGAGGGTTATGCATTCTGTTAATTGAATGGTATCCAGCCATATTCACTAGATCTCTTGCTGGAAATGGCAATTTTTTCATATCAGGAAGTTGTGGACGTAAATTAATTTTGGATCCATATCTTCTATTATTCTTAGAAACTACTCCAAGCACCTTACTAACATCTTCTCCATTAGCCAGCATTTTAGCTACTTGCGGCCATGCAAAATCAACTTCACCATGCATTACATGATCAATTACTTGCCGCCCTTTACTATCAACATAGTCTAAATCTGCAACTCTACCGGTGAAGCGAGTAGCCTTACCAGAAGCAATCATTTGTCGACCATAAATAGCATCATTAACTGAATTAGAAACATTATTTCCACCAAAAACAACTGCTGCGTTTGGCATTACATCTTTGACCATCTCAGCAAGTCTCCTTGAGGAATTTGCCAGGTTTGCAAATAAAACTGAAACTCCAACTACGTCTGGTTGATAATCTGCAATCACACTATAAATATCATTATCATTTTGACCAATCACAATTGATCTCCCATCAGAATGTGGCACTCTATTATCCCATCCTTCAAGTGCACAGTCATGAATTTTAACATCTAGTCCATAATTTTCACGCATTACTGCAGCTGCAATCATTGGTCCAAGTGGTGGTTGAATCCGATTAATCCCGTTAGGTGACCCTCGAAGCTTTGGTGTAAGCATTAATACTCGTTTATTTGCCATGTAGAAATTTTAGAAATTATCATTTAAAAGTGTTGTGAACCCATATCTTTTAAGACGAAGGTTCAACTGATGGTTCAACAGAAGCCAAATCTTCATCTGATTCCAAATCCTCAGAACCGGAATCCAAATCATTTGATTTTTCTACATTAGATTTGGAATCTTTACTAATTTCCGGCATATCTTTCACACAAAGTATTTGAAAAGCATTCTTTGTATGACTACGTGTCCAAAGCTGACTAACATCAGAAATTATTTGCCAAAAAAACCATGGTTTCCACTTAATTTTAGCATATTCTCCTCGAAAAATTTTATGCCCATGAATTCCAAGCACTCGGTACCCCCGCTTTTCCATCTCCTCAATTTCCCAGCCAGATTTGTGAACTTGCCAAGCATTATTGTCATACTCTCCTTGTGGCAAAAATCCATTTGGAGTATAAATTATTACTCGCTTTGATGCAATTTTTTCCATGTGTTCAAGCAATTTCCAACCATCTTCTTTTTCAAAGTGTTCAATCACATCAGATGCTAAAACACATTCATAGGTGTTAGGTAAAAATCTTTCACCAATATCAAACAAATCCATCTGGTGATATTTTTTATGAATCCCTTTTGCCTGTGAAGTTTCAATTGATGGTAAAAAGCCATCTACTCCCTCACAATGAAGTTGATTAGAAAAATTTTGAATAGGTGAATACGCTCCGCAACCAACATCTAATAGTGTCTTACAATCTCCCACAGCCAGACAAAGTTCAGTTCGGTAATCTGCAAATATTTTTACATAAAATCTATCGTAAAACCATTTTGCTACCTTGCGTAATTTTTTTAAAACCATTTTTTATACAAGAATATCTTTTTCCTATTTAAATTATTTTTTATTCTCAAGTAATCAATCCAAAATCCAAAAATACCTTTTTTAACTCCTTAGCAACTGAAGAAATGTCAGATTTTTCTAAGAATGCATGGTATCCAGCAGCCGCAATTTTCTCACGCAGTTGATTATTATTTGCAAGCAACAATATTTTTTCAGCAATGTCAGAGCCATCTGCAAATTTGGCTCCTAAATATTCTTCCCCTTCAACAAATAATTCACCCATCGCATCCGAGTGTCCACTAAGTACACAAGCATGCATCACCATACCTTTGTAAACTTTACAAGGAATAACTCTTTTTGCTTTATCTGTATTACCAAAAATTCCCAAATAGATAGTAGATTTATGAATATAATTTTGTAACTCTTCCTCTTTAAAATCAAAATTAAATTTCACATTATTTAATCCCAATTTTTCTGATAGTGCCACCATCTCTTTACGTTGCTGACCATCTCCATAAAATAAAAATTCCACATTATTGGCTTCTGGGTTCTTTTGTAAGATCGCAGCAGCCTCCAACAAATACTCAACTCCATGTAATGGGATATATGTTCCGTTGTAAAACACAATACACTTTTTATCCTTTTTAGGCAGATTATCAGGGTCCACTGGATGTTCACGGCTATCAGACCCGATTAAAACTCGATAATATTTATTATTAAATAAAGAACGACTATACTTCTTTATAGATTTCTTTGCTTTCCATATATTTTCTTCAAAATAGTTAATATGTGAATTCGTGTCAAGTAAAGCAGCATCAGATAACAAAACCACAACCAGATCAAATAGTTTCAGCAATCTTCCCTTAACAGATTTACTAGAGACTAATTTTCTATCTTCAACTTGGGTGTTGTAAGTTGAGATAAACACATCTGCGATTAATGGTTTTCTAAGCATGATTGAACATAATTTAGCTACCAATAGATCAGTCTTACATCTTGAAGACACAAATAAAGCATCAAAAGTGTTTCTTTTACTAAAGCAATATTTAATCAATTTCAACTGTCGAAGTATCCAGTTTGATTTTTGCTCGAAAAAAGATATCTTGCAACCGAGATGTTCCATCCCATATATCAAAAATTTATCTCTAGCAAAAGTAATATTATCATTTTTTTTCCTTTCGATTAACATTAAGATTCTTGAATCCATTTTACGAGTATCAATTCATAAGATTTAAATAGCTTGTGCATCAAAAATTGCTACATAAACAAAGAGATTTATGGAGAAAAAACAATGTTTCAAGAAGAAAATAAGTCAGCAGATTCCTTAAACAATTCAGCAGATCAGCCTAGTGATCAAACAAATAATCAAGCAAATATTCAACAAGAATTCTCAAACGCCAAAGTTACAATTAATGTAGATGGAAAAGAACTAATTTTCAATAATGCTAATATTTCAAAAGTTCAATCTAATGGGCAAGAAACCTTTCAAATTAGTCAACTTCGAAAAAAGAAACGAATATTTATCACCGGAGTTGCAGGGTTTCTTGGAAGCCATTTAGCAGACGCACTTCTAAAACAAGGTCATGAAGTTGTTGGTTGTGATAATCTAATTGGTGGTTACATGGACAATGTGCCTGATGAAGTAGAATTTTATCAAGTGGATTGTAGGTATCTAAATACCATGAATAAATTAATGAAAGGTTGTGACATCGTTTACCATACAGCTTGCACAGCCTATGAAGGTTTATCCGTTTTTTCTCCGCATTTAGTTTGTCAAAATACTAGTCAAATCTCAGCTACTTTAATCACAGCTGCGATTACCAATAAAGTGAAAAGATTTGTTTATTGTTCATCAATGGCAAGATATGGAACCCAAGATGTCGTTCCATTCACTGAAGACATGACTCCAAAACCACAAGACCCGTATGGGATTGCAAAATACGCTTCAGAACTATTATTAAAAAATCTTTCAGAAGTACATGGGATGGAATATGTCATTGCTGTTCCTCACAATATTATCGGTCCAAGGCAAAAATATGATGACCCTTACAGAAATGTAGCATCAATTATGATCAATTTGATGCTTCAAGGAAGACAACCAATTATTTATGGTGACGGTGAGCAAAAAAGATGTTTCTCATTTGTTGAAGATGATATTGACTGTCTACTGCAGTTAGGATTCAAAGATGGGCTTAATGGTGAAATTATTAATATTGGTCCAGATGAAGAGTTTATCTCAATTAATGAACTAGCAAAAACAATTGCTGAGCTACTCAACTTTGATTTAAAACCAATTTTCATGCCAGGTCGTCCACAAGAAGTGAAGTTGGCTTCATGTAGTGCTAATAAAGCAAGAAGATTGTTCAACTATTCAACCAAAGTCACATTAAGAGAAGGTCTTCAATCTATGATTGATCATATTAAGGCTAAGGGCGCAAAGAAATTTCGATATCACCTTGATTTGGAGATCATTAATGAGAAAACTCCTAAAACTTGGAAAAATCGATTATTTTGATCATTTTTTTATTCTTTTTTATTCTTTTTTTATTAACTAAAATTCATCTAAACTTCTAAAAAATAATCCTAGTTACAATAATCTTATAAAGATAATTTTGTGCAAATATGTTGAGTTTTGGTGTTTTATGGCGAAAAAAGAAAATAGTCAAGATAATTTTCCAGGAATTGAAGAGATAAAAACTGTCAACATAGAAAAAAATCTCCCTGATTTCAAAATAGATATTTCTAATCCAATTGTAAAAACCGTTAAAAGTAAAACTAAATCCAATAATCCAATCATCTCTCAACCGAAACATTCAAGTGAGAGTCATAAAATAAACCAAAATCCAAAAAAAACTGATTCAAAAAAATCTAAACCAAGTAAATTAAATTCCAAAATCAATAATATCTTCACCTTTTTAAAAACCAAGTTAATCCTTGATCATTATAATTTAGCATTTTTAATCATTTTAACATTAACAGTTTTATTTCATTTGAAGTATTTCTCAATAGAAAGTATTTGGAATGATTCTGCGGTTCATTTGTGGTTTGCAATTGAGGCTGTGACTGAACCAATAGCTTCATTTTTTTCAATTAATTACTATCTTGGTGATTATGCAATTCCGCAAACACTTACTGCATTTTATTATTTATTCACTAACAAAATATTTTTAGCAGGAAAATTAATGGCACTAACTTATGCTGTTTTAGCTTCAATATTAATATACATCATTGGAACAAAACTTAGAAATAAGTTTACTGGACTTATAGCAGCTATATTGTTTGGATTTAATCATGCTTTCCTACATTATTCCATTAGACCACTTGGAGACGCCCCACTAGCTGTTAGTGTGATATTTTTCTTTTACTGTTTGATTAGAACAGAAAGTATGCCAAAGGACCATTCGTCATCTTTTGAGTTCAAAGATTTACTAAAAATTCAAAATTATAATATAAAATCCATTACTGAAAAAGTTAAGGGTTTATCAATCAATAAAATTACTCAATCAAAATTATTTTGGGGAATATTAACAGGGATTTCTTTATTGGCAACAATGTTGCATAAAGTTCAGGCTTCAATTTTAGTATTAAGCATCCCAATATATATGATCATTTTCAAACGAAAAGAGATGTTCAAAGACAAAGGAATCTTCGCAACCTGGTTCATCCCAGTGTTTGGTGTGATTGCAGTTCATATTGTAGCCGTTACTTTTTTTGGCAAAAATCTTTTAGGTAGACTCTTTGGGTTAATGGCTCAATTTAGGGGCATGCCGTTTGGTTTAGAAGCATTAGGGAGAATTCAAGGAATGTTTTCTTGGTACCTAATTCCATTCATTTTTGTAGGATTGTTATTTGTAATCTTATACAAACAGAAAAAATTTTATCCACTTATTACCATGAGTATTTTTTACTGGTTATATTTTGAAATCAATGTTGATCATACTCAAGAGAGATATATGTTACCAATTCTTGCAGTTGGAATATTACTTGCAGCTTTTGCAATAGAAGAGTTGAGCACAATTATCTCTAACTTCTCACACAAGAAACTCAAAATGCCAGTTGCTATATTGATAACTATTTGTATAGTGTTCCAATTTTTAGCTATTGCTGTTCCATTAATTGATTATAATTCATATGGATATTTAGGTTTAGAAGAAGCAGGTGATTTTCTACAAGAAAACATGGGTGAGAATGACATACTCTTTGCCGGTTCTCCAAGGATGATGAGACCTTTTACTAATATGGAATTCTATAGTAACGGTGCAGTTGATAGTCCGTTAAGAGGTGGTGATTTGTATTGGCTTCGTGGTGAGAGGTATCATGAAAATTTTAGAAACTTTGATCATTGTGATGAAGTGGTTAATCCTAACGCACAAGAAAATTTTGAAACAGACATTGCCAATTTTACAACAGAACACACAATCTGGTTAGAGATTGATATCTGGGAGTACACCCAACCTAGGTGGTATTATGATCATTGTGGTGGAAGTAGACTACAACAAGATAGTTTAGATTACTTCACTTCACTTGGTTTTGAATTAGTTCATTATGTTATCAGAGATGTTGGTCCAGGTGAAGCAAATAGGAATGTCCCAGTTATTTTTGTATTCAAAAAAGAACAATCTGAATAAAATATTTGACATAAATTTAAACAGGCAAATTTAAACACACATATTTATAATATAAAGAATAAAAACAAAATAATATAATCATGGAGATAATATGGAAGAAAATATTCCAACAGAAGAAAAGAAAAGCTTGAATCATTTTAATGATTTTAAAAAAAAGCTTACAAAATTATTCTCTACCCTATCAAAAGACTATTATTTTCTCACTTTTCTGATAATTTTATCTTTAGCGATCGTATTTAGACTCAAATATTTTTCTATGGAGAGTATCTGGAATGATGCTGCAGTACATCTTTGGTATTCATTCAAAGCAGCAACTGATCCTCTTTCAATGATATTCAATATTGATTATTATACTGGAGATTATGCCTTACCACAAACTATTACTGCAGTTTATTATTTATTTATTAGAGATATCTTTGTAGCTGGAAAATTAATGGCATTAACCTATTCAATTGTTGGGATTACATTTATGTATTTCTTAGGAAAAGAGTTAAACGGAAAATTTACTGGTTTGATTGCAGCAACTTTATTTGCATTTAATCATATATTTTCATTTTATTCAGTAAGACCACTCGGTGACGCCCCAGTAACTGTAAGTTTAGTCATTTTTCTATATTGTCTAATTAGATTTGAGAAATCAAAAAATCCAGAGATTACAAAGTTAACAGATGTAGAGGAAATAAAGGAAGAAACAGTAAAAAAAGAAACAAAAGATTTAATCGATACTCATCCAGAAAAAGAAAATTTAGAATTAAACAGTGAAGCAGAAAATAATCAAGATTCAACTGAAGCTGTAGTTCAGACAAAGAATGCATCGCAGGTTACACACAAACATAAAATTAAATCAGATCATGAAAATAATAAATTAAACTTAAAATCCTTTAATTTAAACTCCATTAACTTAAAATCCATTACTTTGAAATCTGTTAAAGCTTGGACTACAAATAATCCTAGGTACTATTGGGCCTTTCTAACTGCAATCTCTTTGATTGCAACTTTATTTCATAAAATGCAAGCAGTTCTATTTATTTTAGGATTTTTCATCTACAACATTCTAATAAAAAGACAAAATATGTTCAAAGATAAAGCTGTTCTAATCTCCTGGCTAATTCCAGTTGGGACTGTAATATCAGCTCATTTAATTGCAAATACTTTTTTTAACGCAAATTTACTTGGGCGTTTATTTGGTTTAATGACTCAGCAAAGAGGAATGCCTTTCGGTTTAGAAGCTTTGGATCAGTTAAAATATATTCTTGGAACATATTTGATAATCCTTTTCATAATAGGGTTAATATTTACTTTCATATACAAACAAAAAAAGATCTATCCGTTATTGATAATTGGATTTACATATTATCTTTATTTTGAAACTAGTGTCGATCATACACAAGACCGTTATATGCTTCCTCTTCTTTCAATTGCTGTATTGCTAGCCGCATTTGCAATTGAAGAAATCTCTTCTATTGCATCCAAATTTTCCACAAAACATGTTAAAGTAATTTTAATTGTTATAATTACTTTATTCCTGGCAATTCCATCTTACACTGTTGCTGACCAGATTATTGAAGCAAGATCAATGTCTTATGCTGGGTTACAAGAGGCTGGAGACTTTCTAATGGATAACATGGGTGATGATGATTTATTGTTTTCCGGGTCTCCTAGAATGATGCACGCTTTTTCAGGAGTAGATTATTACAGTGAAGGAGCTCTTGATAGTCCGATACTTGGTGGTAATTTATATTGGCTCAGAGGCGAAAGATATCATGAAAATTTTAGAGACTATGATTATTGTGATCAAGTGTTAAACTCTAATGGTCAACAAAATTTTGAAAAAGATATGAAAAATTTGAGTGCTGACAATACAATCTGGTTAGAGATTGATATTTGGGAATATACTCAACCAAGATGGTATTATGATTACTGCGGTGGAGAAAGGTTAACCCAAGGCAGTTTAGATTATTTTTCATCCGTTGGGTTTCAACTACAACATGTTGTTGTAAGAGATCTTGACACTAGTGAAGCCGTTCAAGAGAGTACAATTATATTCATCTTCAAACTAGATCAAGGCTCATTTGTTCCTTCTATAATCTAGTTAATTAACAATTAGTTAATATCACAAATTATTAAAAATAAAATATTAAAATAAAATATTAAAATAAAAAAAACATGAATAAAATGTCACAAACAAAGACAAAACAAAAACCCTTCGCAACAGTACAAGTTGATCTTGATGGTCTTTGGACTAATCTTGGATATTATGGGCACGAAGCTCCAATTTCACCTGACCCAGTTTTTATGTCTTCAATTCCAAGGTTCATTAAACTGTTTGACAAATATAACATCAAAGCCACATTTTTTACTATTGCAAAAGATCTTGAAGACCCAGAAAAAGCAGAGTTGATCAGACAACTTCATAGCTCTGGACACGAAATTGCAAATCATACATACGATCACCCCTTTGGATTTAGATCCCTTCCAATCGAAATTCAAAAAAATCAGATTCAAAAAGCACATCAACTGATCAAAAAAACAATCGGAGTTGATCCCGTTGGATTCAAAGCCCCAGGTTACGATGCCAACGCAGCCACTATAAATCTGTTAGAAACACTTAATTATCAATACGATTCATCAGTAATTCCGACTTGGTCTTATCCTTTAATTCTCAAAACTTACGCATTTCTAACTAGAACAAAAAGCCCAAGTCATGGACCAAAAGCAATTTGGGGTCTTGCTAAAAATAGAATATATTCTCCAAACAGCAAAAAGGAATGGAAAGAAACCGTTCGTGAAAGAAAGATCAAAGAGTTTCCTTGCACTGTTGCACCAATTTTTAGATTTCCTATTCACGCAACCTTCGCCTTAAAACTTGGCAGCCCATTCATTATCCCAACCCTTTGGCTCACAAAACTACTTTGCCAAGATATTAATTATGAATTTCATGCAGCTGATCTTTCTGACACAGTTGATGACAAAAGACTTGCCCATCTAAAGGGACACCCAGTTGAGCTTAGGATCAACAGAATCGAAACTGTGCTTAAAATTCTGACCAGAACCCATGAGATTATTCCTTCAAAAGAGTATATCAATCAGAAATCAAAAAATAAGCAAGAATAAAATAGAAATCCGAAAATTGGCTATCCCTCGGAACAGAACTCTGGGGTATTAAACCCAAGAAATAATCCACAAATTCATTAAGCTTAAAAACAGAGAATCAAAAAAATTAGTATGAATATCAAAATTCTAGAACCAAGCGAATATGATGATTATTCTAAATTTATCAGTCAGAATAGTTCTGCCCAGTTTGAACACAGCCTAACATGGGCTAAAATTCTACAAGATAATTTTAAACATAAACCAATAAATTTTATTGCAAAAGATGACGCTGGGATAATTCAAGCTTGCATTGTTTTATTTGAGTGTCAAGGTTTTTTTGGTCCAAAAAATCTTATCTCCAGTCCATATTCAATTTTCACAAATATTCTTGCAAATAATTCAGAAAGCAAAACTGAATTAATCAAAAAGGCAATTGATCACTGCAAAGATCAAGAGTTAGGATTTTTACAAATTCGCAGTCAGCATCAAGATCAAATATTCAATTCAGTTAATTTAATTGAAAAAAAAAATGTATTCAACATGTCTTTAAAATTAGATTCAGATATTAACATCACCTGGAAAAAGCTTCCAAAAAGCAGCATTCGTTGGGGCATCAAAAAAGCTGAAAAAAGTAAAATTTCATTTAGTAAAGGAGTTGCTCCAATGCATTTGGATCAATTTTACAATTTATTTTTAAGCACTAGAAAACATCGAGGAGTTCCAGCTTATCCTAAAAAATATTTTCAAGATATTATTAACGGTTTTGGTAACAATAGTTCATTTGATTACCAAGAATCCTCAAAAGCAAAAGATCATAGTGATGTCAAAATTTATATCACTTACCACAATGAAGACCCAATAGCTGCAATTTTTTTAATCTATTACAATTCAGAAATGCGTTACTTCGCAGCTGGTGCAACTTACAACCGCGAATTACTTTCCATGCAACCATACCATTTAATCATGTGGGAGGCAATCAAAGATGCAACTGAACAAGGATACAAAGTATTCAATTTAGGTGGTGCAACTACTTCAACCAATAATGGTGGCCTATTAACTTTCAAAAAACGTTGGTCTGATACTATTGAAGAAATCCCCTATTACTATTATCTTAATAACACAAAAAAAATTCCAAATACTGAAGAATCCGGTTTCATCAAGATAGCAACTAAGATCTGGAAAATTCTCCCATCTCCAATTATCAACCAGATAAGCCCATTAATTATCAAAAGGTTCAATTAAAATAGTACTAAAAGAGCTATTTAACAAAAATCCTGAAAGTAAGAACTATCTTTAAATTTTCTTATCTTAATTTTTGAAAATGAAAAACGTATTCCAAGAAAAATTCATTCCGAGCTACGATATACACATTTATACGATTTTCATTTAACAAGATTCTTAAAGGCAAATGTGCCAATTCACAATATGTTAGAAGTTAGGTTAATGAAAGAGTCAGATCACACAAAATATGGTCTTTTTCTAAAAAATCATCCAGATTCACTATTCGAACACAGTTTAGCAGTTCGTGATTTGATTCAAAAACATTTCAAATTCACTCCTAAATATTTAGTGGCAATTGATGATATGCTTAAAATTCAAGGAATTCTTCCTTTATTTGAAGCAAAAAGTTTCGTTGAAGGAAAACGTTTAGTCTCAATTCCATTTTTTCCTTTTGGTGGAATTCTTGCAGACACTGTAGAAATAAAAAAGCAACTTATTGATGCTGCAATTAAAATGGCAGATGACTATTTGTTCTTAGAAATCAGGCAACGTGGAGGATTAAATTCTGAAATTGAAACTTCACTAAAAGATCAATATCCAGAAAATTTCGCCAAACAAACACCAATCACTGACTTCTTTATTGATTTCCATCAAAGCCTAGAAGATACTTGGTCTAATTTACACCCTGAAATCCGAAAACATATCAAAAAAGCAACAAATAATAATTTAAAATTTGAAATCAAAAATGACAACGAATCTCTGGAAATTTATTATGATTTATATTTAAACACTAGAAAAAAACGCGGAGTTCCAGCTTGGCCAAAAGCTATATTCTCTCAAGCACTCAAAACCACAAATTCAAAAATAGCTATAATCTACAAAGATGACCAAGCAATTGTTGCTGGATTTTTTCATTTTCATGGAAAAGAAATTCTCTATGGTTTTAGTGGAGCAGATTACAGCAAGTTACATCTTAGGCCTTATTTTTTACTTGTATGGAAAATGATTCAGTACGGATTCAAACATGGTTATACTCACATTGATTATGGTGGATCTTCAAAACAGTTAAATGATGGAAAACTCACCGAATACAAAGAACGTTGGTGTAATAGAGAAGAAGAAATCCCTTACTATTACTATGCAAAAAATCCAAAAAATCTACCAAATTTAGACTCATCACTAAGTATGTACAAGTTATATGGGAAAGTTTGGAGTAAATTACCAAAATCTGTCATCAACCTTATCAGTCCACCAATTATTCGTCAGTTTAGTTAAATCATAATCTATAAAAAGAACAACAAAAAAAAACAAAAAAATAAAACAATGGTTTTCAAACAAAAATTAATCAAAAGGCTCAAAAAAAGAGTTGGGACTCAAAACGTTGAGCTATTCAGCTCTTGTCGTAATGCAATTTTTTGTCTAATTAAAATGTTAGACTTCAAAAAAGAAGATGAGGTTATCGTTCAATCATTTATTTGTGATACAATCCCTCAAACAGTTAATGAAGCAGGGGCAACCGCAATTGCAGTTGATGTTGATGAAAGTACCTATAACCTTAGCGCAGAAAAAATCAAAAAACATCTAACTAAAAATACCAAAGCAGTAATTTTTGTTCACACTTATGGTAACCCCACTGGAATTCATGAAGTTAAAGCACTTTGTAAAGAACACAATTTAATTCTAATTGAAGATGTGGCACAAGCATTAGGCGCAAAACATCTTGGAAAACCAGTTGGTAGTATCGCAGATTACGCGGTCTACAGTTTAACCAAACAATTAGTAAACATTGGTGGCGGTGCCATGTTCAGTAATAATGATATTTCCAAAGCAGCAGAGATTAGAGATCAGCTGCACAAACCAGCACGTGCCTTCATCGATTATCCAAAAAGATTAATCGCATCGCTTTATGATGGTTACGGATTTATCCCTTCAAAATGGATGATTGATTATGCTAGAAACAGAGTGGATTTGAAATTAGTTTTAGCGCTTGATAGACATTTTAAATGTTCAGAAGTGGAAGCTTTCCTATCATTGATTCAACTATATTTGTTGGATTCCAGTATCAAACGCCGAAAGCGAAACTTCGAGTATATTCAAAAGTATGTCAAAACTCAAGAGATTGAAACTACAGCAGATTCTGCATATACTTATTTGTCATTTCGTTTTCCAAATAAAGAAGTTAGGGATTTAGCTGTGAAGGATAATTTTTATTTTCTTCCACCGTGGAAGGGAACAGCGATTGGAGATAAACTTATTTTCGCACCTAATAATCCATATTTCCCAAATTTTATTATTCGGGGTTTTTGTAAGTCTTATAGAAAGGCTTTTAATCAATTTAACAGTAAATAAATATCAATGCCCCTATGGTGTAATGCTAACACATGTCCTTTGTAGGGATAAGCTCTTGGTTCAATTCCAGGTCGGGGCTCCATTTAAACAAATTAAAAAAAAAAATAACAATAATATCAATCATACAACAACATGGCAACATTTCACAAAATAACTTGGCAAGAATTTGAACAGATCAAAAAGATTCTCGAAACCTACAGCACAATGGATTTAGTTTCAGCTGAACAAAAAGAAATTTTAAGCAAATTAATTGAAAAATGCCAAGCTCCATCAAAAATGCAAAAAGTCTCAATTGAAACTATTAGCCAAAATGAAATGCAAAAAATTGTTGCAATTGTTGATATGTGGCCAACATTATCTATCCAAGAGACAGCATCCAAAGATAACAAATTACTCTCAACTAAACTTCAAAAGTCATATTACAAAGAATATAATGTAAAGGCATTACATTCTTAATAACATTAATCAAAAGAAAATTAGCAAATGGAAGACAACACAAAAGGAATTGTTTTAGCTTTAATTACTACAGCAATAGTGTCAATCGCCCAAATTCTTCTAAAACTTGGAAGTGAAAAATTCAATATTACTTCAGTTCAAGGTATCTTGAGTCAGTTTACAAATTATCATTTAATCATTGGTGGATTTCTCTACGTTGGTGGCGCAGTCCTATTGATCATGGCTTTTCGTTATGGTGAACTTTCGGTTGTCTATCCAATTATGGCTTCAAGTTATATTTTTGTAACTTTATTATCAGCCAAATACCTTGGTGAGATAATTACCGGACCAAAGGTGGCTGGACTAATTATGATCTTCATTGGAGTGTTATTTATTGGCAATAGTGGAAAAGCTGGTGAAAAATTTGTAAAAACCAATCAAAAAAAACTATCAACTAAAGGTGATCAATAATGGATCCAATGTACAAAGGTTTATTTTTTATTTTAATTGCATCAATCATCGGAGCGTTTGCAACTCTAAATTTCAAAAAAGGTTCAGCTGAAAAAATTTCAATTTATAATAAACATCTAATCAAAGCAGTTTCCCTATCAGTTTTCTCATTCACATTCTATATCTATGCTCTGCAAACAGCGCCACTTACCTTCATTTATCTAACAGCTTCAATTAGTTATATTTGGACTATTCTTTTGGCAAAGTATGCACTTGGAGAAGATATTAATCAGTTTAAGAAAGTAGGAATATTTTTGATAGTGTTTGGTATCATTGTAATGAATCTATGATATTATTACAAATCCTAAATCTCCTCTCTTGTGACCATTATAAATTCCACTAACAAAATGTTCAAACACTTCAAAGTGATCATGATACACATATGTAACTTTTTGTATTCCAAATATTTCAGGGCTAGCTGATAAAAATGCTAATTCCTTTAATAAATAAAAAACACCTTCATCAATTGCATCTTCAATTGCAATAGCTTCCCTCAGCTTATTTTTTAGAACCTTTCTCGTTGTTTCTCTTACTTCTTGTCTAAATTTATTACTCCCCTCATATAATGATATGATTTTCTGCAATTCTTTATTGTGAGATGCATGTTGATCTATCTCTTTTTCCCATTCAATCAGTTTAACATCACCAACTAACCCACTAATAGTACTCAAAGAATGATTTTTTAAGGTATTTCCACTTAATCTAGCTTTTTTTTTAGCTTTAAAACAAGAATACCCTAAAGCCTTGTAACTATGCTCCATCGGTTTATCAGCAACCATTATTCTCACTTGTGAAAACTTACTTGCGCAAAACTTTAGCAATTCATTTATGGTTCCTTTCTTGAAATAGCTATTACCTGGACTCATACCAACAATAGCCAAACCTCCTTCTTGAAGTACATCATATCCATTTTCAAATGCTAATCCAGATAATTTTTCTGTTATATTCATTTTGTTCAATTACTATTATAACCAAACATTATAATAAACAGATTGACTGATTTTAAGAAATATGAGGAAGATTTATATCTATGTCCCACATTATTATTAAAATGGACAAAAAAGACCTGCAAATCATGGAAATATTTGCACAAAATTGTAGAATCCCACACACAACTATTGCTCAAGCACTCAAAATTTCAAAAGATACTGTTTCTTACAAAATAAAAAAATTGGAAAAATCAAAATTTATCAAAGAGTACATTCTTTTCGTTGATTCCAGAAGGTTAGGATTCACCAGATACCACATTTTAATCAAATTTGATGCTGGAATTAAAGACAAACAGAAATTATATGATAAAGTTTCCAAACATAAATTTGTGATGTGGGTTAATTCTTTTATTGGAAGATACGATTTACAAATAATTATTGATGCAACTAATAGTTTTCATCTAAATCAGATAAGAGAAGAATTATTCGAATTCTGTGATAACAAAATAAAAGAATACTTCATTTTAACACATTTATCTGATCTAGAGTTCACTCAGTTAAATCCAATCCTGGATTTAAAAACTAAATTTCAAAAAAAACTAGATCATTCCTTTAGTTCTCTTTTGACAACTAGAAATTTTCCAGTTAAACCAAACTTTGAAAAATATGACTTTACAAAGACAGATTGTGATATTATGAACATTTTGGCTGATAATCCCAAAGAATCATTGATTAACATTGCTAGAAAATTAGGCATTGATCGCAATACTGTGAAGAAAAAAATAACTCTCCTAATAAAAAATAAAGTTATTCTAAACTTTGGCGGAATTCCTAATTTATCCAAACAAGGATTCGTAACATATTACTTACTGGTGAGAGTTAATCAAGGTACAGCGCTTAATGTTTTAAAAAAACCATTTTCAAAATTACAGAATATTTTTTATGCAGGAAAAATGATTGGAGACTATGATATGATTCTTTATCTAAACGCCAGAAATCCACAAGAGCTAAATTCAAGCATTGAATTATTTAAATCTGAAATTGAAAGTCATATAATACATTATGATCTACTTGTCCAAGATAAAGTTCATTACTGGAGACAATTTACTGAAGGAATTTATGAATATTTAATAAAATGAAACCAACCCAAATCAACAATTTTTCTGATCAACAGTTTCCGGACCACAAGCTTTACGCATAATTCCAAACTGACCTGAAATTCTCATCCAAGTTAATTTGCAAATAAAAAAGAAATGACTACGAATTACCTGTAAAAGTCGCATTTTACTCTGGCCATACTTTCGTACATTCAAAACATCTGGATATTCTTTAACTTTAAATCCAATCAGAAGTGGATAAATTATCAATTCCGCTGTTGCCAAAAAATCATTTGAAATAAAAGGAATCTTCTTTGCGATATGTTTTTTCTGTACTCTGAACAAAGCTGTAAAAGTATGAATTCTAGAAAATGTTAAAATTTTATAGATAGTTGTGATGCATTTACTCAAAAAAATACGATATTTTGGCACATTCAAAACTCCACCTTTTGGATGATATGGTGACGCTGTTACGATATCAGTCTCATCGTCAAGCATTTCAAGCATTTCAAAAATCCCTTTTGGACTATAAGTACAATCTGAATCCATTGTGACAATAATATCTCCACATGCTGCTTCAAACCCTGTTCGAATTGCTTGACCCAAATTCTGATTAACTTTATGTGGAATAATTTTCACATAATCTCGATGCCCAAACGTGTTCTCAAGTAACTCAAGAGTTTTATCCCGGCTTCCGTCATCAACAAATAATAATTCCAGATCATATGTTTCTTGTAATTTCAAAATAATTGGATCAATTTGTTCCTTCAGATATATAATTCCCAGCTCTTCGTTATAACATGGAATAATGATAGAAAGTGACTTTTTAGTAGATCTTTCAGAAGAATCAGATAAATCAGATGATTCTTTAGTAGGTTTAGAACTTGCAAAAATTTCTACATCTTGATTCTCTGTTTCACTTAACATAGTTACTTTTTTGCTCGATTTTTATTTAAAGATTTCTAGTGTGATTATCCATTTACTAACCCTATTCCATAACACTAATAAAGCTACTTTTAACCCAAAATCACATGAAAATCATCACAATCCTTGGGACCAGGCCAGAGATCACTAAACTCTCACCACTTCTCCCACTGCTAGACCAACATTTCACTCACAAAGTAATCCATACTGGTCAACATTACGATTACAACATGGACCAAGTCTTCTTTGAACAGTTAAAACTTAGGCAACCAGATTATAATCTTAACATCGGAAAAGCCAACTTAACTCATGCTCAGCAAACAGCTCAGATGATGATCAAGATAGAAGAAATACTCCTAAGCGAAAAAC
This sequence comes from archaeon, assembly GCA_018670085.1. Lineage (GTDB taxonomy): Archaea > Nanobdellota > Nanobdellia > Woesearchaeales > GW2011-AR9. The sequence goes on along the minus strand of JABHRS010000029.1, from coordinate 12,560 downwards.
CAGACTGGGTGCTTGTTTTCGCAGATCCAAATACACCTCTAGCTGGTGCAATTGTGGCATCGAAACTTAACATCAAATTAATTCATATGGAAGCTGGTTGTAGGTCTTTCAACAAAAAAATGCCAGAAGAGATCAATCGAATTCTTTGTGATCATATGGCAGATTTAATGTTAGCTCCCGACAATGTTGCAAAAGAAAATCTTCTAAGAGAAGGACTAGATGAAAAAACAATTCATGTTGTAGGATCAACTGCAATTCCCGCAGCTAGAAGAAACGCAGCCTTTGCAACCAATTCAACCACAATTCTAAACGACCTTCAACTTCAAAAGCAAAATTATTTGATGCTCACAATCCACAGGGCCGAAAATACCAACAACACAATCAGGCTTAAAGATATGATTGAAGCTATCAACCAAATCGCAGAACAAACAAAAATAGTATTTCCAATTCATCCCAGAACCAAAAAAATTTTGGCTAAAGAACAGATCCAACTTTCAAATAAAATCAAAATAATCGAACCACAAGATTATCTCAACTTTCTAACTTTACTCTCAAATGCAACAGCAGTTATGAGTGATTCTGGTGGAGTGCAAGAGGAAGCTGCAGCTCTTAATGTCCCATGCCTTGTACTTCGAAACGAAACTGAGTGGACTTACCTAATTGATATGGGAAAAAATCTAATGCTCACAACTGACAAACAAAATATAATCACAAAAACAATCGATTTACTTCAAAATCCAAATAAATTACAAACAATGCGTGATATTCCACTTGAAAAAAATATGGATGTTGCTGAAAAAATAATTGAGGTTCTAAAAATGCAAAATAATCAAACAGCAAATAATCAACAATCATCTGGTTATCAATATAACCAAACAACTTCAACCACAACAAATCAAGTTCCAACAGAATCCTTAACCCTTACAGGAAAAACTGTTGTAGTAACTGGTGGTGCAGGTTTTGTAGGTTCACATCTAGTTGATAGAATCTTAAAAGACAATCCAAAAAAAGTAATTGTTCTTAGTAACTTCTTTTTAGGAAATCCAAAAAACCTAACTGAAGCTATGAAAAATCCAGCCTTCGAACTTCGAAGATGTGATGTAACTGATTATGAACCACTTGAAAATGTGTTTAATGATAACGAAGTTGATGTAGTTTTCAATTTAGCAGTAATTCCACTCCCAACTAGTTTAGTAATGCCTGAATGGTCTATTCGCCAAAATGTAGAGATGACATTAAATGTTTGTAAACTTCTACGTCTAAAAAAATTCAAAACTTTAATTCAGTATTCCAGTAGTGAAGCTTGTGGTACTGCAAGAGAAGTTCCTATGGTTGAAGAATACAGATTAGATCCTGAAACTCCTTACGCAGCATCCAAAGCTGCAACCGATCACATCGCACTAAGTTATCATCACACATTCGGTTGCGATGTTACTGTAATTCGTCCTTACAATCAGTATGGTCCAAGACAAAATGCTAAAAAATATGCTGGGATCATTCCATTAATGGTTGGAAGAATGAGAAAAGGTTTACCTGTACATGTCTTTGGTGACGGAGAACAAACTCGTGACTTTTTACATGTCTTTGATACTGTTAATGCAACTGTTGAAGTTTACAAAAATCCTAAAACTCGTGGTCAAGTAATTAATATCGCCTCTGGAAAAGAAGTGAAAATCAAAGATTTAGTTTATGCAATTGCTGATCAAGTAGGTTATCCAAGGTCTAATGTTGAACAGAAGCCAGAAAGAATTGGTGATGTTAGACGACATGTTGCATGCACCAAAAAAGCAAAAGAACTACTTGGCTGGGAGCAATCAATTCCTTGGGAACAAGGTTTGCGCGATACAGTTCAGTGGTATTTAGATCATCCTGAGGTTTTCAACTAATGATTCACCCAACAGCTCAGATTTCTGAAAACAGTTTGATCCCAGAATCAGCGAAGGTTTGGCACTGGGCACAAATCCGTGAAGAAGCAAGTATTGGAGAAAATTGTATCATCGGAAAAAGTAGTTATATTGGTGCCAATGTTTCACTTGGAAACAATTGCAAAGTTCAAAATAATTGTTCTATTTATCAAGGGTCAAAAATCGAAGACGGAGTATTCATCGGACCACATTGTATTTTAACCAATGATAATAATCCAAGAGCGATTAACCCAGATGGAACAATCAAAGTTGGCAGCAACTGGGATATAGAAGGTGTTACAATTAAACAAGGTGCAAGTATTGGGGCAAGGAGTGTAATTCTCCCTGGCATCACAATTGGAAAATGGGCACTAGTTGGTGCAGGTTCAGTTGTAACAAAAGATGTTCCTGATTTCGCTCTTGTTTATGGAAATCCTGCAAAGCAGTATGCTTGGGTTGATGAGAGTGGTAAACGTTTAGATAAGCATCCTTTTTTCTGAGTTAAAATATGGACTCTATCAAAAAATCTAAAATTGTAAAACATTAGTCATAATCTATGAATGTATAGTTTTAGTAAGTATTAAATACTCTATTTCATTCTTTAACAATTGTGTTGAAGTTTTTATTCGACATTCATACAAAAATAAAAGATTTAGTAAATAAGAGGTGTTAAAATGAGAAAAAATGAATGGATAGTTTTAGTATTAACCATGATTGTTGTGATGGGAGTTGGCGCTTATATGGGTGGCAGTTTAGAATTAGGAAATGATGTATCTACAGGAGAAGCATTTGCTGCAAGTACAAGTCCTGATAACACAAAAGCAAGCAGACTTAGTGTTGAAAGAGTGGTTGCAGGAACAATTGATGATGTACCTGAAGGAAGTAATTGTGGAGATGAAGCAAGTTTATGCAGAGATACTGTGAGATTAGAAGAAAATTTGTGCTATGATATGGTTAGTGCATGGTTAGCTACCTGTTATGTTGCAGCAGATGGAGACACTGACAAAAGGTCCAGGTGTGACAATACTGCTTTTAGAGCATACGATGACTGTGATTCACTGTCTAAAACAAAATATGCTGCCTGCACACAAAAATTTTATGATTGTCATGATCAATAATTTTTTTTATCTTTTTTTTTTATAATTTCTTAATATCTTTCTTTTATATATAAAATTCAATTAGATTTAAGTTTGCCTTGTCCACAGATTTGTCACTCACAAGAGATAAACTTATAAAACTGGTCTAATATTGATAACTAATGAACATGAACTTAGCTAGACTGATCCCTTTAGGGCTGTGCTTATATCCACATAGTATCTCATATGATTCAACCATTATTTATCAATCAAAGATAAAACCATATGTTCAAAAAGACAAAATCATACCAAGATCAAAGAATCAAACAGAAATTCCTAAACTACCAGATAATATTCTTGAAGAAGATTTGCAAACACATTTAATCAATGCAAGAGAACATTATTTTGATAACACAGCATATGTTGATTTTCCAGATTATGTTGATGTACTAGCAGATTATTTTGAATTGTATGCTCAAAACTGTGCAGAAGGAAAAAAGGATTACTACTTGAAAGCAGATATGATGACAGATTTATATCAAAGGTCTTCTCTCCCAATATCAGATCCAATGAATTTGCCAATCTGTGTTCCAAACAAAGATGTCTGGACTTGTGTAGATAGTTATGCTTCAATAAGTTCAAGAGTGTGGGGAGATGATATGGCTCCTATTTGTTTTGAAGCAATAGCATTAGAAGAAGAAGAGTAAATCAAATATTTCTGTTTTAATAAAAATTAATTAAAAAATAAAAAATAAAAAAATTCTTAATACTTCATTCATACATAAGGTATAATCTGAATACCATTCTCAGTTGGTCTATCTGTTGCATCAACTCCATACTGAGCTGCAGCAAGTCCAATTACACCTTGAATAGTTGGGGGAAAATGTCCTAGTCCGTGGAGTAGTCTAACCATTCCATCAGAGTTTGCATTAACTGATCCTGCACCAATATATTTATCTTCAAGGAATGCTTCTTGTAACTCTTCTGCGCTAGCATCAACTTTAGCATGCATAGCAAGAGTTACATCATAATCATTTGCTCGAAATATTCCAAGTGGAGAAATTTCCTTAATTTTTTGACTTAAATAATCAATCCCTGGATATTCTAAACCTAACATCATCTTAAGATGTTTTTCAATACTGGTAGCATCTTTAATTAATTCATCAACGGCTTCATGTGCGTTACCACTAAATCTTCCACCTGATGGCAAAGACCATGTATCTCGATAACAATCAACAGCAGCATTTCTAATTCCATAAACTAATTTTCCATCATTGGATTCTGTGAGAACAGCAGCTGCGAATGCAGTTCCCAAAAATTTTGGAGAATTAAAAACAGCTTTAGCCAATTTAGAATCAACAACTTCAATTTTATAAGTAGGATTATTTTCACGAGTCCAATCTGTATGTTCTCCTTGAAGTGGAGTTGTTGTATGATGAACTGCATAATCGGTTTTTCCAAGCGCAATTTCCAATTTACCATCAGCAGTTCTAGACATTCCTGACATATGTGCAAGTGGTCCTGAGGTTAATTTTCTACCAACTTCTGCTGCCGCTCTCACTCTTCTGCCCCAATCATTAACCACGTGCCAACTAAATGGATTTTCTGTAAATGTTACATTAGCAAATGCTAATTCTTGTTCAAAATTTCCAGGAGAATTCCCTTTAACAAAATTAAAATCACGACCAACCTTCATTCCTCTTAAATCTGCTTCAACTCGCCAAAGTACTTCGCCGCCTTTAATTGCTTTGTATAATGCCATTTTATCTTTTTACACAAAATGGCGACCAAAAATGTTATTATATATTTTTGCGTATGCCATTTTATTTTTCCCCACATATATGATATTTTATTATAATCATATTTTTTTAATATTTAGTTATTTATCTAATAACTACAGAACCATCTAAAACTAATCAAAAATTGTCAATGTCACCTTTTAAAGTTTATGAAAATAGAGTACAACTCCACCATAAAAAAAACTCAAAGATAACATCAAATAACGGACCAACTAATCTGACCACTATTCCTCAAACTTTATAAAGCAAAAATCCAAAAAATATTCTATGGTTTTTGAGGAACAGACAGCTACTACTACAAATAATCTGACAATAGACTCTTCTCCAATCCACATTGCAAAACCAATCATCCAAGATGCTGAAAAACAAGCAGTAATGAAGGTCTTAGATTCTGGTATGTTAGCACAAGGTAGTGAAGTAAAAGAATTCGAAGAAGAGTTTGCAAATTTCATTGGGGCAAAACATGCTATCGCAACCAGTAACGGAACCACTGCTCTACACGCAGCACTTCTAGCACACAACATAGGAAAAGGAGATGAAGTAATCACAACCCCATTCACATTCATCGCAACAGCTAATACTGTTAAACTAACTGGCGCAACCCCAATCTTCTGCGACATCAATCCAAACACATTCAACATCAACGCAAAAGAAATCGAAGCAAAAATCACTAAGAACACTAAAGCTATTCTACCAGTTCACCTTTATGGACAAGCTTCCAACATGAAAGAGATTCAACAGATCGCAGATAAACATAACTTAATCATTATCGAAGACGCTGCGCAAGCACATGGTGCAGAGTATCAAAATCAAAACCAAGAAGTCAAAAAGGCAGGATCTGAACACACAGCTTGTTTTTCCTTCTACCCTACCAAAAACATGACAACTGGTGAAGGTGGAATCATCACAACTAACGATGACAAAATCGCAAAAAAACTCAGAAAGGTGATCTCCCATGGATCTGAAAAACGTTACCACCATGATATCGTAGGGCACAATTTTCGAATGACAAACATTGCAGCTGCAATTGGTCGAGTACAACTTCAAAAACTAAATGGATTCAATCAAAAAAGAAAAGACAATGCAATTCAACTCAACAGTAATCTTGCTATGAACCCAATGATTCAAGTTCCACTAATCTCAAATGGGCATGTCTTTCATCAATATTGTATCAGAGTAAAAAGCGACTTGAGAGATAGTCTTAAACAACATCTTAAAGACCACAAAATTGGCTCCGAAGTCTATTACCCAATTCCAATTCACAAACAAATTGCCTACGAGAGATACAATCATCAGTTTTTTCCAAATTCAGAAAAAGCAGCCGAAGAGATCTTAGCTCTCCCGGTTCATCCCAGCATCACAAATGAAAATATTCAAAGAATCACAAACACAATCAATCAGTGGACCAAAAAACAACAATTTTCCAACACCCAACAAAATAATGAAACAGGTAACTCACAATGATTCAAACACCAATTAATGTAGCAGTCATCGGTCTTGGCAACATGGGTAAACATCATGCTAGAAATTATTTTCAAATAGACTCTGCAAACCTAATAGCGGTTTGTGACCTCAATGAGAATTTAGCTAAAACCACTGCAAAAAAATTCAACTGTAAAGCTTACGCAACTTATCAAGAGATGCTTGACAATGAATCAATTCAAGCAGTCTCAATTGTTGTACCTACTAAATTTCATGCATCAGTTGCAATAGAATGTATGAAAAGAGGAATTGATGTTTTAGTTGAAAAACCGATAGCCCCAACTATTCAAGAGGCAGAAGAGATTATTCAATCCGCAAAAGAAAATAACAGAATTTTACAAATTGGTCATATTGAAAGGTATAACCCTGCAGTTCAAAAATTAAAAGCACTTTTAGACATGGGTAAATTAGGAGAAGTTACTTCAATTATCGCAAGGCGTGTGGGTGCAGTTCCGGTCCAAGTAAGAGATATGAATGTAATTATTGACCTTGCAGTACACGATATTGATATTATTAATTATCTTTACAATTCACAGCCAACTGCAATCGGTGGAAATATTGGGAAAGCAATTATTGAAAAACGTGAAGACTATGCTGATATTTTTCTGAAATATAATAATAAATCCGGATTCATTCAAGTTAATTGGATCACACCAGTAAAAATTAGAAATTTAACTGTTACTGGTAGTAAAGGTTACGCAGAATTAAATTATATCACCCAAGAGTTAGTTGTTTACGCTAGCAATTTTACCAAAGAAGGTACTGACGAGTATGGTGACCATGTAGTAAAATTCGCTTTAGCTGACAAAACAATTGTTGGGGTTGAACATGATGAACCATTAAAGTTAGAATTGGAAGACTTCTTAGAATCTGTTAATAATCGCAAAACACCATTAGTGGATGGAATAGTTGGTCTGCAGACTCTAAGAATAGCTTTACATCTTCTTAATCAAGGTTAGTAGTTCAGAAAGTTTAAAAAGCAAAAAAGGCAAAAAAATAACGATGGCAAATATAAAAATCCCAATTACAAAACCAACTCTTCCAAAATTTGATTCACTGAAGGAAGAGGTCAGAGAAATTCTTGAGAGTGGTATGCTCACAAATTACAAACATGTCCGTGAATTTGAGTCCATGTTAAAAGCTAAACTAAATGTGAAAAATGTAGTTGCACTTTCATCATGTACTTCCGGATTAATGCTTTGTATGAAAGCTTGGGGTTTAACTGGAGAAGTAATTTTACCAAGTTTCACATTTTCAGCAACTGGTCACGCAATTAAATGGAATAATTTAACCCCAGTTTTTGTAGAGGTTGATCCGATCACTCAAACAATTGATCCAGCAGCTGTTGAAGCTGCAATCACCGATAAAACTTCAGCAATTTTAGGAGTTCACCTTTATGGTTGTCCAGCTAAAATCAAAGAGCTTGAAGCTATTGCTAAAAAACATAATCTAAAACTTATTTTTGATGCAGCTCATGCAATGGGTTCTACATATGATGGAAAAGCGATTGGAAATTTTGGAGACGCTGAAGTTTTTAGTTGTTCACCAACCAAGCTACTTGTTACAACAGAAGGTGGAATTGTTTGTACAAATGATGATGAGTTAGCTAAAACATTAAGATATGCTAGAAACTATGGTGACCCAGGAGATTACAATTGTAAACTTACTGGTATCAATGCTAGAATGACTGAATTCAACGCAATTGTTGGAAAACATAGCCTTGCAATGTTAAACAATAATGTGCTTACTAGAAATCGTTTAGTTCAAATATACAAAGAATTACTTCAATCAATTCCTGGAATTACTTATCAAACTGTTCCAGATAACTGTGTTTCAAGTTTCAAAGATTTTGCTCTTTTTATTAATAGTGAAATATTTGGTTGTAACAGAGACATCTTAATTTCTGAATTGTTGGAACTTGGAATTCAATCAAAACCTTATTTTTACCCACCACTTCATGAACAAGATGCGTATCAAGAATATTCTCAAATTTATCAAGGTAAATTAGATTTGACTGAAAAAGTTTCCAGAGAAACCATTAGTTTACCACTTTATTCACATATGCCAACAGAAGAGATTATCCAAGTTGTAGCTGCTGTGAAACAAATACATCATAAATATAAACAAAGTCCTAATCATCAAGAGATAAATGATCAAAAGGTAAATGGGATAGAATAAAAAACAAAAACAAAAAAAATCATACAAAAAAAATAAACAAAATAATACAAACAAAACAGGTTTTAAACATGGAAGAACAGGTACCACATTATTTTTTAATTAACGCTGACGAAACTACCAGCCAAGCAATGAAGAATATTACTAGAAATAATGGTAATGTTGTTTTTGTAATAGACCACGACCAAAATCTTAAGGGGTCAATCACAGATGGTGATATTCGTAGATCAATTTTAAATGGTGTAAACATTAATGATCCAGTCACAAATGTTATGAACCACAACCCAACTACAATTTCTAACTCAGCAGATATTCAAGAAGTCTATGATCTTTTTGAAAAAAGTGAAATTGCAATTTCTCATATCCCAGCCACTAATTCAGAGGGAAAAATTGTCAACATTCATCAAAGAGACAAATTACATTATAAACTTCCTAAAAGTGTCAGTGAACTTTTTTCTCACAAACCACTTGCAAAAATTGCAAAACACACCTTAATTACTGGTGGAGCTGGATACATCGGAACCCACCTTGCAAGAATTCTTTTAGAAAAAGGTAACAAAGTTACAATATTAGACAAGTTCGTTTTTGGAACAAACAGTGTCAAAAACTTAAAAAATAATTTAAAAAATAATAACTCACTTCGGATCATTGAAGGAGATGTAAGTAACGTTGCTGACATTATGAAAGCAATTGACGGTGTTGATTCTGTTGTTCATTTAGCTGAGATTGTAGGAGATCCTGCTTGCAGCGTTGACCCAAAAACAACTCAACAGGTAAATTTTCTCTCAACTTCAGTATTAGCTCAAGTCTGCAAGTATTTGCATATCCCTAGATTTGTTTACGCATCTTCATGTAGCGTTTATGGTGCTAGTGAAGGAAAATCTTTGCTTAATGAACGTTCAAAACTAAATCCAGTATCTTTGTATGCAAGGATGAAAATTGAATCAGAAAAAGTTCTCAGAAACATGATGGACGATGTTTTCAGCCCTACAATTCTCAGATTTGCAACAGTCTTTGGATTATCTGATAGAATGCGTTTTGATTTAGTTGTAAATATTCTATCTGCAAAAGCTGCAACTGATGGAAAAATCACTGTTTTTGGTGGAGACCAATGGAGACCTTTAGTTCATGTTGAGGACGTCGCTCTAGCAATTGTTAAAACATTAGAATCTCCTTTAGAAAAAGTTCGTGGTGAAGTTTTTAATGTTGGCAGTAAGGAAAATAATCATACAATTAACGATATTGGTGTGATGGTAAAAGACGCTTTTCCAGAAGCTGAGTTAGTTATTCAAGAAAAAGATGTTGATAAACGTAATTATTGTGTAGATTTTCACAAGATTGAGTCTGCTTTAGGGTTCAAAGCTCAAAAATCAGTACGTGACGGGATTAAAGAAATTAAACAAGCGTTTAAAGATCAAAAATTTACTGATTATACTAAAGAAGAGTTCAGTAATGTGAAAACATATTCTTTAAGAGAACAGTAGATAATAATTTCAAAAATCATGTCAATCCCAAATCAACAAAACAAAAAATTATTCTTTATTTTTTTAATTCTACTAGTTATTATCACAGTACTTAGAGCAACTTCTCTAACAGAAGCAATGTATGATGATGAATCAAACTTTGCACATTCACTTTCAGTAATGGATTCTATGGGTATCAATCCAGATTATCATTCACCAATTCCTTTGAATTTAATCTATCTGCCAATCATTGCAATTTTTGGACTAAAAATTTGGGTATTCAGATTAATCCCATTAATTTTCTCTGTAGTTAATACACTACTAATTTACTACTACACTAAAGACAAAACCAAAAATTCAGGATACACAAATGAACAGAGTAACAACGCAGCATTTTTCTCAGGATTACTAATGCTCATCTCATTTTACCCAACTTTGGCTGCACTTCAATTTGATGTTGAAGGAAATTTAATCATGTTCTGCGCAATTCTTACTTTTTACCTTTATGATAAATCATTAATCTCAAATATTAAAAAACAAAGCAAAGTTTATCTTCAAATCTTAGCCGGGATCATCTTAGGGATTGCCATTATTGCAAAACAAAATGCCGCAATCATTGCCATCATATTCTTGATCTACGCTTTAATTATTAACTTCAAAAATAAAGAAGAAAAAACAAGAATTACACAATTCAAAAATTACTGCAAAGATTCTCTAATTCTAGGGATAAGTGCAGTTCTCACTTTTTCTCTTAGTTTTCTCTGGACATTTCTTGGAAAACTAGAAGGTACTGGTGGGACCAGTTTAGACTCATTTTCAGCTGTAATTTCACCAGATGTTGGTAGATATTATGTGGATCATTTCTCAATTGTTGGACCATCTGTATATTTGCTTTGGGCAACTCCACTACTAATTGGACTTTTTTTACTTATTTTCAGAAAAGATTTTATCAAACAACATATTCAATTCCTCACCCTACCTCTCATTTGGGTTATCTCTACACTGTTCTTTTACACTTTCGTTATCACTTTCGGAGCTATTGACAAATATTTAATGCATACAATTCCAGCTTTAGCTATGGTTGGCGGTTTTGTCCTCGCTAATTTTTATCAAAAATACCAAAATCAAATAACCTCAAAATCTCTGTTTAAAGTAGGAATAATTACTTTATTCACAACTGCAGTTTTCTTCATCATCAACAAGTTCCCAGTAGAATTCATTCACCGAGATATTTCCTTGTACATTTCATACCTAAAGAATTTAAATCCATTTTTTCTTTTCAGTTATTCATCAGCTTCTGGCCCCTTACTTAGTGTTTCATTTATCACAATTTTACTTGCTTTTGGTTTATCATTTGGATTTTTAGCTTTTTACTTTCTCAGCAAAAAACACAAAAATATCTTCTTAGCTTGCTTCCTAATTATTGCGCTCAGCTTCAATATTTTTCTAGTTTCAGAGTACTTATTTCACCCAACAACAGTTGATGTTACCCCTACAGTTTACCAAATGATTGATTACGTTGAAGAAAATAAATTTAACACCCCCGTTTATTCCAATAGCGAACACATCATCTGGCATTTCAATAATGCATTCTGGCACAATTATTCAACTACGATGGGCTTTGGGACTATTTATCCCTACGATGAAATGCCCCAGCAACAAGAAAGTTTACAAGAGCGCGGTGGAACTGTAATCCTACTTCATTGGTTACCAATTCCAGAAGACACTGGCATCTATGAGCTATTTGAAGACTGTGTTAAAGACGAGAAAAAGTTCTATACTAGTGAAGGAATGTTAATGGGAGAAATATATCATTGTACTACTGATAATAGTTGAAATTATGAATAAAATTAAATCAAATAATTTTTACTTACTCAGCACAAAACCTAACTTTTCTAAATATAAAACAATTACTGCATAAGAAACCAATTCAGACACTTTCTCAGGTCCAATATTTTTTCCAGTTATTTTTTCAAGTGCTATAATAATGTCAATATGAGCTATCGAATCCCATTGGCTACAAGTTTCAGAATTAATTGCTGAGGATATCTCTGAACTTGGCAAATGTAAAATTTCTGAAAACAATTTCTTCAAATCAATTACTTTATCTGAACCAAGTTCCTCTTTTGAATCATTATAGTTTACTGTCATCATAAGCACCTTGCAGATATTTTTCTTTAACCTTTGCTCTTAAAATTTTCCCTCCACCGCCAAGTGGAAAACTATTAACTAAACAAAATTCCTTTGGACATTTAAAACTAGCTACTTTTTGTCCGAAAAAATGAAACAACTCTTCTTTACTACTCAAAGGGCCTTTTGGATTTATTTGAATACAAGCCACAATTTTATTTGAACTAAGTTCATCAGGCACAGCTATTGAAATAGCATTTATGACTTTTGGATGTTCATACAATATCTCATCAACTTCTTTTAATGAAACATTTTTTCCCCCAATTATCGCAATATCTTTTTTACGTCCTTTCAAGAATACAAAGCCATCAGAATCGCAAGACGCCAAATCACCAGTATTAAACCAATCATCTTGAATTACTTTCGCTGTCATCTCAGCATCATCCAAATATCCTGGCATCAATCCATCACATTTTACCCAAAGTTCTCCACCAAGTTCCCCTTTACTGTTAGCAGACTCTGTTGTAATAT
>JABHRS010000028.1 GCA_018670085.1 archaeon | reverse complement strand
TGATACAACTGTTACATTATACAATAATTCACCTGTTGTGAAATTCAAAAACACAAATGTGGCGTTTGTTGCATTCGATAAGTTATCAGATCCAACAAGGGTCACGTTAAATAATGTGCTCCCAGATAGGTTGCTGTTTGAAGATGGTTCTGCTACTATGACGGTTTCAAAACCAGTTGCGAAAACCACAGTTGTTAATAATGCAGAGAATACTAGCATTAGTATTATCATTTCTTTGTTAATTCTCATTTTCCCATACCTCTTTTACCTAAAATATTAGTTAAATGCAATCATCCATCCAAAATCCGGATGACATTTCCTGCAGTTGTAGATTATTACTCATTAACTTTCTACTATCGTAAAGAAAAACAGCTATTTAAACCTTGGTTTTATGAAACTATATTCTGGAACAACATTTGATTCTAATCAATCTGAAAAGGAGATTAATTATATGCTCTTGAACAAGATCTTCCAATAAGAATAATCAAAAAAGAAAAAAGCTGTTAGGGGCGTGCCATCCTAATCGAATCAATAAACCCACACTGGACTGATCCATAAAGCCTCTCGAACTTGCAACCCTTTGAACATACCGTACAAATCTTAAGGATGCTACCTTCCGGTCCTGACCTAGTTCAATATGTACTGCATCCCAAAGGACAAGTTGTCAACAAGACAACATGGGCCAATATGAATAAATTAACCCTCAAGGTGGCTTCAACTCCGTGTAAAGTCCGTTCACGGTCACAACGCAGGACTAGCGCGCCAGTCTAGCTCTCCCTAGCAGATTATTATCAATAGGTACTTGATTTTTAAAGCTTTGGATAGTATAAGTTAACAACATTCAAATACTTCAAGCTCTTTCTTTTCTAAATGCAAATCAAAACATTCAAGGGTGGTTATGATTCTAACTTTGCTTACTTAGTTTATGAACAAGACCAAGCGCTTCTAATAGATCCAAGTGTTCCAGCAACAGAGATTCTAAATTTCTGCAAAGAAAACAATTTAAATTTACAAAGTGTTGTTGTGATGCATTCTCACCATGACCACATCCTTGGTTTAAGAGAATATCAAAAATTAGGAATTCCAATTATTGCTCACAGATCAATTAAATTAGCTGTTGACAAACATGTTGATGAGTCAGATCAAATCACTTTTGGCAAAAATACTTTTACTGTAATGCATACTCCAGGTCACAGGTTCGATTCTTTATGTCTTTACAACAGCAGATCTAAATCTTTATTCACAAGCGACACTTTGTTTGTGCATGGTTGCGGCCGAGTAGATTTTGAAGGGTCCAATCCTAATTTGATGCTTGACACATTAGAACGTATCAAACGAATGCCAGAAGACACAACTGTTTATCCAGGTCACGATTACGGTCCAACAAAGACTAGTACTATTGAAATTGAAAAGAGGATGAATCCCTTTTTGAAGATGACAAGGGAAGAGTTTCTGAAGCAAAGATTAGGTTAATTTCAAACACTCATCTGAAACACTGCTGTAGTCCCTGCTGTATTTTTCCAAATAACTCTTGGATCTTTGAATCCAACTGTTCGGCAAAGTTTGATTGTTTCTCTAACAGATAATTTGGAATCTTCAAATAGCTCTTTATACAAATCTTCTTTTACAAATCCTGCATCAGCTCCTTGAATCCAAGCGTTTAAATGACGGTATGCTACTATTGGATTGTGCATCCCAAATGGGAAACTAACTAAATCTCCCCAAATAAACTGTCCTTTTGGTAAAAGTGATCTTTTGATCTCTGTTAGCAGATTAATTTTTTCATTTTGGTCAATATTATGTAACACTAAATTTGAGTAAGCTACACTATACTTTCTCTCATTGAGCCCTTCTTGTAGGTTTTGAATTTGGATCTTGCTACGGTTGGGAAATGGTTCTAATTTTTTTTGAGCAAATCTGGCCATCGCTTCAGATTGTTCTATCCCTGTTAGATAAGTGTCAGCAGAAGCGCAAAGAATTAACTCTGCAATATTACCTACTCCCATCCCTAAATCAACTGCTTGAAAAGGAGATATCTCAATTACTTTTGAAGCAACCAGGTTTACCATTTCATCATAGCCTGGAACAAACCTTCTAACTTCTGTTAGATATCCTTTTTGCTTCATGTCCTGGTAAAAATCGGTGGGGTCAGTCATAGTCTCTAATTCATCTCATTTTTTAAAAGATTAAGCTAAGAAAATGACATTTTAATAAAAAATCTAATCTTATGAATTCAAAGCTACATTTATAACCAATAAATTCTTTCTTAATACTGAAACAAAATGACTAAACAACAAAAATCAAATATTTTTGAACTTATCCAAAAAATCATAAGGGTGATATCTTTTGGCTAAACTTCAAAAAGTACTCTCCTACCCTGCAATTCTTTTAATCACAATCAACTCTATTATGGGAACAGGTATTTTTTTCCTTCCAGCAGTTGGTGCTAAATTTTCAGGACCAGCCTCTTTAATTGCCTGGTTAATTCTTTCAGTAATCTCAATTTACATTGCTATGTGTTTTGCAGAACTTTCCAGTATGTTCGCAAAGGCTGGTGGAATTTATGAATTTTGTAAACAAGCTTATGGTAGGTTTGCAAGTTTTCTAATTGGATGGTCAACAATCATCGCAGGTAACATTACAATTGCCATGTTGGTTGTTGGTGCAATTCAATACTTAGCACCCGAAGGTTCGACTCTTTTCAAGGTACTTCTCTCCTTAATGTTTGTAGTGATTTTCAATTTAGTGGCATTCTCTGGAATGCAAACTAGTGCTGTCATGTTAATCACTTTTGCTTTCATCACACTTGGAACTCTTTTTGCTTTAATCATTCCAGGGATCTTCAAATTCAACTCTGGTCACTTCACTCCTTTTTTCACTTCTGACACTACAACAATTTTCTTCACAGTTTTTTTGATTGCAGAAACATTTTTTGGATGGGAAACAGCTACCTTTTTAGCTGAAGAAACAAAAGATGGACAACGTGTTATGCCAAAGGCCTTAATTTATGGGACTTTAATCATTGCAGCTATCTGTTTGCTTTTTGTGATCACAAGTATTGGGGTTATTCCAGCAGATCTTTTTGGAGCTTCCGCAACTCCACTTACTGACCTTGGAATTTTGCACTATGGAATTTTTGGTGGATCTGTTTTTACAATCTTAGTATACCTTGCAATTATTGGTTCAGTTGCTGGATGGGTAGTCTCAGCTCCACGTCTGCTGCTCGCAATGGCAAACGACAAATTATTTCCAAAACAGTTTGCTGCCATCCACAGCAAGTTCAAATCTCCTTACAAGGCGATTCTTCTTCAAACAATTCTAACAAGTATCTTAGTAGTTGTGGGAGCAGGTTCTTACACAACTATGCTCCATCTTTTGGTGCCGGTAGTTCTGATTCTTTACTGCTTTGTAATTTTAGCAGTTCCAATTTTAAGGTATAAACAACCAAAAACAAAAAGATATTTTCACGCACCACTCGGAAAATTTTTACCATATGCAATCATTGCAATTTTACTTTCACTAATTTATATCTGGGGAACTCACACAGATGGTGCTTATCATATTCTCTCACTAGCGGGTTCTTTGGTTCTTTTAGGAGTTCCAATTTATTTTTTAATTGAAATGTATTATGATGCACCTGCAATTAGAGGAGTGAACGAATTCCTCTCTTACCCTCTCCTCCTCCTCGAAAATATTTTATTTCCAGTTGGTTCCAGATCCACTTTACTAAAATATGCAGGTCCACTAAATGGAAAAAAAGTATTGGAATATGGTTGTGGTGTTGGAACTTTAACTCGTAAACTTGCAAAACGTGTTCTGCCAGGAGGTCATGTCTATGCGTTTGATATGGTGGAACATAACATCAGAATCGCAGAGAAACATTTGGCTCATCTAGCACATGTTCATTTGAATCATCATCCTCATTTGCATCATTTCAATATTAAAAGTAAACAACCAAAAGTTGATGTGATCATCTCAGCTGCTGCTCTTTCATATATGCAAAAACCTCAAACTGTCCTCAAACATTTAGCCTTCCATCTGAAGAAAGGTGGGAAAGTAGTTTTCTTAGATTATGATAAATTTTTCTTTGTAATCCCTAATGTTTATTGGATGCAAGATTCCAATTACTTGAACAAGATATTCAAAAACGCCGGTTTAGAAGTAGAAATCATCAAGAAGAAGCATTTATTTTGGGAGAGTGTTTATATTGTTGGATCAAAAAAGTAAAAATAAAAATAAATCAGTCATCGAACTCTATAACTAAAATCAATTTCAGTTCTGTTCTTCTCCAATTTCCCAGCAGCTTCACTAAACTCTGCCAATACTTCGCCACTTACTGTTTCAGCTAATCGCTTTGGAGCAGGTAATCCCTTTGGAACATTTCCGAATCTCCGATTTTTTGCATAAACATAATCTTGGTTGCAATGTTGTGCAAGAGTTCCACTTCTTACAATCAGTAGTGGTGCACCAATATCACGTCTAAGGTATAATTCTTCAGTAGTTGGTAAACCACTAATTGCATCAGAAATATCAATCTCCTCATATGGACTTGCTAACATATCTACTGGTCGAACAAAACAAGGAACCAAATACTGTCTGCCTCTGTTTGAAAAATGTTCTAAACATTTTGCAACAATTGGTTCTTTAATATAATCAATCAAACTTTCAATCTCACTAGCTTTGTTAAATGTTCTAATTGCTCGTCGGAATTTATTTGTGGTAATTAATGAATTTTTCTCAGATAGTGCTATTTCCAATCTCTCATGGTAGTCAACCCCACTATGAAGACCAATGATATAATTCATATCTAAAATTACTTCTCCTACAGTGTCTGTTGAGAAAATTCTTTGATCATAACCACTTACAAAACAATCTTTCTTCTTGAATACATCAATTGGAAATCTGGCTACAATTTGTTGTTCTTCTCCAAGGAATAAACCTAAACTAAACTGGCTGTGTTCTCTGATATAAGCACCCAACTCGTCTTCACAAAATGCTTCATGTACTCCTTTTGATAAGATAATTCCCATGAAATTCCCATAATGCCTCTGTTTTTTAAAGATATCTTCAAGTTCTCAAAACTTACTCAAATCCAACTGCTCCCTTACTCGCTTCGCACGAACAGACTTTTGCATTTCATCCTCTTTCTCCAGCTTCCGCTGAATTTCCTGTGCGCGTACCACAACGTCACGTGGCATCCCAGCCATTCGAGCAACATGGATCCCATGACTTTGATCACATCCACCAGCAACTAATCGTCGCAAGAATACAATCTCTCCTTTCACTTCACGCACAGCTACATTGAAATTATGAATTCTTTCAAACTGATCAGCCAGTTTATTCAATATGTGGTAGTGAGTTGCGAACATGGTTTTCGCTCTTATTTTGTTATAAATATATTCAGCGCAGCTCCAAGCAATTGCAACTCCATCAAAAGTTGAAGTACCTCGACCAATTTCATCCAATATAATCAATGATTCCGAACTTGCATGTTTCAATATGTTCGCTGTTTCTAACATCTCAACCATA
This sequence comes from archaeon, assembly GCA_018670085.1. Classification (GTDB taxonomy): domain Archaea; phylum Nanobdellota; class Nanobdellia; order Woesearchaeales; family GW2011-AR9. The sequence goes on along the minus strand of JABHRS010000028.1, from coordinate 69,399 downwards.
AATGTTGATTGTCCTGCAGCTAAATCATCGTGTGCTCCAACTCTGGTAAAAATTCGATCAACAACTGACAAACTACAAGCGCTAGCCGGAACGAAGGATCCAATTTGCGCCATTAAAACAATCAATGCAGTTTGACGCATCACAGTTGACTTCCCACTAGTATTTGGTCCTGTGATGATCATCATTTCTCCACCTTTCATAGTAACTGAATTTGGGATAAACTCTGCTTCAAGTTTTTCAACTACTGGGTGTCGTCCATCAATAATCTCAAGAATATTTTCCTCTTCAGAATTAGAAATAACTACTGGTTTCACATAATCGTTTTCAATTGCAACTTTTGCCAAACTGCAGATCACATCTAATGTTGCAAGTTTGTTTGCAACTTTTTGTATCTCTTCAGTTTCTTTTGCACACTTTGCCATTAATTCATGGTACAATTTGTATTCTAAAGCCACAATTTTTTCTTGTGCGCCAAGTATCGTATTCTCCAACTCCTTCAATTCTTCTGTGATGTAACGCTCAGAGTTTGCTGTTGTTTGTTTACGAATGTAGTTTTCTGGAACTTTCGCTGCTGACTTTTTACTAACCTCTAAAAAATATCCAAACACTCTATTGTATGAAACTTTCAAAGTACTAATCCCAGTTGCCTTTTTTTCTCTCTCAACTAGTTTTTGTAAAATTTGTTTTGAATCTCGAGTAATTGTGAGTAAGCTATCAAGTTCTGAGTTATACCCAACTGCAATCACTCCTCCTTCACGGATATTGTTGTTTGTATCTTCTTTAATCGCAGCTTTTAACTCTTGTTTTAATAAGTCAAATGTTTCTATTTTCAAAATATCTTTTAACATTTCAGAACTTGCAACTGATTGCAATTTTAATTTTAGTAATGGTAACTGTGCAAAGCTGGCGTGTAGTGCCAGTAGATCTTTTGGACTTGCATTTCCATAAGTTGCTCTTCCAATTAATCGTTTTAGATCGTAAACTGAACTCAGAACTTCTTGTAATTCATTGCAGAGTAAATTGTTGTTAACTAATTCTGAAACAGCATCTTGCCTTTTTTTGATTTCACTAAAAATCAAAAGTGGTTCTTTGATCACTTTTTTAAGCATCCTGGCCCCTGCACTGCTTGCCGTTTTATCTAAAACTGAAAATAAGGTGAACTTACTTTTTTCTCCTCGTGAATTTGTAACTAGTTCTAAATTCCGTAAAGTTGCCCGGTCCAGCTGCATAATTTTAGAATTACTTTGAACTGTGATCTCTTTGAAATGCTTCAATTCTTTTTTTTGATTATCTTCTAAATATTGAATTAATGCACCAGCTGTTTGTAAACAATATTCAATCCAATTTTTATCTTCTGTACTATCATCAATTTCTAAATTAAACTTACTGGCAAATTTATCTCCAAAACACCGCAAAATCACTTTGTTGCTTTGTTTTTTGCTGAAGAAGAAATCTTCGCAGCTGCTAACAAAAATCCCCATATCTCGAAGCTGTTGAACAAATTCAATATCAACTAACATACTCATTGGGAGTACAATTTCAGAACAACTTCGTCTTTCAATTTCACTAAACAGTGTGGAGTTATCTTCACAGTTACCAAGCATCATTTCTCCAGTTGACAAATCTGCAATTGAATAAAAAAATCCTTTTGCATTTCGATTAACTGCAATAATGTAGTTGTTTTCACTAGCATCAAGCAGTGTGGACTCCATTAAAGTTCCAGGAGTTACAATTCTAACGCAACCTCTTTTCACAAGGCCCTTTGCTTTTTTAGGATCTTCAAGTTGTTCAATGATTGCAACTTTGTGTCCCTTTGAAACTAATTTTCCAAGGTATGGTTCTAATGCATGGTATGGGATTCCAGCCAGTGGTGCGCATTTTTCTCCTTTGCCTCTTTTTGTCAAAGTAATCTCTAAATCTCTTGAACAAATTTCAGCGTCTTCATAGAACATTTCATAGAAATCTCCCATTCGAAGTAGAATCACACAATCTGGGTTTTCAAGTTTTGCATCCCTGTACTGTTTCATCCCAGGGGTCAGATTTTCTTCTGCAATTTCTAATATACTTACCACATAATCTATTAACAAAATTTGTTTAAAAGCATTTTCATATTCTAACACTACAAACCAACACGCTTAAATACCAAAAAACAATCATTTAATTGATGAAGGGTGATATTAAGATTGGACGGTTCTTTGGAATCGATCTAAAATTGCATTTTTCTTGGTGGTTAATTGCACTACTGCTTGCATGGGTTTTAGCAACTAATTTCTTTCCAACCTTTTATCCTGAACTTTCAACAAAACAGCATTGGGCAGTTGCGATAGTATCTGCTTTACTGCTTTTCGTTTCAGTAATTTTGCATGAACTCTCTCATTCTTTTGTAGCCCGTAAAAAAGGAATTCATGTTCACTCTATTACTCTCTTTTTCTTTGGTGGAGTAGCTGACATTGAGTCAGAGAATATGAAACCAATGGATGAGTTTTTAATGGCAATAGCAGGTCCATTGTTCTCATTTTTTCTAGCAGGGGTTTTCGCGCTGATCTTTCAAAACACAACTAATTCCTTATTCATTAATGCAATCTCATTTTATCTTTTCCAGCTTAATTTGGTCCTTGGAATTTTTAACATGGTTCCAGGTTATCCGCTTGATGGTGGTCGGGCCTTCAGAGCCATACTTCATTGGTACTATAAAGACTTAAGGAAAGCAACTAGAATCGCGTCATACGTTGGAAAATTCTTCGCTTTGTTCCTAATTTTTTCCGGGATTGTTCAGGTGATCACTGGTGCATTTTCTGGGATTTGGTTAATCTTAATCGGTTTTTTTCTGCACTTTGTTGCAGGATTAAGTTATGAACAAGTTATTTTTTATGATGTTCTTAGCCGCTGGGAAGTTAGTAAGTTTCAGCAAAAGGCGAAGTCCAGTATGATGATCAGTGGCAACATTAATCTCAAGAAATTTATTCAGGACAATTTAGCAAATAAACATAAACTCTTCATTGTTAAGAAAGGTTCAAGTCCAGATGCAATAGTAGATTTGACTAGTTTGCAATCTATTCGTGGAGCTGACTTAGAAAAATTCAAAATTTCTGACATTGCAATTCCTTTAAAAAAATTAGGAACATTAACTCCTGATCAAACAGCCTACACCGCTTTCAAAAAATTTTTAGCAACAAAATCTCATGTTTTAGTTGTAAAGAAAACTTTGGATTCACCTAAGATTGAAGGTTTAGTTTTCAAAGAGCAAGTGATGAACGCACTTGTGAGAAGGTTAAAATTTGGTGTTGATTTTCCTCATTCAAAACTCAGTGGAATGAACCCTGTTTTAACAACGCAGCTTGCACATCAAGAATCTTTGAAACAGAAGAAATCTAAAAAGGGAAAAACAAAAAATAAAGTAACTAAAAAGAAAGTGACTAAAAAGAAGCTAAACTCGAAAAAATCAAGTTCCAAAAATTCTAGAATCAAAAGAGACACTGACATTTTAGGACTTCCAAAAGGACTTCCTGTTCCAAAAAAACCTAAGAAGTAGGTGACAAAGTCTTCTGCGCGTGGGTCCCTTGCCGAGATATGACAAAATGACAGTGAATTTGCACAAACATTTTGTTTGCATAGTAGAATCAAAATCAAAGTGCAGTGCAATGTAGTAGCCCGGCCTGACCACTGTTTGTTGACTTTGAAAAAATTTAAACTTTTTCCTTTAGCTTCCATCATCTTTTTATACTAATCCTTCTCTATTCATAACTATGAAAGACGCAGTCCTAAAGGAATTAAGACATTTAACTAAACACGAAAATGTGGCAGTAATTAATCGTGGCAATGCAGCTATTTTGCTTACAATGCTTCAAAGCACAGGTCCAATTTTAATCCCAAAGGAAGGCGGCTGGATGACTTATGAAAAGTTTGCAGTAGCATTAAACCGAGAACTAATCAAAGTTGATACCAAGCAAGCAAAGATTGACCTTGAAGATTTGAAAAGCAAAATCACAGCAGCAAAAAAGAACTGCAAAGAAAACGAGCAGGTACTATTCATTTATCACAGTAACGCAGCTTACACTATAGCGCAAGATACCAAAGAAATTTACAATATTTGTCATAGTAGTGATGTGCTTGTTGCAATGGATGCTTGCGGTTCTATTGGAACTGAACTTGCAAATGGGCACCACTGCGATATTATGTTTTCAAGTTTTGGCAAATGGAAGTTAATTGATGCTAATGAAGGAGCTTTTATCTCAACTCAGAATAAGGATTTATTCCAAAAGGTTAAACCTCTTGTTGCAGCTGTTTCCTTTGACGGCAACTTTTCTTTAATCCATCAAAAAATCAAAGACCTTCCAAATAGAATAGAATTTCTTCGAAACAAATCACAAGAAATCATCCAAGATTTATCTAAATTCCAAATTCTGAACAAATCACAAAAATTTCCCTTTGTTGTTTTGGTTAAATTCAAAAATGAAATTGAACGTTTAAACATTGCAGCTTATTGCACAAAAAACGAGCTTGAGTATACTGTCTGTCCAAGGGAGATTAGAATTATGGAAGACGCTATCAGTATTGAAGTTAAACGTTTAGAAAGTTAATCTTCACTCATCTCTTCAATCAATGGCAACATTTTTTGAATGAACAGTCTGTAACAAAGTTTCTGGCAATCTTCTGTATCTATTGAAACAACTGCGTCAGGATTTTCTTTTAACTCGTCCTGGTATTTTTCTTCTAATTTAGAACATTCAGAATTAAACTCAGGGTGATCAACTATGTAAATAAACTGTGTTGCACTGATTAACTCTTCTAAAATATCAGTCTCAATTGTGTCTGAGTCTCCAACCAAATGCCGCTGAGAAAAATCCTTCACATCTCTTCCATATGGGTTTTTCCATTTATTTCTATGGAACTGATCTTTCTGCCATGAGTTCACACCATAAATCACTTCATATGCTGCAATTTTCATCTGAGATTTTACTGTGTCTCCTGTTCCAAGTCTAACTCCGATCGAGAAATATAGGTAATCTTTGTCTCTCACTGGTGGACTAATTACTAAATCAGCAAGTCCACTTTCGTTTTTTCTATTCAGTGAGACTTCTGTTGCTTCATCTGCCATTAAAAGTTCATATGGCTCAAGTAGCATTGTTTCAAATTCATTTCTAGAATATTTTGGCATTAAACATAGAGAAGAACTCTCTGCTTTTTATTAATGTGTGTTCTAAAAGCTCCATATTTCTCAAAAATACTGTTCTGTGGAAGTTAAACTGGTGATTTCTACTCAATTAAGACAAAAGACATCCAAAAACATATAAAGTAAATGCTTTTTTTCCAGAAAATGAATATTAATATTAGGGAGTTCGAACACACAGATGCATCTGATCTATTGCATTTAATTGTGAACTTTGAGCGTGAGGTAGAATATCAACGTTTATCTACGGTTGCTTTACATGCAGCTAATTATATGGTGGATGAACTAGTGTCTGGTAGTGCTCGGGCTTGGGTTATTCAGAATGGTCAAGTTTCAAAGGGGAACTTAGTTGGTTATACTTCTACTCGTGAGCATCAGCATAATTTGGATGAATTTCGTCAAGCTGGTGATGTTGAGATCGAGCAAACTTATCTGTTGCCAACCTTTCGTGGAATTGGTTTGGGTCTAAGATTACAGAAGCACGTTATTGATGAGTTAGAATATGAGGGTGAAACTGAAGAAATTGTCTCTATTGTTGAATCAGTGACTGAACGTGAGCAAATATCTAAAATAAAATTAGCAACTGGCTGGCAAAGAGTTGGTCATTACGATTCTGGTGACAGGCGATATAATGTGATGCGAAAAAGATTTTATGAATAATTCTTTTTTTTAGTATGGATCTGTTATTTGAAATTATCTAGTGGTTAGTAAATAATGACTTCTCTGCTTTTAAACTCAAACCAAAAGCCATATAAACACTCACATCAAATTCTTACTCTATGGCATTCAAAACATTTTTACAGTTAGCAACCGAAAACAGCACAGATCCTTTAGTGCACAATAGATTCACTCGTTTTAGTGTGGGTGATTTCCCAAGAGAGGCAGTTCTGCTTGCACATACCAAAAAAAATCTCAAAATTCAAACTGGTTATGAGTATGCAAATGATCTTGCATTACTAGCAACTCAGTTACTTGGTGATGATTCTAAAATAACTGGTGAGGCTGTTTTAGTTGCTGCAAAAGCAGATCCAAATGCTGACATTAAAGAAGTGGGATTTGAAGTTAAAGCTAAGCGTGGAAAAAAATATACTTTAACCTTTGATCACACTGCAAAAGATCTCAAAGCAGCTATTCTAAAACTTGGTAACTATGCATTTTTATTCTCTAAATTTAACTGTGACTCTAGTGTTAAACTGAAGATGAAAGCAAGTCCACCAAAACCAGGTTCAATTAAAGAAAAATTCTGTACTATGGTTGTAGATTTGGACCATGCACCTGTTATCTTAGATGCCTTTCTCTACGATGTGAAAGACCGTAAATTCAAAAAAGCAGAAATCAAACATACACTTGATATTCAAGATGTGGTAATTCCAAAAGAGTTTGAGAACGACTATGCTAAAGCTAGACTGCATGCAAAGAAGAAAGGTCAAGTTCAGAGAGTAATCACAATTGATGGCAAAGAAGTTTTGAATACTAAACTGGATTTCGAAGCTTAATTTTTTATTTTTACTAAATTTTTTATTTTCATTTTATTAATTTCAATACAGTCAAGAATAATATTTTATTCCTATCCGACAATTCTACTCTCTCCAATACATAAAAGAATATATACAACATTTACTTCCTTCAATATATGAACTATCTTCCTTCCCTTTTTTTACTGTATTCTGCGTCAGCTGCTGATCCTTATTCAGCTCAAAGTTCGGCACCTCTGCCAACTAGCAATCCCTATCAAATCACGGTTCCATTAAACACTAGTCCTTTACTTGATCCTAGTATTCTTGATCCTTTTCCAATTCCTTTTTTTTATGATACTGATCTAACTCCTACTCCTTCACCTCAGCCTACTTCAAAATATAGCTTTGATGAATCTACTATCACCAAAAACATTTTTGTAGCTCCATCTGATTATTATTCTGGTTGCGATATTGATTTGATGTTTCTCGTAGACAGAACTGGGTCAATGGGCTCTTTTGAAAATGAGGTTAAAACTTTGGTTCGTTATGGTTCTGCTTATTTTTTCTCTAGTATCTCTGGTCCTCGCGTTGCGCTTTCTGCGGTTCATGAATCGCCAAAATATGAATTAGTTCGGGATTTTACTATTGATGAGTTTGAGATTGCAGTGGCTACTTATCGTCTTAATTTTAATGGCGGTGGTTTAATGCAAGAACCTTATGAAACTGCGCTTGATCAAGCTTCAAGGGAGAATTGGCGTCATAGAGCTAATCGTTTGATAGTTGTATTTGCTGACGAAGTTCCAAAAGGCAATCAGGTACTTGACCTTCAAGCGGTTGTCGAAAGAAGTAATGAATCAATCATCATGGTAAACTATGGTGGGGAAAAAAATTTTGATGTGTGGGCCAATCACACTGGTGCAAGGATCACTTCTCCAACTGGTTTTATTGCTACTTTAGATGATGTCCTTATGCATTTGTGCTTCCAACCGTCATAATCAAGCAATTTTGCTCTCTTTTTCTAAAATCAACCGTAATTTTTATAAACAAACCAGTAAAAACCAAGGCTTATGAATATCCAATATCACCATGAACTTCCAGCTGAGGAAAATTTACTTGAGCTAGTGTCTAGATTGGGAAGACCAGTGTTATTACTTTCCAAAGAATTATTATCAAGGCCTGAAGCTAATGGTCGGTATCCAAGTAACATTTTTTATTTTGATTCTGGCAAAAATCCATTTGAATCAAATCTTTGCGAAGGATTAGTTACTCCTAATCGCGTAGGAATCACAAGGATCACTTCTGCGCTTGCTGGTTTATATGAAATGTCTTTTGGACCTGATATACCTGGGTCTTTATTGATCTGTGCATATGGTGGTTCTGATTTTTATGATTCTTGGCAGCCATTGGTTGAGCCAGTAGCAAATTTTAAGTATAATTCAAGAAGAATCTCAGTCATTCAGGATAGTCTCAGCACCAGAGATAATTCATTCTTTTAATCATATTTTTCTAATGTTCTGTAAGGATCCTGCCTTCGGCTCGGAGCGAGGCAACGTGATTCACATCTCAACTTCACAAAGTAAACTTTGCTCCTGCATAAACGCCCCCAAAATGGTTTCTATTTGCAATTATTCTAAGCAACGTTTAAATACTATTCTCCTCTGTCTTTTGACTATGAACTCATTTGAGAAAGTAGTAGCAGAAAAAGAAAAAATTGTAGTGACTGCAGCTCTGCCATATGCGAATGGTACAGTGCACATTGGCCATTTATTAGAATATTTACAAGCTGATATTTATACTAGGTTTCTAAAATCTTTAGGAAAGGATGCGAGGTACATCTGTGCTTCAGACATGCATGGAACTCCAATTCAGATGAAAGCAAAAGAGAATAATCAAGACCCTTTTGATTTTGCCACAAAATACAGTAAAGAGCAGCAAGCAGACTTAGCTTTATTCAACATTAATTTTGATAATTTTCATAACACTCATTCAAAAGAGAACAAAGAGTTGGCAATTCATTTTTTTAAAACTTTAAAAGAAAAAGATCTCATTTATACTAAAGTCACTGAGCAAATGTTTGATGAAGAGGCTCAGCAGTTTTTACCAGATAGATTCATTAAGGGAACTTGTCCTAAATGTCAAACTGAGGATCAGTATGGTGATGTTTGTGAATCTTGTGGGGCAATTTATGAGCCAGCTGATCTAATCAATCCTCGTTCTGCAATTACTGGAGCAACTCCAGTTCTAAAAAACACTACTCATTATTATTTCAAATTAAGTAAGTTTCAAGATCAACTTCAGTCTTGGTTAAGCAGTGAAGAAAATGCCTTGCAACCTGAAGTTAAGAATTTTGTGCAGGGTTGGCTAAGTTCTGGGTTAAAGGATTGGTGTATCAGTCGTGATGCTCCTTATTTTGGTTTTGAAATTCCTGGTAGTGAAGCAGAAACTGGCAACATTAAATATTTTTATGTTTGGCTAGATGCTCCAATTGGTTATATCTCAAGTACTCAAAATTATTGTGATACTAAATTAAAATCTCTGACTTGTTCTTGGAAAGATTATTGGGTAAACCCAGGTAGTCATGTGCAGCATTTTATCGGAAAAGATATTATGTATTTTCATTTGTTGTTTTGGCCAGCAATGCTGATGGCAATGGAAATTCCTCTGCCAACTGTTACTGTGCATGGTTTCATCACAGTTGATGGCAAAAAAATGAGTAAAAGCCGTGGTACTTTTTTTACAGCTAAAGAGTTTCATAATCTGTATGGGGGAGAAGCACTCAGGTTTTATTATGCAAAGCATATGGATCGAAATTTAACTGATATCAATTTGGACTTCCATGATTTTGCAGCGGTAACTAACAATGTTTTAGTTGCAAACATTGGTAACTTTTGTTATCGAACTTTAAGTTTTATCTCCAAACGTTTTTCAGAGGAAATTGCAATTCAAGAATTTGACTCAGATGCTAATGAGTTTATTCTAAAAGTCAGGTCTGAAATTGAGAAAGTAACAGCTTCCTTTGCAAATCAAAACAATAAAGCTGCAATTAATCACATTTTAAAAATTTCAGATATGGGTAATGCTTATTTTCAAGCTTTGGCTCCATGGAAGCAGAGGGAAACTGAGGCAGAAGGGAAAAAGTTGGAACAATCTTTAATTTTGATGTTAAACCTTGCAAGGAACTTATCAATTTTAATTAAACCTATTTTGCCAAAATTTGCTGCAAAAATTGAGCGCAGTTTTGGCCCAGACAATGTTTTAGCTAACGACGGCGCTGGTCTTTTATGGGCTGATTTATCTTTTAGTTGGACTGGTCTGGTCAAGCCTCCGGAAAGGTTAATGGAAAAAGTTGAGATCACTCAAACTAAATCTTCAGCTGCAGCAGTGGCTGATAAATCAAAGTCATCAAAATCGAAGGGATCAGGTTCTTCTTCAAAAATTGACTTGAATAGTTTTGCAGCTGACATTCGTGTTGGTGAAATATTTAATGTTGAGGACCATCCAAATGCAGACAAATTATTTGTCTTGCATGTTAATTTCGGTGAATCTATTGGTAAACGTCAAATTGTAGCTGGTTTAAAGTCTGCTTTTACAAAAGATCAATTACTCCAAAAGAAAGCTTTGTTTGTTGTGAACTTATTGCCAGCTAATATTCGTAAAGTTGAATCAAATGGAATGAGTTTAGTTGCCGAGGAATCAAAGGATCGTTATAATCTTCTTTGGGTTGAAGATTTTGAGATTGGTAGTTCTGCAATCTTTGAAGACAAAACCAAAATTGTTGAAAAGTTAGATTTTAAGGATTTCATTAAATTCGAAATGGAAATAAAAAACGAGCAAGTAGTTTGGAATGATGTTGTTTTAACTTGTGCTGGTCAAGAAGTTAAAGTGCCTGGTGTCAAAGATGGCGCAAAGATTCGTTAGTTAACTTTTTCTTATTTTTGTAGGTTCTAAAATGATTCAACTATCATCTAACAATTTAATCAAGTATATTTTTGCGGTTAAATGCAATCATTCCTTCATTTTCTCCTCTTATTCTGCACATAAACTACTTTTTAATAATCTCCATTTAACACAAAGCTTTATATATGCTATTTGGCTTCTAAAAAATAGTATTTTGAAAGAGGGTTGGTTAAAGGTGCGAAGTAATAAAGGTCAAGTTACTGTATTTATCATTCTAGGTTTAGTGCTAGTTGCAATCTTTGGTTTATTTCTCTATTTCACAGGTTCAGTTGTTGAAGATGAAATAACTTCAGCTGCAAGGCCAGTAACTGAATCTGTTCCAAGTGAGTTTATTGCAATCCAAGAATATACTGAAACTTGTTTGTATTCAACTGCTAAAGAAGGGTTAATCATTCTTGGCCAGCAAGGTGGATATTTGTATCCTGATACTGTGGGTGAATATTCTCTTTCTGACCCAACTAACTCTGATGGAATAAATTTAGATTCTTTATCCATTCCTTATTGGCATTACAATTCTAACCCAAATGGGCAAGCTTCCGTTGAGATCACTTCTTTAAAACCAAGTTTGGATGATAAAGATGATTATTACAGTGTTGCAAGTCAACTAGGTCGTTATGTTGATGAAGAAATTGAAGATTGTTTGAATGGTTATTCTGCTTTTGTTGATCAAGAGTTTACAGTTGATTATAGTGCAAAGGATACTTCTGTTCGTATTTTTGATGGTGAGTTGGATTTCACTCTTGTTATGCCTTTAACTGCAACTCGTGCTGAGGCAATCTCTGAGATGACTACTTTTTATACTGATGTTGAGTTGAATTTTAAAGATTATTATGAAGTTGCAAGTGAGTTGGCGGATTCTGAGTTAGAACATTCATTTTTAGAAAATCAACTATTGGAATTAATTAATATTCACTCTCGACTTGATAGTGATGCTCTCCCACCACTCAATTCCATGTTGATTTTAACTCAACCTGAACATTTGTCTTGGAATATTGCATCTGTGAGTTCAGTAATCAAATCCATGTTATCTTCACATGTTCCTTCATTAAGGTATGCAGGTAACTCTAATTTTCATCAATATGAATATGAATCAGAGTTACTAAGTGACTTGTATCAACAAATTTATGATAACAGTGTGGTTCCACTTGCAAGCAATAGTAACTCTGAACTAATCAGTTTCAGTTATCTTAACTGGGATCCACATGTGGATCTAAATGGTGGCGAAGATGTAATCGAAGGTGATGGTTTCTTTGTTTCAAGTCCATTGAACCTAGTCCCATTCAGTTTTGGTTATCAACAATATTACAATTCTTATGATATTAGTTATCCTGTTCTTGTAACTGTTTCAGATGCTGATGCTTTTAGTGGTCAAGGTTATACTTTGAATTTTGCGATGGAATCAAATTTGATTAACAATGCTCCAATGGATGCTGATTTTGAACAAAGTGCACCTGTTGTTTCTCCTACTGCAAACTCTTTATTATGTGATCCAATTCAACGTAATTCTGAACTAGTCTCTACTATCATTATTGATTCTTTCACTAATGAGCCTGTTTCTGATGTGTTTATTGGGTTAAAGGTACCTGGTTTTGATTTTTGTTCAATCGGAGAAACTGATGGTGATGGCGAGTTAGAAACTTCTTATCCTCTTCTTTATGGTGGTGAGTTAGAATTGTCTTTAGATGGATACGCTAGTACTTCATATCAATTTGACTCTTATCTTTTTGAAGATGTGGCTGGGATATACGGTTATGCTGTCGCAGGAGTAGAGTACGATGTACTTGAAATTTATCCTTTAAAAGAAGTGCAACTTGAAGTAGAGGCTTTGCTTGCAAAAAAATGTATTGTTCCAAAAAGTTGTAATGAAGATGATGATGTCTGTTTAGAAGATGAAACACGTATCTGTTTCAACAATGGCGAAGCTGTTTCTGGTCTTTTTCTTGGAACTCCAGATATTGAATCAGAGGCTAATGGGAGTATCTCTTTTATGAATGAGTTTTATTTTACTGGTAGTAAAAGTCAAGTTGATGAGCGAATGCAAATTACTGTTATCATGACTAGGGTTTCTGGGATTGAAGATGAGGTAGCTCAAATTGCAAACTCAGTTTTCACTTCGTTCACTGGTGGCGAAGAAGATCAAGAGGCACACACAGTTGAACTAGTTCCTGGTATATACTCTGTGGAGACTTTTGTAATCATGGAAGATAATCTGCTAATTTATGACGATGAACGATGTTTGTATGATGAAGATGGCAAGGGTGACTGTAATGATGTTCCTGGAATCACTTCTCCTAGTTACTTAGCAGGTGGATATAAATTGGATGATGAATCAATGTATATTGAGATTACTGAAGAAGATCTTTATTTGTCAGATACTCTCACATTATTTGTTCCAGTTATTGATTTCTCTAGTATTCCTTCAACTATTGAATCACCTGACCATAAAACGAATGATGTTGTTGAAATAAACTCTATACTCATCGAGGATTTCATGGTATCAACTATGCTTTGGGACTATATTGACGATAAGAACAATGTTAGAAATCTATTAGAACCAGAATGGTCTAGTTCTTTGGATGAATGAGAGTAAACGAAATTAAACTAATTAAATAAACAAAAAAACGATGGTAAACACAAAAAACAAATTTGCAATTGAACAATCATGGAGATTTATCGCAATACTTATTGCAATGTTAGTATTCTCACTTCCATTTTACTCAGCGAATGCGATGGCGACTTCAGTTAAGGTTACCAGCAATCATGGTGAAGATGGTATTGAAGGTTATTTGGATGCAGAAGGTGATATCTGGAGTTTAGAAGTTGAAATTGCAAATGATGCTGAAACAGATGTGTCTCCAGAGCAAGTACTGCTCAATGTTGCTGGCTCGCAAATAGAGTTCAACAGTTGTTCTTCAACTTCGCTTTCTACTATTTGTGAATTTCAAAGTGTTTTAAGTGATGGTATTAATGAAGGAACTTATTCTTTTGAAGTTATTTATTATAATTTAGATGTTAATCCTGATGACGAAAATATCACTGAAATTGGTGAAGAACTTGCAAGTGATACTGATTCAATCATCGCAGACGGTAGTGAACCAAGTATATCTTTCTCTTCAATTTATCAAGAAGATGGTGACTTACATTTATCTTTTGAAGTTGATGATGAACCAAATTCTTGTGTTGGTTTAGATCAAGTTGAAGTTGTTGATGCTGAGACTGGTGAAGTTTATGAAACTTTCACTATTGGTGAACTTGAAGAATGTAGCTTTGATTATGGTGAAGATGCTGGCAACGCGGGTATTTTTACTGTAGATTTAGAAGGTGAAGGTGCTAGATATTTTAAAATTAAAGCAACTGATCTTTTAGGTCATGAAGAGATTACAGCATCAAAAAGATTTGATACTGATTTTATCGCACCTTCAGTAGATGCTTCTAGTTTACTTATTGCAGACTTTGGTAGTTATGTAAGTACTTACAGTCAAACAAGTAATGTTTTAATCAATGTAACTGAATGTACTGATTTAGATACTGTTACTGCAAGTTCCGATTTTATTGAGTTTGGAAACAAAGAAGCAGTTTGTAGTTTATCTGCTGAAACCGAATGTCTTCACGAATGTACTTGGACTGATTTAACTGTTAACCCAGATGGTTCTTCAATTTCAGCAACTGTTACTGCAACTGATGATGCAGGTAACGCAGAGTCTTCTTCAGTTAGTACAAGCTTCACTGCTGATTCAACTGGTCCTGATATTGTCTACTTTGGAACATTATCTACTTTTGATGGTTTAAGTTATGTGGCAGCAAAACAAGACGCAACTATTCATGCTTTCATTAATGATAACGGTGCAGGTATTGATGTTGATACTGTTGTTGCAAACTTAGTTGGTGTCGGTGGAGATTCTGATGATAATCCTAATGAATGTTTAATTGATAGTTCTGGTACAGCTGATTATGTTTGTTATTGGGATGTTGATGTTGACGGTTCAACTAGTTCAACTTCTACTACTGAAATTAATATCCATGATTTAGAAGATAATGTTGGAAATGATGGTGATTTAATCTCAGTACCAGTTGTGGTTGACGGAGTTGATCCGCAAGTAACTGGAATTGAATTTTATGGTTTTTCTGCGATTGGAGAAAAAGATTATTTTCAAAGTAATGATGATTTGTTAATTGAGTTAACTGTTACCGAAAGTTCTGGTTTAACTGTTTATGTTGATGCGAATGAACTTGTAATGGATGCTGAGAATGAGTATCAATATGGTTCTTTTGATGACGATGGTAATTATTTGGCATCTGACTTAGATGGTTGGGTTTTATTCACTGAAACTGATTGTAGTCGAGATGAAGAAACTACTGATTGGGAATGTGAGTTCAGAGTAGATTCAATTAAAAGTGGACCAGATGGTGAAGTTAATTTTCAAGTTTTAGTAACTGATACTGCAGGTAATGTTGCTGATTGGTCAGCTGATGATTTTGATGAACCAGTAAATGCGCTTGCAACTGATTTATTCGATGGTGAATTCGAAATTGAGTTATTTGGTTTAGATGAAGAAACTCAGCCTGACTTTTGGGAGCAAGGTTCTATTTCTGCAGATCAAGAATTTATTGATCTGGACACAGTTGAACTAACATACACTACTATGTTTTTTGGTGTTGGTCTAAAGAATGATGTTGGTGCAAAAGCTGCCTTAATTGAACTTGATGAATGTGTGCCATCTGAAGAAAATGAAGATGCTCCAACTTTGAGTAGGTCATTAATGTATGGTGGTGTTTTTTTAGAAGCTAATAATGATCCATCTTTAAGTTTAGTTTTAGAATTTGAACCAGTTAATCCAAATGATATCGTAGATTTAACTAAACTAGAATCTGATAGCTTTGAAACTATTGATTTTGACTACGAATGTAATTTGCATGTATACTCAGTTGTTGGTGATACAGCTATGAACTTTGCAGAAAGTCAAACAGTCACTCTCACTGTTCCTTTTGGTTTTTCTCAAAATGGTGCTATAGATGCTAATGTTGATGCTTTACTTTTTGATGCTGTTGACAATGTTGGTTTCAAAATAGTTAGTGTTGGTTCAGCTATTAACAAAGTTACTAAGTGGTTCCAATATGCTTCAAGAGTTTACAGTGCAATTGTTGGAATTATTAATATTTTTAGAATTACAAATGCTGCAATGGATATAGCGCGGAAGGCAAAACCATATGGTGATGTTTATGCTAGCGCTTATTGTGGTGCGGAAACTGGTAGTGAAGCTGCTTTGTCCAGAATTCTAGACCCACTTGGAACTGCTTTAGAAGTAATCTCTTGTAATCCAAGCCCTAAAAAAGTTCATAAAAATGCTGCGCTTGCAGTTTATAGTAATGTTCAGTTGCAAGTTTTGAAATATTGGAAGATAGCAAAAGGCGGGTACATCTCTGAGATGCTACCTGACAATGTTCAATTCTTGAATCGTGATGCCTCAAGTTTATATGACAACATCATAGTATCAACCATCGGATTATGTATTCCTGGAATTGCCTACAACTTAGACAAGTATGCTCAAATTGAGTGTACCTATATCAAATGTTTAAACGAAGGTGTGAAAGAAGGAATTACCACAGTTGATGTTTGTTCCAAAACTAAAAGTTATATGTATTGTAAACACATCTTAGGTGAAGTGATGCAATTATTTCCAATTGATGTTGCTCAGTTTGTGATGGAGTTCATTATCACTCTATTAAAGGATCCAATTGGAGTGATCTTCTCCGTAGCTGAACTTGCTTGTGGTGCAGGGTTCTGCGCAGTACCTGAAGGCGGAAAACAGAAAACTTGGTGTTCCATTGTTGGGTGGTTCTTTAGAATTACTGAAACCATTGGTAATATTTACGGTGTAATTGTAAGTTATCCTTCAGTTCAGTATAATGTTTGTAGTGAACCTGCAGTTAAAGAAGTAATTGATGGCGTTAAGGAAGAAGCTAAGG
Source organism: archaeon (assembly GCA_018670085.1). GTDB lineage: Archaea > Nanobdellota > Nanobdellia > Woesearchaeales > GW2011-AR9. The sequence goes on along the minus strand of JABHRS010000028.1, from coordinate 52,848 downwards.
CTGCCAAGAAAAATGGCGGAGCAAAATCTGTAAAATCAACTGATTTGTAAAATGAAAAATAAAATGGTAAAACAAAACATAATCCTCAAAATTTTAATTGCTGTAGTTTGTTTGATGTTAGCGTCGAGCATAGTTCTAGCTGGTGCTCCTCCAAGTGCACCAAAGGAAGGGTCTTCAGGAGATGCTTCTTCCACTAGTGGGATGGTAACTTTGTTTAGTGGCCAGTTAATCTCTGAACCATATTTAACAGAACATTCAGATGTTTTTTTCGATGTTGATAAATGTGATGGTGACAATAAAGATTGTTGGGATGTTAGTGGTAGTAAAGTTGTTTTTTATGATGACAAAGAAAATAAAATAACTAAAGATACTGACAAGGGTTATCATGGTGGTTTAACTTATGATGGTGGATATTTTACTGATTCAGAAGGTGGATCTTATACTAAGAATGGGCAATTTAATATTCATAATGGTGACATATATGTACCTAGTCCAGGTGGTCTATATGATGATGATCCAGTTGCTACTCTCCCTTCTGGTGTAAAAACAAAAGATGTTGATGGATTAACATTACTTGGATCAGAAGATAAAACTGAAATTGCAATCCTGGTAAATCCTGACGATGGTTCTGAAGGAACAGTTTATGTTGGTGAAACTGAATTGACTCGCTCTGAATATGAAGGTTTCAAAGATAAGTTTACTCTCGGTGTTGAATCAACAGCAGATGGAGAACTGACATATTATGATGATAAGGATAAAAAAGGTACAATAAAAATAGATCATAAAACAACTTATACTGAAATAACTCACACTACTCCAAGTAAGGAGACTACAAATGAGCGTGAGTATAATGATGGAACAACTGTTCAAACCACTGCAGCAGGGATCACTACTGTTGCTTTAGAAGATGGTACTTCTGTTTCAGGTGAAGCAATAACAACTGATGGAAGCATCAGGATCGTTGATGGTGAAACTACTATTCTCATAACAGACTCAAGTGAAACTTTGTCAATAAAAAAATCAATTGGTAGTGAAGAGATCATGATTTATGATGTTATTTTTGACGATAAAGGGAACAAAGAAAGTTCACTTACTCAAAATTATGATCTTGAAAAAGATGGTACGTACCGCATAACTTCAGACTCAGGTTCAGTTGGAAAGGCGGAGTTTGACACAACTTATACTTCATCAACTGACAAAGAAACAGAAGTAGTTTCTTATTCTGCAGAAAGAACTTATAACGATGAGTTTGGTAGTCCTGTTGCAATTCAATCAAGTGTTCCAACTGGACCACAAGAAGAGATAGATGAATCTGCACCAATTTATATTGTTGTTGAGGCAGAGGGCGAGGATGGAAAAACAGAAACTCATTATGGTACTGTTACTGCAGCTACTTTAAGATCAAAAGGTGCAGGCGAGATCACAGCTGCTGATATAGGTGAAGTTGACCCAGAGGATTCAAAACATAAAAAAGGATTCGAAGATTTAGCTTTAGCACAAAAAAAACATCGTCAACAAGAATCCTGGGATAACATTAAAACTAACTCCTTAGGCGTTTTAGAGAATGGGGCTATTGGTAAATTTACTGGACTCTCTAATTTATTTTTCAAAGCAACTGATAATGAACAATGGGTCAGAAATGTTGACGCATGGTGGTCTAGAAACGTTTTAAACCAAGATGCCTGGGTTTCCAACATTTGTTATGCAACAACTTTTGAAAGGTCTTTAGATCTACAAGCAGATGGTGTTGCAATCATTGAAAACTCTGCTGGAAACATTCAAACTGTTGCAAACATTTTCGCTGAGATGACTTATTCAGATGCACTTCTTTGTGTTAGAAATACAGATGAAAGTGTTGAAGAAGAATATATCTGTCCAGTGGGTTTGTTCTGTGCAGATAATGGTTTATGTTATAATGAAGAAACTGAAGAACAAGCTGAAGGATATTTTTATAAGATCAGTTGGGGAGTTCAAGCACCAGCTGATGAAGCAGCGACTCCAAATAGTAATGAAGATGGATTTGCAGTAGAATACAATATTGTAGCAGCTGGAAACCGGTTATACATTGGAGAAACTGGAGATAGTCATCCATTAAAATTAATCAATGGTGATAAAGATGGTCAGGTTATTACTTGGTGGAGTAATAATAATTATGAAGGTTCTAAAGTCTGTGTTGATTGGAGTGGAGATACTGATATCTACACTACTGGCGGTTCTGCTGGTTTTGGATTCAAACCAGGAATCCCAATTGATGATGTGTGTAACAAGATAGTTTATTCACAGCAAACAACTGTCTCCATGAACAGCATTGGAACAACTGGGTCTTATGACGCTTCATCAGATTCTGAGCAGAGCACTACTACAAGTGACGTCTCATTTAACACTGATTGGTAGAACTTGAGATTGATAAAATATAAAAACAAAAATAACTAGGCATTAATATGGGTTTTAATAATTTTCATGTGATCAAATCAAGATGTAAGGAATCTGTTAGGAATCCAAAACTAATCTTAAAATCAGTCCTTTGGGATCTTGCATTTTTCACCATTGTGTTTTTACTATTTTTTGCTTTTTCTTCAGTCATTACTATTCTCTCATCTGAGTATATTGGTCTGGCCGGAACAAATTTTGAGAGTTTACTCCAAGAATTATCAGTTGATGAATTAGATTCCTTGTTTTTGTATATTCGTAATGTGATGGTATTTTTCACTGTAGGTCTTGTTAGTATTTCTCTTGCTGCTCTTGCTAGTTTTTCATTCACAAGAAAGAAAATTTGGGCGACAATAAATCAAAATGACTATTCATTCAATTTTAGAAATGGTGGGTGGAAGAAGTTATTTTCTTTTATTGGACTTGCCATCACTCTCCTTTTTTTCTCCTTATTGGCTGTAGTTCCTTTAATTTTAATCCAAGATATATTTGTGAAATTAGTATACTTTTTTGGAGATTATCCATTTGCTGCAAAAATAGTGTCTCAGTCAGCTGGTCTTTTGTGGTTTGTAGTTTTTTTACAATTATTTTTCTCAATCAAAAGTTTTTGGACAAAGAACAATTCTGTTTGGTTTAGCGTAGGTTCTGGATTTTCTTTGTGGATTAAAACCATTAAAAATAATTTTTCAGACATACTTTCACAGTGGGCAATTTTAGTGCTTAGTTTAATTATCATCTTACAAATATTAATTAAGTTATTTCCAACAAAATTAATAATCATGTACATTATTCAAATTCTGATCTATCTTTTCTTCATCTCCTGGTCACGTCTATACTTCACCCAACAAATCGAATCACACAAAACCAAACACTAATAAAGCCAAATAACTTCTTTTATCCTGGATGGTAGCCAAAAGTTCATCAAACACTTCTTTCAAAAAATTAACCAGTATCAAACAATTAAAACTGCAAGCCAACATCATCCGTGAAGATATTATAACCAGTTTAAAGGAAGCAAAGTCCGGTCACAGTGCAGGACCACTTGGGATGGCAGACATTTTCACAGCTTTATACTTCAATGTTCTAAAACATAATCCCAAAAAACCAAACGACAAAAACAGAGACAGGTTCATCTTAAGCAATGGACACATCTGCCCAGTACTATACGCAACTATGGCAAACTGTGGATACTTTCCAAAAAAAGAACTTCTCACTCTAAGAAAACTTGGCAGCAGACTCCAAGGTCACCCACACAGACAAGCACTTCCAGGTCTTGAAACAACTAGTGGACCACTAGGTTCTGGACTGTCCCAAGCAGCTGGAATGGCGCTAGTTTTCAAACGTGAAAAAACACCACAAAAAGTTTGGGTTTCTTTGGGTGATGGTGAACAAAACGAAGGTAATCATTGGGAGGCTGTGATGTTTGCAGCTAAAGAAAAACTCAGCAACATTATTGCAATCACCGACCGTAATTATATCCAAATTGATGGTAACACTGAAGATGTGATGCCACTAGACTCACTCAAAAAGAAATACTTAGCTTTCAATTGGAATGTAGTTGAAATCAATGGTAACGACATGCCAGTAATCCTCAAAACATTAAAGGCAGCAAGATCCAACAAGCATAAACCTCTGATGATTATCGCAAAGACAATTCCAGGCAAAGGCGTCTCATTTATGGAAGGAGATTACCATTGGCATGGAAAACCACCGAACCCTGAGGAAGCAACTAAAGCATTGAACGAAATTCATCATAGCGAATCAAAAGAGCGTGGGAACTGGTATCTTGCACACCAAAAATTGCATCCAATTCATAAAAAAATTAAGAGGTCTAAAAAATGAACCTCAACAAACTTAAAGGACTTAACAAGTCTATGCACTTAAAATTCAATCAAGAAAATAAAGCCAACCGTCAAGGTTATGGTGACGAGTTAGTCAGTCTTGGAAAACGTAACAAAAATGTTTGGGTATGCTGCGCAGACTTAACCGACTCAACTAAAGTGAATGGATTTGCAAAATCTTTTCCAAAAAGATTCGTTGAAATTGGTGTTGCTGAACAAAATTTGGTGACAGTTGGCGCTGGCCTAGCAGCTGTTGGTAAAATTCCCTTTGTCTCATCCTACGCAGCTTTTTGTCCAGGTCGGTGCTGGGAACAAATCCGAACTACTATTTGTTACAATAATTCTAATGTGAAAATTATCGGCGCGCATGCTGGAGTCAGTGTTGGTCCTGATGGTGCAACTCATCAAGCGCTTGAAGAACTTGCAACTATGCGTAGTCTTCCAAATATGATAGTTATCAATCCAAGTGATTACAACCAAACCAAAAAAGCAACTTCAGCAATCGCCAAATTCAAAGGTCCAGCTTACATGCGTTTTGGCAGAACAAACACACCTCAGTTCACAACGAACAAAACACCCTTTAAAATTGGAAAAGCTAATGTCTTAAAACACGGAACTCAAGTTGCCTTAGTTTCAACGGGTGCTCTAACTTACGAAGCATTAAGAGCCGCTAAAATCCTTCAAGACCAAGGCATTAATGCGATGGTAATTGATAACCCAAGTATTAAGCCGCTTGATGAATCAACAATTCTAAAGGCAGCTAAAAAATGCAAATTTATTGTCACAATCGAAGAAGCCCAAACTACTGGTGGTTTAGGTGGAGCAATCTCTGAATTTTTAAGTGAAGTTCACCCAACCAAAATTCTAAGAATCGGGATGAATGATCAATATGGTGAGAGTGGAGACCCACAAGAACTTTTGAAACACTTTGGTTTTACAGGGGAAAATATTGCCAAGAAAGCTAAGGTATTTTGTAGAAAATAACTTTGTAACAATTTAACAATTTCCTATTTTCTTCTTAACTTTTTGTTTAGGCAAGAAATTTTGATCAGAAACAATGCTCTTTCCTAAATTATTCTCTAAATCTTCTCTTGCTCTTTTAGCAATATTTCCTCCTTTGTTTGCTGAATTTTTGCATTCATCAAAACCCACAGAATCTTCTTCTTTAGTTATAGCGGTGGTTGAAGCTTCACCAAGCATTGTAAAAATCAGTTCTAAATCTGTCATATGGTCTCTAAGATTTTGATTATTATGTTGCAACTTTTTAAACTCTTTATACTCTCCAACATTTTTGCCAAATGTTGCTTTAGAGATTTCATTAGTTAGTATTGTGAATTCTTTTTGCGTTACAACATTTCTATTCTTCCATTGGTCAGTTAATTCTTGACGAATTGCAATCCCTCGTAACCTTTTATCAATCCACTCCTTTGGGTAACCTTTTAGTTCATAATATTCTTTGATTCTATCCTGCCCAAGCTCTGGGTTTTCAATTTCTTGAATTCTTTCATACCCAATTTGTGCCAGCCAGAGCTTAAACGGTTCAGCTTTTTTAGAAGGGATTGATTGGATTATTCTGAATAAAGATTTAGTGTTTGCGCAGTTTGTTAATCTCAGTTTACCATCTTGGGCTTCTAATCTGAACTGTCGACAATTTGTCGATAGTTCAACTCCATGCTCCAATTCTCTTTTTTTAAGCCTATACCAATAATCTTTTGGATCTTTACTTTCGGTCAGTACAGCTACAACATCCACTACAGAAAAATACCACTCATCTTCATGCCAAATCCTTCGAATTTTCTTATTTTGAAATACAATTAGTTTGTCTCTATCACTCATGCCTCATTAGTAGATAAAGGATTATATAAACAATCTGTATATTTGTCCAGTGGGTAAGTGGCAAAGAAAGCCAAGAATTTTCTAAAGTAACTTTTCAAATAAATACTTTCAAACCTCTCAAATAAATAGCTCAAAAACGCAAGCTTTTTAAAGTAAAAAGCCGGTCTTAAACCTTGAGAGGGTGAACATTCTATGACGAAAATTGTACGTATGACTATGCATGGCTTCAAGAGTTTTGCAAATAAAACTGATATTTTGTTTGGTGAGGAGTATAACTGTATTCTAGGACCTAATGGTTCAGGAAAAAGTAACGTCGGTGACGCCCTTTGTTTCGTACTTGGAAGACTCTCTGCAAAATCCATGCGTGCAGAAAAAGCTGCTAATTTGATTTTTAATGGTGGTAAATCTAAAACACCTTCTAAAAAAGGATCAGTTGAAATTGAGTTTGATAACAGCAAAGGTGAGTTTGCAGGTTACCCTAAAAAAGTTGTAATCAACAGAACAATTACCAAAACTGGGTCTAGTATTTACAGAGTAAATGATAAGAAAGGAACCAGAACTCAAATTATTGATTTGTTAGCGGGAGCTCATATCAATCCAGATGGTTACAATATTATTTTGCAAGGTGATATCACCAGATTCGTTGATATGCCAGGTAAAGAGCGAAGACAAATAATTGAACAAATCAGTGATGTTTCTCATTATGAGGAAAAGAAGAAAAAAGCACTTTCCGAACTAACCAAAGCTGAAGAAAAAATCAACAGTGCTGAAATAATTCTAAAGGAGAGAAAAGCGTATCTTAGAGAGTTAAAAAAAGACCGTGATCAAGCATTAAAATTCAAAGAACTTAAAGGAAAGGTTGATTCGTACCGTGCATCATACCTCAAAAAGAAAATTGATGTCCGTCGTGAAGAAAACAAAGTTTATCTTGAAAAAATTACTGGTTATGAATTAAAAGTTGCTCAGTTTCAAAAATCAATTGATGAATTTCGAGCAGTGATCGAAGAGAAACGTGGTCAGATCTCTGAGATCAACAAAGAAATTGAAGAGAAGGGAGAGAAAGAGCAGGTTGCAGTTCATAAAGAAATTGAGGATCTAAAAACATCTCTCATCCGAAAAGAAACCAGGTCAAAAACTCTCCAAGATGAAATTCATAAAATCACTTTAAGAAAAAAACAGTTTGAACATGAACAAAAAGAGTTAACTTCTAAGATGACTGAATTTTCAGACAGGGAAGGTCAAATCACCAAACAAATCCATAGTAAACAAAGGGAGTTTGCCATGCTTGAAGAGAAGATGGAACAATTTCGTGGTAAACATAAACTTGGTGATGTTGCAAAAGCAACTGAAGATTTAACCAGTTTAGAAACTAGTATTGAAGCGCAAGAGCAAGTTGTAAGGGAGAAAAGAACGGCTCAGCAAGAATTACTCCGAGAAAAGGATCGTTTAGAGTTTAGAATTCAAACAATTGATGAACAAGTTTCTAAAGTAAAAGAGTTGCAACTTGAACATAAAGGTGAAATTGTCAAACTAAAACAAAAGAAACAAGATTTCAAATCAGCAACACTCAAACTTAACAAAGTGTTAGAACAAGAGAGTAGTTATGTTTCTCAGATTTCTCATGCTAGAAGAAAACTAATTCAATTACAAGAAGAGCATGCAAAGCTTAGTGCAAGGGTTAATTCAATTCAAGCAAATGCAGCAGCATCTCACGCTGTAAAAAGTATTTTAGATAATCAAAGACAATTCAAAGGTGTTTTTGGAACAGTAGCTCAATTAGGTCAAGTAAAAAAGAAATATTCAGTTGCACTCGAAACTGCAGCTGGCGGAAAGACTCAGCAAATTATTGTTGATGACGATTCAGTTGCTCAAAAATGTATTGAGTATCTAAAAACTTCAAGATTAGGGAGAGCTTCTTTTATTCCACTTAACAAAGTGCGTAGCGTAACTCTTGGTCCTGAAGAAAAGAGATTTCTAAAACTTCCAGGAGTAATTGATTTTGCAATCAACCTTATCAGTTTTGACTCAACTTACAAAAAAGCTTTTGCCTACGTTTTTCATCGAACTTTGGTTGTAGAAAATTTGTCTGCTGCTAGAAAAGTTGGTATTGGTAAAATTCCAATGGTGACTTTAGATGGTGACATGGCAGCAGGTTCCGGTGTGATGTCAGGTGGTTCCAGAAATACCAGAAAAGGTGCATCTTTTGCAGAAAAAGATTCTATGGAAGAGTTGAATGCAGCAGAAGCAGAAATTGCGGATCAACAGTCCATTATCTCCAAACTTGAAGGTGATCGTGCTGGTGGAGAGGAGCAAATCACTGAGCTTAGAAGATTAAAGGGTGAACTTGAAGGTGAGATTGTAGCCCAAGAGAAAAAACTTCACCTTGATTCTGGTGACTTAGATGCAAGTAGTGAACTGAAAAAAGAATTAAAAATTGAGCTTCAAGAAGTTGATACTAAACTTCGCGTGATGCAGAAGGAAATCATGATCTTAAACAGAGCCTTAGCTACGATTAAAGGTGAGAAACAAGGTTTACGTTCTCAGATGATGAAAAGTAATGATCCAAGAGTTCAAGCACAGCTTTCAAGTTTTGATGAAACAAGGCAACAAATCCGTGAAGATATTGTAAGACTTGAAAGTGAGAAAAAGAGTTTAACTGGTCAAGCAACTGGTTTGGTTGGTGCTGAACAAGAGAAGATTTTAGAAATTATTAAACAACACGATAAGGAATTGTCTGAGTTTACAACCGAAGTTAATACTCTAACTGGTCAAGTTAAAGAGGAGAAAGTTGTTTTAGCTGAGAAAGAAACTGCAAGTAAGGCCTTTTATGCTCAGTATAAAGAACTCTTTGCAAAGCGTGAGAATCTTTCTGGTGAGATTAGAACCAGTGAAGGTAAAATTGATAATGCCAGGGAAAAATCTCGAACAAGTGAACGTGAATTAAACATGCTTTCTTTAAAAAATGCTGAAGTTAGAGCAAAACTTTCAGTTTTAGAAGATGAGTTTGAACAATATGAAAATGTAGAACTTGAGATGGATAAATCTGAGAAAGAGTTGTATGCTGAGATCAGTAAGTTTGAAGCAATGCTCTCTCAAATGTCTGCTGTGAATATGAAAGCTCTTGAAATTTATGAAAGAGTAGAAGAAGAATTCAATAAGTTGGTTGCTAAAAAAGATTCTTTGAATGAGGAAAAAACTCAAATTTTAACTTTAATGAATGAGATTGAAGTGAAGAAAAAAGAAAGGTTCATGAAGACCTTTACTGAAGTTGATAAACACTTTAGGCAAATTTTCACTAGGTTATTCAAGAAGGGAGATGCTTACTTAAAACTTGAGAACCCTGATAACCCGTTTGATGATGGGATGAGTATTAAAGTAAAAATTACTGGTAAGCGTCATATGGATCTAAAGAGTCTTTCAGGTGGTGAAAAAACTCTGACAGCACTTGCATTTATCTTCGCTGTACAAGAGCATCAGCCAGCAACTTTTTACATCCTTGATGAAATTGATGCAGCACTAGACAAACACAATTCAGATAGATTAGCAAAACTAATTGGGTTATACTCAGACCGTGCACAATATATTGTAATCTCTCACAATGATGCTGTAATTAGTGAAGCTAGCAAACTCTATGGTGTCTCTATGGCAGATGGTGTGAGCAAAGTTACTAGTTTGAATATCTAGTTTTGTTTAGAACTGATGATTTATATTTTATATTTTTTTAAATTTATTTTTATTTATTAAAACTGATTAATCATTAATTAAATCTCTTTTTTTGCGTATTTATCGCATATCTGAAGTATCTAATCTTGCTTCAATATTTCTTTGACTTAAAAAATCTTTAATCTTTATTGCACTATGTCCAAGTGCAAAGGTTGGTGGTTGTAAAATCACATGTGTTTCATAGCCAAATATTGGGCATTCTTTGCTACTTAATGGGACCTCATAATTTTTACCAAACAGAGTTTTCACTGAAGAATGTCTGAGTGTTGCTCTACAAAATTTTGCCCTAAGTGGCACATTATCTGGTTCTTCGTTCATCATAATTGCAGTTATATATTCTGTTCCAGAACCAACTAACAACGGGCTATGGATGGATCCATTTTGAAGTGAATACATTGATGGTCGCATGTTTGCAATCACAGTGTGTGCATTGTCATAGAACAAATTAGGGTCCTCCTTACAGACAGTTTCTAGTGCTGCGTTTACACTTTGTTTAACATAAAATAACTTGTGGTGCTGATTCATCTTTTTCTCAGAATTAATAGTTATTTTTAAAGGTTTTCAGAAATATATACAAAATAACCTAAACTAACTTTCCCGTAAAAATATTGTGTTTATCACGGATCAGTTTCAACTTTACGCGTTTATTCGGAACAAAGTCGCAGTTTGGAACAGATATTACTCGCTTTCCTGCGGCTGCCAAACAAGTTTTAGGGAACCTATCGCGTCCAACTAGTTTAGCAGAGATTACATCATCAACTGCAAATGGAGCAGGCAGTACTTTGCCTTCTTTAATTTTGAAATCTTCTGCGTTAATACGTAGCTGAATGTCATGTTCTTTTTCCAGCCTTGCAAGCATTGCGTAAAACTTCTCCCATGTCGCAGGAATTTTTACTGGACGACGTCCGCTTTTGTATGGCAAGTAATTTTGAATACACACTCGTGGCAATAACTTTTTTTCTACGTCTTCTTTACGTCTTGGTAGTGTTTTAACAAATTCAATGATTTTTGATAATTGATCGTCATTATATCCAGGTGTGTAAACTGGTGCAATTAAAAAATCAAGTGATGAGTTTGCAATGTAACGAATCATTTCCAGAACATAATTTAAATTGTAATTTGTAGCATCTGCAATCTTGCGTGCATTTTCCAAATCCATCGAATCCAAACTGATATTTAATCTGAATTTTGAACATTTTGCCAGGCGATCCACCATCTTTTTTGTCACAATGGTTAAATTTGTATCAGTTGAGATTGTATGTACATTATCCATCAGTTGTAATCTTTCAACAAGTTCTGTCATATCAGCGTACAAGAAGGGTTCACCTTGAACTCCGATATGTATCTCTACTGGCTCATCTACAAATTGAAGTAGCTTCTCCAGCTCCTCTAACAGATATTCCATCTCAACTACGATGTCACGTTTACCAGAATTCTTCCCTTCTTTAACTGAGCAATATACACAAGATAAATTACAACTAGTAATTGGTTTGATTTCTATAATTGAAGAATTTCGATACACAATTCCAAAAGCAACTGATCCAATCAGTGGGATTCTAGAACCACGGTGTACATACATTGCTTGTTGCTTTGAAATTGTGTTAACTAATTTTGGCAGATATTTTTCGAACAATCCCATAAACTGCATTCGTGCCTTCTTTTCTTTCACTTTAAAAAATGCAATACTATTTCGATCAACTAGTTTGTATTCACCAATTGCAGCTAATTCTGTCTTTGGTAAATGCATCTTAAATATCTTTAAGAGCACAACTTGCACAGTATCTTTGTGATCGAAGAATTGTAGTGTTTCGAAACTAAGTAATGTTTCATTTGATTCCTGTTGTTTTGAACCCATTATGCAATCAAATGAATAGCTGTTTTATAAGATTTATTCTTCAATTGTTAGATTGAGAAATATTTCTTGCCAAAAAGAGCTTAATTGAGCTACTATCATAAGAATAAATCTGCCCAAGAAGGAGTGTCACGAGTTGTTGGCAAGGCTATATTCCAATTATCAAATAAGTTGAATTCAACATTTTAATTCTCGACGAGAAACAGCACTCTCTCGACCTTAAACAAAGTCTAATTTCCACTGGAACCTACCACTAAAGGAGCAATAAGCTTTAAAAGCATAGCTAACTCTATTTAACTGGGGTGTTGGATTAAATCAATAGTGAGTAATCTGATAATTAATAATTATCTTGAAAATAGGGGGTTGGAATAAGTGGCAAACATCAATATTACATTAGAGACATTGTATGATGTACTTCGTAATGAGAAGAAAAGCGAAGAGCTTCAGCAGTTAGAGAAAACCTTCTTCATTGATGTTGTTAGTTATTTGAGAGAGAAAAAGTCCCTTGTAACTTCTAGGCAGGACGAAGATGAGTTATTTGCAACCTCAGATCGTAAAAAACTTGAGTATGAAATGCGTTCAATCAAACGAATTTTAAAAGAGATCTATGAAAAACGTGAAAAAAAACTAATCGCTATTGCTTTGAACAAGAGCCGAACTGGTTCTGACATTATTGATACAGGTTCGATGCTTCCAGAAGAAAAAGAATTTTTTTCAAAGGTAGTTTCTCATTTTGATAATTATCGAAGAGGTATTTTATTACAACTTTGGCGCGCAGAGCTTCCATTAATTCAAACTGGGTCCAGTGTTTTGCAAACTCCAGTTACTCACTCTTCTAAATCAAGTGTTGCAGAGGCTTTGGCAGCTGATGATCCTACTACTGTGGCTAAAATAAATGAATCAGCTAAATTAGATGCTAAGTCTCCTTCAAGTGGATCGGAATCAGAACCTGCTGAAGAAAAGGAGAATAATGCTGTTGTCAAAATCAAATTCTTGCACCCAGTGCCTCGCTTTGTTTGGAAAGATATGAAAGAATATGGTCCTTTTGAAAGTGGCGATGAGACTGAAATATTTCCAGAGATTGCTGAACTTTTAGAACGTAAAGGCCGAGCAGAAATAGTTTAATTATTCTGGCCTGTATGCAATTGCAAGTTCATTCAATGCTAATTTAACATTTGCTAACAATCTTGCTTCTAAAAAATCTTTACTTCTAGGATCAACATTTCTAAGATTAAATGTATCGTAATTTAATTCATCTCCTCTTCTAACTGAAAGTTGTCCTAATCTACTTTCAAATTTTGCTTCATAAATTCCTAAACAATCTCCTGAAATTCCAAAAGAATCATTTTTTCCAAGTTCGCCAAATGGTAAGTTATCAACATATATCTCAGTACAACCTTTATCTTCTAATGTTTTTGTTGTTATTCTAAAAATTAAAGTTTCTGCTACGTCAAGGTCAGAAAGTTTTACCATCGATGCATATTTTGGCATCATGTGATTCTGTCTTGATGGAAGTGGTGAATATCTTACTGTGTTGGTTTCTTTGTCAAGCATACCTTGGATCATTGCTGCGTTAACATATTGTTCTGTCACAGTAGCTGGAGGAATTTTGTAATCTTTTGGGATCTTAGGTATAATACATCCTGATGCTAGTATCAATGAAACTAATGGTATAATTTGTGCCATGTCCTATTTTTGCTTTCACTATTGATAAAGATTGCTGTTCTAACTACGATATTTTTTAAATCACCTTCAAATCTATACTATCATGGAAAAAATTCAAACTCGCGATGGATCTGAAACCTTTGTGAATCCAAAGTTCAATGAAAGTTATCATTCCTTCACTGGAGCTGTTGAAGAAGCAACTGAGAAGTATTGCAAGCCAACGAAGATCGCTGAAATTGCAAGGGAAAGAGGGGAATTCACTTTGTTAGACTTTGCCTTTGGTATGGGGTATAACAGTGCCATGGCAATAGCTATCGCAAAAGAAGCCAATCCTGACTGTAAAATAAATGTCATCGGAATTGAGAACGATCCTTTAATTATTGAAAAGATCCAGGAAGTGAATCCCAAAATTCCAGGTTACGAATTTTATAAACAATTAACTCCAAAAAATCTTTGTATCAAAAGTGAAGACAATTCTATTACTCTTAAAATTTTACTTGGCGATGCTAAAGACACTATCCAGACAATTCAATCCAACACAGTTGATGTGGTTTTTTATGATTCTTTTTCACCCAAAACTCAACCAGAGATGTGGAGTATATTTTTATTTCAAGAAGTTCACCGAGTTCTAAAACAGAAAGGAATTTTAGCAACTTACAGCTGCGCAAGATTAGTAAGAGATAACATTAAAGCAGCCGGATTAACTTATGCTGACGGTCCAAAAGTTGGTAGAAGGGGACCTGGCACTATTGTTTGGAAAGAAAATTAGAAAATTAGAAAAAAATAATAAAATTATTATCGAAGACGTTCTGCAACCATCTTTGCTACATAACTTCTTGCACTATTATCTATTAAAATAACTGGACTGAATCCGTCAACTCCAAGTAAACTTCTAGTAAATGCCATCAAACCATTATCTTTTTCAGAAAGGTGTGGTAGGTCAGTTTGAGTTGGGTCACCAATCATGACTAGTTTTGATCCATCTCCAATTCTTGTTCCTAAAGTTCTTGCTTGATGTACTGTGAGGTTCTGAGATTCTTCAACTATCACAAACGCATTCCTCAGACTTCTACCTCTGGTGAATGTAATCGGATCTAAATTTAAGATACCTTCACTTTGCCAGTATCCAATTGGGTCGGCAGCATCAGGTAATTTAAGCATATTCCCACCAATACTAGCTTTTTTTACTCCACTTAATATCACATCAAGATTATCTTCAATCCCTTGACAATAAACTCCTGTTTTTTCACCGACATCGCCTGGAAGAAATCCAACACTTTCTCCTACGTTTGCTAATGCACTATAAACTATCACTCGATCGTATTTTTTTCCAACTACAGTTTGGTGCAATCCAGCTGCTACTGCTAGAAGTGACTTACCACAGCCTGCTTCTGCAATGATGCTTGCCATTTCAATTTTTTCATCAAGCAACATGTCTAATGCAAATCTTTGTTCTTTGTTTCTGCCTGTAATCCCATATGCACTTTGACCTTCACGTAATTTTTGAAGAGTAATATTTGAACCACTTCTCCCAACTTTTAATAACAAACCATGTGCTGATACGTATTGTCCGCCAACTAATCCACTAACTATCAGATCTTTTGGATCAAATTCTGCAATATCTCCTTTATGAAGATTTTCGTTAACCTCTGGACTTCCAATGTCAATAGTTTCTCTTAATCCTAACAACTCATAAAAATCAGGCTTCTCTGATCTTTGTTTATAACTCTCAGCTACAAACCCTTTTGATCTTGCTGTAATACACAAAATATGGTCATTAGATAATAAAAATACTCCTCTGTCTTTAGAATATGCTTTCTGTAATTCTGGGAGCCCAGCTAGAATTTGTCTATCTGCATCTGGAGAATGCCCATGACCCAAATAAAAGGTTAATTTTCCACCTGAAGGTAAGTCATAATCATTTCCAACTTTTCCAGTTGTAATCTCATTAATTAAAGCAGCGGTACGTCTTGCACCTCGGTTATATGATTCTACTCCTCGTTTATGCCGATCCAATTCATTAAGAACAATTGAAGGAATAACTGCAGTGTAACCTGTTGGAATTCGTGAAAGAATGTCCGGATTGTCCATCAAGACATTTGCATCCAAAACAACTACTCTATAATCTTTAAGTGCATCAGTAAGTTCCATCTAGTTTCCTCTCAATTTTGCTAATGCTGAATTTATATCTCTATATTCCAGAAAATTCTTTTCAGATCTTCTTCTGTCTCTTGATTCATTGGCAGCTAATTTTACTGCTTTTCCAATTGATTTGTATTTGCTGTGTATTACTTCTTCACCACTGCCAACAAGAATGGCTAAAATTCCCTCTGGAGTATTTGTGTGTGTCATCGATAGCAAATCAGAATAATCAGCTCCAATAATTTGAGAATTCATCTTTGATAAATCTTCATTGATATTTCCTTTACCTACTCCTGGTAGATATTGGTGCGATGCATCAAAGAGGATAAATCTTAAATCTTTCTGATACGCAGTTTCCAATGTCCGGTGTTCTGCTGCCCTTTCATTTCCCCATCTGATTTGTCTGTTTGACATACCATGTAAGACTGAGTTAGTGAATATCAATCCGAAGTCTGCTTCTTTTGAACCAAATAAGCCTGGCAAATTTTCATAGAGCATATCAATTGATGTTGCAAGTGGTGTTCCTTGACCTTTAGAAATGTACTGACCTTTTTGTTTCATAGTCAAAACAAATGATCTTTATGTTATAAACATTTACTAATCCTCAGAATAACTATTGCGGAATATGTTTGTGTTTTTAGAATAGAATAATCTATTCACTCACTTCTTATTTCTACCACGACCAGCAACAGTTTCTAAACGTTTAAACACATCTTCTGATTCTGGAAATTCTTTTTTGTATGCAGAAATTACATGTTCAAATATTTGTGGATAAAAAATAGAATGACTACTCTCTAAATTACGATCAAGTAAGTGTAAATCTACTGCCTTATCTTCTTTTTTATCTGAAAAAGCTGATAAACCAAAATCAATGAATGTTAATTTTTTAGATCCTGCATTTTCAATCATGTTAGCAGTTGTTAAATCTCCATGCACCATATTATTCATATGAAGCCTGCCAATACCGCGGCCCATCTCTTCTGCAAGTCTGATGTAATCATCTTGTCTATCTGGGTTCCTTAGAACTTCGCGTAGTGTTTCTCCTGCTACAAAATCCATTGTGATACTCATTCGTTTATCGCAGAAATCGTGAACTTGTGGTGCTGGGAACTTCATCTCATTTAATCGACCTAATATTTTTGCTTCACGTCTAGTTCTAAATCTACGTAAACTATTATCTAACTGTGGCAAGCGGTATCCTTTAGAAATTCTCTCCTTGATAATCCGATTTTTATCTCGAAATAATTTTGCTTCAGCTCCTTGTGCAATTAGTTCCATGTTAACTGGGAGTAGGAGCAGCTTTTTATAGCTTTTGCTTATTAAGTGCTTATGGAAGAAAGCATTTCGTTTAGTGAGTTTTCTAGATTTGTGAAGGACAATCGGTTTCAAATCAAAGTTCTTCCAAATGCCTCTAGGACTAAATTAATCATTGAGAACAATGCACTAAAGTTATATCTGAAATCTGAGCCAGTTAAAGGTAAAGCAAACATTGAATTAATCAAATTTTTTAAGAAAGAATACAAGTTGAAAGTTTCGGTTCTAAGTGGTCTAAGTTCAAAAATGAAAGTTATCCAAATATTAGAACAGAGAAAGAATTAAATAATATTTGATCATTATTTCTGCTTATGAACAAATGGATTTATACTGGAGAAGCAACTGGATTTTATGAATATCGACATTTTGCAAATTTTGTAAGTGACCTTCCGGGAGCAGAGATTGTAGTTTGCATGAGAGGAGCCGAAAAAGAGTATTTGCATGTGACTCATGTTGATACTGTGTCTGTTTCATATCAAAGAATGCATGTTGTTGGTGGCGATCGGGTAGCCAACGTTTCTTTAGTGGGATCCGAAAGCGCAGTCCTTGGTTTAGAAGCTACAATTCTTTCTGGCGCAAGAAGATTCGCTGATCAAAAAGCATTGAATCAACAAGCAGATCGTATGCAGATACAAGAAAGATTGTCTGCGAGGTAAGCCAACTTTTCATTTAGGGATTACACCAACATTTAAGTACCCAAAAAACTTCATTTTACTGATGGCAGCGAAAGTTTCTAAATCCAAAACCACTAAACCTAAAGTTTACATAACTAGGCAAATCCCAAAAGTAGGGATCGATATTCTAAAGAAACATTTTACAGTAAAGGTTTACAACAAAAACCAAGCAATTCCAAAAAATCAGTTAGATAAGGCAGCAAAATGGGCTGACGCATTACTCACACTTCTCACAGAAAAAATAGATCATAAATTTTTAACAAAACATAGTCATCTAAAAGTTATTGCCAACTACGCTGTTGGATATGATAACATTGATTTAGTCTCAGCAACTAAAAACAAAATTCCAATCACTAACACGCCTGGTGTTCTAACTGATGCTGTAGCTGAGCACACAATTGCTTTGATGCTGGCCCTCAGCAGAAGAATAGTGGAAGCTGATAATTACTCCAAATCACATAAATACAAAGTTTGGCAACCAATGCTTTTGATGGGTTCACAAATGAGGGGAAAGACTCTTGGGATTATTGGTTCAGGTCGAATTGGTGCAGATGTTGCTCAAAAATGTTATCATGCTTTTGGGATGAAAATTATGTATACTGATATGCATAAAAACAATTCTTTAGAGATTGAAACTAATGCTAAAAAAACTTCTCTTGCACAAATATGTAAACACGCTGATTTCATTAGTTTACATGTTCCTCTTCTAAAGTCCACTCATCATTTAATTGGCAAAAAAGAACTAAGTTTAATGAAAAAAAATGCTTACTTAATTAACACAGCAAGGGGCCCAGTTATAGATGAGAAAGCATTATTAAAAGCACTCAAAAATAAACAAATTAAAGGTGCAGCTCTTGATGTTTTTGAATTCGAACCAAAAATCACAAAAGGATTAGAAAAACTTCCAAATGTAATTCTAACTCCTCATATTGCCAGTGCTACAATTGAGGCCCGTGAAATGATGGCAACAATTGCAGCTAAAAATATCTGTGCAGTTCTAAAAGGCAAGAAAGCTTTGAATTTAGTGAATAAAGATTTGAAAAAATAATTTAATCAACTTTTCTTCAAGAATTTATATTTCATCTGCTTAAACATTGATTTCACATCACATAAACTCCCAACTTCAAAGTCGGCTCCTAGCATTTTATGCAAAGCAGCATGTCCTTTGTTTGAATCTATTAAAACTCCTTTGATCCCAACTTTTTTTGCAACTACGATGTCTCCATGTGAGTCGCCAATGTAAAGCATTTCTGATGGATGCAGTTTCCACTTTTTCAATAATTTTTTGAAATGTTCAACTTTCCCAGTTGGACCACCTAAAACAACCTCAAAATATCTAGACAGATCGCAATGTTTAGCAACTGCTCTTACTTCTTTTTGATCTTCAAGCGAAAGTAGAAACATGTGTTCAACTTGTGATCCAAGTTGTTCAATCAATTTATTACAGGCAAATAATGGACAATGATCTAATGATTTAACATATTTTTTTCCAAATGATTTTGCAATATTTCTTTTAACTTTGCTACTTAATCCATAACCTAACACATTTTCAGCAATAATTTTTATCTTCTCATCTCTAGAATGTCCTCTACCAACTAAGTGTGGATATGCCTTAGCTATTTCCTCTAATAAATGTGAACTTATTTCTTCAAATTCAGAAAAAGCTTTTGCCATCATAGTGCCTTTAGCGCCTTCCGACATCATTAAAGTTCCATCAAAGTCAAAACCAATTGCTTTAAATCTCATCTTATTATTACCAAAATCTTCGCGCAGTAGTTTGTACTAGTCTAGCCTTGACAAACGCTTGAATGACTTGAGCAAAATATATCTTTCAAATTTCATACAAACCAGCTTGCCATAATCAGAGCTGAATACAAAATTAATCCAAGTGTGAAATAATCTGCTCGTCCATGTCTACCAAATGGAATGTGGTGCCGAGTTACTGTAAAAATTAATACTCCGATTGCAAGTCCCATTAAAAAGATATGAACCCAAAGTGGAACATAATCATATGCTATTGTCATCAAGACTGCTCCAATTATTGTTGAGCTTGCAAGGGTTAATGATTTCATAACTGATTGGTGTGGTTTTGTTGGGAGTGTACTTACAAATGTGTATGAAACAATTGTAATGAAGTACAAGAAACCTTCAACTATACTAGTTCTGGTTAGGTAGACAAATACTCCTCCAACTACAATGTGATAGATGTAACTAAACATATTTTCTTCCAAAGACAACATCTTGATCAATCCATGTTTATGGTGGTGGATGTAAATTTCTTTTTCAATCAAATGATGTATAGTAAATCCAAACAGTACTGATAAGAATAATAATCGATGAACTTGTAGAGCACCTTCAGTGAAGCGCGGAAAAAATTCTAACAATAGATATGTGATACTTACTCCTGCTGAAAATGAGACTATTTTATTTTTAGCATTTTTATTTTTTATTTTTAATTTATTTGAGAAAAAATATACTATCGAAACAACTACTGCAAACATTACTGGTAAGAACCAAAGTTCATTCACAATTGAAGCTGCATCCACCATGTTAACAATAAAGCAATCATCCCTTTTAAACCTTTTTGAATATCGCTGTTTAAAAAGCAGTGATCAAGAAGATGTGTCTGATGAAACAACCCATCAAGACAAAAATAGTTTTGCAAAAAAAGAGAATCAGGTGGTGATTTTGGTGAGTAGTTGTAGTTAGGTTGATCTCACTTTTTAACTCACAATCTTTATATAGTTCATTCGCGCATTTCTTTAACATGACGAGCTCTAACACTTCAATGAATCTTGCTTCAATGTATGGGGCAATGTTAGTTGGGAGTGCAATTGCAGTTTTGCCATATTCTGTTCAAGAAAAGTTTCCTGAACTAGTTAGTTCAGTTCATGATCAAACTTATCTTTTAGCAGATATATTTCAACATCCAGTTAGCTCAGTAACTTGTATTGCATCAGCTTTTGCTGTGGGTATGTCAATTGGAAAAATAGGTTTACACAATTCTAAGAATTATTCAAGAAATCAAAATAATCGTTTTAACAAAATATTTCTTGGAACTACTGCTTTTATTGCTGCTGGAGTTTTAGGTGCAGCTCAACTCTATCACAGTTACGGGCATGACAAACTTCCAATCACAAATCCAGAACCTAGTTCAACTTATAACATTGAATCAAGATTAGATTAATTCTCAAAATATTTGTTAAGCATAACATAAAAAAACATCTTTCTCTTTTTTTTTCTTTCTCTCTTTTCCCACAACTACTCCATAATCTCTCTTCATTATTGTTCAACAACTGTTTTTACAAATAAATATTATCAACTCTTCATGTTAACAGAACTTTCTCAATTAAGATATCTTTATATACTCAAAAGAGATATTATATCATGATCACATTTAACAAAAATATTTATTAAAGATCAAAAAATATCAAAATCAGAAAAAGCTAGTTAACAAACTAACAAAAAAGAATTGCATTTAACAACTTCTAACATAAATCTTTAAATACTACAGTGCATCAATGCATAGCATTAACGTTGTGCATCAACGCACTGTACTTATCATGAAGACAAAAAGAGAATTAGTAATTAAACTACTAAAAAAAGATACAGATGGTCTTACTGTTAAGGAGATAGCTCAAGCGTTAAGAATTTCTAGAAATACTGCTCCAGTTATTTTAGCTGAATTAAAAGGTGAGAAGTTAATCCGAGTTAGGGAAGTCGGAAAAGCAAAACTTCATTACTGGGGGAAAAAATGAACAAGCAAAAAGAAGATTTGGCAATTGTTCTATTTTTCTTAGTTCTAATTATTGTTCCTCAAATAGTTTTGGGTATTACTGAACCAACAGAAATAAACTATTCTTATGAGTCCTTATTGTCAATCCCTACTTTAGAAAATTCAGAATCTCAATCAGAAAATCAAACTGAACAAATACTTAGTGATTTAGTGATAAAAAATTTTTCCTTAGAATATTTTGGAATAGACACAACTGAAGAAGACCCAAATAATCTTTCAGAGAATAACCAAATCGAAGATCCAGTTTACATTCCACAATTAAATGAATCTTCAAACGAATCTGAATCAACTAACAACAATGGCACTGAAGACTCTTTAGTTCAGAACAACACTGAATCAAATAATGCTAGTGACTCTGGTAACATTGGTAACACTAGTAAAGAAGGTGGTATCATCTCAACTGACCCAATTGTAAACATCAACGAGTCTGTTGAAGAAAACAATCAATCCAATATCACTTTCCCTGAATTTGAATATCCAATCCCAACAACCAACACAACTAATGATTCAGTCGAAGATGATCTGGTTTTGGAAGAGGAAATAATCGAAGAAGAAATAATTGAAGAACTAATTAATGAATCCACTAACGAATCTGTCCTTATAATCAACAAATCACTGCCTCTTCTTTCTATCCTTGATGTCAGTGAGTATGCAATAGACTTAATTTATCCAACTGAAAATGTTAATGTGTCCCAACATGGATTTTTTAACTTCACTGTAAATGTGACTTGTACTCTGGGAACTTGTGGTGACACCAATGTGACTTTGGATCCTGAAGCTGCAGTTTACAATTTTTCAGTTTGTAGTGCAACTGGGGTTTCTGGACCAAGCGAAGCAAATTGTAACACTTCATACTCTGGAACTGATTTGGAAGGTTTAGTAACTGTTGCTGGAGGAATTCAAAACTGGACAGTTCCAAGTACTGGTACTTACACTATCACAGCTCAAGGTGCATCTGGTGTTCAAGGTGGCAGTGGCAGTGGTGCTGGTGCTCATGGTTCTTTAATGGTTGGTGAATTTGCGCTTACTGAAGGTGATGAAATTAATATTTTAGTTGGTCAATTAGGTTTAAGAGATGGAACTTATGGTGGAGGTGGTGGAGGTGGAACTTTCGTCATCGATGCAACTAATGATGACATCTTAATGATCGCAGGTGGTGGTGGTGGTGCAAGTATTCGTTCAGCAACATATACTGCAGGACGCGATGCAACTACTACTATCACTGGGACAAATGGTTCTAGAGATTCAGTCTTAGAAGCAAATGCTCCTGGAATTGATGGTGCTGGTGGTGCTACCTCTACAAATGGTGGTGGTGCTGGTGCTGGTTATTCTGGAGATGGTGCTGATTATCAATCTAACTCTGGTGGTCATTCTTATCTAAACGGTGCAGCAGGTGGTGATAGCAGTTCTGGAGATTCAGATGGTGGTTTTGGTGGTGCTGGTGCAGGTTACGGCGGCGGTGGTGGCGGTGGTGGTTACAATGGTGCTGGTGCTGGTGGTTATGATGGTAATGGTGGCGGCGGCGGTGGTGGCGGTTCCGTAAACAATGGTTCTAGTCAAAACAATACTGTTGGAATCTTAGAACAAGATGGTTATGTGCTGATCGAACTTACAACTTCAGCTAAAGGTGGGACTGTTTCTACAACTGCAGGTGATACTCCATTTTATACAAACACTAGTAATCCTTACAATCTCACCTTAACTAATGGTGAGTCTTCGGTTATCACTTGGTGGGTAAATGCAACTGGTGATTTAAACTCCGAGCATGAATTTTTCGCATATGTTAATCAAACTAATAACACTGATACTAGTAATAAAACTGCAACTTTCAACATCACAATCATTGATGATACTTTGCCTGTTGTGGATTTACTGTACCCAGAAAATACAACTTATACTAATGATGTAACTGAGCTTAATTATTCCTTTAGCGATTTAAACGCTGGATCTTGTTGGTATTCAACTGATAATGGGGTTACAAATTCTAGTTCAGAATCAGCTGGCACTAATTTCTCCTCTGTAACTAGTGCTGAAGGTGGAAACACTTGGTATATTTATTGTAATGATAGTTCTGGAAATGAAGCTTCTGACACAGTGACTTTCACAAAAAATCTTCCTTCCCTTAGTTTAGATATGGTAACTTCCACTACTGATGCAAATGCAACTCAAAATGAAACATTTGCTGTTTCAGCAACTGTTACTTGTAATAATGCTGATTGTGGTGAGGTAAATGTCAGTTTAGATCCAATTGAAGAAAGTTCTGTTTCTTGTGGTGCTGATTGTAATTTATGTAATCAACCAGGTTCACCTGTAACTGATAGTTGTGATGTTTTAAGTGTTGCAGATTGTGGTGGTAATGGTGCAGATGGGCATTTCTTTACAAATGATTTTCATATCAATGGGACTTTTTCTCCAGGTGGTCAAGTTTCAATAGTTAGTGAATTAGATAGTAATTATGGTGGTGCTTATTTTGTAACTGGTTGGCAAGATGATGTAATGGTTAATGAGTTTGGTTGTTATGATGGTACTGATAGTTATACTGATTGTGACTCTGGAACTTATACTTCTCTTGATTTTGCTGATAATAAGTGTAACATGACTTTTGGTGCAGGTTATACTGGTAGTGAGGTTGCTACTTTTCTTGCGGATTCTACTATTAACATTTCTGCGTCTTTAGACAGCGAATATCATTTTAGAGTAACTTATTCATATAATGTGGATTGTTCAACCACTGGTGTTGGGAATGGAAATGGTGAAACTGATGGTGATTATTGTGAAGAAAGTACTTATGGTGAAAATGAAGGAATAAATATCACTCTTAGCCCAACTAGTAAATCTGGTTTAGTTTCAACTGTTATTGGTGATACTCCGTTTTATACAAATTCTTCAAACCCACAAAATGTTTCATTGGATGAAGGAGAATCAACAACTATCACTTGGACTGTAAATGCTACTGGAAATATTGACTCTGTTCACGAATTTTTTGTGTATGCTAATATGACTTCTGATCAGAGTATTCAAAATGAGAGTGCACATTGGAATATCACAATTGTAAATGAAACTGCTGATGCTCCTCCTACCTTAACAATTGATGTTCCAGGTGACAATACCTTCACAAGCAACACCATTCAAGGTGTAAATTACACTGCAACTGACACTGATCTTGATTCTTGTTGGTATAGTAATGATAGTATGTCAGTTAACACTACTCTGGCGGTTTGTGCGAATATCGATGCTATCACTTGGAGTGAAGGAGAACATAATGTGACTATTTGGGCTAATGATACTACTGCGAACCTGGTTAACGCAACAGTTACTTTCACTGTCGATACAATTTATCCAAGTATTTTAATCAGTTCCCCAGCGAATGAATCCAGTACAACAAATTCTACTATTCATGTCAACTTCACTGCCAGCGACCTTAATTTAGCTAGCTGTTTTTTCACTAACGATTCCATGCTAACTAATACTACTCTTGCAAGTTGTGCAAACATCACAACTATTAATTGGTCAACTGGAGAACACAACGTAACAATCTGGACTAATGATAGTGCTGGAAATGAGAATAGTAGTGATCTTACTTTTACAATTACAACTGATGATGTAGCTGCACCAACAATCACTATCCAAACTCCTATTAATACTACTTATACAAGCAACACAAATGTCCATGTTAACTATTCAGCAGCAGATGAAACTGCATTAGACAGTTGTTGGTATAGTAATGATTCCATGCTAACAAACACTACGCTCTCCTCCTGCTCAAATATCACTAGTGTGACTTGGAGTGAAGGTGAGCACAATGTCTCAATTTGGGCGAACGACACTAGTGGGAATGAAAACACAATTGATGTTACTTTCACTGTCGATACAATTTATCCAAGTATTTTAATCAGTTCTCCAGCGAATGAATCCAGTACAACAAACACTACTACTCATGTGAACTTCACTGCCAGCGACCTTAATTTAGCTAGTTGTTTTTTCACTAACGATTCCATGCTAACTAATACTACTCTTGCCGGTTGTGCAAACATTACCAGCATAACTTGGTCAGGTGGTGAACACAACATTACTATTTGGACAAATGATAGTGCGGGAAATGAGAATAGAAGTGATCTTACTTTCACAATCACATTTTCATATCCTTTGGTGGATTTTGGTAGTTTAATCCCAGTTAATGGGTCAACAACTAACAATGACTATGTGGAATTAAATTTTTCAGTTACTGAAGAAAACCTTGATGAAGTCAAATATAACTGGAATGGGACAAATTATTCTGTTTATAATGACTCTTTAGTTTTGATGTATAATTTTGATAATCTCTCTAGTTTAGGTGATAACAGTGGTGTTGTTGTTGATGTTTCATCTAGAGGGAATAATGGGTCTTTTTCTGGTGTGGTATATAATTCTTCGGGGAGATGGTAGTGCAGCACAATTTGATTCAGGGGATTACATTGATGCTGGGGCGGATTCAAGTTTGAATTTAGGATCTACTTTCACTCTTTCTGCGTGGGCTTATGTTTATTCTCATGATGTAAATTATGAATTTTTAATCACTAAAGATGGTTCCTCTGGTCCAAGTTATGATCTGGGTTTCAAGGAAGGAAAACCATATCTTGCAATTAATGATGGTTCTTGGGCAGAGTATGTAGTTGACGAAACAGTAACAACAAATGAATGGCACCATATTGTTGGAGTTAGAAATATTGATGATACTGTTGATATTTACATTGATGGGATTAGAAATAAAACTTTCTCTAGTGTTAAAACACCACAAACAGTTAGTACAAATGTTGTTATTGGAAGAAGAAACTCTACTGGTTATGAATTTGTTGGTTTAATTGATGAAGTTAGGATCTGGAACAAAAGCTTCTTAGAAAATGAAATCTATTTCCAATATGCTTCTAACTTAAACAAACTTGATTCAGATTCATGGGAGTTATATATTAATCAAAGTAAAAATGCTTCTGCTGGTTTAGTCAGTGGTACTTATACTTATTTTCTTTCAGCAAAAAATGATGCTACTAACGAAAATATCACTGAATTAAGAAGCATTATAGTTTCTGTTGTTGATGATATTAATCCAACTCTGAATATTATCTCACCAACTAATAACTCTACTTCCATAAATAATACACTGCATGTAACTTATTCTGCAGTTGATGATATTGGGTTAGACTCTTGTTGGTATAGTAATGATTCAATGCTGCAAAACACCACTCTCTCAAACTGTGCAAATATCACTGGCGTTACTTGGAGTGTTGGTCAGCATAATGTTTCTATCTGGGTTAATGACACTAGTGGGAATGAAAACAGTACTAGTCTCACGTTTACAATTAATTCAATTTACCCTAAAGTTGATTATGGTAGTATAACTCCAATCAATGGGTCCTCAACTACAAACACTTCTGTTGAGCTTAATTTTTCTATAATTGAAGATGACCTTGATGAAATCAAATTCAATTGGAATGGGACTAATTATTCTGTTTATGACAATTCTATTGTTTTAATGATGAACTTTGATAACATTTCATCAATTGGTGATAATGATTCAACTTCAACTGATTTATCTCAGTATAATAATCATGGTGATCTTTTAGGTAATGCTGGATACAATATTTCTGGAAAGTATGGGTCTGGTCTTCAGTTAGATGGGGAAGATGATTATATGAATTTAAGTCATACAAGTTCATTAAATATAACTGGGGCAATCACTATCTCTTTATGGGAGAGAACTGCAGATATTGATGTAACTGCAACTTGGGGTATGAGTATTTTTGGTAGGGGTTTTTATGGTGATCCTAGGAACACTATGGATTTAAGGGTAAGGGCAACAGGTGATACTGCAGTGTTTGGTTACGAGTATGGGTCTGGTGCGAACAGTGATTATGCTATTGGAACCACTGATATTACTGACGGCAACTGGCACCATATTGTTGCTCAATGGAATGGGACTGATTGTTTAGTGTATGTTGATGGGTCTTATGAAAATTCCACTAGTTGTCCAAATGCTCCTGGTCCTTTTGATCAAGGTTTTGTACTTGGAAAATCATTAAACTCTTCTTTGGAGAACCAAGTTGATTTTAATGGAAGTATAGATGAATTAATTGTTTGGAACAGATCTCTTTCAGCAGAAGAAATTTATCAACAATATGTTTCAAATTTGAGACAACGTGACGTTGATGGGTGGAGTTTATATATTAATCAAAGTAAGGATGCTTCTACTGGGCTGGACCCGGGAAATTATACTTACTATCTTTCAGCAAAAGACAGCAATGGTTATGAGAATATTACTTCTCAGAGGACAATTATTATCTCTACGCCAGATTCAACTAATCCTATAATCTCAATTATTGCTCCAACCAATAATACTTTCAGCAATGATCCTGGATTGAACTTAACTTATTTAGCAGAAGATACAAACATAGGCTCTTGTTTTTACAGCAACGATTCGATGCTCTTAAACACTACTCTTGCAAGTTGCGCAAACATCACTGGCGTAACCTGGAGTGAAGGAGAACATAACGTTACTATCTGGGTTAATGATACTTCTGGAAATGAAAATAACAGTGATGTAACATTCACTGTTGATACTATTGCTCCATCAGTTATTATCTCTAACCCAATGAATACTACTTACACTACAAATCCTAATCTAAATATTAACTTCAGTTCCAGCGATGAAAATACACCAGAAAGTTGTTGGTATAGTAATGATTCCATGCTAACAAACACCTCTCTCGCCGGATGTGCAAATATCACAGGTGTAACTTGGTCAGAAGGAGAGCATAATATCACTATCTGGGTTAATGATACTGCAGGAAATGAAAATAGCAGCGATGTTACTTTCACAGTTGATACTACTGCACCTTCCATTAGTATTGTCAGTCCTGTTAACAATTCTAGCAGCGCAAATACTTCTTTGAATATCACTTTTGATGTTTCAGATTCTCTGCTTGACAGCTGTTGGTACAGCAACGATTCGATGCTCTTAAACACTACTCTTGCAAGTTGCGCAAACATCACTGGCGTAACCTGGGGTGAAGGAGAACATAACGTCTCAATTTGGACAAATGATACTACTGGGAACCAAAACAGTAGTGATGTAACTTTTACAATTGATACTATTGCTCCAACAATTAGTATTTCTAGTCCAGTAAATACTACAAACACAACTAACCTTAACCTTAACATCAATTACAGTGCCAGCGATGCTGATCTTTCAAGTTGTTGGTACAGTAACGATTCCATGCAAAATAACCTCACTCTCACAAACTGTGCAAATATTACTGATGTGACTTGGGCCCAAGGAGAACATAACATCACTATTTGGACTAACGATACTGCTGGCAATGAAAACAACGGTGATATTACCTTCACTTTGGATTCCATAGTTCCAACTTTTTCAAATCTCACAAATCAATCTTTAACTTTTGGTAGTGACTTTAATTACACTTTCACAACCAATGATAGTTCAGGTATTTCATGTTTTGATGTGAATGATTCCTCTAATTTTCAAATAAATTGTTCAGGATTTATTGAGAACATTACTGCACTTGCAGTGGGAGAATACCAACTAAACATCACAGTGAATGATACATTTGGTAATAATAATTCAGAACTATTTTTGGTGAATGTGACTCCAGCTAGCAGTCTTGCTATCTCTTTAATTTATCCAACTGCTGATGTAAATGCTAGTCAACATGAATATTTTAATGTGTCAGTTAATGTAACTTGTCTTAATGAGAACTGTGGTGAAGTTAATGTTAGTTTAGATCCTCAATCAGAAAGTTCTGCTGTTTGTGGTGCTGATTGTAATTTGTGTAACAAACCAGGATCAACTGTAACTGATAGTTGTGATGTTTCTTCAGTTGCAAACTGTGGTAGTGATAATACTGATGGTTATTTTTTCACCAACGACATCACTGTTAATGGTAGTTTTTCTCCTGGTGGAAAAGTATCTATCATCGGCGAGTTAGATAGTGATTATGGTGGTGCATATTTTGTAACTGGTTGGCAAGACGATGTGAAAGTTAATGAGTTTGGTTGTTATGATGGTACTGACAGTTATACTGATTGTAATTCTGGAACTTATTCTTCACTTGATTTTGCTAATAACAGATGTAACGTTACTTTTGGTTCAGCGTATAACGGTAGCGAGACTGCAACCTTTGCAGCCGACAGTACAATTAACGTCTCTGCTTCTGTTGATAGTGAATATCATTTTAGGGTAACTTATTCTTATAATATTGATTGTGCCTCAGCTGGAATTGGAAATGGTTATACTGAAGGCGATGGTGATTATTGTGAAGTTAGCAACTATGGTGAGAATGATGGTCTTAATATTTCTTTAACTCCTACCTCTAAAATTGGTTTGATCTCAACTACTGTTGGTGACACTCCGTTTTACACTAATACTAGTAACCCACAGAACCTCTCTCTTAGCGAAGGAGAATCTTCAACATTCACTTGGTGGGTAAATGCAACTGCTGAGATTGACACTGTTCATGAATTTTTTGTGTACGCCAATTTAACTTCCGATTTAGATATTGCCAATGAGTCCAGTCATTGGAATCTAACTGTGGTTGATACAACTGCTCCATATGTATCAATTGCTTCTCCAACAAATATTGTTTACACTGAGAATGTAAATGAAATTAATTATAATCATGATGATCTGAATGCTGGTTCTTGTTGGTACTCAACCAACAATGGATTGACTAACTCTTCTACTGTAGAAGCTGGGGATAACTTTACTAGTGTCTCCAGTTCTGAGGGAGAGAATACTTGGTTTGTTTATTGTAATGATAGTTCAAACAATATAGCACAAGACAGTGTCACATTTACCAAAAATATCCCAACAATCAGTCTTAGTTTGATAACTCCTACAACTGATACTAATGTAACGCAGAATGAAACTTTCACTTTTTCAGTTGATGTTGGGTGTAACAACGCTGATTGTGGTGAGATCAATGTTAGTTTAGATCCAATAGATTATTCTGATTTGAGTTGTAATGTTGATGGTTCTTCAAGCAGTTCTGCAGTTGCCTGTTCAGGTCAGAATGAAGATTCAACTGATGCAACTAGTGACTCTTGTACTGATGGCTCTTCTACTGAGTACATGTGGGTGGAGAATATTTATGTTGATAAAACTGAAGTTGCAATTGATGATACTGTAACTGTAACTTGTGAAATCTGTTGTTATAGTGGTTCCACTGGTTGGGGAATTGCGTATAATAATGGTTCTAGTTGGGAGATGCAATCTACTGGGACTTGTACTGATGGTAGTGGTGTTTCAGCTTGTACTGATTTAGAAAACTTTTCCAAGACAGTTGAGGTTGATGATATAGAAGGAGATCACTCTTTTAGGTGTCTTCAAAAATGGTCTGGTGCTCCAACTAATACTTGTAACTCTGGTACTTATGATGATAATGATGACATCAACATTACTGTTGCTGAGTCTGGTAAATCTGGTTTGATCTCAACTGTTGTTGGTGATACTCCATTTTATACTAATGGGTCCAATCCAGTTACTATCAATCTGAATAATAGTACTTCAACCACAATTACTTGGACTGTTAATGCAACTGGTGACATTAATACTACTCATGAATTTTTTGTGTATGCGAACAAGACTGCTGATGACAGCATTAATAACGAAACAACTCATATCAATTTGACAATTGTTGATTATGCTGTGTCAACTCCTCCTACTATCTCAATTTCAACTCCTACAACTGATCTGTTTTCAAATCTTGTCAGCCTGAATATTAATTTCACTGCATCTGACACTGACCTTGATTCATGTTGGTACAGCAACGATAGTATGCAAACTAACATAACTCTTGCAAGTTGCGCAAATATCACTAGTGTGACTTGGAGTGAAGGGCAGCACAATGTATCAATTTGGGTAAACGATAGTGATGGCAATGAAGACGAGGATTCTGTAAACTTCACAATTGACACCATCAATCCTTTGGTGGATTTTGTAACTCCTTCAAATAACTCTCGTTCAATTGATACTGCTTTGGATTTAACTCACTCCATCAGCGATCTTAACCTTGCTACTTGTTGGTACAGTAACGATTCCATGCTAACAAACACTACTCTCGCATCCTGTGCAAACATCACAACCATCACTTGGAGTGAAGGTGAGCACAATGTTACTGTTTGGGCAAACGACAGTGCTAACAACCAAAATGAATCTACTTTGACTTTCACAGTTGATTCCATTAATCCAAGTATCACAATTAACAGTCCAATAAATTCCACTAATACTTCCAATAGTACAACTCATGTGAGCTACACTGTTAGTGACGCCAATCTTGCGTCATGTTGGTACAGTAATGATTCTATGCTCATCAATACTACTCTCTCAAATTGCGCTAACATCACCAGTGTGACTTGGTCCGAAGGCGAGCACAACATCTCAATTTGGGTAAATGATAGTACTGGAAATGAGAACAGTAGTGATCTAACTTTTAGAATTGATAGTCAGAATCCTTCAATTACTATCTTGAGTCCAACTAATAACACTAACACATCTGATTCTGGTCTTGATCTAAGTTATTTTGCAAGCGATGAGCAACTGCTAGCATCTTGTTGGTATAGTAACGACTCAATGCTACAAAACACAACTCTCGGGTCCTGCGCAAACATCACCAGCGTAACTTGGTCCGAAGGAGAACACAATATCACAGTTTGGACTAATGATTCTGCTGGGAATGAAAACAATAGTGATATAACTTTCACAATTGACCTTACTGCACCAACCATCACAATTGAAAATCCAACAAACAGTACCAACAGTACTAATTCTGCAATCAATGTTAATTATACTGTTAGTGATAGTAGTTTAGCAACTTGTTGGTACAGTAACGATTCCATGCTACTAAACACTACTCTTTCAAACTGTGCGAATATCACCAGTGTGACTTGGAGTGAAGGTGATCACAACATCTCTATTTGGGCTAATGATAGTTCAGACAATGTTGCAGAATCCAGCATCGAGTTTTCAATTGATACCTTGAGTCCATCAGTTGATTATGATTCTTCAACTATAAACAATGGCAACTATTCCTCAACTTCCATTGATATTGTTGTTGATGCAAGTGATACTCATTTAGAAACAATCACAATCAATTTGTATAACTCAACTGGTCTTGTTAGTTCAAATAGTAGTAGTTCAACTACTCAGCTAAACGTCAGTTACACTAATTTGCCAGAGGGTACTTACACTTTCAACGTAACTGCAAATGACACTCTTGGTAATAGTAATTCAACTGAAAGCAGAACTGTTGTGATCGACACTTCTGGACCTGCGTTAAATATCCTTGGTCCAGTTCCTGGTTTTAATAGTAGTTTAAGTGATCACAATTTTTCCTTTTCTATAATTGATGATCTTGATGCAAGCTGTATTTTGTATATGGATGAAGATGCTTCTGTTGGAAACATCACTGTTGATACTAACTCCACTGTCTTCTCTGGCTCGCTTACAAATTTGAGCGCATCTAATCTTGCGAACCGAACTCATGCTTGGTATATCGAGTGTACTGATACTGCTGGAAATTCTAATTCTAGTGCTGGTAGAAATATTACTGTTGATCAAAATGCACCAACGATTGTGATTTCCTCTCCTCAAATAAATCAATCTGTTGGGTACTTAACTTATGTTAGTACTGAGGTGACTGAGGATTTAACCTCTATTGACAGTGCTTGGTATTATATGTTGAACTCTAGCAATTTATCTCAACAATTATTTAATTCTACACTAAATGAAACTGGTTCTTGGGATGACATTTGGAATACAACTCACCTTGAAGACATTGAGTGGGATGTAACTCTGGTTGTGTATGCAAACGATTCTCTCTCGAATACTCAATCAGTGAATCTGTCTTTCTTTTTAGATAATGTGAATCCTGTGGTTCAGTTTATCACTCCAACAACTGCTAGCATTTATCACAATAGTAATTTCACTTTGAATATTCCTGTGCAAGATTCCACCTTAAATTATACTTATTACAATATCACCAATAGTAGTATTGAGCATCAATTTAACTCCACAACTTATGAAACTAGTGTGTCAATTCATACTTGGGGTGATGTGGTTAATGTTTCAGGTTTAGCAGACGGGACCTATACTATTACTGCATACGGTGAAGATGAAGCTGCTAACTCTAGAACTGTAAACACAACTTTCATAATTGATGCTACTGCACCTGTTGTAAGTTTAACTGATCCAACTCAGAATGAACAATTTAGTAACAGTACTGTTCTCTTTAACTGGACTGCTAGCGATAATATTGCAACTGAGATGCTCTGTGATTTGCTTATTGACAGCACTGTTATCAAAGAAGATGTACTTTGTCAAAGCGATGAATCTTGTAGTTCTACTATCAATAATTTTGTTTCAGCAACTTATACTTGGAATGTTTCTTGTTCTGATAACGCAACCAATGTTGGTTCGGCAGCTCAAGATTTTATTATTGATTTAGTTCTGCCTGCAATCAGTTTTGAATCACCAACTTTAGATTCAGGAAATTATTCTTCAGACAGTATTGTTATTAATGTGTCAATTACAGATGACAATTCTAACACTACTATAATCGAGTTATTTGATGTGGCAGGTTCATTAATTAATTCCTCCACAAATTCATCCTCACCTGTTTTTGTTAATTTCACTAATTTACCTGACGGGACATATTTTTTCAATGCTACAACTAATGATACTATTGGTAATACTAATTCAACTCGTACTAGAATAATTGAAATTGACAGTTCAAATCCAACTATCTCAATTAACGCACCAAGCAACCATTTGAACAGCACCAATAATTCTGTTCACATCAATTATACTGTAAGTGATGTTCATCTAACATCTTGTTGGTATAGTAATGATTCTATGTTAACCAACACTACTCTTCAGAATTGTGCAAATATCACAACCCTCATTTGGAGTGAAGGCGAACACAACCTCAC
Source organism: archaeon (assembly GCA_018670085.1). Classification (GTDB taxonomy): domain Archaea; phylum Nanobdellota; class Nanobdellia; order Woesearchaeales; family GW2011-AR9. Next base: position 18,597 of record JABHRS010000028.1, on the reverse strand, counting down.
AATTTGGGCTAATGATACTAATGGTAATGAAAATAGCAGCAGTTTAAATTTCAGAATTGATACTAGTGAACCAACTCTAACTGTTTTGGATCCAAGCAATAACAGTATTTCATTAGATAGTTCTTTGAATGTGACTTTCACAGCGTCCGACCCTAATTTGGACAGTTGTTGGTATAGCAATGATTCCATGCTACAAAACACTACTCTTGCTAGCTGTGCAAATATCACAACTGTCATCTGGAGTGAGGGCGAACATAATGTTTCTTTCTGGGCCAATGATAGTGTTGGAAATATTAATACAGCTGATGTGACATTTACAATTGACCTTAGTGCGCCTTCAATTTCAATTGCAACTCCAAACAATAACTCCAACCATGTTAACTCTTCACTAAGTCTAACTTTTGACGCAGCAGATTCTAACTTAGAATCTTGTTGGTATAGTAATGATTCCATGCTAACAAATACTACTCTTGCATCTTGTGCCAACATCACTAGCGTAAGCTGGTCAGAAGGTCAGCACAATATTACAATCTGGGCGAACGATACTGCTGGGAATATAAACAATAGTGATATCACCTTTAATCTAGATATTACAACTCCAACAATCAGTTTTGACAGTCCTGAGAATATTAGTTTCATCTCCAACTCTACAATTCATCTAAACTATACCTCATTCGACACTAACATTGCATCTTGTTGGTATAGTAATGATTCCATGCTCTCAAACATTACTCTTGCAGGTTGTTCAAACATCACTAGTGTAAACTGGTCAGAAGGAGTTCACAATGTTAGAGTTTGGGTAAATGATACTAGTGGGAATGAAAACCATGATGAGCTAACCTTCACAGTTGACATCTCTGGTCCAATTGTCAGTATTTTAAGCCCGTCAAATACTTCTTCAACTACCAACGTTGGTTTGGATATCACTCATTCAATTAATGATACTAACCTCGCAAGCTGTTGGTATAGTAATGATAGTATGTCAGTCAACACAACTCTTGCAAGCTGTGCAAATATCACTGACGTAACTTGGAGTAATGGTGAGCACAATGTGACTATTTGGGCTAATGATAGTGCTGGTAATGAGAACAATGGTGACATCACTTTTTCAATCGTCGTGCTTGATCTAACTGAACCTAATCTCACTCTGGCTGATCCAGTTAACTCTACTCATACAACTGTAACTGGTTTGAATGTGACTTACAATGTAGCTGATGATTATTTGGACTCTTGTTGGTATAGTAATGATTCTATGTTAACTAACACAACTCTTGGCAGCTGTGCAAACATCACAGATATTACTTGGTCAGAAACAGAACATAATATTAGTATCTGGGCGAATGATACTAGTGGTAATTTAGCTACAGTGGATGTGACTTTTACAATTGACACAACAGCTCCAACTATTGCAGTGGAGTTTCCAACAAACAGTTCTAGCTCTTCAAACACTGAGTTAAATGTAAACTATTCTGCAATTGACACCAATCTTGCATCTTGTTGGTATAATCTTGATAGTCAAATAGTCAATACTACTTTAAGTGGATGTTCAAATATTACTGGTGTTACTTGGGAGGAAGGCCAGCACAATATAACTTTCTGGGTTAATGATACTGCAGGAAACATTGCTCAAACTGATCTTAATTTCACAATTGATCTAACTAATCCTAGTTTGACTTTAGATTCCCCAGTCAATACTACTAACACTTCCAATCCCTCACTCAATGTTAATTATACTGTGAGTGATAATGATCTTGCGACTTGCTGGTATAGTAATGACAGCATGTCAGTTAACACAACTCTCGGATCCTGTGCAGACATCACTGGTGTAACTTGGAGTGAAGGAGAACACAATGTTACAATTTGGGCGAACGATTCTGTTTCAAATCAAAATGCAACTAGTGTTACTTTCACAATAGATACTAAAGCTCCTAGTTGGAGTAACAATGGGACAAATATTTCTGTCGCTGTTTCCTCAGGTGAGACAGTAGTATTTAATGTGACTTTTAACGACAGTTCCACAGACAGTTATATCTTTAGTTTGTACAATGGATCTGTTTGGCATAATTACTCTGCTGCAAGTTTCATCTCCGGGCAAGAAGTTTCAGTAACAAATTCTAGTATTGCAATTGGGATTTTTAATTGGACTTGGTATGTAAATGATAGTGCAGGCAATACAAACCAAACTGATGTGTGGGAGATAAATGTGACTGGAACTCCAGATACAACTGATCCTATTATTTCATTTATTGATCCAACTACAAATTCTAGTAATAGATCAACCAATTGGGTTTACCTCAACGTTAACGCCTCTGATACTAACTTAGAGAATATTACTTTGTATCTGTTTAACAGCACTGGGCTGCAAAACTCTAGTTCCCAAAATACCAATAACCCTGCGTTTAATTTTACTAACTTACTTGATGGAGACTATCTCATCAACGCGACTGCTAATGATACTGCATCAAATCTTGCATCTACTGATACTCGGGCAATTACAATTGATACAAGAAGTCCTGCAATCAATATCAGCTCAGTTGTAAACTCTACTAACACAACTGTCATCAGTCTTGATGTAAATTTTGATGTTTCAGATATTCATCTAGCAACTTGCTGGTATAGTAATGATTCAATGCTCTTAAACACTACACTTTCAAACTGTGGCAATCTTTCAAATTTGGTCTGGAGTCTTGGTCAACATAACATAACTGTCTGGGCTAACGATAGTGCTGGAAATCTAAACAGTTCTTCGATTACTTTTACTAGATTAATTGATGTTGATGAAGATGGGTTTGAAGATGTGAGGGACAATTTATTGCACTATGAAGAGAATGTTACAACAACTGGTTTAACTGATCTTAACATCACTGTTGGTGGTAACAACTCTAATGGGACTTTTGATGGAACACAAGAATTTGTCTTTTATGATGACTCTGATATTTTTATGAACTTTTCACATAATTTTACTCAGGATGTTTTTGATTTGAGCAACATTACTTTTATCAAAACTTCTACTTCCTTGGTTGTGAACCTTTCCGGACAATTGCAAGATAATAAAACTCTTTTTGTTGAAGATAATAGTTTTATCACTCTTTGTGTGAAAGATGCTGAAGTCAGTTCTATTTCAGAAGTGAGTTCTGGTTGTGATGGCGATAACGAAACAGATTTCACCTCTTGTATCGGGAACAATACTGGTGTAACTAGTGATGGTATTACTTGTACTGATGAAGGTAGCAGGTTCAAGATTGATAATTTAGAATATTCAGCAGTTAAGGGAACACAAGCTGCTGCTGCAGAACCGAGTTCTCCTAGTGCTTCAGAATCATCTGGTGGTGGCGGCGGTGGCGGCGGCGGAGCAGGCGCAATCACTGGTGCAGGAATTAGTGATGTATTAAACATCTCAGAGATCGCTGACGACATAGCGAATCTATTTGATTCTGGATGTAGCTCTAGTGATCACTGTGCAGCTGATGAAGTTTGTTATAACAGCGAATGTGTGAAAGTATTTGATGTAAAAATCTTGGAAGTTGAATCTCCAATTGATGGTAATGAGTTAGAATTTACTTATTACATGATTGGAATGGCAGATATCAACGATGATGTGACCATTAACTTTTATCTAAGAGATGATGCAAATGAAGTTATCAGTTCAGGGCAAGATGTTATCTTTTTGGGTTCTTATGAGGAGAAAACAGAATCAGCAAAAATTTTCATCCCACGTGATGTTTTAACTGGATCTTATCAGTTTTATGTTGAGGTTGGCTACGGTGCTTATTCTGCTGAATCTTTCCGAACTGTGTATATTGAAAACGATGGTGTCGAAATCACAATTGATCTTTTAGCAGAGAATATCACCTTCTTGCTTTCACACAAATATTGGGTGATCGCATTCCTAATTATGCTTTTAATCATCTTGGTTACTTTGCGTGAACTGTTTAAGGCTCATACTAAAATTGAACATTTGGAAGAATATTATGAACCAAGTGAGTATGAGTTTGATCTGTATGATAAACATAAGGTATTTCTCAGTCGAATGAAGAAAAGTGCAAAACATGCCTATCATAAGAATAAACATAAGAGATTGTTCGTGTTTAGTTTGATTGCTTTAATATTTAGGATTTGTAAAAGAGCGTTTGTTAATTTATTCATAGAGATTAAACAAGGGTATTCTTCTTTGAAGAAAAATTACTCTATCAGACAAGCTTTGTTTAAGAGGCGCGCTTTTATTAAAAAACAAAATTCAATCAAAAGGCAAGTTTTAGTTGAGAATAATCAACCAATAAGCAGAAAATCTTCTCAGCATGATTTACCTGGGCCACCTCTTAAGAAATTATCTGAATTAGTTGGGCTATCTAAATCCAAGTCACAATCAGTAAAGTCACAATCAGTAAAGTCACAATCAGTAAAGTCACAAGCAGTAAGGTCACAATCAGTAAGATCACAACCAGTAAGGTCAGAGCCACAGAGTAGTTTGTCCTTAAGATCACAAGTCAAAACTCAAAGAGAAAAATCTCCTGGGTTCATCAAACGTATGTTTAAGTTATCTCCTTCATCCAGTGATCCCTCTAATGGATATTCCACTGATTCATCAAAAACAACTACTAGGAATAAAATTTTGTCATCATTAAACCCTCTCAGCAGAGGTAAAGTCAAACTCTCTTCTACAATAAAGAGAAGATTTAGTCGTAAGAAAAACCCTAAGACTAGGCGGATTTTAAAGTCAGATTATAAACTTATTCGCAGACAACTAATTGATGTTGCAGTTGATTTAAAGAGATTGAGATCTTTAACTAAACGTTTAGAACAGGAAAAATACAATGGTGAGAAACATATTTTGTATGTTGCAAAGTCATTACACAGGGTGTACAATAGTTCAATCCGCATAGAGCAAAAGTTATTCCTCCCTAAGTCTAAAGCAGTTATTGTCTCAAAGGAGGAATTTAGTCTCCCACCAAGAAAACCTCGGACAACAAAATCTAAGAAGGCTAAGAGTCAAAAAAAAGCAGAACCCAAAAAACCACAAAGGAAAACTAGTAAAAAATCTTTGAATAGAAAAAAACCTAAACATAAGTGATCCTCTAGAAATCGAAACTATATTAAAGCATAAAATTTTCTTTTTAATCATGATAAACAAAAAATCAATTTTGATATTTACAATTATTTGTTCTTTAATCTTGTTTTCAAGTTGCACTGCTACAGTTGATACAATCGATTCTGAAAACACAGTTGAAGTTGAAGATAACTCTGACACTGAAACTGCTGAAACCGAAGAAGAAGAAACATTTGCTGAAAAAATAGCAAGAGAATTAGAAGAATCAGATGTAAGTGCAGAAATTGGAACTGAGCAAACAGTTACAGAAATATTAGCTGCTTATTGGCAAAATCAAGAACTCACTTCTCTTTTAACTGACTCTACTTTTACAATCAAAGGATTACGCGATGAAACCAATAAAGCAATTCTCTTAGAAACTTTTGCCGTTTGGTGTCCAACTTGTACCAAACAACAGCAAGAGATCAAGGAACTTCATGATGAGGTTGGCGACACTTTTATCTCAATCAGTTTAAACGTTGATCCAAATGAAGATGCAGAGATTATAATTGATCATGCAACTGAGAACGGTTTTGACTGGTATTATGCAATTTCACCAACTGATCTTACAAACAAGTTAATTGATACTTTTGGAATCACAATCGCTAGTGCTCCGCAAGCCCCAGTAATTTTAATCTGTGCTGATGGGAGTCATGAATTACTTGATAATGGTTTGAAGAAAGTTGATGAATTAAAAGAGGCCTTGGAATCATGCAACTAATGGTTCAGTAAGGGCGAACGCGCTGCCAAAATACAGGGCAGACAATTACACTGCACATTCGACCTGAGCGTACGCGAAGTTGAGAGGTGGATCCCAGTCCGGCAGCGTTCCGAACTTTGACAAAGTCAAAGTGAAGCCTTACTGAACAATCTTACAGATAAAAAAAAATAACATAAACATGGCAGCACTAACAAACATTTGGCTTAGTTTCTTAGCAGGAGTATTTGCTCCACTTGGTGCAGTTTGTGTCCTCCCACTTTATCCTGGATTCTTAGCATATCTTGCAAGCCAAGTCCAAGAAAGAAAATCCAAGGATAAATCTCTTTCTTTAGAATCAAATCCTAAAAAACTTTTAATTCAATTAGCACTTTTGGTGACAGCAGGAATTATTCTTTCACTTTTCATTGTTGGATTACTTTTCACAAAGCTTCTACAAATATCATTAACTACTGTTACAAGCTATATCTCTCCGATTGCTTTCATACTTTTAGCAATCATTTCAATCATCTTAATCGCAGACATTGAAATCTCAAAATATCTTCCTCAAATTCAAAGTCCAAAAGTTAAGAATCCTTATCTGACTTCATTACTTTTTGGAATTTTCTTTGGAATCATTGTACTTCCTTGTAATCCAGCATCACTTGTAATTCTTTTTGCGCTTTCAACATCAGTAACTTCATTCATTCAGAATCTGTTAGGATTTTTAGCCTTTGCTGTGGGGATGGCGCTACCATTGTTAATTTTAAGTTTAGTCTCAGCACAATACTCAAGGCAAGTTATTGGTTTTTTAACTAATCATAAAACCATTATCAACAGAACTGCTGGTGTTTTAATGATGGCAATTGCGTTGTATTATTTGTTTTTTGTATTCAAAATATTTTAAGTCATAGGTGAAAAAATGGAACTAAAAAATTCAATTTATGTATTAATCACAATCATTGCAACTTTGATGTTAGTCGTTTCTTGTTCTCCAGTTGAAGAAATAACAGATGATCCAATTGACACTGAAGACCCAGTTGATCCAGAAATAACAGATGACATTGAAGATGAAGATTCAAGTTCCATCTCAGCTATCGCAGTTGAAATTCAATACACAGATGACGGCACTGCTTATCTAGTAAACCCTGATGACATTTTTTCAGGTGGGCCAACTAAAGGTGGCATCGGTGTTGATCGTGGAATTCCAGCACTTAGCGATGAGAACATTCATTTTGTTGATGTCTTTGAAGCAGATGAGTGGATTGATGAAGATGAGTTGGTTCTGGCTCTACACTACAAAGGTGAAAAACGAGTTTATCCTCTGCAAATTTTGGTTTGGCATGAAATTGCCAACGACGTTGTAGCTGGCATTCCTTTGGCAATCACTTATTGTCCTCTTTGTGGTTCTGGGATTGCATACGAGAGAACATTAACAATTGATGGTGAATCAGTAGTGGCTGAGTTTGGAACCTCTGGAAAACTTTACAATTCTAACTTGGTAATGTATGATGATCTTACTGATACTTACTGGCAGCAAATTGATGGAAAAGCAATTGTTGGTGACCTTGTAGGACAAGAGTTAACAGATATTTCAATTGATACTGTTGTTTGGCGTGATTACAAATTGGCGCATACTGACGCTGAAGTTTTAAGTCAAGACACTGGTATGGATCGTAACTATGGTAATGATCCTTATGGCAGTTATTATGAAAGTTCTTTATTATTTTTTCCAGTTGACAACGAAGATGATTCTATTCATCCAAAGACTGTAACTTTTGGTGTTTATGTTGAAGGAGTTTACAAGGCTTATTTAGAAGATGATTTAATTTTAGATAATTCTATCACTGATACTATTGGTTCCACTACACTAACTATTGAAAGAGATAGTGTGGGACTTGTGTCTATCACAGACCAAGATGGGAATGAAGTTGTGAAGGAGCGTGATTTCTTTTTTGCTTGGTATGCTTTTCATCCAGAGACTTTGGTTTATGGTAGGTGATTGTGCATTATTCAATCAAAATTTATATACTAGCTCCTATTTCCACACTTTATGAAAAAAACAATCATTGTGCTCCTATTAGTTTCATTAACTGCGTTAGTCTTATCTTCTTGCACACAAACAACTCAGATAACTAACTTTACTGAATGCATTGCAGCTGGAAATCCAGCAATGGAAAGTTATCCAAGGCAATGCCGCGACGCTACAACTGGTAACTCTTTCACTGAAATAATTGTCAACTCTTGGGATACAGATTCCATCGAACTTAGGCAACATGAAACAGAAGGGTCCTATGGTTGTTTTGGTTGCAGTGAAGCAGGTATCACTCCAGCATTATGTGTTGATCCAATTATGGAGATGAAATCTGTAAAAGAAACTCCTGCTTTGCATTGTGATGAAAATTTCGAACTTGTTCAAAACGACATCACTGAATGTACTTTCGAGCAAAGAGATGTTGATGGATGTATTGAGATATTTTCGCCTGTTTGTGCTACTGTCAATGTCCAATGTGTCACAACTCCTTGTGATCCAGTCTATGAAACCTTTGATAATTACTGTTTTGCCTGTACAAACTCCTTTGTTAGTGATTATGTAGAAGGAGAATGTTGAGTTTTCTAGTAATTTTTCCATTTATTCTAACTACTCTCAAAACTCTCCTTTGGCCGAGAGTAACTACTACTTAGTAACTATTCACCGAACAATTTATAAATGAGTTGTCTTTTTGCAGACAATATGGTTCCAAATATAAATCCTTTAATCAAAATTGCTTCACTTGACGCGAATACTTATCGAAATTCTACTGTGGTCTCCAAAGTTGGGGGCGTAGATTTTACCCTCTGGGATGTTATCAAAACTGGTCTTGCTTGCCGTCTAAACATTGGTCTGCTTGGTGGTTCTGGTGAAGGAAAATCCCAATTAGTTGCTGATATTGCAGGGCTATATGGTAACAATGCTGACCGGGTGCTTGGTCGAAATGATCTTGACATCAAGTCATTATATCGTGAGTTGAATTTTGCAAAGCTTAATGATGCTATGCAGTCTGGTGGTCGAGTTGCTCAAAGAGAATTATCTAATGTTACTGCAAGTATCGGAAAGCCTTTAGTAGCTGTTGAAGAAATTAATCGTTGTGTTGAAGCTGTTCAGAATCAATTCTTTAATATTTTTGAAGGTTTTATTGAAATTGATGGAGTTAATTATTCTCTTGGTGGAGAGAGGTTAGAAACTTTTAGTGGTTTTGGTGGAGATACTTGGCAGCGAAATGTTCGATACAGTGTTGGTGTTTGGACTGCAAACATTGGTAACGGTAAATATACTGGAACTGTGTCTATGGATGCTGCATTAAAAAACAGAAGTCATTTAATGATTGATGTTGACAATTTTGTTTTACAAGGGAGCGATTTAGATGCTATTCTTATGGGTAGTGGTGCTGAAATTCGTTTGAAAGATCATGACGGTGCAGTTGATAATACGGATCAATTTGCGTCAGCGTATGCACATCTTGCGCAGAAATCTTACACTCCAAACCCGCAAGAATTGGGCCAAGAGTTATTACTTTTTAGATATTTAGTTTTAGGTTTAGATTATGTTCCATCGGAAAGTGGGAATAATAGTAAACGTGCAATGAAAGAAGTTTGGCCTTCAATTGCTGAAGAAAAAAATTTTGGTAAGGATGACGATGACAAATTAATGTATCGCGTAGTTTCTCCAGCTTCAGTTCGAACTGCAATGACTGTTGTGTCTTTTGCTCGTGGACTTCGTGAGTATGCTAAAGCTAAAGATGATAAGGCAAATCCTAAAGTTCTTGAAAGTGTAACTGAGAGTTTCAAGATTGTTGGTGCTTATTCTGGGATGTTAAACAATTCTTCAAGAGTCCGTGAGTTTCATGTTGGTAATCCTTACCTTGCTGCAACTGAAGTTGCAACTGCAATTCAAACGCGTCTTGAAGCAAGGCAAGATTTGATGACTGCAATTGTTCATTTTCAATCAGAAGGTACTGCTTTTCCAAGGAAGGTTCTCGACGAATGTAAGGGAGAGTATGCTTGTTTTATTTCTTAGGTGCAAACAACAAACACAAGAACCCATGGAGACACGCAGCCGTAGATCCATCTACGTTAGAAGGTAATCCTTACATAAGACAAGCAGACCCAGTTTCTGCAGACTCAGGTCCTGGTGTATATCACCTAATGCATCAAGCGCCAATTTATGGTGCAGGTGTTCACACATTAAGAATAGCATCCATGTTAGATCCAAATTCTACTCAGCCAATGTTCAGAAGAGATAACAGAGCTATAGTTTATCGACCATTATCTTTCAAAGAGAACATGCAAGTTATGGTTGATGATTATAACAGATTGGAAAATACTGATGGTACAAACAGAAGTATGGAGGCAAGATTATCTCTATTTCACTCGGGCTACAAAGATACTTGTACTGCTGTAGTGCGTAAAGAAAGATCTTCTAAATTTAAGATATTGCCTGTTTCAAAAAACCTAGTTGAAATTTCAAAAGACTACACTTTGGAGGGTCTCTACATTGATTACGAATCAATCAATGCACCTGAATTGGATAGAAACAAAGGAGTATATTTTGAAAATTTGACTAAAGCTGAGGTGACTGAACATCCTGCATGGCTTGCAGCTTCTGAAGATGATACCAACTTACTTAAGGAATATTCTGCAATTGTATTTTCATCAAGTCAAGCCAAAAAATGTATGTCTTTTGACATGCGCTCAAGATTCCCTGATTTAACTATATCAAGGGCACTATGTCTTCTTGGTTTAAATTTTAGATCATGTGCAAATATCCCTTCTCTGCAATGGAACTCTTCTTTTATCATGACCAGATCAAAAGAATAAACATAACTGTACAAAAAGAATACCTCTCAACAAAAATAAAGAAAGAAACCAAAACATTACATCCCAAAAGATTCCGACAAATCTCCCATCGTAACAGAACCAATATCATCTTGCGATTCAATTAACCTCACAACCACATTTGGGTTATTCTCAAACCTATGGTTCAAGCTCCTACGGTACTGGTCATCATAGCACCGGTTATCTTTGATAGATAATAAATGGATTCTATTTGTTTGAGGTAATTCTGATATATAAGAAACAAAATGACTTAAGTTATCAATATCCATATCTGAGAGTACTGCAATATCAACAGAACTTCTACCTTCAATTAATGCTTCAACATAGCTGCTATTGAATATAGTCCCACCTCCAGTATATCTACGAGCGGATCTATGAATATCTTCTCTGTTCGAAGTGAAAGGTAAAACATGGTTTCCTCCTCCAAAACTGTACCCTGCAACTTGGGAACCGTTTGCAAGATACGCATTTGCAATTACGGTCGTAGTCAGCGTTGCAAGAGAAACTAATCTGTTTGGATCAGTCATACTCCCAGAATTATCTATAACTAAAATACAATCAGGTGTATCACTGGATCCTGAAAAAGTCCTTTGACCTTTGTAAACCATTCTAACACTTAGTCCTGGATAAATCCCTGGTGTTGCGTAAGGGTTCAGTGAACTGATTGGGTCTCCAATACTAAACTCAGTTTGTGAAGATGGGAATTGTCCACTACCCATTTCTTTTGCTTTCTCTTTTATTGGAATTGAAAAGTTTCTGGCAAGTGCTGTGTAAACATTTAATGCAGTAGTAAAATTTTCTCGACTAGTTCCAGCAGAATTTCCACCTGGAACTACTCCTTCTCCTTCACCTTTTTTCCCAGTTGGTTTTTCTTCATTTTCACCAAGTAAAATTCGAATTATGTTTTCATACTCATCAGGGGTCTCGCACTCTTTTGCAAAAATTGCTTTTCCTTCTTTAATCTGATCTTCGGAGTACATCCCAGGTCCCGGTGGTGGTGGTCCTTGAGTTGGATCTACTTTTTGATCACTTTCTGGATCATTTTTTTCACCACCACCCAAAGCCTCGCTCAGTATTCCCTTAACAGCCTCCATCATTCTCTCCAACATCCCTTTTCCACCTGAACCTCCTCCTCCTTCACATTTTTCATCATCTTTCTTATCTTCATCTTCTTTTGGCTCATAATCTTTAAGGATGTTTACAAACTCTTCAAAAACTTCAACCTCTCTTTTCCGATTTAATAAATCCAACTTGTTAATGTCATAAACAATTTTTTCTTCTTCTTCAGAAAATTTCATCCCCATATCATAATCCCAACGCAGTTGATATACTCCGTTCAATAAATTCTCATAAGGATGTTGAATTGGTAGCATTGAATGTCGCATTTGTGGAGTTTTGCTATGTCCGTATTCTGAAAATGTGTAAATGTTTGTTCTAACTTCATCAAACAATCTTACAAATTCTGCTGCTTTTTCTTGATCAACTTGTGTTATTGCTTGTTTTACTAATCTCAAAGATCTAAGAATGGAACCTGGAAAGCGCATGTAGTGTGTAATTTCATGAGCGAGAATTCCTTCAGTTGCCTCTTCAAGAGTAATTCCATGTTCTGTGAATCCCTCCAATAGATTTGGACATAAAGTAACTTGTAAATTACTAAACTTAAATTCAGCATTATTAATCGGAGCTAGTCTTGGGAATGGGAGTGCTGGATAATGAAACTTTTCTCTAACTTTATCCCAAGCATCTTCTAATACTTGTTCTAAATCTAAATTCATTATTTACTCCTGTTTACCTAAAAGAAGAAAACTTGTTTTAACGTTACTCCCATTAACTCCAGATAATCTAGATCCATTTCTTAAACCTTGAACATATATTGGAAACATCATTGGTGTGCTTTCACTTCCAGGAGGAATTATGAATGACATTTCTGAACCACTGCTTCTGCGATCACCTGATCTGCTGTAAACAAGTTCTGTGAATTTTTTATGAAGGTCTTCATCGCCTTCAAAAAACTGTCTCCATCCTGGGTGACTTTCTGCTTCGCTTTGACTAAGACTCTGATTGTATTTTCCATTATCATAACCTATCGGTGCTACATCAAAATCTGCAAACCGTACTCCAATTTGTCCATTTACATTTCCGGTAAATAATTCTTTTGCACAAGTAATAACTTTGTATTCTCTATTTGCTCTGTCTACAACCAAAGCAGAACAACTATCAAATCCTTTTTGTAAAAATTTCGATGCATCAGATGGATTAGCTTCATGATGTTCTAATAAATATCTAATTGATTCAGCTCCTGTTAATGGTCTAAGTAGTCCATCTCCTGCGTTGTGATATGGCATTGGAAGTTCTGATCCTCTTTGTGATCTTAAGTTTAACAGTGCTGAGACATAACTCCCTCCTGCAATGTAACCAGTTACAGGCCCAGGTTTTGCAATAGGTTCTGAAGGCAGATCAGTTCCTGTTGCAACAACTCCATCTCCTGCAATAACTTTTGCTAAGCGTAAGAAATGCTGTGATGGTACTCTTCCAAGTGATCTGGTGGCATCAATAAAAATTGGGTGCCCTTTACCTTCTTCTGAACATTCAAGAGCAAGTTGTCTTGCTTCTTGCATTTTTCCAGTAACTACTAACCTACAAAGATTTTCATAATTGGGTGCGCTGTCTAATGCTCTTTTTTTAATTCCAGGAAAATTCTGTGTTCCTCCATTACAGAGTACTTTTGCAATATGTAAATCGAGTGGATCACGACGTTCTGATTCATTGAAGCTGCTTTTAACTTTTCCTTCCCATTTTAGTCTGTGCCAAAGTGCATAAGGTGCAACACTCATCATGTGTTCCATACTAACTTCTTTTTTTCCTTGGAACCAAGCCATTGATCTTGCGTATTGTTTAATTGCTCTTGTTACTCTACGACTTCCAGATCCTCTAAAACAAGCTTCTAAATAATTTCCATTTTCATTCGTTGGTCGATCTGTTGAACGTTTCATCCCTCTTTTTGCACTCACATTCAATTCAGCCGCTAAGAATAAAAAATAAGTATGTGCGCTTTTTGAGAGTGGCATTTTGGAAATTTCTTGTCCTGCCCTCTCTCTTTCTGCAACTGTCAATGAAGGAATATTTTCTGAATCTAAATGACTTCTGTACTCTGTTGCAATTTTTTCTAGGCCTTCTTTAATTAAATTGTAAGAGCCAGCATTTTGAAATAATTCAGTTGCTTTAATCATTAAATCTGGACGTAGTAATTTCGCATCTTTATCATTGTGAAAATCATTACTAATAGCGTCATCCTCAGCAACACCGCAGTAAGCTGATTCTACTGCGATATGAAATCGATCAAGCATTGGTGGAATTAATGCAAAGTTTCCATCATCGGCATAGTTACATGTTGCAAAAAATGGTTGTGGTCCAGTTTCAATAAATTGATCCATACATTCCCAAATTCCTCGATCAACTCCATCGAGAACTATTGATTGATTCCCTTCCACAATTCTGTTAAATTCATCAATTGTTTTTGGTCCAACTAGAACAAATTGTTTCCAAATAGCAACTTCTTCTTCGCCGTGCAGTTTTCCATAATGTGGTCTCCCAATCATGGTTTCCCTTACTCGTTGTGGGTCTCCACGTAGAACAACTCTTCGCATTAAATCAAGTGGCATCGAGTTACAAAGTGAGTGGATGTATTCTGCGGAAGTTGTTTTTCCACCACCATATTCACCAAAGATTAACATTTTTCCTCGGTTTAATTGAGTTAAAAGTGCAAAAAGCAGTGTAGAATTGTATGATTTTGACCCTAATGCCAAATCATCTTGACAGAGGTATAAATCTGAGCGGACAAAATCGTATAAATTTGAAACTCTGGTTTGTAGATCTTCCATTTATACCTCAGATTACAAAAGCTTTAAAAGTATTACTCTAGTGAAGTAGTACCATTACTAAAAATCAGGAGAAAATAAGAAAATGGCATATATTGTAGGAATAGGAACAAATCAAGATTTTGCATCAGAAGACATGTATGACGAGGCAAAAAAAGTTGGTGCAACAGGCAGCCCAGAGGAATTTTTATACCGTTGCGTATTCGATTTACCATCTGGTGAGATCGAGGGTGAAGAAAGTTCTGATTATAATGTGGCTTTGCAATCAGCATTGGATGATGCAAAGTTAGGTAAAGATTACGACGTTGACTTATTATCAGTTATAGTTCGAGCAGATTTCAACGTTCCAGAACTTCCTGCAAAACCAGTTGCTGCAGGCTCAATTCGTAGTGGTAAAGGTAATAGGACATTAACAAGTTTGTTTTAATTTAATTTAATTTATTTTTTTTCTTTCCGCAGAGCGGTGCCAGAAACCCTTCGTTTCTGAGCATCTTTTTTAATTTGAGGTGGTACTAGGATGAAAAATGAAAAAAATGGCAAAAGGATTTCCACCAGAATTAACTGAATACTTAAGAGATCATTTAGTTAGAGTACGCCAAGACACCGACATTAAATCCACAATTGGACTTTTTGCAAAGTATTCTTCAGTTTATGGTAGTTCTGGTATGTATTCTTTTACAGAAAGTTTACGAACAGGAAATTATGTGCATTATGGGCACGAAGCTGAACCTCTTAAAGTTGGAGGATACAATTGTACCACACTAATACCAACTATGTACACCATTGCCAGGGAGTTAGGTTATAATCCACAGATAGTTCAGTTCAAAGGATTTCGTGATATCAAAAGTAAAAATAATACTTCTAGTAAAAAAGATCCTGCAGCTCACTTTTCCTTAATTGTAGATGTTGGCAGGAAACAACCATACTTAGTTGATGCATTTTACCAAATATTCGGTCCAATAATCGAAGAAGAAGAAGGACATCTAATCATCGGTAAAACTAATGGATCTAGTTATAAACGTCGTGAATTTGATGAGAAAAATTTAATCACAGAAGAAGCATTTGCAGAAATGATGCAAACACTTAGAGATCCAGCCGAGTCTTTGGATATGATAATTGCTGGACAAAAACCGTATTCGTCTGTTGATGTCGAAGGAGTTAAATATTGTGATCACAAAGTTTTCTACACTGAAGAAAGCAACACAGTTTCATTTAGAATTTATCAATCAGTCCCATGTCTCAGTGATAGAGCAATTACAATGCATCACAAAATGGACGATGAAGGGAGGACTCTTGAAAAACAGATTGATCTTTCGTTTGCAAAAGTGGAGCAATGGCGAACATTAATTGGTGAAGAAAAGCTTGCAACAGTTAGTTTGAATGATTTGTATAAATTACGCCGTGGTTTAAAACCATTTTGTGACGTGATGAAACGTCCAAGGTTCGGGCCTCTTGCAAAAGCGCATCCCAAAGTTCGAGAGATCATGGTTGAGTTCACAAAATCGCAAGGAATTGATATCTCTAGTGGTTTAATTGATAAAATTAGTCCTAAAAAATTAATTGCCAGAGTCTTATATGAATGGTGTCAACCAGATGGACCTGAATATTTTAGTACAAAAGAGCAAAGAGTAGATTATCTACGAAAGTTGAGTGGTCAAATTGATCAAATTAATGATTCAGTCCGGGATATTGGAAACGCACTCTGGTCAGACGGTTGGAAAATTGACCGTTTAAATAGAAATGAAGCACGAAGACTTCGTAGAAAGAAAGAAAGAATGACAAAAGGAAGAGCAGCAATGCTCTCAGAGATCGATGCTTTGAATTATCTGCGTAAACATAATGAGCCATTTTTTGCAAGGTTACTTGACCAATATTTCTTTGCAAAATCATTGGTAGATCCTGATTCTTTGGACTTTGAAATTTCTGCAACAAAAGATCTTTCTGGATTAGAATTAGGTTCTTTAGACAAAGTGGTTGAACAAAACAAAGGTAATTTATTATTTCCTGAAACTTACGCAGCAATGGTTTTGGACTTTCTACCAAGCGTAATTGATGCAAAAAGATTCCTTGATCCTAAACATTTCATTGAACCAATGAGACCAAAGATCAAAGCTAGGCGAGCAAAGTTAAAATGAGTGTAAAAACTTCAGCAGTTAAAGATTATTTCAAATTAGTTCTTGAAGGTTGATTCAGAAAAAAAAAAGAGCCCCGACCGGGGTATCTACGTCGAGTGTAATACTCCTCGCTGTTTCGTTTGTTATGTTATATGAAATGTCTTGAATTACTTAAACTTTTTGCCATTGTGGTCCTAATTGGGCTACAAGACATTTATAGTAGTTTTTTGATGAATTAGTATATGGCTGACAATGATGTTTCTTTAATCCTCGCAGTAGCTGTAGTTGTATCCTTAGGTCTTTGGAAACTTTGGCAAAAATGGGGAATCTATAGTGCCACAGTTGATTGGAATGTAATTTTTCTTAGGTTAGGTATTGGTATTATTTCTATAATTGTGTTATTCATTTTTCTTATCTTTATAGTTAAATTTTTCAGACAATGGAGCAGAGAAAAAAGGATGATTAAAGAACAAAGAGAAAATAATCTAAGAAATCTAAATGAACTACTAAAATTTGAACCAGCAACTTACATCTCTTCTGATATTAGAAAAGAGTTGCAAAAGATTCTTTTTGAAATAAATAAATTTTCTAATCATCTTTTGGTTGAAAATGAAGAAGTAATAAATGAATTTAAAGAAAAATGGTTCGCAGAAATTGAAGAAAGGAAAGCAGCAGAAAGATTACAAATCAAGGTAGTATCACAAAAAAGAAGCAAGGAGCTTGCTGCCAAAAGAAAGTTCGATTTTGAAGTTAAACAACTAATTTCATTCATGTTGTCTAAGAATTCCAGTGAAGTGCTTCCACTTAACCATAAGTATTCTGAGAAAGTTATTAGTTCAGCCAAATATACTGTAAATCAAAAGTTGTACTTACGTAAGCGTAAGAAAGAAACACATAAAGAAGCAATTGAATATTACAAAGAACATGATTTAGATACGCAGCCAAATATTGATGAAAAGGATAAATCCATCTATACGGAAGTTCGCAGAGGTATCAAAGAAGGAAAGATTCAATTAAAACATATTATTGTAAAAGATGGCAAGCCACTTCCAAAATACTTTTATCGTTCAAAAGACATGACTTCAGAAATGAAGCAGCAGGCAATTGCGGCAGGATATCAGCATGCGCGTGGGATCGAATTGGATGGTAAGATTTGTGGCGGTGGATTTTACCTTCACAAAGCAATGATTAAGGAATCTAATTATCACTTTGTGACAAAACATTTGTTTGCAGAATTGCATCCAAAAATGCAAGTTGAGAAATCTATCAATGGAAAGCGTGTTGATGTTGCACTGTGTCATGGGAAATTACGCTTAGGTGTTGAAATAGAAACTGGAACAAATAAAGAATCACAATTAGTAGCGAAAGTTCAGTGGCTCAATAAGCATTTTGAGCACTGGATCTTTGTCTGCTCCAGAAAGCTTCTGCCTAAGTATACAAAGTATGTTGATGGCAAGAAAAGTTTTTGTTTACCTCCTAAAAAATCCAAGGAGAAAGTCCTGCAGCTATGCAGCAGCTATAATTTATAGTTGAGAGGGCGTCAAACGATTAAATTTTGTGGGTTCATGCTTTTTGCTTGCTTGATTATTTACTCATTATTAGCTATAGTGTAGAGGTAATCAAAGAGCCTAAACAGATTTCTGTGAGGTGAGTTTGCAGTCACCATTACTATTAAGTAGGAACATTTATAAATAACCTCCATTTCTAGGGATTATAAGTATTTTGGAGATATAACTATGGATATTACAATTAAAGACGCTCAAACAATCGTTGTTCACCCAGCACATATGGGAAAAGCATTTTACGATTCAAACATGCCTACTGCTCTGCGAGCTGCACAAAGTTATGCAGGAGTAGAAGGATCTGTTTACTCATTACCTGAATTAGCTAACCTGAGAGTTCAAGGCAGACTTCCTTTTGATAAATGGTTCACAGCAAATACAGAAG
>JABHRS010000027.1 GCA_018670085.1 archaeon | reverse complement strand
CCACGACTTCCCATCTGTTTGATTAAAGACATTTGATTTATATGCATTTTGGAATTAGAGAATATGTTTTTTGTTAAGTTTTAATTATGTTTATTTCTCTTGCACTATAAACTATATTCCAAAGAGAATATTTCATTGGAATTTTATCGACTATAAGTGACGAAGTTAAGACAATTATTGATATAATTCTCCATACGAAGCAAAGCTTTAAATAATAGTCTTCAACATAGATATTTATCAAAGCATGCTTGATACTGAAAAATGTATCATATAAAGAAAGAAATCAATATTTGAATGTTGTTTCTTTCTAATATAGTTTACAACAAAAGTGTTTAACATTTTTGCGTTCACTATGAATGTTAGGATACAAATTTCAGATTAGATAAAACTCAAAAGACGGTTGGTGGATACGACGTAGGAGGGAAAAGTCTATGACATTAAACAAACAAATATTTGAAGTGTTCTTTCGAGAAAAACCAGCTATGATGTTAGTTGAGTTAAAAAATGCCAACAGCCAAATTTATGCATCAGTTCTTGCTAAACAAATTGACTGCACTTATTCACATGTGGTGAAAATTTTGCAAGAAATGCAGAAAGCAGAATTGATTAAATTCAAAAAGGAAGGCAGACTCAAGTTGCTTGAGTTAACAACTAAGGGTCGAGATGTTGCAAGTAACATTGAAACCATTAGAAGTATATTGTAATTTTTTTTTCTTTTTAATATTTATTTTTTTATTTTTGTTACTTAATTTCTAAATACAAAAGATTAATATGCAGCTAGTTTCTTCTCATTTGTATGAACCTAAATAAAATTGGCGAGCAAGTACGACGTTGTACACGTTGTATTCTTTGGAAACACCGCTTGCAAGCACTCCCTGGTTCTGGAGACCAAGGAGCAAAGTACCTAGTAGTTTTGGAATCACCAGATGAACATGCTGACAGACTAGGAGAGATATGGGATGGTTTATCTGGGAAAAAATTAAAGAAGTTGATGAAAGAACAAAATGTTAACATCGATGATGTGTTCTTAACAACGCTTGTGAAATGCAGCCCACACGGATCAGAAGTAGATGATCTGGAAATAGAAGAATGCGGATCTTACCTTAAAGATCAGATAAAACAGCTAGAACATGTGAAGAAAATATTTGTTGTGAGCGATAAAGAAAGTTTAAACTTGCCGAAAAAAGCTGAATTAGTTAGTTCTGTGAAAAAAATAAAATTTTAAAATAAAAAATAATGCAAGTATTATGACAACAAATCAAGTTTAGAATAAGGTGTTTCGTTGATGATCATATTTAGATCATACCTACTAGCACCATTAGTTCTCATTTGTTTCTTCCACAGACTAAAGCTATCTGTTGTTCCGTTGGATTCTTGCAGATGAGTTTGGTACATGTTTGCAAGCTCAGTTCTGAATGCATCTTTTCTTTTTACATTTTGTTCACGGCGACCAAACCCATTTAGGGCAGTAGCTTCCGCACGAAGATTTTCTTTAACACCTAACTGAGAATTAATGTCTTTAACAGTTACAAAATATTCTGACTTTTGATCACCTAAAACATTGTAAACATCAATTGCAAGTTGCTTAGTCTCTTCATTTGAAAGTTGAACTTCCCCTATTGAAACTTGCTGAAATAAATCATAAGTTGCTTGTTGTTCATTAATACTAATTGACGCAGAATTAATTAATGAATTATCTGCTGTTCTTAAAGATTTTTTTAGCACCGAGTATTCTGAACCTACAGCGAATGATTCTGAGACAGTGTTTGACAAATCAGTATCAATTGCAAATTTGTCTGTAGATTCAGATGAAACAAGTAGAGCAATTGAAGTTCTAGTTGGAGCTAAGAACATATCTTCTTGATCAAATGATGGGTGGAGGTTAGTTGGCACAGTATCTAAAGATGCGCCTCCTTTACTGATTAATTCTTCAACAAAATAAGCATCAAGTTCACATGAAACTTGGGATGTGATACTAGGAGACTGATCAGTCCCAGCAGTTGGGTTAAAAAGTAATAGATTATTTGTTTGATATGTCCAAACATTAGTTGTTCTTGAAGGATCTGCATTTTTTACTTCATTTCTGACTACTTGTTCTTCAAGGCATGATTGTAATTGTTTAAACCTAGCATCTTTGAATTCAACACCCTTAAGGTTTGAATCGATAATTGCATCTTTTGCTGATTCGCGATCCATTAATTGAATGTTAGGGTGAGCATAAAGCGCTGCAATTAAATTTCCAACACCAACACCATTTGCTTGAAATTCAGTTGCAGTAATATTTCCCCTTAAAACATAAGTATCATCAACTTGATCAACCCAGAGTAAATCTTGATTGTGACTTTGGAACCTGGAATCTTGAGAAGTTTGATCTTCTATTTTTTTGGTCTCTTGTTGCTCTGCTGCTTGTGCCTCTAATGCTTGTGCTTCCAATGCTTGTTCCAAAGCAATTTGTTTAGCCTTTGGCCCAGGAGTTACTTCGATTGCATGTGCTGAATCATAAGTTAGTAAAATTGATGATGCTGCAAGTAATGCAGTGGATCCCAGGAATAATTTTCTTAATGTCATTTTTGTACCTCAGTAAAAATTTTTTAGTTTGTAGTATAGTTTGATTAATCATGCGTTATAGGAATCTCACCATCACAAGGAGTAATACCCATCTGATAAATTAAATTGATAGCGCTTGATTCTAATGTGAAAGGCAATTTTTCATCAGCTAACAATAAATGGTAAACTGCAGTTGCCCCTTCCAAATGTTTGAACTCTGAATCTTTGATAGTGTCACAACCATCATAAGTAAATAATAAATGTTCTGTATTTGAAGTATATTCATCTGGATTGCCTTGGACATATTTTACCAAGCAAGATTCTAGATCAGTAGAACTATTCGAATTAGTAGCTGAAAGTACGCAAGCATAAGTTTGATTATTTACTTTATGTTCAAGAGTTATTTCTGGTACTTGTTGGACTGCAGGTTCAAGAGATAAACCTGAATTGTTGGTGTAAAGAGCGTTAAAAACTGTTGCTGAAATAGCTAAACCAATTCCAGCTAATGAGCCATAAGCAATTAATCTTGGGAATAAACTTGAACCACTAGAATCCCCATCATTTGAAGATACCTGAGTTGGAGTTGAATCATGACTGTAAGTTGGAGTAGATTGTGTTGGAGTGACACCAGGATCAGTATTAGCATCAGAGATATCTTCATCAGAAGAATTTGGTAGTTCTGGTAGATCAGCATTATCATCCCAGACAATACCAACATAGGTAGCCGATGCAGGAGCTGCAGGAGTTGAGTTTTGATCAAAAGTAGGAGTAGTGGATTCTTCAATTGGAGGAAGGGCCATGCTAACATCAACAATTTCATCTAAAGTGCCAGAATCATTTCCATCGCCCATGAAATCCTCACTCGAGAAAGCTTCAATTAACCCAGGATCAGTATCGCCAGGATCAGTATCATCACGACCAAAACTATCATAAGGTATTTGAGATGGAGAGTTGCTTCCTGCAACAGTAACAGAATGCACCGATCGTCCAGGAGGGTGTAGAAGATATCTGCCAGAATTATCAGGTGCTGGTTTTGGAGATGTACCCATAGATGTTTCTGGTGCTAAAACAACTTTTTGTTCTGCCCGTGAATCTTCATTGATACTGTATTGACCTTTTTTAGGATCATTCCGATCATCATTACATTCAAACAACTGATCATCATCAGAATGTTCAACCCTGCTAAAAAAATCACGAACATTAGCAAGTTCACGATCACCTAAAGACCCACCCGGTGTATCTTGACCTTCAACATAGTTTACAGAACCATCAGATGGAACACTAATTAAGTTAGCAGCAGTTATTTGATGACCTGCTTGACCTTTTTGACCTTTATCGTTATTATTACCTGACATTTAAACACCAATACAAACCATTACCCATTATGCACAGAAGATATCTGCTTTTTAAATATTTAGTAACTTTAAAGTGGTTTGGGTAGAAAATTACGACAAGTACAGACCAATTTAGAAAGGATAAAAAGAATAAATTAATCCCATTTTGTGTAATTTAAGTTTGATTATTGGATTTGATTATACCAATATTGCCAGAGGACAAAAAATGCTCCAAAGATTGCAGCAAAGAACCAAAGAATACTTGGGCCACCTTCTAAAGCACCCCATAAAAGCCCCAAAGTTGCAGAAGCCGACCAGATTAACTTTAACCTGAGCATGACAATAAAAGATTCAAAACGCTCTGTATTCATCCAAAGAGACATTCCACCAATTGCAAAGAAAGCAGAGGCGACAATCCGAGATAAAGAGGGATCAACAGCTAATGGATCAAAACCAAAGAATGCCAGAAAAGAAACTGGTGCGAAAAATAAAGGAAACGCTACAAACATGTCAATTAGAAAATGGATTTTAAACCAATTTCGAACTTGTTTTGGAATGGATTTCATCTTAAGGATAATGTTGAGGTTTGGCTTTAAGAATCTTTTGTATTTTGTGATTAATCATCTTGGGAAGTAGACCCATGACCCAATAATTATTAGTGCCCTAAGTTTTTCCAGTTAGAAGCCCAATTGCCATCACAGAAATTCCAAACAATACTAGAACACCAAGAATCTTTGGGTGGAAAATTACTTGAAAAATATTATTTTCAATATCTTCACCATTACCTGTTCCATCATCAACTGATTGAGACTGGTCCAAAATATCTTGACCAAAAGTGAAAGTAAACCCAGCTACAACAATGATAATTACAATACCTAAAATAGTCCAAGTAACAGCTGCGTCACGAGTTACAACATTTAAAATATCAGCATCAGTTGTACCAAAAGTTTTCATGATCAGTAAGAATAGTAAGATCAGAATAAATACAAAAACAAACCAAGGTGCCATGAACACAATCAAAGAAACAACACCTTCAGAAAGTGAAACTAAAATTGCACAACAAATTGCAACAATAGAATTGATTGCAGTTGATTCACCAAGCAGTTTAAACTTACCTAGAATAGCATAGACTAGAACAAAAACCAGTAAAGTTGGAAAAATAACTGCAAAATATTGCAATAATCCTAAATCAAGTGCGCTTGCCATCTTATTTTTTGTATGTTTGTTTTTTGATTGTTGTTGATGTTTTTAATTTGATTGTTGTCTGTTGAATGATTGTTAAAAATGAATAGGAAAATACTTAGACACTCAAAAGTCAAAGACTTTTTGTGTACAGAAATTCAAAGAGAATTTCTCGCAAATTAATAAATTAATTTCTAGCACCGTCCTGTGGGAATAAAAAATAAAAAAATAATAAATTATTTCTTCTCAAATAGTTTTCCAAAACTATCAAGGAAGTCATTCCCTTTAGTCTTCTCTGGTTCACGAACAATAAACCACACGATTAGACCAAATATTAACATGATGATCATGAGCTCCGTCACATCGGCCGACCACCAACTAAAGATATCATATGGACCTGTCCATAAACTAAGTGATGCTCCGAATACATAAACAACAAAACCAATTGAAGTTACAGCAATAAAAGGTGCTGCTTTTTTGGAAAAATCAGTTCCGAAAATTCCCATTAATAATAATAACATAATTGCTGCAACCGAGATTAAAGAAATACTTGGAAGTGCATCATTCATTACCTGAACTGGATCGTAACCTAGAGGATAGTTCCCAGTTATGTGAGGTACCACAAACAGTAAAGATAACACAAGAGCTATTACTATTGCAAAATTTTTATTTTCTTTGAATAAAGGTAATTTTTTTGCTACTGCATACACAATTGTGAACACTAGTAAGAAGGGTAAAAGAAAATCCACTACACCCATTGATTCGAATAATATTGCTAAATTTGAAAATGTTGCCATAAAACCATCCACCTCTAATTTTCAGTTTCTAAACTTAAGTAAATTAAGTATCATAATAGCCTTTTTAATTGTTTTCATTAAATGACCATTAATCTTTCTTTTTTGAAGGTTCACGAATGATTAAACCAACCATCCCTGCTATCAATAATAAAAATACTAATGAGCTAACCCATGCCACATCGAGCATGTAAAATAATCCAATAATACTTTCAAGCCATCCAATTGCATCTAAAAAGATAGCAATTATTCCAATAAACATCATGATCATTAATCCTTGAATCCAAGCAGGAAAATCCTTAAGAGTGAATTCGCCATCACCATGAAAACTTCCAACAAGTAATAGGAAACAGATTGATAAGATTAATAACAAAACAACATGTGCAATCACAGTGTTAATTATTGAAACTAGTTGAGTTGATGCAATTACTAAAAAAGCACAAATGAATGCAGTCATAGCATTAAGGTTCTTCTTAGTTGTTTTTTGACCATCGACTTCACCAATACCTAAAATCTTAGTCTTTTCTAAAATTGCAAAAACTAAAGTGAATACTAGAAGAAATGGTAGCACTACATCGTAAAGACCAATGTCATTTAAAAATTCTATTGCGTTACGAAAAACTGTCTCTGCCATCTAAAGTACCTCTTTAACGTCTAATAAACAAATTTGAGTATTTAAATGTGTTGGTGAGGAGAATTAATTTTTCTTAGTGAAATATTAAAAAATTAAAAGTAAAAAAATAAGAATTAAAATTATTAGAATATAGACCATGACTTTCTGATTTGGATCTCAGCAAAGTTATTACTAGAACCACAAAAAAACGTACAAGGAGCAACTAAACGATATTTGTTTCCTGGCTTGGCAATTTCTTGGTTGCTTGGATCAATTTCCATTCCTTCAAGATATCTAGAACCATTTTTTGATCCCTTATCTTGAAACCAAATCTCTTTTGGAGAAATTTCTATCAGAGCATGATCTTCTGAAACAAGATAATCACGAGGGACACTGATGTCAGGTACAAAATTGAGTACACTTCTTTGTGCTGGAGTTGAGATTGCAGAACCTTCTTTTAATTCATTCTTGATCATCCCTCTTCTAGTCCATCTGCCATGCCTGCCGATATGAATCTGCCTCACTTCTCCTTTGTGTAGCCTAACTTTTAGGACTTGGTGAACTGATCGCTTGCGCTTAGAAACTAAAAAGATAGTTATGATGAACAATTCCCTTTCTGAAAATAATGCCATTTTATTCCTTGTCTTCTTTGATCTTACTGGTGATGCTCCTAAGCTCTTTCACATTCTCAGTAAAAACAGGCACCACATCTTTGAAGACTTTACCAACTGCTTTTAGTTCTGTTCCAACTTCTTGCATTCGTTTATCATACTCTTCAACTTTACCAAGTACACCTTGATGTAGAAGTTTAAAATCTTCTTTTAATTTATTCAAAGTAGTATCCATCTTTTGCATTCTTGCATCAACAGTATTCTTCCACTCAACAACCTTCCTTACTTCTTTGATTAAATCGTCCCATTTCTCATCAATCATTTCTTCAGTGATTTCTTCAATTCGATCATAGAGATCTTGAGGAGAATCAGGAATTCCATGACCCACCGGACCTGGACCTGCACCTGGAGGTAACATCCCAGACGGACCATCATAAGCACTTGATGGAGGTGGCATGTTTGGCGGCATCGATGGCATCCCTACTGGATTTGCACCCATATTAGGTCCTTGACCTGCATTTATTTTACCTAAACTAGAAATTACTTGAGCTTCTTTCGCACCTTTTCCAGTTAACTCACTCACTATCTGATTGTCAGTTAAACCTTGCATACGTAATTGCCCAACTTCAGAGTCTATATCCATATGTCCATGTCCACCTTGTGCTCCTGCTTGAAATAATGCCATTATTATCACCTATTTTATTCTTAAGATTATTGTTAAGAGTTATTTTTTTGTATTTATAATTTGGGGTTTATTTTTATTCAAAGCATCCTGAACTTTTTGCTCAACAGTACGCTCTAAATCTTTCTGAGAGACAAACTCCATTGGATTCCAAAACTCAATATATTTTTTTAACACATCAAGTTCTTCTGAACCTGCAGTACGTTTTAACTCGGCTATGATTAGATCTAATTTTTCTTCTATTTTACTAGTTTTGTGCTGCAAATCAGTTAACTCTTGATTAACACTTTGTAAATTTTGTTTAGTATCTTGACCAGAACGAGTAGAGTTGTTTTTTACCAAATCAAATTCGCGTCTTAAAGAATTTAGCTTTGATTCTAGTGCTTTCATCCAAGTAAACATCTTTGCACTATCAAACTCTTGCTTGACAACCGGAGCACTTGCTTTCTTTCCAAAATCCATCCTACAAGGAACAGAAGAGATTGCTAATTTATAAAACTAAGGTTTTAGAAAAATGAAAAATACTGCCATCAACAAATAATTCTGGATTAGATCATACAACAGATCAGAAAAGTATTAATAAAGAAACAAAGAATAGTTGTACTGATGGATGAAAATACTAAAAATTGCTTTGAGTTTGATTTATATCATGAAGGCGATCATAAAATTCTAAAAATTTACTTAGAGAAATGTAGTTTCCCACCCTCAATTGAGTACAGTGAACAATGCATGAGTAAAGTTATAGACCTGCTACTCACAAATAGTGGGATTACAAATATTATTTTATCACAACAGAGAGAATATGATTATGATTACTCTCAAGTAAAATTATTGGTTGAACTAGCATCACTTTATCGGAAATTAAGCAAAGATGAAAGGTTCAAGTATTCTCACATAGTTGTAGATCCAATTCATGAAAAGTATATTAGAAATAGTTATGCTGGATTTCAAACCATCATTTCTAAAAAACTTAAAGAAGATCCACTTGGAGCTTATGTTGAATTGAAAAGACTTGAGCGACGTGAAAAGATAAAATTGAACAATATAGTCTCATTTGAACATAAACAAAGCCAAGAAAAATTTGTGGCAATTTTAATGGATGCAATTAATCAATTTGAGACATTACATATCCTACGAGAATTATTCCCACACCTTAAAGATTATGAACATGGGGATCGACAATTATACTCCTATGTATTTCATCCAAGTACTCGCCCAGATTTTATGTTTACAAAATTACAGAGTGAGTTCCCAGCAGATGGAAACTTGTTAGAAAGCTATTCTTTTGGAAAAGGAGATGATAAAGTTGAGATAAACATTTTTGGATTTGATGACTCAATTAGATTTTTATATCATATCACCCCGCCAGAGATGACTTTCTCTGAAACTGAATACGAATTACTTGATACAGCTAAAAGAATTTTAAGTGAACATAAACCTACTCAAAAAGAATTTGTAGATCCTGAAAGAATGCGTGAAGTATTTTTTAACATAGGGAAAGATATGTTAATGGATTTATCGCAGCACAAACAGTTGAAATTAAAGGAGAGCAAAATTGAGTCCCTGGCATCTGCACTCTTACGATATACTGTAGGGTTTGGATTAATTGAATTGCTTCTGTCTGATCCGAAAGTACAAGATGTAAACATCAACTCGCCAAATGGAGAAGTGCCAATATTTATTGTACATCAAGACTATGGAGATTGTTATGTAAATGTTTATCCAACTACCCAAGAAGTAGATTCATGGGCAACTAAACTACGTTTGATTTCAGGCCGTCCACTAGATGAAGCTAATCCAATATTAGATACTGAACTAAAAGTTACTGGATTTAGTTCCAGGGTTTCAGCGGTAACCGCACCACTTGATCCATTTGGGATTGGATTCTCATTTCGCCGTCATCGAGATCACCCTTGGACTTTTCCATTATATTTGCAGCCAAAATTTAGAATGATGAACTCACTTTGTGCAGGTTTGTTAAGTTTTCTAATTGATGGAAACGCAACTATGCTAATCGCAGGAACACGTTCATCTGGGAAATCATCATTTCTTGGAAGTGTACTTGTTGAGATTATGCGTAGATATAGGATTATAACAATTGAAGACACACTAGAAATTCCAAATGAAAGTTTGCGTAAACTGGGATATAATATTGAAACTTTGAAAGTTGGATCATCACTTTCAGTACAAAAAGGATCCGAAGTGGATGCATCAACTGGAATTCGATCTACACTTCGACTAGGTGATAGTGCATTAATAGTTGGAGAAGTACGATCAAAAGAAGCGATTGCACTTTTTGAAGCGATGAGAGTTGGAGCTGCTGCGAACATTGTAGCTGGAACCATTCACGCAGCATCACCTTATGGAGTTTTTGATAGAGTAGTAAATGATATTGGAGTTCCAAGAACTTCGTTTAAAGCAACAGACATCATAATTAATGTGAATCCTGTGCGTTCGGCTTCAGGGATGAAAAAGTTGAAGAGAGTTTTACGAGTAACAGAGATTAGAAAATTATGGGAAGAAGACCCACTTAAAGAGGGAGCTTTTGTTGATTTAATGGTTTATAATCCAAAGACAGATGAACTTGAAATTACAGATGATTTGCGAAATGGGAACTCAGATATTTTGAAAAGAATGGCAGGTTCGATTAAAGAATTTGCAGGAAACTGGGATGCTGTTTGGAACAATATTGTTCTTCGAGGAAAATGTAAACAAGCATTAGTTGATGTATCAATAGCAGCTGATGACCATGATATGCTTGAAGCAGAGTTTGTAGTTCGAGCTAATGATAAGTTCCACATTCTGAGTGGGAAAATTCAAGAACAATATGGGAGCCTTGATAGTGATAGGATTTTCTTTGAGTATAAACGTTGGTTAGATAATGAAGTTGCTAAACGAAAAAGAGAAAGACAGAGTGAGCTTTGATAATTTCTTAGAAAAAACAGATGATTAAATGTTTTAGAAAATTGCGACATATTTATAACATGTTAAATTTACACTTAGTGCATGGGAGATCTTGGATTAATGCAAGTTGCAGTTGATGCAGTGGTGTTCACAGTAAGTTTTGATGACTTGAAAATTCTACTAATTAAAAGAAAATATGCCCCATTCAAAGAAGCATATGCGCTCCCTGGTGGATTCGTTAAAAAGGATGAAGAACTTGAAGATGCTGCTGCAAGAGAATTAGAAGAAGAAACTGGAGTTAAAGATATTTTCTTAAGGCAGTATGCAACTTACGGAGATGTGAATCGTGATCCAAGGGGAAGAGTACTTTCAATTGCATTTTTAGCTTTAATTAACCAAGACCAAAAATTACATGCGACAACTGATGCAAGCTCAGCTGATTGGCATAGTGTTTATGATTTACCAGATTTAGCATTTGATCATCAAGAGATTGTTGAAAATGCAATTAAAGAGTTACGTTATCGACTGCAGACAACCAACATTGCTCTGCAAATTTTGCCACAATATTTTACACTAACACAATTTCAAAGATTGTATGAACTGGTCTTAGATAAACCACTTGATAAACGAAACTTTCGTAAACGAATAAAAGAACTTGATGTTTTGAAAGAAACAAATAGAGAATTCAGAGAAGGTGCACATCGCCCAGCTAAACTCTATACATTCAAATATCAGAAGTATCGCACAATTAAAGATAAGATTAATGTGTTTTTGAATTGATTTCTTGGATCAAATATTACCTTATTGCTGTCAAATACATTGGCGCGTGGGTCCCCTTGCCGGAATATCAAATAAAGAGATTGATATACAACTAGCATTTTTGGTTTGCAACGCAGAGCCAAAAATTGCAGCGTAGTTGTAAGGAGTAGCCCGGCCTGACCACCGCTGATTTGAATCTAATGACATTTTTTCTGTTTATTTGAACATAAATGATGAAAATGACAGAAAGGTTTATATATTAGTGTAGCATTCACACTAAGTATAAGGTAGAAAAGGTAAAATAAAATGAATGAGTATATAGAAAGATTAGGAATTATCCGAGGGAAAAATGGACTTAGAGAAATTTTTATGTTTGAAAGTATAAATGGCCCTCTTTTTATGGGATAGTTAGTGTATAAAGTACGTTAAGTGAGAAAAAGTTTGAATGGAGACAGAATAAAAATGGAATACATCGAAGCGCCAACAAAGTATCAAGGGAACACAGATACAAGCATGAAAAGCATCTTCTTAGCTGGAGGAATCACCAACTGCTATGATTGGCAGAGTGATATTTGCGATTTGTTACGAGATGAAGAAGTTGTTTTACTAAACCCCCGTAGAAAACAATTTCCAATTGATGACCCAAGAGAATCAATGACACAAATTAGATGGGAATATGATCAAATGCGAAAAGCAGATGCAATTTCTTTCTGGTTTTCAAAAGAAACATTGAACCCAATTGTTCTGTATGAACTCGGAGCACATTCAATGACAGACAAACCATTGTTTGTAGGAGTTGATCCTGAGTATTTGAGAAAAAGTGATGTAGAAATTCAAACTGCACTTGCAAGACCAGAGATTAAGGTAGTTTATGAT
>JABHRS010000026.1 GCA_018670085.1 archaeon | reverse complement strand
TGCTAATTCTTGGAATAATTTTTTAACTGCTGCATTTTGAATTAAGCTACTACTGTATTTGAATTGATACTTTTTTTCATAGCAGTGTTTAATGATTTCTTGTTCTACCTTTGATTCTAGTTGCATTGAAAACAAACTACTGAACTGCAAATTTTCTAATTCTTTGCAGAATGAATGTAATGATTTTTCGCCAATTTTCTCTTCAATGAGTGAGATAGTTTTAGCTCCGATCCGTGGTATTTGGTGTAGGTCCATTGTAATAGTAAGAATAGCAGAATTGGTTTATAATAGCTAGCCGTACTTGACCAGTGACCAGTGGGTAGCGAAGCTGAACTCAATAGCTATGGGATTCTGGGTGGATTATTGGGCTAGTAGCTTAAATCTGGTGGATTTTTCCAAAAATCTTTTAAATACACTCCTAATACGTAATAACAATGGTCTCGCGTCCCGAAAAAATTCAAGCAACTAAATTCATCTGTGATCTTTTAGAAGCTAGTGGTAAATATGATATTCAAAGAGTGGATTATCGGCAAATCACTGTTAATGAGAAGAATCATGTTCGTAGGGAACCTAGAAAAATTCAAGTTATCATGGCAAATATTGTTGAGAAATTTTCTAATTATCAAAAACAACTCGAGTTCAACAAAAGAAGAAATTTTTACACAGCGCCTGTTTTATACAAAGATGGTAAGACAGCTTTTGTCCGAGCGGCAGAAAATAATCCTTGGCGTACTGGTTCCACTTTGAAAGATTATAACAAACAACAAGCAAATCAAATATTGGGTCTGCGTAAAGTTGAGAAAGAGACTCTCGATCTCCTTGGCACAACACTGACTTATTATCAACCAAAATCAGATCGGTTACCTGAATCCATTCGTCTATTTGATATGGGTCAGGTCACTTTCGATTATAGTCATATTCGTCCAGGTCACGGATCTTTTGGTCATGTTTCGGGTACTAAGGTATCAAAAATGCTCAAATTCCCTAACTTAATCTCTTCAGAAGAAAGCGTTGCTGAATTTAAATATCTCTTGTGTAACTCAAAACTTGCAAGAATTAATTCTGTTTAATCATCCATGACGCAAAAACTTCTTCTCTAACTCATCAGCTGAAATTCGAATCAATATTGCACGGCCATGTGGACAAGTATAAGGGAGCCGACAAGCAGCCAGTTCAGAGAGTAACTTTGTAATCTCTGGAATCGAAAGAACATCACCTGCTTTAACTGATGCACGGCATGACATCATAGTTAAAATTTCTTCTTGAATTCGATTCAATTCAGTAACTTTGCCTTTACTTAATTCGGAAACTACAACTTTCAAAACTTCTACTCCTTGCACTTTTCCAAGTAATGATGGAACAGAGGATAAAGAAAAATCATTACCACCAAAATGTTCAATTGAAAAACCTAATGTTTTCAATGTGAATAAATTGTCTAAAACTACTGCTGTCTGAGTTGGAGAAAATGTCACAAGCTCACTCTCAAGCAAGTTCTGCACAGCAACGTTTTTATTCAAATATTCTGTCATAAACTTTTCATACAAAACTCTCTCTTGCACAACGTGCTGGTCAATTAACAGCATTCCACCAGGGGTTTCTGCGATAAAAAAAGTTTTATGAATTTGCCCAAGTATTTTCATCTCTGGTAGTTTCAAAGATCCAGGGATCACAGCAGACTCAGTGTGACTTTGTGGGATCACAACGCTCACTTGTTCAGCAACTTCTGGTCCAGCTTCTTTTGATTCAACTAGTCCTTCTGTAACATTTGTTTCAATTGCTGGCTCTGCATTTGACACATAATCTACTCCTTCCGAAGATTCTTTCACAAACACAGTCTGCTCTGCTTTTTCAAACATGTATTTAGGTACATCAGGTAACTTTGGACGTGCAATATCAGCCTCTAAAAAAGTCTGCTCGCTTTTAATGTCTCCAGTCGGTACCAATGAATTATTCTCAAGTGCAGAACTCACTGCTTTATACATAGCAGCATATACTAATTCTTTCTGTTCAATCTTGATCTCTGTTTTTTGCGGATGTACATTCACATCAACTGAGGATGGATCGAGTTCTAAACAAAGAACTGCCAGTGGATGTTTTCCAACGAAGAGTAAAGAATGGTATGCATCATATAGTGCTCGTTGTAGAGTTTTATTTTTTACATAACGCTTGTTTACAAAAAATGATTGATAACTTTTATCATTTTTAGCAGACAAGGGTTTTACTATGTATCCACTAATTTTAATCCCAACTTCGCTGTCCTCAAAATTAACTTCTAGCAATTCTTTCTCCAGCTGTTTTCCATAAATCAGTAGAATATTCTGTTTCATATCTTCTGTTGCTGGTGCATGCAATAGTACTTTATCATTATGAATCAACTTGAATGAAATCCCATGGTGAAGCAAAGCATAACGTGTTACAATATCAATACAATGTCTCAACTCAACTGAATCTGTTTTTAGAAATTTTTTACGTGCTGGGGTATTCCAAAATAAATCTCGGATCTCAACTACTGTTCCTGTTGTTGCAGCATTAATTCCTTCATCTACAACATAGCTCCCTTCCAAAGCAACTCGATACCCTTCAAGTGAATCTGCCTGTTTTGTAGTTAAGGTCAACTTTGAAACTGCTGCAATACTTGCGAGAGCCTCTCCTCGAAATCCCAGTGTTGCGATGGAATACAAATCATCGTCGGTAATTATTTTACTTGTTGCATGCCTTTGCAAAGAAAGCAAGGCATCGCCTTGACTCATTCCATGACCACTGTCTTTAACTTTGATCAACTCTTTCCCAGCATTTTTAATTTCTACAACAATGCTGTTTGCCTTTGCATCTAGTGCGTTTTCAATTAATTCTTTAATCACTGAAGCTGGACGTTCCACAACTTCTCCTGCTGCGATCTTGTTAATCATGTCTTCAGAAAGAATTCTAATTGTGGGTTTTGTTTCTTCAGATTCAGAAATTTCTAACTTGGCAGAATCTTCTGCTGTCTCAGCTTTGAATTCTTCCTTAATCTCCAGAACTTCTTTTAATTCATTCTTTTGTTCAGGTTCAAACAAATTATCTAACTCAACAATCCCTTTCATTCAATTATTCTAGAATTTTTGATATTTAAATATTTAGATGATGTAATTAATTCTGATTATTTTTACTATCATAAAAATGCCTTTCCCACATGTTGATTATCAACCAATCAACTCCTGCATTGAATCTGTTTAATATATTGCGGTCACTAGCGTATAAAATTTCTTCTACTGCTCCACTAAAATGTTCTGCTAATCTTTTAGACCCTGCTTGACTATAAAGATCTCTCATTTCAGTTACCATTCCAACTACTTCATCCATTCTATCTCTGCCAATGTAAACAATTGGTGCATCTTGATCACGCCCAGCACCTGCTATCACTGATGCATCTATTGTCTTTCCTACAATTCCTTCAAATACTCTCTGGTAATTCATATTTGTCCCTAAACAGTAGTTATTTATAATTGTTTCGCTTATTTTCTAACAGAATGATTTCATCCATCTAATTACTTGAGAATTTTTAATGTTTAAATATCTGGCTGATTAACTTTATTCAAGGGGGTCAATCCAATCCCAACCAGCACTACTTCCCATATATATTCGGGACTCAGCTGGTCTTCTTTGTGCTCTTAATTCATCAACTACTTGAGCAAAGCGACTATAATCACAATTTACTAACTCATTAAGAACTCTTTCTGGGACAAAAGCTAATAACTTTCTTCCATTTTCTACATCAATTGGATTCCATTTGTACAAATTTCCTCTTTTTTGATGTTGAAAATCTGCTGTTCTAATGTAGTCCATAACTGATCCAAGATCATCTAATTTTGTTGTTAAAGTTAGATTCTTACTAATCTCCATTCGAATCCAATCAGGATTTTCTTGGCTCTCGTCTGCAAAATGACCATCTAAATTAAATTTTTTAATCTCTTTAATTTCTCTAGAATGATCAATCCTTTTTCCAGGTTCAAGATGTTGTGGGAAATAATGTCCAATCACAGTTTCAAAATCTTCTGGTGACTCTCCAAATAACCTGAAGGTTCCATATGCGCTTGGCAGATATGTTCCAAGTTGTAAATCTAATTGTAAAAACGACATAATTCTTACTCTCAAGTAGTCATTTATAAATATTTCCCTAATTTATTTCAAACTCCTCACTTCTCAAAGATATATTCATCAAATCCAACAGATTTTTAACTGATCCTTATTTTTCCAATTAAACATGACTAAATTAATCATTACAGAGAAACCTTCTTCATCTAAAAAAATTGCAGCAGCTTTAGCTGACGGTAAGCCAAAACAGAAGAAAATAGGTGGTGGTTATTACATTGAAATTGAACATGGTGGTGACACTATTCTAATTGCCAGTTGTGTTGGGCACCTTTATGGGTTAACTGAAAAAGGCAAACGAACCTATGAATATCCAGTTTATGATATTGAGTGGAAGGCATCTTACTTAATGAGTAAAAATCTAAACTACACTAAAGATTATGTTAATGTGATTAAAAACTTAGCTGAAGAAGTTGATGAAATCATTGTAGCTTGCGATTACGACGTTGAAGGAGAAGTTATTGGTCTTAATGCTATGCGTTTTGCTTGCGGTAGAAAAGATGCAAGTAGAATGAAGTTTTCAACGCTTGTAAAAAAAGATTTAGTTGAATCTTATGCAATGAGGGCTGACCATTTAAATTGGGGTCAAGCAATCGCAGGAGTCACAAGGCATCGACTTGATTGGTTTTATGGTATCAATCTTTCTCGTGCTTTAATAGCAGCTGTAAAAGCAGCTGGTTCCTTTAAAGTCTTATCAACTGGTCGTGTTCAAGGTCCAGCGCTTAAAATTCTAACAGACAAAGAACTTGAAATTCAGGCATTCGTAGCTGTTCCTTACTGGGAGGTCCAATTAGATGGTGATCATAAAAAAGAAGCAGTGCAAGCGCTTCACAAAGCGGGAAAAATTTTCGATGAGAATGAAAAGAATAGAATTATGAAAATTGTAGATGGTCAAAAATCTGCTAAAATTGCTTCAGTAAAAACAACACAAAGAAAACAACAAGCACCAAATCCTTTCAACTTAACAAATTTACAAACAGAGTCTTACAAACTTTTCAAAATCACTCCAAAGCGTACATTAGAAATTGCTCAGAAACTTTACGTTAATGGGTGGACTAGTTATCCAAGAACATCTTCACAGCAATTAGATCCAAAACTTGGTTTCAAAAATATCCTCTCGATGCTTGCAAAGCAGGCAACGTACAAACAGCTTGCAAGTGAGCTTTTAAAATACAAAGAACTCAAACCAAATAATGGTAAGAAAACTGATCCTGCGCACCCTGCAATTTATCCAACTGGAACTTTTCCAGATCAAGAATTGCACGACAGAGAGAGAAAAGTTTACGACCTTATTGTAAAACGTTTCTTCGCAACCTTTGCACCTGCTGCAACTCGTGAAAGTCAAACAGTGGAACTTGATGTCAAAGCTGAACTTTTTTCAACAAAAGGAACCCGTACAGTTGAACCTGGATGGCATAGATTCTACGCGCCATATGTTCGTTTAGAAGAAGTAAAACTTCCAGAGATGAAAGAAGGTGAGATTATCACTGTAGAAAAGATCACTTCTTTAGCCAAAGAAACTCAGCCGCCAAAACGTTACAATCAATCAAGTATCATTAAGGAATTAGAAAAGAGAAATCTTGGAACTAAAGCAACCAGAGCAGACATTCTCGACAGATTGTTCCTGAGGGGTTACATTGAAGGAGTGCAAATTACTGCAACAGAACTTGGGATTGGAACTGTTAAACTTTTAGAGAAACATGCGCCAATTATTGTTGATGAGAAGTTAACAGCTGATATTGAGTTAGAAATGGAAACTATTCGTGCTGCCAAAGATGAAGCTCAGGGAAGAAAAACTGAAGTGAAAATTCTAGATGGCGCAAAGAAAAGATTGAATGATTTATTTGTAGTTTACAAAAAGAAAGAAGCTGAAGTTGGTCAAGAAATTTTAACTTATATTAAAGAGACTAGATTCATCGCATCCAAACAACGTATTCTTGGGAATGATCCAAAAACCGGTAAAGAAGTCCTAGTGCGAATTGGTAAATTCGGACCGCTTGCTCAAATTGGAAAAAAGGATGAAGAAACTGGTGAAACTCCAAAATTCGCAGCTATTCCTCAGACAATTAATATTGATGACATTAATTTAACTGAAGCATTAGCACTTTTTCAACTCCCAAAAATTGTTGGAAAGGATCCTGAAACAGGCGAAGATATCAAAGTCAACATCGGACGCTTTGGTCCTTACGTTCAGTTCGGTCCAAAGCTTTATGCGTCTATTCCAAAAGAAGATGATCCTTACACTATTGATTTCAAACGTGCAATGGAAATTGTGGCTATCAAAAAGCAATTAGAGAAAGAGAAGCATATTCAAACTTTTGAGAAGGAAGGTATCAAAGTTCTAAAAGGACGTTATGGTCCGTATGTAACTGATGGTAACAAGAATGTTACAGTTCCAAAAGATAAAGACCCGAAGGAATTAACCTTAGAGGAATGTCAAGAAATGATTAAAAATGCTCCAACTAAAAAGTGGGGCAAGAAGAAGAAGGCTACTAAGAAGAAAGCTACTACCAAGAAAAAAGCAACAACGAAAAAGAAAGCTACGAAGAAGAAAAAAACAACTAAAAAGAAAACAGTAGCTAAGAAAAAGTAAACTATTTCTAAAAATTAATTTATCACTTCATTTTTGTTTGGAAGGGCGAACGCGCTGCCAAAGTTAGGGGGAATATCAAAAAAGTATCTCTTTCGACCTGAGCCTTGAATTTAAGGCGAAGTTGAGATGCAGATCCCGGTCAGGCAGCGTTCCAAGTGAGCGAAGCGAACGAAGCCTTCTAAACAAAAGAAGATGATTTCTACTCTCTTTCCCAAAACACATAAAAAGAATCAATCGTTTCAGAGCAACATGACACTTTACCTTATCGGCCTTGGACTATGTGGCGCAAAAGACATCTCTGTCAGAGCACTAGAAATTGTAAAATCTTGTGATAAAATTTACTTTGAGGCCTACACTTCTCTTCTTTCATCAACTATTGAAGAACTAAGTGAATTTTATGGGAAAGAAATTATTCTCGCAGACCGAAATCAGTCAGAACAAGGTATGGATGATTTTATCCAATCAGCAAAAGACAAAGACATTGCTTTTTTAGTTATCGGTGATCCAGTTTCGGCAACAACTCATATGGGAATTTATCGAACTGCAAAAGAACAAAATATCAAAATTCAAGTAATTCATAATGCTTCAATTTTTAGTGCAGTTGGTATCACTGGTTTGCAACCATACAAATTTGGTAAGACAACTTCTATCCCTTTCTTAGATCGAGTACCAAATCTTGAAACTCCTTATCATGTAATCAAAGCCAATCAATCAATTGGTGCTCACACTCTTTGCCTTCTTGATATTATGGTTGACAATGTTGCACAAGAAACTGGTAACAAGGATCAAACAGAGTCTAATACACGCTTTATGACTATTCTGCAAGCACTTGAGGTTCTTGAAGATATTGAGTCCAGGTTAAAAGAAAAGATCATTACAGACGAAACTTTGGTTGTGGGATGTGCAAGGTTAGGTCACGATGATTTTATTGTCAAATCAGGGCCACTTAAGGAGATCAAAGAATTTGATTTTGGCGCACCACTACATTCTTTGGTGATTCCAGGTAAACTCCATTTTAGCGAAGAAGAAATGCTGGATTTATGGAATGAGAAAAAATAACTTTTTTTTAAGAAAAATCAATTTACATTATAATTAACATCATCAGTTCTAACAACGGCATCTGCTTTATACAAACCAAACTCAACTTGGTTAAATTTAATCCAAGTATCTAATCTTTTTCTTTTCTCGAAGCTAACATCTGCTGTATTAAAGATTGCAGCATAGATCACTTCTTGCATAGTGTCTTGCGCTTCCACTTCATCCATGGTTGCGCTATCTTCCATTAAATATTCAGTAGCTTCTTCCCATTCTTTGTATTTAGCTTCGTGTTCAGCTGCAACACTTACTAAATAATCAGATTCAATACTGCCATAATGAATTTGTTCGAAATGAAATTCTTCAGCAAGTCTAGAATAGTCCATGATGTCAGAAAAATCTATTTTTAATTCGTTGTCAGAACTAATTTCACTATCTGGATCTACAACAATGGAATCAACTAATTGTTCAAGGTCAGTTTCGTTTGTTTCTTCAATCTCTGTGCTGTCAACAGCAGTTTTAGAATCAAGAGCACCTTCTATTGCTCTTAGAATTTCTGCCTCTATTGTTTCAGTTAATACCATTTTATTCAAAAATTAAAAATTAAAACACCTTAATAACTCTTTCCAAAAAGGTGCCATCTAACTGCTTTATTTCCTGTTAGAAAACATTTTGTTCCAGCAGGTAATTCTGCTTGATCAAACGGAGCATTCAATGATTGAATCCCTGTCTCTTCTTTAAATGCAATTTCTGATTCTGATGATCCGCACCATGGAACTAAGGCAATTTTCTTTTCTTCAACTGCAGCCATAACTTCTTCTTTGCTACTTGCCTTAACAATTGAACTTTCCAAATTGTCTTTTGCTTTAGTGTACATTCTTTCATGCATAGATTCTAACTCTTTTGGAATAGCTGTTAACAAATCTGCCATCAAAACAGAAGATTTCTCATCTTGATCTCGAACTTTCATCATTACTTTTTTATTTTCCAAATCACGCGGACCTAATTCCAAACGGATAGGCACTCCTTTAAGCTCCCATTCGTTATATTTGAATCCAGGGGAATGACTTTCACGTGAGTCTAAATGCACACGAATGCCAGCAGCTTTCAACTCAGCAAATAATTTTTCAGCTGCAGCCAATACTTCCTCTTTTGCATGTTTGAAAAGTAAAGGTACAATCACAACTTGCGTTTTTGCAACCTTTGGTGGCAAAACTAATCCTTTGTTATCTGAGTGGGTCATAATCATAGTCCCAAGACTTCTAATTGAAATTCCCCAACTATTTTGAAATGCAAATTCTTCTTTTTCATCTTTGTCTTTAAATTTAATATCAAATGCTTTTGCAAAGTTTTGTCCAAGGTGATGTGATGTACCTGCTTGCAATGCTTTTCCATCTGGCATTAGTGCTTCAATACTAAGTGAGAATTCAGCTCCTGCAAATTTTTCTTTATCTGATTTTTTTCCTGTTAATAGTGGGACTGCCAATAATTCTTTGAATGTATCTACATAAAAACCTACGATCTTGTGAGCTTCATCAACTGCTTCGGTTCGCGTTGCAAAAACTGTGTGTCCTTCTTGCCATAAGAATTCACGTAATCGAATAAATGGTGTGCAGTGTTTGAATTCCCATCTTACAATATTACACCACTGATTTAATCGAAGTGGCAAATCATTGTGACTTCGAATCCATTTTGCATAAGAATCGTACATAATTGTTTCACTGGTTGGACGAATCGCAAGCCGCTCCTTCAATTTTGTGTGTCCACCTGTTTCAACCCAAGCAACTTCTGGGGCGAACCCTTCAACATGGTCTTCTTCTTTTTTCAAAAGTGATTCAGGAATAAACATCGGGAAATAACAATTTTCAACTCCGTCTGCTTTGATCTTAGCATCCAAAAATGTTCTGATTTCTTCCCAAATAAAATATGATCTTGGGCGCAAGATATAACAACCAGAAACCGGGGAATAGTCCATTAGTTCTGATTTTTGAATAAGTTGTGTAAACCATTCACTGAAGTTTTCTTCTTTTGTTACAGTTAGGCCTAAATTTGATTTTTTATCCTGGCCTTTTTTGCTCCCTTTATTTGCTTGATTCATGGTGTTTTTTGGAACGTCTGAATCTATAAAAAAGCTTGTATTTGTCAACTTCTCTCTTCCTTATTGCATGTAACTACTACAAAGAGACAATAAATACAAAAGATTTATAAACTACTGTTCTTTTAAAGACAACAGGGATGAAAAAAATGAAAAATACAAGAAAACAATTAACTTCACTTATTGCAGCTAGTCTGTTATCTCCAACTATTGCTTGCTCTACTGATCCAGAACCAAGAACTAGCAAATTGCAAAACTTACTTGATCATGGTTGGATTATGAATTCTGATAATGGGTCCGACAAATATTTCAATTTAACTCGGCCTGTTAATCAGTTAAATCCTCAAATTGAAATAAAAATTACTAGCCACGAACAATTTGATCTACTTAACAAAAAAACTGGAGAGAGAATTGTTTTTCAAAAACCAATTACTAATTACTTTGTTAACAATCAACCATTTGAAGAAATTTATGGTGATAATCCTCATATGTTATCAACTCATGGTATTTGGAATTGTGAAAATTATCAACAAAAAATTCATTGTTACCAAATTGATGATCGATTTACTTTTAATGTCGGCTCAGATCCTGGGTTTCAACAGCAGATGGAATTTCACTCTCTTTTAGAGGAGGGTGGGTTCACAATTGATCACACTATGAAAGATCCTGCTATTCGGCATGCAAATATGATTATCAGCTTTGTAACCCAAAAAAATTATGATGCTGTTATTGTCGACACTAGTACTTCTATGAATGCCAAAGACGTAGGAAAAGGTCAGGATTTGTGTGATGTTGCAGCAGAAGTGGCAGCTAATTATCACGCTGCTGGAATTCAAGTTTTCACTTTTGATGGCAAATATGATTCAGCTGATGGTGAACTGGATTGTTCAAAATGGTCCACTCCTTTGTATGCTACAATTGAGTCAACTGTTGAGGGTGGAGCAACTGACCTGTTGGTTGTAACTGATGGTGTTCCTTCTGATTATGCTAGGGTTAACTTACCTTCGGATGTTAATTTAGATGTGGTGTCAATTAATTCTGGTTTAGCTGCAGACTTTGTTAAATATGTGAATCAGGTTAATGGCGAAGCAGGACATGTAATTGCTTATTCTACTGACACTGGGTTTACTAGAAACAACTAATTATTTTTTATATTTTCTTTAACTTATTTTTTATCTTGTCATTTTCTCATTTTGAAATATCTGCACACCATCAAGTAACTCCCCTAAAGTAGTCAATAAACAGAAGTATTATAAATTACTCTCATAACCATGGGTTTATGGGTCATCTAATCTCGGATCAAGAAATCAACTCTGAACTTGCTGACTATTCAGCTCATGAAATCTCTTCTGAAGATATCACTGCAGCTGGAGCTGCGATGTTTGCAGCATATGATCTTTTAGTGGGGTCATTGTCATTAGTTCAAACCGGTCCAAGTTTGGCATATAGTCAATTATCAAAGGGAGCAAGTATGCTAGAAACAGAAGTTCAGTCTCTTACTGCAACAGATCGCTTTGATGCTTTTGCAATGGTTGCTGACATTTGTAGTCAGTATCAAGATCTTATTGATCAACAGTTAATCGTTCTTGAATCTTCTAATTGTCATGAAAACACAGAATATCAATCAATTGCTGATCTATTGTGGCAGGCAGGGGAGTTAGAGGAGAAATACACTTCAATGGCAAGGCAGATTAGTTTTAACATGTGATCAATTTTTCTCTGTTCTAAGTTTGGTGTTTATTATAATTATCATCTTGTTAAGAATTCTAAAAACAAAAAAAAAGGAAGGATACCTTGGGGAAGGTACCCCTCACAAAAAGGGGGTGGTGTTAAGAACATGAAATAGTTTCCAATGAAACCAAGGCCATCACCTCTTTTCAGGTTCTAAACAATCAATGTAATTTGTGAATGATTATGATATTTTGAGTTTGAAAATAAAAATAAAAAATGCTCAGAAAAATATTATTTTTCTGGCACCGTTAAAGGAAATAAAAAAAAATTAAACTTATACAAGTTCAATTCCAAGTTCACGACTGAAAGCTTTTGCTTTAGCAGCTTTCTGACGAGAGTCTACTTTACCTAAGATCCAAGGACTGTTAACTCCTGTAATGATTGTCATTACAGTAACTTTTCCTTTCATAGCCTCGGTAACTCTTGCTCCCCAGATAACGTTCGCATCTTCATCTAAACTTTCTGTAATCATCTCACCAATTCGAGAGATTTCTTCAAGTGTCAAGTCAGGTCCGCCAGTTACATGAATTAAAGCTCCAGTAGCTCCTTCATAACTAATATCAAGTAGTGGGTTAGCAAGTGCTCCTTTAACTGCTTCATCAACTCTGTTGTTAGTATCACTACTTCCAACTCCAATTGCAGCTACACCACCGTTGGTCATAATAGCTCTAACGTCTGCATAATCCAGGTTTACAAGTGAAGGTACTGCAATTGTTTCTACAATTCCTTTAATCATTGTTGCAATTAATTCGTTAGCAACAGCGAATGCTTGTTGAATAGGTAAGTTACCTGCAATCTGAACTAATCTGTTGTTGTCAATTACAATTACTGTGTCACATACTTGACGTAGTTGTTGTAAACCGAATTCTGCTTTATCACACCGAGCTTTCTCAATGCTAAATGGCATAGTTACAGTTCCAATTACAATTGATCCTGTATCTTTAGCAACTTGTGCTACAACTGGTGCAGCTCCTGTTCCTGTTCCACCACCCATTCCAGCGCAAACAAAAACCATGTCTGACTGTTTAAGTGATTCTTTAAGCATAGCCATACTTTCTTGTGCAGCTTCAGCTCCTTTACTAGGGTATCCACCACATCCAAGTCCACGGGTACAGTCTTTTCCAAT
The DNA here is from genome assembly GCA_018670085.1 of archaeon. Classification (GTDB taxonomy): domain Archaea; phylum Nanobdellota; class Nanobdellia; order Woesearchaeales; family GW2011-AR9. Next base: position 7,408 of record JABHRS010000026.1, on the reverse strand, counting down.
TAGGAATTTTCTATCTGCTCCTGTGATTCCAAGGTGCTGGTGATCAGTGTTAGTTGCAATAATTTCTGCTCCTTTAATTCCTTTTTTGTAAAGCCAGCCAACCATGTTGTTACCTGCTCCACCAACACCAATTACTTTGATGTTCGCTTGACTCATGTTTTCAAAATTTTCTTCTGGCATGTTTTGCAATGCGCTTTCTACAATAAAATCCATTTTGTTTTTCACCACCTATTGTTGTTTTTGTTTGTCTTTTCCCCCTCTAAAAGAGATTGACTATCATTTTTGTAGACGACAAATCTATTTTTTATTTGTCATCTGGGTTCATACATTACAAAATAATTATATTCTGCAACATATATGTAGTACTAGCTAAATAAATATATACTAGTACAGCACTTGTTATATCTATTAGGTTATGCTCGAATCACTACCGCTTATCGAGACCAAGAAACTTCAGAGCAGCACAATAACTACCTAATCCAACATTCAACACAAGACTACCGACACTAAACTAATTCAAACTTAATTTTAATATTCTAAATTCATCTTCGAACAGAGTTCAAAGGATAACCAACAGAATAAAACATGCAGAACTTCTATATAAAGTTTTATTGTCATTCTAACGTGATTAAATTTCAATAAAAAATAACTCTTCTTCAGTATTAACGACGAGAAAGTCAAAAAACTCGTGCTCAACAGTAAAAACCACTTAAAAAAACAGAAAAACAACCTTTTGGTTGATTTTTGATTTCTTATCTACTAGTACTGCAAATTACTATTACATAGTGATGAAATAACCACAAACTTTATAAATGACTTGGAATTATTTGTGTCTATGGGTTTATTTCAACAAATATATGATCATGCTTTCGGTCGATATAGTGCTAGTCACCGAGTTGATTTAACTGGTATATCATCTCATTTGGCCCCAAAGCGACTTGGTGTTCAAGAAGAATCTGTTTCATTAGGGGATGGATTGCGGATGCTTATCAAGTATAATCCTCGATTTAAAACAACTACAACTGGGGTTCACAGAAGACTTGATATTATCAATGTTTATAGTCCTCAAATAATTGATGTCACTTTGTTACGTGGCAGCGATGCACTGGCTTATTCTGAAACTGATGATGGTAAATTTGATCCTGATTCCATGCCTCCTTTTTTGTTAAATGCATTAAGTGATTATGCTCTCACTCCTCGTAACCTGCAGAACCCATCAAAATTAGATTTACGTTTTGGTGCTTGTGATACTACTTTAGAACAAGTTGCTGCTAAATCTCTAAATTTAAGACCTGCTGCTTATCATGCTGCTGCTAATGGATCTGTTCAGTCTGATTCAGGTACAGTTGCTTGGGAAGATTACTAAAATTTCTAATTATTCACCTCTCTCTTTAATTTCTTTGTATCTAATTTTCAACTAAAATCAAGATTTTAATCAAAAATCACTTCTAATGGATTAATTGTCACTAATAAGTGGCAAAACAACCGAAACATTTATATGTCTGTGTCAATATTATTACGACATAAGCAAAATAATTATAAAAAACAATTAAAAATAATCAAAAACGAGGTAAATAAAAATGTATGAACATAATAATGATAACAATAATGGTAAACTACTTGCTTTAATACCTGTAGATCAACATAAGTCTTCAATTGATGGGCACCATGCTCCTCTACTTGTAGATCAATATAAACTTTCAAATTCTGGTAACATTGCTCCTCTGCCTGTAGGAGATAAATACCTTTCTCAACCTGTTCCTAAAGAAATTGGACTTCCAGCTTCTCTTAATAGTCCTATTGCTCAAGGTTTCATGAGATATCTTCCAACTGAAAAAAATCCACAAAGATTCTTGGATCAAGACGAACGTGGAGATGCATGGCCTATGCGAAACACTCCTGGTTCTGGAAACGAATTTGGACTTTATACTGGTGGATCAATTCCAGTAAAACTTGGTGATGGGGATTTTAATGCTCGTAATCTTCTTTCAACCGGAAATAGATTTCCAAAAATCATTGAAAAAATTGATCTTGGGCCACATACAGTTGTAAAAATTGATCCTGATCCTGTGGGTTTAATTATTAAAGATAATGTCTCTGCTAAATATGATCATATAGGTCTACTACTATCACCAAAACAAGGATTGGACAGACTCCTTGGAGATCTTCCTCATAACAGTCAAAATGATCCTAGGCTCATTGATCTAATTGTAGACGGTACTGACAATGATAACAAAGAAAAATAATTATTTTTTTATTCTTTTTTTCGTGTCAACTTCTCTCTCAACTTCTCAGTTATAGATTTAGCTTTAGGAGCAGCTTTCTCTTTGACCAATGTTGCTGTTTTTTGCATCACAGTTTTGATCTCTTCTACATTACCTTTTAAAATTGCAGAATAATTCTTCAAATAACGATTTGGATTACGTAATTTACTTCTCCATTTCTCGAGGTAAACTAGTGATTCTAATGGATATTTTGGCGGCTTTGGTGGAATTGATTTTGCGTACCCAAATGCAACTATTGCCTGAGGTCTAACTTCTGCTGGAATTGAGCAGATCTCTCTAACTTTGTCTTCATCAAATGCTCCAATCCACTTTGAACCTAAACCTAAACTAGTAGCTTCTAACAGCATATTTTGAACCGCAGCTGCACAGTTTTGGATTGTGTATAATCTAGCTCCACGCAGGCCATAGTATCGCTCTCCTTTATCTTCTTCACCACATACTACAATTAGGCTTGATGCTAAAGTGATCTTATGTTGACCAAAGGCGGCTTCAGCAAGGCCCCTTTTTTTGTCAGGGCTGTTCACTACAATAAATTTCCAATTTTGAATGTTTCCAGAACTAGGTGCGTGCCGACCAGCGTCGATGATTTTACTAATTTTGTCCCAGTCAACATATTTCGGGAGAAAATCTTCTGTTGTTCGCCTCTCTTTGATAATATCAATAATGTCGTGCATTAATTCACCTCAATACCAAGAAGAATAGAATGGCTGCTTTTATATTTTGCCATTGTTCTTTATTTCTTAGCTGTTTTCCAAAGAATTTCAAATATCTTCTTTTGTTGTTGTACAATTTTCGAATTTTTAATAATTATACCTGTGGGGTCATCTTCTGAAGTCATAAATGCTACTCTATCTCCATAAATAAATGTGTTACTTGATATTTTATTCATCTCTTTGGAATATTTGATCTTGGATAATTTTGAAATCTGATCGATCTTGTATATCTTATCTCCTTTATCTTCCAAAGCAAGTACTGCACGCAACTTAATTTTTGCCTCAGATCTCTTTTGAACAAAATTGTCTGGATAATGTTTAAATGCAATTAATGCCATTTTTCTTGATCCATAAAACCAAAGTTCCTCTTTTTGATCAATAATATCATTTAAAACGGTTAATACTCCTCTTTTGCCTTCGTAGAACGTAACTCCTGTCTTCTCAGTGGATGTTTTTTGAATCTTAATTAAATCTGGGATAATTTTCTGAATTTTCTTTTTTTTGTCCTCTATTAAATGAACTAATTTTTTCGGATCTGCAGCTTCAAAATGTTGTACATTATTTTTTGTAAATCGTGAGACTATTCCTTTGTTGATCAATAACTTGAAATTATCATATGTGGTGCTTCTTTTCATCCCAGTTATTTGGGCAATTCTGTTAGCGGTTTCCTTGCCTGTTTTAAGTAAGGCCAAATATAATAAAATCTCATTTTCAGATAAACCAAAATCTCTCAATTCTTCATTCATCTGTTGTTAATCTCTGTCTGATTAATAAAGTTGCCGGATTCCGACGGCTTATCTAGATATATTATTGTTAAAAGCCAAAAGATTAATGGAAATAATTGAGTTTAATCAAACAAGGGCATTGCTTTATGAAAAAGCAATGACTAAGTATCCTAACGCTAGAGTGCGTGATCTTTCTGCCATGTTGGAACATTTAGAACCAAATAAATCTGATCGTATTTTGGGTTTTGGTGAGGGGAATGGTTATTTTTGTCAAAGTATTGCAAATCGAGTGGGTGTTAGTGGTAAGTATCTTGTAACTGATCCTTCAAACTATCAATTAGCTCATCTTGTCAGCAGATTATCTTTGCCTCAAGTGGAGATAAAACAAATTGGGGTTGAGGGTTTATCTGTTGAACCTTCATCTTTTGATAAAGTTTGGAGTTTTGGTGCTTTTCATCATTCTTCTAATAAAGCTGAAGCTATGAAACGAATTTATTCTGCGTTAGATTATGGTGGAAAAATGGTGGTCTGTGATGTGTTTCAAGGATCAGTATTAGCCAAACATTTTGATGATGTGGTCGCTAAGTATTGTGTGACTGGTCATGATGTTGAATTTTTATCAAATGATTCTGCCAAGTATTTGTGTAAACAAGCTGGATTTAAAGACAGCAATATTCAAATTATTGATCTTCCTCAAAAATGGCTGTTCAGGTCTGAATCTGGTCTTGGTGAGTTTATCTATCAACTTCATGCATTAACAAATTTGCCTGGAAATATGGCTGGAAAAATTAGTCAAACAGTTGATAGTTGCCGGAATATTTTAGGTGTAGAATCTGTGGGTGCTTTCTATGAGTTAAATTGGCCAATGAGTGCTTTAATTGCGTACAAATAAGAGTAGTCCTGCAACTCACTAGATTCACTACCAATAAATCACAAAAAGACAAAAGGATTATATAGTGCTTCTCATTATCATATATTATTAGTTAATAGAATTTAATAATTAAAAAAAGTTAAAAACACTCAGAAAACGAGGTAATGCAAAATGACAGACAAAGCAGATTATAACAGTTTGTCTATAGAAGAAAGACAGCATTACCTTCGTACGATGGTTTTGATAGGTAATGCTTTTTCTTATAATACTGGGGCTGGTGAGGCATTAGCATATGCAATGTTTGACACTTTTTCAACTGGTCTTTATGGTGATGGAGTGAATCTAGCAATCCAGCATTCAAGAAGATTTAGGAAAGTTCCAAAATTGTCTCCTAATGGATCTACTGGTGGTCTAGCTTCATTGGTCAGTAAATCTAACTCAGAATAAATTTTTAATCACTCATCTTATTTTTTAATTAATTTCTTTCTTATATCCTGGTCTTGGTGAATTTATCTGTCAAATTCATGCATTGCCATGTTTACCAATAATTCATTAAATTCACTACTTACTAGTCATAAAAAAACAAAAGGTTTATATACTAGTTCTCCCCCTCATATAGTATTAATTAGTAGAATCTAAATCATTAAAAAAGAGTTAAAAACACCCAAAAACGAGGTATCTAAAATGTCTGACCCAAGTGAATATAATGGTTTATCAACTGAAGATCAAGGACTTTATAACATGGCAATCGGTCCAGCTGCGATAGGTTTTTATTCAGCAGTACCAAATGCGGTAAAGGATAATATACGTGTTCATACTCGTATAACAGACTTGTCTAATCCTGGTGTTGAACTTGCAATTCGACACGCAAAAAATCCACCTCATTTGAGACCAAAACCAAAACCGGTAACTGATGATCTTTCTTTGATCGTTGACTCATTCAACTGGGAATAACTCAATTTAAAGATTAAACATTTATTTTTTTCTTATTATCTTTTTTCTCATTATTTTAGAAATGATTTTAAACTCCTATTCTTTCATCTAAACATGACTCAAGACCTAATCAAATGGGATATTTATGAAATATCAACAACTAGTTCTGCATTAACTGGTGTCATGCTCCGAGGCAGAATCAGAAAGTTCGGTCTTCAAAATAATCTCAATATACTGGTTGAAAACACAACGGATGTTGAAGCTAGGGTCAGAGTTGCTTTGATTCATGGAACAAAAATTGACCAAATTAAATCTTTCTTAGAAAGCATTATCTCAGATGCAAAACTTGAATTGAAATTAGAATCAGTTAGCAATCCAGTTCTTTCAAAATTAAAAGTTAATATTGAATCTAGATATCAAATTTAGAACAGACAAATTTACTTCTTAGCTAAAACAACAATCATCCCTACAACTTCGATAATTCTAGCATTAATTGAATCAGCTAAGTCTTTTGCCAGCATCCTTGAAGTTTTACCTTCACTAGCATCAACAAAGCTACGTAAAAATCTAACTTTAATCAATTTCTTAACTTGCAAAATCCGTTTAACTTGTGAACTTACGCCAGGTGTCATCCCATTTTTACCAATGTTTACCATCGGTTTGAGGTCTTTGCCTTTGTTTCGAAGTTCTTTAATTGTAACCATAAGATCAGAATCAGTCCCTTTCTTTATTAGCTTTGCTTAAAAAAATCATAATCATTCAAAAAACAAAGAAAAAAGAGATCCATATTCTTCGATTTCTTCACCGGCCCCAATTTTGTTCTCAGGGTCCTCATACTCGCACCAGCAGCCAGAACCATCATTCACAGATTCTGATTTGGTTAATACTTTGCCTTTTTCTGTTGCAATTTTTCCACATTGGTTCACACAGTTGTTATCTGAACATTTGAAGAACACATTACTACATTCAATTACTTTGGCGTCTGGTTTTAGTGTGCAACCTGTACTCATAATCAAAGTTATAATCAGAAGTACAATTAACCAGCTGCGAATTAGTTTCATACAGTAAATAGGAATTTAATCCTTTTAAGAATTATGCTTATCAAAAAGAATCTATCTTGAGGCAGCTGACTGGATTTTTTGATTTCTTACTGAGTCTCATACTTCACAGCTTGCTGCGATATGAATAAAGACTTAGTAAGGACTAAAAATCCAATTCAACACCTCTGAGCTTGTTTTGATTTGATTTTTTGATTAAATGAATTTTGTTTTTCAGATAGATAACTCACAAATCCTCTAAATGCATCAACTAAATAAATTGGATTGCTGTTGTCAAATGCCTGATAGAGGCCTTCATCAGTTATCTGCCTAATTGGTAGAACTCCTCTTGACGCATTATTTCCTTGATACATAAAATCACTCCCTTGGTGGAGCTCAAGTCCTAACTGCATAATACATCCAGCTTCGACACTTGGATCTAGTCCTCTTTCTCCGGTTTCAAAACTAAACTGACTTTCTCCTCTAATCAAACAAGCTGCAATGGAATAGCTTCGAATCAAAGCAACTGCAAAATCACTTAATGATCCAACTCCAGCTAGTTTGGTAATAGTTCTGTCTCTATCATTCAATTCAAACTTTCCAAATGGAGGTGTTTTCTGTATCTCGGTGTATGGGAAATATTCCATTTTTTTCAAAATACATATACTACATATAAAGATTTAGCTTCAATTTTTCAATTCTCCCCACACAAACTTTAAATACACTCACACAAGCACTTCCTCTATGAATAAAATCAACTGGGATCAAATTCAAACAAAGTGGCAATCATCTTGGCAATTAGCCAAATTAGGTACAGCAAAACCAAACTCTCAAAAAGAAAAAT
>JABHRS010000007.1 GCA_018670085.1 archaeon | reverse complement strand
CACTCTTGTTAATCCAAATATATCAAACACACCTGATCCACTTAATCCAGTTACAGAATCACCAGTCTTTGGATCAGAAACTCTAACAATAAGTGGAGTAGGCAATTGAAAACTAAGCCCAAAATCTTGATATTCTAACCACCAAGATTCCCTAGTTGGTACATTTGCATCAGCCCAATTAGTCACAGCAGATATATTATCATCTCTCATTGCTTGTTGAATATCATCAGGAGCACATGCTACATAGCCAAATCTATCAGGATTGTTATGTTCTAAATCAACCGCACCGCCTACATAACCTAAACCAACTAATCCAGCTACTCCCATTATTTTCTTCACATTTACCATTAGACTTTCATTTTCTCACTCTATTTTATAAAACTTACTGAAACTACCACTTTAAAATTACGACAAAGTACAACCCTCGCAATTTTTCATCACTAATTGACAATTCTCCCGGCAACATACCCAACTCCAAAACCAATCATACTATAGATTGTACCGTCAGTAAAACCTGTGATTACACCATATCGATGTTCAGCCCTATCCATTTCATTGACTAAATCTCGATTAAATTTTGGCAAATTATCATAATTCTCTCCATAAGTTTTTGAAAATCTGTCTTGTGGTCTAAACATCCTGGCAACCCCAGTTGAAAATGTTCCAATTACAATAGTTTCCATTAAAACAGGTGATGCATAAGATTCACCACTGAATCCAGTGTATGCACCAGCAGCTAAACCCATAGCAAAAGGTGCAAATTCGTTTGACAAAATATCAACTAAAATATTTTTGATAGAGTTCCCTCCTAATTCATTGTTATTACTCATTTTATCCCCCATAAAAAAATATTAAAAACTATTTCTAAAAAATAAAAATTAAAAATAGATTACCTAATCTCCGCTACCACCGATAACACCAAATATGGTTCCCTCTGTTCCTGCCATCAAGTAGAAACCAATCCAGTATCCAAGACCAGTGTTTGGCGTACTTCTAACTCCAGCACCATCTGCAGCCCAAGTTGATTCACAACCAACTAAGTCCATGATGATGTTTGGACCTACCAAAAATCCATCCCATGCTCCACTAAAAAACCCATATTCAACGCCAGCTGCAACTTCACCAGCATACGCTGGACCTGCAGCTACTAAAGCAGCAGCTCCAACAGTTCCAACTAATCCTGCTTGAACATATTTATTATCTAAACTATTACCTACCATTGACGACAAATCATTTGCCATTCTTTGATATGGGTATTTACAATCTCTAATTATTTCTTCAACTGGTCTGTTATCCAAACCACTATATGTGTTCATTATTATTTTCCTCCGATTTGCAAAAGTCATTTTTGATTTTTCGTAATTTGACCTTCGCTATGATAAGATCAGAGCAAACTCAGAATAAGTTAATTTCGGAGAAAAACTACGTATTTTGGGTAAGTTTTAAATACAATCACCACCATTATAGACAATATGCAAAACAGTCCCCTCGACAAAAAAGACAGAACCCTTTTGAGTTTCATTTATCATGATGGCAGAGCGATGATTTCAAAAATTGCGAGAAAAACCGGCCTAAGAAGAGATTCTATCAAATATCGTCTTAAAAAACTCAAAGATCAAAAAATAATTAGATCAACTAGTACTCAAATTAATTATCACAAAATTGGTTATCACACCCTCTATAAAGTACAAATTAATATCAAACGTTTTGATGCTAAAAAAGAAAAACAATTTGTCTCATACTTAGCAAAATACCCCTCAATTGTTTATTTAGAAAGTACTACTGGCAGATTTGATTTTACCATTGTGATGGCAACTAAACACGCTCAAGATTTCTATGTGATGCTGCGAGAGATTAGAATGAAGTTTCCAAACATCTTAAAGGATCATGAAATATCAACAATAAATCAGATCATCAAATTCTGGGATTATTCTGATTTGTTAGAACATGAGATAAAGTGCGATCATAAGGATGAAGTATAATCTTCTCCAAAAAATTCAGTACGGGCGCACACAGGGTCAACATGGCCAAGCAGATAATATTCGTAAGAGCTAAACAAGTCGACCTGAGCAAAACGAACAAAGTTAGTTGCGAACGAGGAGAAACGGAACTGAGCCCCGACCGTGTGCCAAAGATTTGCTTTGCAAATCTGCAGCCGTACTGAATTTAACAAAAGCAACTCACTTCATTTCTTTCAACTTCGACTCCAACAAATGCAAATAAACTTTCAAAAACAATAATAAATTTTCTATGATATGTTCAAACTCCTTCTCTTTACCCACTAAATCAATTCTCATTTCAGTTATTTTGCATTTTTCAATATCAACCAAAAATAGATGTTTGGCCTCAACAAATTCCTTCTGAATAATTAACAAATATTTATGCACATGCTGCAAATGTTTTTTTACAACTTTTGATTCTTCTTTCAACTCAGCCTCAACCTTTGCCTGATGTGAAAATATCCACCTTGGTCCCACAGCTTCAGCTGCAGATTCCAATAATACCAGATGCAATTCTTCACTTTCAAATTTTTTTAACTCAGGAACAAAATCATGACTTTCAACAATAATTTTTTCAAGAAAATCTGTAATCTCTTCAGGATACTCCATAGTTATATGATTCATCAAGATATACAAAGAAGCTAATTTATCATCTAGCTGATGAGTTGCTGTAACTAATTTTTTACCAACATCAATTCCAAGATGCAAATCATTCAAAACTTGTTCAGCATCCTCTGCAGCCATACCTGTAAATCGACTCATAGGAGAAAAATATATTAATAGAATATAAATATTACTTTATTACAAACCAAACAAATCTTTCGCATCACTCGAAGCAAAAGCATCCTCTGAAACAGCTGAAGCACCAACATCCACTTTCTCAATACCTTTGCCCACAATCTTGAACACAAATTCATTCTCACGCATCAAACTTCGATGTTTACGAAGCAGTAAAGCTCTTACCCCTTCGCCTTTCTGAAGTTCAATTAAACATTTAGAACCATACTTCAATAGGTCTCCACCAACCATTTTAACACCATCACTTTTACCAAAATCAGAATAAACTTGATTAGTCATAATTACTGGTATTTTACGTCGACGAGCAAGTTCAACTGCTGAAGCTATCTGACGACCTAAACTATTATTTGTTTCAAATATTGCATCCGCTCGTCCAAGTTCTAATCGATACAACATTGAGATAGAATCCACAACCACCATTCCAATTTCATCCCAATTGATATCACTAAATCTATGAAACACCATTTCTTGATCTTTGAAACTCAGCGGTTGAAAAAATAATAGCCTTGACAAAACTTCTGTTTTCATTAAATCATTTTGAAGCATTTGAGTAATTCTCTCAGCTGCAATTCCGCCTTCGGTGTCAATGATTAAAACTTTTTTTCCAGTTTCTGCCATTCGAACAGCTGCAAGCAGTGCCAAATTTGTTTTCCCTGATCCACTTGGTCCAAAGATGGTTGTGATAATCCCAGCTTCATATCCACCACCCATATAATAGTTCAAATCCTGGTTTCCAGTTGAACATTTAATAGCTTCTTTAAGTCCATTGATACTTGCTGCCCCTGATTCTTCTGCCATTAAGAGAAATCAGAAAGTTTAGCTTTAAAATGATTTAGGGTGTAAAGAAGAAAGATGAGAACATTTACAACATTTACCTATCATCTCTTCACAGAATAACAATCATCAATATCCAAACTCAAAATATAAGCATCCAAATCCTTTGCGACCTGCCGCGCCTTAGGAAAAAATTCATCATGAATAGCTTCAACCAGTTTTGAATCATAAACACTACAAGAAATATCAAAATAAGCAGCACCAGATTCTTCAAGCCCAGTACTAATTCTCAAATCTGCAAGCAATTGATTCTTCTGACCTGCATCAAGCCCAGTCATCAAAGTCTTAGAGGTGAGTAAATCAGTATCATCCCAAAGTTCTAAACCAGAAATTCGATAAATATGTCCTCGTAAATTTGCAAATGACCTACGATGTGGAACAGTAGATTTCTGCGTTTTATGAACATTTGAATCAACACTTAATTGTTCATATAATAAATTCGGCAACATCCTAGTCAATCCATCAAATTTTACTCGCCGCTCCACTCTAAAAATGTTAGGATCGTAAAGAATTGATTCATTGTCAGCGTCTAATTGTTTAGAGTAACCTGCAAAAAGATTATCTGAACTTGCATCTGAAAGTAAACCTAAAAAATCAACATTATTTGCCACATTGTCTTAATTTAGACAACTCTTATTTAAATTTTACTCTTTGAAAGTAATAATTAATAATTCTTTTTTCTATGTATCTTCAAATCGTATCTACCATCAGCATGTTTTGAAACTAACAATCTTTCAAGCAATAGAACTTCTTTATTGTCAACCAAATTTGAATCAAGTTCATCTCTTAACCAAGCAGCTGCAATTCCTTCAAATTCAGAACCCACAATTTCAGGTCGTTTTACACCAGGAGTTGGCATCCAATATTTTTCCTTTAAACATTCAACACCACCAGCTACAGCAATGCGAATATAGTCATCAAGTCTTCCACCATCAGTAACAAGTCGCTGAACAGATCCCCTCTCAGAATAAAAGACATTCCCATCCCGACTACCTGCAAAACTGATCTCACTATCTAATGCCATACTTGCCATGTTAAAAATCTCTAATGCATCCAATTGTCTTTCAGAAACAATTCCCAGCCTTCTTAATTCAGCCATTTCACCTTGACCTTGCTCTTCAAGTGCAGATTCAAGTTCAATTCCATAGGCTACTTCAGCTTTTGCGTGAGCAGTAATTCTTTGATATTCAGTTTTATCAGTTAGGTACAACATACCAAAACTAATCTGCGCCTCTAATCTTAAAAAAAAATCTACCACTAATTTTACAGGATTGACAGAAGTCGTCAACCTACTTTTCCAATACTTAGGCTGCTCAGGCACAGTAACTACTAAATGACTTCCTAATTCCTTTGCTGCATATACTGCACTGATTTCTTGCATTTTATTTTCTCCCATAAATAATTAAAAAAACAAACTTACTTTGTTTGTATTATCTAAATTAAGACAGTTTTTATATAAATTTTACTATTATAGAGTAGTTTGGACCAAATTTAAGAGAATAAGTGCAAATCAAGAGAAAGCTTAATAAACATCTTTGAAGCATGCAAACTTTATTGCCCCGGTGGCTTAGTGGCTATAGCACTTGACTTGTACACTTGCTGGTATGTTTCCAAAAGAAACAAAAGCATATCAAGCAATCAAGAGGTCGCGAGAATGTGTGGAAGAATCCATACATCGCGAATTCAACTCTCGCCCGGGGCTCTTTTTTTTCTTTTTAGGTATGGATTGACCTGTTTCTCTCCATTCCAAGATTTTATTTTGAAATTTAGGTTGAGAAAAACCAACAATGTTAATCCATAGTTCCAAATTTTTCACACCATTGAGATAGATTGCATGCATCACAACATCAGATCCAAATTTATTATTTTTTCTTATTAATCCATAACAAGTACAATGAATAAACCCAAAAAAAGAGAATAACCTTTCCAAATCCTGAATTAAAAATCTACTTCGAAAACTCCCCTTTATCACAGGATAAGCATAACCTTTTTTACTTTTATTCTTAAAACAAAGAGAAAAATCAGTATCTGCCAACCCTCTTAAAAAAGCCATTTGAAACACACTTTTTGAATCAAAGATTAATTGAGGTACTTTTACTATAGCACATTTCCTCCCAACTGGAACTTGACATACTTTACTCAAATATTGCACAATTCCTTTTGAATAACAAACAAGCAATACTCCATCAGATCTTTTATCTTCTCTATATGTGAGAGGAACATTGAAAAGTTTCAAAAAAAGACGTTGGATATGCTCCAAATAATCCTGTTCGTTACAATTTCCAGCAATAAAAACTGTTGATTGAGTAAATTTACTCCCTTTATTATCTATTCTTTCCAAAACAGACAAATGACCATCCCCAACTAAAATCCCAATCATTTCAGCTAATTCAACTGACATTTCTTCAGGAAAAGTAATCTCTTTACGCAAATCAAACCTACTTTTTTCAATTGAAGAACTATCCAACAACATACAGTTATAGTCGACAAACCAGGATATAAACCCTACTCGTACTTGACCAGTGGCTAGTGGCAACTCTCGGCTGGGGCTTATTTTTCTATTTGAAAAGCATTACAACAAACAAAAATTTAAAAAGAAATTATTAAAATAATAAAAAATGGACTTTTACCTCTCACAAACAGAAAACTTTTTTGATACATTGCCATATTTATCATTCAGAGGAAATGGAATCGATGATCGTGGTCTTGCTAATGCAGGAAGTACATCACTTACAAACCAAACCCATCATTTTCATCGACAACCTTCATTTTTTTACGACCAAAATTTAGGTAACTGGTTTGATTTTGAAACTGGAGAAGGTGGATGTCTTGAACCAAGAAGCCCGCCTGAATCACCATGGTATTTGAATGGAACTATTGGAAAAATTACTAATAAATTATTTCCAGGCTTGCAAAAAGATTGGGATTATTTCAAAGAAGATTTTAACCCATTTCCTGCTTGGCCGGATTCTTTTGATAGTAGAGTACATAGTGGCCACAAAATTTATGCTGATGTTAAAACTTTAGTTGGAGTTGTAAACCAAAATTATCGTAATCAACCTTCGATCTCAGAATAATCACACAAATGAAAGATTATTTTCTTTTTCCTAATCTATTCTAAAAACACCAGAAACTTTATATAACAAATTGAAACCGTAGATAACCTGATCCCCCCTTAGTTCAGCGGTTTAGAACATCCCGCTGTAGACAGCTTTTTGATATGCCAAAGTTTGGCTTTGATGATAAAAGCTCAGTAGTTACGGGAAGATCCCCGGTTCGAATCCGGGAGGGGGGACCACTTTTTTCTTTTAAGACTAAAATAATTACTTCTTCGACAAATAAAACTCTAACACCTTTGGAAAATCACTCTTAAACCTACTAGAACCATCCTTCAGCATTGACTGAACTTCTTCTATTGTTTTCCACTCACACTCTTTAAACTCATCTGCATCAAGAACAACATCGCTCCTATCAGAAACAACTAATTCATACAACCCAATGAATCCACTGACTCCTAATGATGGATTCACGACTCCGATCATACCAGGAGTCAAACCAACAAGGCCATTCTCTTCCTCTAAACCACGCATCATTGCAATATTATAGCTTTCACCAGATCTCATATGCTCAGCACAAGAAAAATCAAATGCGCCAGGAAATAAATACGCACTATCAGACCTAATAGGCAACAACAAATAACCTTCTGGATCAAAAATAAAAGCATTAACATAGCGAATAAATTCTCCTGCACATGCGCTGTGTGAGTACCAATCTTTTCTCCCAACTTGTTTTAGAACATTATCTTTGGAGTCTACAACATCTAGCAATTCCTGAATCATGATGATTCTTAATAAAATTGATAATATAAACTTATCTAGTTAAAAATATCAAGTTATTTTTAAAAAAAGATTAAAAAAAAAAAATCATACATACTCCATTAGTGTCTGCAAATCATTCTCCTTATACACTACAATTCCCTTCCCTGGATTTTTGTAATCATAAGCATCTCCTCTCCCATCAAGCATTGTAAAGCCTTCACATTGCAGAAGATAAGCACCAGCAGCGACATCCCAAATGTTTCCCCCATTACCCTGTTTAAAATGTATCATTGCATCATGAATACCAAACGCAGTTTGGGCCATTCCAAGAGCAATCGATCCACGGCGACCTGAGATATAAAAGTCTGGATTAACCCTCATAGCTTCGATTTTTAAAGCATTTTCAGGGCTAACTTTTTTGGGATCAGAGTTTGTTAAGATTCCAAGATTGGAGTTTGCGATCACCGATCCAAAGTCATGTTTGGATCCTGCATTCATCAGATATGTTTCTCCTCTAAAACCAACATACATAATGTCTCGCATAAAATCATAAACTACTCCGCCAATCAAGACGCCATCTTCTTCAAGACCAACACTCACCGTTGAATCAAAATCGCGGCGCAAGTATGATTTTGTTCCATCAAGTGGATCAATAATTGCAGTGTAACGACTATCACCACTGCAACTTTTACTTTTTCCAGATTCTTCACCGATAATTTTCAGATCCAGATATTCACAAAAAGTATCCACAATGATTCCTTCAGCCTCTACGTCTCTAACAGTTACTGGATCATCTGGTCCTTTCCATTTAATTGTTCCAGGATCAAATGCATGGTCACGCAGATGTTTTCCAGCACTCAAACTAGCGTCTATTAATAGTTGTTCTAAATCAATTTTTTTTAGATTATTCATTTTAGATATTCCCCCATTTGTCGCGTAATATAATCCATAAATTTCTCAGAACTTGGTTTGAATTCATAATCACCAGAAGACGAATCGTGAAACTGTCCACCATATGGAACTACCTCAACCCAAGTGTCCAATATTGCAGGCAAAACATGCCTCTCTGAAACTTCACCATCGCGTTTTACACAAAGCCCTGATTTGTCGACCAGAATTTCATAACTTGGAGGGGATCCACCCATAGCAGCACCCATTGAGCTGGTATAATGAGAGAAAAGTTGAACTTCCAAACCAGGTCTATGATCAAGCAAAGCACTCATTTCTTCACTGTTAAATAATTCCGCAATTGGTTTTGCAAAATCATACGCAGCTTTTTGTTCCAAACTTCTTCGTTTCTGATAGATTTTCCCACCTGGACTGTGTTCATCCAAGTACTCCCCTATTCTCGTCCTCAAATCTTTACCATTTGCCATACTAATATCCAAGAAAAACAAACATTTATATTCAACTTCTATTTGTTATATAACAAATATAACTGCCAGGATTTAAGAAACAAAATGCAACGAAAACTAGTCAAACAAGGACGTGGAGCACTCACAGTCACACTGCCGAGTAAATGGCTCAAGGAAAGAAAATTAACAGCAGGCCAAGTTATAGAAGTCACAGAAGGCAACGATAGACTAGTCATTCAAAGCAGCAAACAAAGGACGACAAAAAAAACTTCCCTTGATCTTCGTCATTGTAAACGTCGCAGTATGTTTTTTCACATTCTGCTCGGCAAATATATGGATGGATATGATGTGATAGAAATTGTCCACAGATCCCCGGAACTAATGAATCAGATTGTTCCTCACATGATGGGTTTTGCCATATCCAAACATAGTAGCACAAAAACAATTTTTCGCAACATTGTTGCAGTTCCAGAGGATAATTTTGAAGTTATTCTTCGTAGAGCAGGACACCAATTGGTTAAACAAGCAGAAGACATCCAACTAGTTGTATCAAATCAAATTACTGAGAAGGAATATCAAAGCCAAGAACGAATTTTAGATCAACACATCCTATACTGTATGAGATATCTAAACAAGTATCAATCAAATGAGGCAAGTTATCGTCAATTTTTATTACTTGCAACTTTTGAGTCTGTAGGAGATCAACTAAGATATATTGCTAAAAATATCAAAAAAAACAGAAAAGTTGCAAAAGCAATCTCTGATTTAGTTCAAAAATATGTAGATTTGATATTTGCTAAAGATTTTGACAACCTATATCTACTACTCAAACCTGCGATCAAAAAATATCCAAAAAGAACATATTTAGATGGACTAGTCTATAGCCTAATGGAAATGTTGTATAACAATATTGGATATTTAGTAGAAGAGAGGAAGTAACTATAACCTTTTTTTCAACAAAACACCCAACTCTTGCTTCAACTGACCAACTGATTCAAATCGAATCGCCTGCATCCCAAGTTTCCGCGCAGCCACCACATTCTTCGATCCATCGTCGATAAACAGAACATCAGATGATTGAGCATCCAGCTTAGAACAAATTAATCCAAAAACTTTAGGATCTGGTTTAATCAGCCCAATTTCCCATGAGAAAATTTTAACATCGAAAAAATGATCAATTTTCCAATCAAAAATCAACTTTGATTCAAAGACAGTAGTATTTGATACCAAACCCAACCTATAATTAACAGCTAATTCTTCAAGCAGTTCATAAATTCCATCAAATATTGTAGCTTTTGTAACTCCAGCCTGAAGAGTATCCACCACGAATTTAATATTCTCTTGACTCTGATCAAGTTCAAAATCACTCAAAAAAGAAGTTGCCAAATCTTCAACTGTTGAAAATTTTTTCAGTTGGATAGCATTTTCATATTTTACCAGCAAGTCATGATTCTTTGTGAAACCAAAATGATTCAACAAAGTACTAGAGATTCCTACATTCTTAGTACCCAAGGTTTCCCAAAGATCAAAAATAATTACTTTAATCATAAAACTACCATAAAGAATGAGGTTATAAACTTTCTTAACAATCTTAACAATAAATAGAAATAATTAATAACTCAACACATTTCCAATGCCAGATGGAAGATGTTGAACAACTAATCATCAAAAAATATCAATTCTGGGATATTATGCTCCATCCAAACCAATGTCACCTAGGAAGATGCATTTTATGGTGCAAAAGAAAAGATGCAGATGATTTTATAGAAACCACATCCAAAGAAAGAGAAGAATTTTTTAAAATAACAAAAGACCTTAACAACACTCTAACAGAATTGTGGCAGCCTGACAGAATGAACTATGCTTCCCTTGGTAATCGAACAAATCATTTACATATCCACATAATCCCTAGATATCAAAAAGATAGATCTTTTTTAAATACTAAATTCACAGATGAGAGATGGAGTAAAAATTATGCACCTTATGACAAAACATTTTCAATTCCTAATGCATTGCGAGAAAAAATAAAAAATATTATCGAAAAAAACCTAAAAAATAAGCAACAAAATCCACCCCAAAAACCCTGAAAACATGCCAAAAAGCCAAATATACTCCTCTTTCACAGAAAGATTTATAAAGAGCCACTTTGCATGCATACTTAATGTGGCGCATTCTTCTATACAAATCATTGATTTAATGTAGAGATAGCGCTTTAGTAAAATTCAAACAAAAATATCAGGAAAACTCATAATCAAAATAATGCCTTGGTAGTGTAATGGTTATCATGGGGCCCTGTCGAGGAAGTGGTGTTAAAATCAAAATTTCAGCTCTTCCAAAGAAAGGCCCCGATCCGGGTTCGATCCCCGGCCAGGGCGCTTCCTAATCTTATGGTTAGGAGATATGAGTTGGACGGGTTCAAGAATTTGCACAGCGAATTGTTGTTATCCGGCCAGGGTGCTTTTTTACTAAAAAGTAAAGAAGCGAGAAAATCCAAATCATTGCGGGCTGGTAGCTCAGCTTGGTAGAGCACTTGACTTTTAGTCAAGTATAATGATAAGAGAGATTTATCTTTTTTATTGTGAAGATATCAAGTGGTCGCGGGTTCAAATCCCGTCCGGCCCGCCATTTTTTTCATTCAAAACAATTCAAAGAAAATCATCAACCAACAATCACAGGAGATTAACAATGCCAACCCAAAACCACAGTTTTATCCCAGAACATACTTTACTTAATGATAAACAAAAAGCTGAAATTCTAGCAAGTTATCATATCTCTATTAGAGAACTCCCAAAAATCTTAGCAACTGATGCTGCAGTTAAAGATTTAGAACCGAACCAAGGAGATATTGTAAAAATTACTCGAGAAAGTAGAAGCGCAGGAGTGAGTACATATTATCGAGTTATAATTAATAAATAATTATCAAATACCAATTAAAATTATTTAATCAAAAACCAACAAAATATTCAAAATAATCATGAGGCAACCACAATGGACAAATCCATCTTAATCAAGAAATATTTCGAAGAAAAAAAATTCGTTGAAAGTAGTATTCGGTCATTTAACAATTTCATAAACCAAGGACTCAAAGAGGTTATTGAAGAAAATAAAGAAGCTGAACCAAACATTATCCCTCATAATATTGAATCATTTAAAATCCGTTTTGGAAAAATTACTGTTGGTAAACCTCAAATTATTGAAGCAGATGGTTCACGCCGTGCAATTTTCCCAAGTGAAGCTCGCCTTAGAAAAATTTCTTACTCAGCACCAATCTTTCTTGAGATTTCATCATACATTAACGATGTTCAAAGAGAAAACTTTCAAGCAGAAGTTGGAAAATTACCTATTATGCTAAGAAGTGATTATTGTAATCTTAAAGATCTAAACCGAGAAGAATTAATTGTTAAAGGTGAAGACCCTAACGACCCTGGTGGATACTTTATTATTAATGGAACAGAAAGAGTTCTAGTTACCATTGAAGATCTAGCAGAGAATAACTTTGTAATCGAACAAGATCAAAAAACAATGTCTCCAACTGGAAGAATCTTTTCAGCTGAAGGATCATATAAAATCCCTCATTTATTAAGTTTTAACAAGAAAGATGGAATTGCTCAAATCTCCTTTACTAGAATGAAAGAAGTTCCAATTGTAGTACTTCTAAAAGCTCTTGGTATGTTAAAAGATGAACAAATCATGAAAGAAATTTGTGGCAATGAAAGTTATGAAGATGTTCTAATTAACTTATTTGAATTCGCAGATGTTCGAGATCAAGAAGATGCATTTGATACTTTAGCTCGTAAAAGCGGGTTCACTCAAACAAAAGAAGTAAGAGTTGAGAGAGCACGTGATATGATTGACAAATATTTCTTACCACATATTGGGAGAGATAAAGCGAGTCGAGCAGTTAAAGCTAAAAACTTGTGTAAAATGTTCAAAAAATTAATTAGAGCAAAACTGGGAGAAATTCCATTCAATGACAAAGATCATTATATGAATAAGAGACTAAGATTATCAGGTGATTTATTACTTGATTTATTCCGTGCAAATTTCAAATTACTAATTAATGATATTCTTTACAACTTTCAAAGAATCATTAAACGTGGTAAACTCCCATCAATTAGAGTTATAATTCGTGATAAGTTATTAACGTCTAGAATCTATTCCTCTATGGCAACTGGAGAATGGGTTGGCGGACGTCAAGGTATTTCCCAAAGAATTGATCGTGCTAACTTTTTAGGAATGGTTTCACACCTTCAAAAGGTTAACTCACCACTTTCCAGTTCACAAGAAAACTTCGAAGCTCGTGCTCTGCACTGTACTCATATTGGAAGACTTTGTCCAATTGAAACTCCAGAAGGAACAAACATTGGTCTTAGAAAAAACATGGCAATGCTTTGTAGTATTTCCCAAAGTATGGATGATACTAAGTTACTTGAACAAGTAAAAGAACTTGGAGTAAAAGAAGTACAATAATTAACATATAGATAATTACTGAACATAATAATTAAAAAAATAAAGGCAAAAAACAATGGCAACAGAAGTATATGTAAATCAAAAATATCTAGGTACTGTAGATAATGCTGCACTATTCATCGAGGATTTCAAAGATCAAAGACGTAAAGGTCAAGTTGAGATCCAAGCAAATGTTTATCACAACACAATTACCAATGAGATCCACATTTCTTCACAAAAAGGTCGTAGCCTTCGTCCTTTAATTATTGTGAAAGGCGGAAAATCTCTGTTAACTGAAAAACATATTGAACAATTAACTGCAGGAGAAATTACTTGGGACGATTTAACTAAACAAGGAGTTATTGAATATCTTGATGCTGGTGAAGAAGAAAATGCACTTGTTGCATTTATTGAAGACCAAATCACAGAGAACCATACACATGTAGAGATCACTCAAGGTTCAATTGTTGGGATTACTACTGCACTTGTACCTTTTGGAAACTTTAACCCATCATCTCGTTTAATTATTGGTAGTAAAAACCAAAAACAGGCAATCGGATTTTATGCAGCTAACTATCATATTCGAATGGATATGGATTCTAACCTAATGCATTACCCACAATATCCAATTATTAAAACACAATTACACGACGTTACAAATTACGCTGAACATCCAGCAGGTCAAAACATTGTAGTTGCTATCATGTCCTATAAAGGATATAACATGGAAGATGGAGTTATCCTAAACAAGAGTAGTGTCCAAAGAGGTCTAGCTAGAAGTAGTTATTTTAGACCGGTTAGTGCTGAATTATTAAGATACAGTGGTGGATTAACAGATGAATTAGAAATTCCTGATAAAGAAACCAAAGGATACCGAACTGAAGCTGAATATAAATTTTTAGAAGAAGACGGAATCATTTACCCAGAAGCAAAGCTTAATGAAGGCGATGTTGTTATTGGAAGAACTTCACCTCCAAGATTTCTTAACAGTTTAGATGAATACAATTTATCAGTTGGTGTACGTCGTGAAAGTTCAGTTGCTCTAAAACACGGTGAACGTGGTATTGCAGATTTCATTACTTTAACTGAAAGTGAAGAAGGAAACAAATTAATCCAAGTAAGACTTCGTGAAGAAAGAATCCCAGAGATTGGTGATAAATTTACTTCCCGTCATGGTCAGAAAGGAGTTGTTGGTATTTTAATTCCAAGTGCTGATTTACCTTTCACACAATCAGGAGTTACTCCAGATTTAATTTTCACACCGCACGGAGTATCTTCAAGAATGACAGTTTCACATTTATTAGAACTAATTGGTGCAAAAGTTGGAGCACTTGCTGCTCGTCATGTTGATGCATCATTATTTGATTCTGAAAAAGAAGTTGATCTAAGAGATGAACTTTCCAGATTAGGATTTAAAGAAGATGGAACCGAAGTTATGTATGATGGTATCTCAGGAAAAAGAATGGTTGCTAGAATCTATGTTGGTAACATGTACTATTTACGTCTAAGACATATGGTAGCTAACAAAATGCAATCACGTGCACGTGGACCAATTCAACTTTTAACTCGTCAACCAACTGAAGGTAAAGCTCGTGAAGGTGGACTTAGACTAGGAGAGATGGAGAAAGATACATTCGTAGCTCATGGTGCAACTTTACTGTTAAAAGAAAGATTCGATTCCGATAAAGTCTCTGTTCCTGTTTGTATGAAATCAGGTTTAATTGGGTACTTTGACGGACGAACTAAACAGTTAAAGAGTCCAATTTATGGTGACGACTCAGATATGGCATACGTTGAGATGAGTTACGCGTTTAAACTATTATTAAACGAGTTACTTTCACTTGGAATATATCCACATATAACTTTGAAAGATAAGTTTTAATTTTTTTATTACAATTTTAACAAATAAAAACAAAAAAAGAAAGAACAAACAAAAAATTCAATAACAATATACACATAACATACCGAGGAAAAAACCATGAGACCACAATTTATCTCCAAAAAAGTAGGATCAATTCAATTTAGAGTCCTCTCTCCAAAAATGATTAAAGCAATGGCTGCAGCTAAAATTGTAACTCCAGAACTTTACGATCGAGAAGGATACCCTGTAGATGGTGGACTTATGGACACAAGACTTGGTGTAATTGATCCTGGGCTTGTTTGTCGAACAGACGGTCTTCGTCTAAAAGATACTCTTGGTCATTTTGGTTATATTGAACTTGCAAGGCCTACAGTTCATATTAAATTTGTACGTCAAGTGTATGATTTTCTAAAATGTACTTGTAACAGTTGTGGAAGAGTTTTAATCCCACAAAAAGATATCAAAAGATATTCCGACACCTTACAAGAAATCGGTGAAGATCAAAGTGTTCAAGCTCAAAGACGTCAAGTTAGAGAGATTGTAACTAAATACAAAGGGAAAGGTAAATGTCCTCATTGTGCATCAAAACAAGGAAAAATAAAACTTGAAAAACCATACACCTTCCATGAAGAAGATCGTAAACTCTCACCAATTGAATTACGAGCATGGCTTGAGAGAATTCCTGATGAAGATTTAGAATTATTTGGTATGAATGCAGTTGCTATCCGTCCAGAATGGATGATCCTAACTGTTCTTCAAATTCCACCAGTAACTATGCGTCCAAGTATCACTCTTGAAAGTGGAGAACGTAGTGAAGATGACCTAACTCACAAGTTAGGAGATGTAGTAAGAATTAACCAGCGTCTATTCGAAAACATTAACGCAGGAGCACCAGAGATTATTATTGAAGATCTGTGGGACTTATTACAATATCATGTAACTACTTATTTTGATAATACAGTAGCACAGCTTCCTCCAGCACGTCACCGTGGTGGACAAGTTCTAAAAACTCTTACAAAGAGAATTAAAAGTAAAGAAGGACGTATTCGTCACAATTTAGCTGGTAAAAGAACTGACTTTTCAGCAAGAACAGTTATCAGTCCAGACCCATTAATTAGTCTTAATGAAGTTGGTGTGCCAAAGAAAATGGCAATGCACTTAACAATTCCAGAAAGAATTACTGAATGGAATAAAGCATATTTGTTAGAATTTGTTAACCGTGGTCCAAAAGTTTACCCTGGTGCAAATTACATTATTCGTCCAGATGGAAAACGTAAAGCAATTGCAGATTTTACAATGGATGAAATTACTGAAGAATTAACTGAAGGTTACATCGTTGAACGTCATCTTTTAGATGGAGATATCGCACTTTTCAACCGTCAACCATCCCTACACAGAATGTCAATGATGGCACACAAGGTACGTGTTCTTCCTGGTAAAACATTCAGATTAAACCCATCAGTTTGTCACCCTTATAACGCAGACTTTGATGGTGATGAGATGAACTTACACGTTCCTCAAACTGAAGAAGCAAGAAGTGAAGCTGAAGTTTTAATGCTTGTACAAACACAATTAATTAGTCCACGTGACGGTTTAAGTGTAGTTGGAAGTATTCACGACGCAATCACTGGTAACTATTTGCTAACTAAAGAATTAATTTTATCATACCCAGAGTCTGTTGATTTATTATACAGTTGTGGTGTTAGTGATTTATCTAATTTAGCTAAAAAAGAGAAACTAGATGGAAAAGAAGTATTTTCAGCTTTACTCCCAACTGATTTCACATTCTTTGGTAAAGATAAAAGTGGAAATGAAGTAAAAATTATCAATGGTAAACTCAAAAGCGGTTTGATGGATAAGGCAAACCTCGGAGAAGAGAGTGGACTATTACTTCGGAATTTATATTCCCAATATGGCGCAGCTTTTACAGCAGACCTACTTGGGAAAATTTCGAAGCTAGGGATTGCAGTTTTATTAAGACGAGGATTTTCAATTGGAATTGGAGACCTTGATTTAATGCCAAAAACAGCAGAACTTGTTAAACAAAGTATCAACGATAGTGAGCAAAAAGCATTTGACATTATTGAAAAATATGAGGCAGGTAAATTACCAGCGTTAGCAGGTCGTACTGTTCAAGAGACTCTTGAATTAAGATTACTTGAAGTATTAAACAAAGCTCGTAATAAAAGCGGTGAAGTTGCAATGAAACAAATTAAAGAAAATGCAGCTTTAGTAATGGCAAGATCAGGAGCACGTGGAAACATTTTAAACATTGCTCAGATGTCAGCTATCACAGGGCAACAAGCTCTACGTGGTCGAAGAATCGATAAAGGTTTTACTGATAGAACTCTTTCTTATTTTAAGAAACATGATATCTCTCCTGCTGCTCGTGGATTTATTAAAAATTCTTTCAAGAGTGGATTAGACCCAGCTGAGTTCTTTTTTGGAGCTATGACAGGTCGTGACGCTCTGATGGATACTGCTCTACGTACTCCTAAATCAGGATACTTATATCGAAGATTATCAAATGCTATGCAAGATTTGAAAGTTGAATACGATCACACTGTGCGTGATGCAAGTGGTAGAATTGTACAATTCAAGTATGGTGAAGATGGTTTTGATGTATCAAAAACCAAAGCAGGTTCAATTGATGTAAAAGAAATTGTTCAAGCAGTTATTGGTGAGAAACAATAATAACAATTAATGAATTAAAATATTAAACATTGGTGAAGACTATGAAAAAAGAAATTGAATCAATCATTCAAAGTTATGCAGATAAACTTAGCCCTTTCTTAATTGAAAAAGCTACTCAAGAAATTCCTGACTCTGTAACAAAAAAACAAGCAACTCAAATCATGGATACTCTAGTGGCATCTGCAGTTGTAGCTACTGTAAGTCCTGGTGAATGTGTTGGTTTAGTTAGTGCTGAAAGTATTGGAGAACCAGGTACTCAGATGACCTTAAACACATTTCATTTCGCAGGAGTTGCTGAGATGAATGTAACAGTTGGTCTTCCACGTTTAATTGAAATCTTTGATGCTCGTAAAACCATTAAAACACCAATGATGGAAGTTTATCTAAAAGAGGGAAAATCCTCTTTAGAACAGATTAAACAATTTGCAAAATTCATCAAAGAGACTCTGCTTCCAGAAGTTCTAAAGGATGTTACAATTGATATTTTAGATCAAAAAGTAATTATTGAAATTGATCCTAACGCAGCTGCTGATTATAGTCTTGATACAAAAGAAATCGCAAAGATTTTGAAAACAAAATTAAAAACATTTTCAGTTGTTCAAGGAGAAGAAACAGATAAGATTGAATTAAGTATGAAATCTAGTAAGTCTGAAAATTTGAAAGAATTACATAATATTAAAGTTAAACTCAAGAAGATCAAAATTCATGGAATGAAAGGAGTTAAACAAGTTCTTCCTGTAGAAAGAAATGGCGAATACGTTATTTTAACCTCTGGATCTAACTTAAAGGAAATCCTTGCAATGGATGATGTTGATTCAATGAAAACAACCAGTAATGATTTGTATGAAATCGAAGCTGTGCTTGGAATTGAAGCAGCTAGATCCGCTGTGATTGAAGAAACCGTTAAGGTAATTGAAGCACAAGGGTTAAACATTGACATTCGTCATATCATGCTTGTAGCAGACATTATGTGTGCTAGTGGACAGTTAAAAGGAATCACCAGGTTTGGAGTAGTTAAAGACAAATCTTCAGTTTTAGCTAGAGCAAGTTTCGAGACACCGGTAAAACATATTTTTACAGCAGCAATGTCAGGAGAAATTGATCGTTTGCAATCAGTTGTTGAAAATGTAATGATTAACCAACCTGTACCTCTTGGAACTGGGCTTCCAAGTTTAATTACCAAAATGAAATAGGGTTCGTACAACCTTCAAAATAACAAAAGTCACACAAACACTTAAAAATAACATTAAAAGTTAAAGAAAGGAGATTAAACATGGCAACAAAACAAGACGCAGTCAAACAAATTCAACAAATCAAAGAATTAATTGCAGCAGGAAATGCAATTATCGGGAAAAACAAAGTACTTAGTGGTCTAAAAGATGGATCCATTAACAAAATATTAGTTGCAAAAAATGCACCTGCAGAACTACTTTCTGACGCTAAATATTATGCAAAGTTACGCGATGTAGAAGTAGAAGTCCTTGAACAAGACAATGAAGAACTTGGAATTATTTGTAAAAAGAACTTTTTTATTGCAATAATTGGTGTTACTGCATAATTAGTTTATGATAATTTAATTCATCATTTTCATTTATAGAGATAAACAAAAATTAAAAAAACAAAAGAGGTTTTACTATTTTTATATAATTTTTAAATTAAAATAAAAAAAACATAAGAAAATTAAAAAAAAAACATAATTCTCTAAAAATTTATATAATAGATGAGTAAACAATAACAAAAGATTAACAATGCGAATAAAAATAGATTTAGATTCTTTAGCTTACGAGCAGTTGTTTGAACGTATTTGTAAAGTTCGATGCAAAGGGCTTCAACAAAGTTCCACAGAGTGGATTTTCATTGTACCTATGGGTAAAGCAGGAAAAGCTATTGGAAAAGGTGCTGAAAACATCAAAAAACTTCAATCCACTCTTTCAAGTAAAAATTCTCAACACCAGAACCTACGAATTAAGATAGTTGAATTCCATCCAAATATAAAAATTTTCATTAAAAATCTGATTTCTCCTCTTCAAGTTGAGACCATTTCAGTGTTTGAAAAGGGCGTTAAAGTCTCAGATTCTTCTAAAAAAACAAAAAGTTTATTAATAGGCCCTGGCGGGAGCAAACTAAGACAATTAAATAGTATAATTGAAAGGTTTTTTCAAAAAACACTGGAAATTCAATAAACACAGAAAACAATAATAATTACTAAAAAAAACAAAAAATAACAATATACAGGAAACTCAAATGGCAAAAAAAACACGTGGACTAAGAGCAGCAAATAAATTGCAAAAACGCCGAAATGCATCAAAACCGGTTAAGAAAACAGCTCATTTAAAGAAAAAACATGACCCATTAGCAGGATCATCTCAAGCTAAAGGAATTGTGTTAGAGAAAGTTCAAATTGAAGCTAAACAACCTAATTCAGCTATGCGAAAGTGTGCTAGAGTCCAACTTGTAAAGAATGGAAAGCAAGTAACAGCTTTCATGCCAGGTGACGGTGCTCAGAAACTAATTAACGAACACGACGAAGTTGTGATTGAATGTATTGGTGGAAAAATGGGCCGTGCTAAAGGAGATATTCCTGGAGTTAGATGGCAAGTACTCAAAGTTAATGATCAAAGTCTACCTGCTTTACTTGGCGGTAAATTAGAAAAGGCTAGAAGATAGAGATATCAAAATTAAACAATAATAGGAAGAAAAAATGGAAAGCGAAATTAAATTTTTCAATCGATGGGACACAAAAACAGCAATTGTAGCTGACCCTGGGCTTGTGAAGTATATCACAACTAGTCCAAGGCTTATGCCAAAAACAGGTGCGAGATATGCTGGAAACAGGTTTCACAAGTCTAATACTTCTATTGTTGAAAGGTTAGCTGCGAAGTTAATGTGTTCTGGACATAAAAGTAAAAAGCACTTAATGAGTTCCGGCCACAACACTGGAAAAAAGAACTCAGTTTTAAGAATTGTTGAAAAAGCTCTTGAGACCATTGAAGCTAAAAAAAATATCAATCCCATCTCAGTTTTAGTTAAAGCTGTTGAGAATGCGGCTCCTCGTGAAGAAGTTATCGCAATTGAATATGGTGGAGCAAGATATCCAAAAGCAGTTGAAGTAGCTCCACAGCGTCGTGTAGATTTAGCTTTACGTCATATGACCCAAGGTGCTTATCAGAAGTCTTTTAACAAAAAAGTTTCAATTGCAGCTGCTTTAGCTGACGAAATTATGATGGCTTTTGACAACAATGTTCGAAGTGTAAGTATCGCAAAGAAGCGAGATTTAGAACGTCAAGCAGCAAGTTCAAAATAAACTTTTTCTTTATTTTTCTTATTTTTAATTAAAATTTTAACATGTCTCCCAAAAAAAAAAGCATCAAAGATCAAGTAATAAACGCATTTTCTAGATCAGAAACTCAATTAGAAGCAAGAATACAGGACACCCCAGATGAGCGCTGGTCTATCCATCCTTATGTCGAGCAATCAGCATCAGGAATTTTTTATGAAGACCCATTTATAAAAATTCATATCTACAGTGAAGGTGATAACTGGAATCTCAAATGGACAAACTTCAATAAATCAGGAAACGAAGTAACAACTGCGCAAGAAAAAACAGTAAATGATCTATATGGAGCATTTCTCGAACTGCAATCTCTAGTAGCTGATTATTGGACCTCAGGAACTCTTCATCCAACAATCTGGGAACGAGTTGGAGAAGCACCAAAAGCAATCAATGAGATATTCCAAGAAGCAGAAAATCAATATCAATGTAATTAACACTTTCTTTCTCAATAATTTTTTAAAGCACAGTAATCTACACAGCAACAATGACTACAACTAATTCAATGATAATCCTTGGGATAGAATCTACAGCACACACTTTTGGTGTTGGGGTTGTAAGTGCTTCAAATGATAACTGTGAAGTTCTAGCTAATGTTTATGATAGATACAGTAACAAAGAACATGGGATGGTTCCTGAAGAGATTGTAGCTCACCATCATGAATGCAAAGAACAGGTCTTAAATGACGCTCTATCGGCTGCAAAGGTCACATGGAAGCAAATAGATGCTATTTCCTACAGTGCAGGGCCTGGAATTGATCCAATTCTCTGGGTAGGGCAAAAATATGCTAAAGCCTTAGCAGAAGAACATCAGAAACCATTAATTCCTGTTAATCACTGTGCAGCTCATTTAAGCATTGGAAAAATTATTAACAATGCCAAAGATCCTTGTTACCTTTATGTTTCTGGCGTTAACACTCAAGTTATTGTTCAAGAAGATAACAAATATCGAATTCTTGGGGAAACTTTAGATAATGGAATGGGAAACATGCTTGACAAACTTGGTCGAATCTTAGGTTTAGGTTTTCCTGCAGGTCCTGGCATTGAAAAGTTAGCTAAAGGAGGAGAATTTATTGAACTTCCATATTCAGTGAAAGGAATGGATATTAGTTTTTCAGGACTTCTAACAAAATGCCAACAATTATGGGAGAGAAAACCAGAATGGGGAAAATTATATCCAAATAAAATGATCATCTTTGATAAAAAATTTGATGACAAAACAGTTCCTTCCAATCAAAAATTATGGCGAAAACAAGAACATATTAGAAAGGAAGATATTTGTTACTCACTTCAAGAAACTGCATTTGCAGCAGCGACTGAAATTGCTGAACGTGCGATGGCTGGATGCAATAAAAACGAACTAATTTTAGTTGGTGGTGTTGGAGCAAATAAAAGATTTTGTGAAATGTTAAACACAATGTGCAAAGAACGAAATGCAACTTTTTACAATGTCCCAATAGATTTAGCTGGTGATCAAGGTGCAATGATTGCCTGGGAAGGTTTCTTAAGAAAAGACAATCATCCAGAGATGGAAGTTAATTGTAAGTGGCGTACTGATGAAGTGTGATTAACAATGTGATCTTACATGAATGTTATAAAATTAAAATTAAAAAAAAATTAAAAAAACTACAATTATCTCTGATACAATTTTTTTGCAATTGCTGCCAAGTCACCTACTACTCCAGACATTCTTGCATTCTGAACAAAATTTTCTTCAGTTGTGTACATACTAGCAGTTGGTTCTAGCAGTTTAATTCTTGGAACATCTAAAACCAATTCATTGGAATCATTTAACATTACTTTATAGTCTCCACTAAATTTCAAAGGTCCTGAAGGATCTAATTTAGATATGTTTGCATTGTTACAATTTGATACAAAATCAGGACTTTCTGTGACATAAGCTCCGAAAAAACTCCTTTGATCAATTAGATGTTCAAGAATAGCAACTGGATTTCCATGAATTAAATAATTGCCTGAACGTCCATTTCCAGTTTCTGCCGGTTTAACTGAAAAATATCCTTCATTTGACATTGTTCCTGCAAGTTCATCAGCATTTGCTGCTAAATATTTACTAATTGTTCTTAACCTATCTCCTATATTCATTATAAATCACCAAAGAATAATTTCAAATTTGAGCTTTTAAAGATATGTTTACTCAAATACAATAAGTGTAAAAAAAACTACAAGGAAATTTAATAGTTATTCTCAACGCCAATTAATACCATGATTAAAGCTTGCTTTACATATTCCTTTCGATCTACTCGCCACTTTGTAAATAAACCAACTGCCCCTGATTTTTTACGATTTTTAATACAACTGCGATATCCATAGTACTTCAAAAACCAAATCTATTTAAATATTTTAACATTTATAGAATACATCAATTAAAAAAAAAAAATTAATGGTGAACATTATGAAGATGCGTGGTGCTACAGTTGATGATATTGATGCAATTATTTCTCTGATTCAACAAAATAATTCTGAGAATAAAAATCACAAAAACAGAGAAGATCCTAATCTGATCAAAAAAACAATTGAAAGTAAAGATGGCTACATCAGTGTTCTTGAAGGTGAAGCAACAGAAGACCAAGGATCAAAAGCAGGTAAACTTATTGGAGTTATGATTGGCTATCACAAAAAATTTCTCTCAAACAAAGAATTCAACAGCGACAAAATTGTTCAACACTTATTAAAAAATATCCAGTATGATTTTGTTTACACAGACATTTTAGTAGTTAGTAAAGAACAACAAGGTAAACAATATGGCAGAATGCTCATGCTTTCATTTTTAGATGATACAAAGAAAAACACCATTATTGCAGCAGCAGCTCTCTCACCTCACAAAAACAAAGATTCATTAAAACTATTCGATGGATTCAGGTTCACTAAAGAAGATGAGATCACAGTTTATGATGGTTTGACTTTTGGAATATTTGAGTACGATAATTAGTGATAAAATTAACAATATTTGGTCTACAAAAACAACATCTTTATAAAGCCCTAAATTCTACAAATAAAAGTGATTTATCGACGATAAAACACAAAGAGAAAAGCTTATTTCACAATCATGGGATTAATAAATCTCTTCTCAAAAATACGCAAGAAAAGGAAGGAAAAATCGATGGAAAACAATCAAGCAACTAGTGATAATAATGCAGAAAATTCAAATCCAGAGGAGAGAGTAGAAACAACCCAAATGACAAGCGAAAATACTAATCAAGAATCACCTGAAAATCAGCAAAATTCAGAAGCAGTTGAAACAACAGTATCAGCTCCAGAAGAGTCTCAAGAATCAACAGAAGAAGTAGCTCCTGAGAAACCAAAAGAATATGGAGCTTCCAACATCAGCGTTCTTGAAGGTCTTGAAGCTGTTCGAAAGCGTCCAGGGATGTATATTGGTGACACTGGAGTTCGTGGTTTACATCATTTAGTATACGAAGTTGTGGGTAACTCAATTGATGAAGCTTTAGCTGGCCATTGTTCAAAAATCAAAGTTGAAATTCATAAAGATAATTCTATTACTGTAACTGATGATGGAAGGGGTATTCCAGTTGCAATTCATCCAGAACTTAAAATTCCTGCAGTTCAGGTAGTTTTAACCAAATTACATGCTGGTGGTAAATTCGATAAAGATTCCTATAAGGTATCAGGTGGTTTACATGGAGTTGGAATAAGTGTAGTAAACGCACTTTCAGAGTTATTAGAAGTTACAATCAAAAAGAGTGGAAAAATTCATTCTCAAAAATACGTCCGAGGAGATCCTCAAAACGAACTTCAAGTAATTGGAGATTCGACTGAAACTGGGACTATGGTTCATTTTAAACCAGATCATGAAATGTTTCCAGAAACAGTTTACCATTATGATATTTTATCTAAAAGACTAAGAGAATTAGCTTTTCTAAACAAAGGGATCCATATTGATTTAATTGATGAGCGTGAATTAAATGAAGAGGATGGGACTTTTAAGAAAAATCATTTCATGTACGAACAAGGAATTTCTGAGTTTGTGAATTATATCGATGAAGGAAAACAACAACTTCATGATGTGATATTTTTCAAACAAGAGAAAGATACTGTTGAAGTTGAAATTGCTTTTGCCTACAACGCAACCTACAGCTCAAGCATTTTTTCTTTTGTAAATAATATTAACACAATTGAAGGTGGAACTCATCTTTCAGGCTTTCGAGCAGCAATTACAAGGATTCTCAATAATTTTGCAAAGGAGTATGCTCCAAAAGGAAAAGAAGTCAAATTAACTGGCGATGATATTAAAGAAGGATTAACTGCGGTTATTTCAGTGAAAGTTCAGGAACCTTTATTTGAAGGTCAAACTAAAACCAAACTTGGTAACAGTGATGTTTATGGAATTGTTTCTTCTTTAGTTGGAGAACAGTTAGAACTTTATTTTGGTGAAAACCCAGCAGTTATCAAAACAATTGTACAAAAAAGTTTAGATGCTGCTCGTGCAAGAGAAGCTGCTAAAAAAGCAAGAGAACTAACACGAAGGAAAAGTGCACTTGAAGGAGCTGGCCTCCCAGGAAAACTTGCAGACTGTTCTAACAAAGATCCAAGTAAATGTGAAGTTTACATTGTAGAGGGAGATTCCGCTGGCGGTTCAGCAAAACAAGGTCGTAACCGTGAATTTCAAGCAATCTTACCACTTAGAGGAAAAATTCTCAACGTTGAAAAATCAAGACTAAGTAAAGCTCTTGCTAATAACGAAGTTAGAGCTTTAATTACTGCACTTGGAACTGGAATTGGTGATGAGTTTAATTTAGCGAAACTTAGATATCACAAAGTTATTATTATGACAGATGCTGATGTAGATGGGTCGCACATTATGACTTTACTACTCACATTTTTATATCGTTATATGAATCCATTAATTGAAAATGGTTATATTTATGTTGCAATGCCTCCTCTTTACAGGTTAAAGAAAGGGAAACAATTCAAATATGTTTATACAGATGCTGAAAAAGTTGCAGGCTTAGCTGAGATGGGAGCAAATGTCCATGTTCAGCGTTACAAAGGTTTAGGAGAGATGGATCCAGATCAACTTTGGGATACCACCATGGATCCAGAAGTTAGAATGCTTCGAAAGATTATCATTGAAGATGCTGTTGAAGCTGATAAAATGTTTACAATTTTAATGGGCGATGATGTACCTAGTAGACGAGCTTTCATTGAAGCAAATGCTAAAGAAGTTGAAGAAATTGATGTTTAATCATTACCTTAATCGTTACTATGAAACAAACAAGGATTAAATCCAAACAGTTTAAACAAGAACTTCAAGCTGCAGGCTACAGTGAAGAGCAGATTTCTATCTCCAAAAAAGATTCAATTATTGTTTGTGAAGATAAAGATCAACAGGTTAAAATCATCAAAATAAACAATCAGATCGCTTTTTTCTACTACTCTGAAAAATTAATCCCAACATTAAAATTTTTACAAAAATATCCAAATCTACTAAAAAAAGTAACAGTTGATATGGGTGCAATTAAATTTGTAGCGGGTGGTGCTGATATTATGCGTCCAGGTATCAAAAAAATAGACCAAGATATAACTAAAGATCAGATTGTTGCAATAGTTGATGAAACCCATGGCACAGCTATTTGTTTAGGTAAAGCTCTTTTAGATACGCAAGAAATGCAATCAAAGCAAACTGGTAAATCTCTAAAGAATGTTCATTTTATTGGAGATAAAATTTGGAATTTAATTTAAATATCCAATTATTGCAAAATATGACAACAGAAGATAACAAATTAAACAGAGAAAAAAAAAAAAATTTAAATTAAAAAAATTAAAAAAGATCAATAAATTCTATGAAAATACTCTTCTTACAAATACCTTAGTATACCCAGTATAATTTCTATTCTCTTCAATTTCATCATTCAAACGAATTGTAAAATAAATATAATCTGTTTCGCCAGGCAAGAATATTCTATCTGGGTTATTCATTGTAACCCAACCTTCCATTTCTCCATAGGATTTATCAGTTAATTTAACTGAATGATCATAAGGGTTATGGAAAACTGTTTTTCTATCTCCTGATGATAAATTATGTGCTGGCATTGTACCAAAATTTAATTTATCAGTTTCAATATTAAAACCAACGACATCTTCTACATTCACAAAAGTATCTAAATAAATCACATCTTTAATTACTATTACTGAATAAGCTGTTATTGTTAATCCAACAGATATCAACAATAACATTATAACAAGTACCAGATATTTTATATTTTCTTTCATCAAAATTCTACCCCCAAACAATAATTAAAACATTTCTTCTTTTTCTTCTGCATCAGACTTCTTTTTTATCACAAAAAACGTCCCTAGCAATACTAAAATTACTACAATTACTCCTAAAATTAAAAACAACGGATTATTTAATATCAAACTATTAGAACCATCATTTTCAAGAACAACTAAGTTGTCAGTAGATTTTTCAACAATTGTAATTGGTAATTCTTCTTCTCGCTGTTCAGAATCTGCAAAAAATATTGTCAGAAATGCAGATTGTTCACCATAATCAAAATCATCTGTCTCTAAATAAAATAAAAAATTCTCTTCACTCCATTTACCAATTGTTTTCTCATCACTATCTACTGTTTGAGATCCAACATTTAATTTTAACATTACATCTTGAGAACCAGCCCATTCATTAGATACTAGTACCTCAAATTTTTGAATTCCATTAACTTCAACTGTTTCCGTAAAGCTAACAACTGAAACATCTTCAGTTCCAATCTTAAAATTAGTTAAGGATTCAGTTGACTCAGCATCAGTGTCTACATATGCTTTAGCAGAATAATCACCTGCAACTAGACCAACACTGTTATAAGATGCTGATAAAGTGACCACATCAGAAGAACTAATTGCATCTCCATTTATACTCAAAGTTTCAATTAACTCTTCATCAGGAGAATAAATCTCAATTATAGCTGAGCTAGAACTAATATCTTCTTGTCCAAGGTTTGTAACTTCTAAAGAAAAATCCACTTCAGAACCACCTTCTACAGCACTAAATGAAATAGCAGGATGTATTCCATTATGTAAAACAAACATTTCAAAAACAGCACATGACTTTGTTCTAGCACTAACTCCACTACCAGTACTAGCTTCTAACACACAAACCCTTCCCATCCTGTTTCCAGCTTCAGGTAAATCATCTGTCATGATAAAATCAACAGAAAATTCCAAACTATCACCTTGCAATGGATAAATCTCAGTCACTGATGTGTGTAAGTAATCTGCTAAATCTCCTTCAGTTGTAACTTCTACAAAAGACTGATCATCAGTTCCAGCAAAATTAACTGTATAAGTGTAAGAATACGTTACTCCACTTTCATACATTCCTTTAAGAAATAGTTGACTACCTTGTAAACCAATTGCTGTGACACTAACAGAAATAATAGAAACCATGATTACTATTAAAATTAATTTACTCAGTATTTTTCTCATTTTCCACCTCTATAAAAACAAAATGATCGGATTAACATTATCTACATTATCAGTTCAAAACTTACTTATAAAATTTTTGTTTTAAATAAGTATATTCCAGTGTCTTTTTAACAAGAATTTCTAATTATCAGAGAATAACTTTAAAAAAAAAAAAAAATATCATCATTTAAAAAATATCAAACAGAAAATAAATAAAATAAAAAATAAATAAATAAAAAAAATACAACTACATTAATCAACAAGTCTCATCTGAGGATACTGCAGTAAATGTTAATGTGGCTTCTTTTAATCCTGTAGTGTCGTCAGGCACACCCATCTTAAAAAAAGTTGCAACTTCATCGTTACTGTTATCAGCTGATAAACATCCACAAAGTTTGTAATCCAAGTCTGCAGAGTGAAATGATTGAAATGCACTAGTTAAAAAACTTGCAGCACAAGACCCATCTTCATTGTTAGATGCTTTAAACGCAAAATCCAGTTCATCCCCAGTATTGTTAGTAAACGCATTTCCACAATCATCAGTATCACCAGAACAAGCAAAGCTGTAGGTAAGTCCATCTTCCCCAGATGCATTTCCTCGAGTCACATTGGACTGAACAGTAACATTTACTCCTTCATTCCCATCATTTCTAAATGTGATATTATAAGAACTGTTTGCCCAAGTCC
Source organism: archaeon (assembly GCA_018670085.1). Classification (GTDB taxonomy): domain Archaea; phylum Nanobdellota; class Nanobdellia; order Woesearchaeales; family GW2011-AR9. The sequence continues at coordinate 35,069 of JABHRS010000007.1, read as the reverse complement.
CGTCTTCTACTCCAACTGTACTACTAGTATCAACTACCGCAAAAGTTGCATTAGCTGCTACTTTCCCAGAACCAATCTCAACCAAACTTGAAGGTAAGCTAATTGTAATATCTTCAGTAATGGACAAGTTTGCTGATCCAGATATTGCTCCAGTTAAAACACTACCACCATCAATTACACTTAACCTATCTACTGTAACTAATGTACCTACAACAGTAACTACTAAAGCTATCAATAACATCCCTGTTAACAATTTATGTTCATCCATCTTTATCCACCCAATAATTTAATTATTCAAAAAATTAATTATATCTTAAGTAAATAAAATTAGCTTATTAAATTTTCGTTTTTATTTTAGAACTACCAAAACTCAAATTAATTTGAACACAATTAAATCCAGAAAAAGAAATTATGAAAAAAGAAAAAGAAAAAAAAAAAATTAATTAACTAATTAACTCGGACATGTTGGCCCAGGTTGAACTGCAGTAAATGTTATTGTTGCCTCTTTAAGTCCAGTAGTATCACCAGGAATTCCTATTTTTAAGTAAGTTAGAACCTCGTCAACCTGTGAAGCATAGTCAAGACATCCACATAATGGATATTCTACTAGAGAATTATTAAAAGATTGATATTCAGTGCTAAGATGATTTGGATTACAAGAATTCCCTTCATTATCAGCTCCTTTATACGCAAACTCTAATTCCTCTCCTGATTCATTATTAAAACCAAGCCCACAAGTGTTCTCTGTTGTTCCAGAACAAGCAAAACTCCATGAATCTGGCACAATTCCAGTTCCATTTCCTCTAGTCACATTTGACTGAATAGTAACATTAACTTTTACATTCCCATCATTTCTAACTGTGATGTTATAAGATTGATTCGCCCATGTCCCATCATCAACACTTAAAGGAAGTGAAGTGTCAATTGTTGCAAATGATGCATTAGCTGCTACATTCCCACTACCAAGAGTTACTTCTGAACTTGGTAAACTAATTGTAGTATCTACAGTAATTGTTAAATTCGCACTTCCTGTAATTGCACCAGTAAATGAACTGTCTGTTCCTCCACCAAGTGCACCTAATCTATCTACTGTGATTACAGTTCCAACAATTGAAACCACTAAAGCAACAAGTAGCATTCCTGTTAATAATTTATGTTCTTCCATTTTTTTCCATACCTCTTATTATAACTATTTTTTATTCTGATTCCTCTATTGTTAAAGAAACTTCAGCTTCAGAATCTGATTCCTCTTCTTCTTCAACTACAACTTCTGTGTTAGGATCTTCAATTATTAATGACACTTCTGCACTTCCAACTGGTTCTCCTACTGATACTTTAGTATCAAAAACAGAATCTACTATAAACCATGTACTTACAATTGTTACAACTGTTACTGCAACTATTAGAATCAACAATGTTTTATTACTTACTTCTTGTGATTTAACCATTCACTCACCTCATTTGTTTAAGATTTTAATTAATCTCAATTCCTCTATTCTGTTTACAAAGCATTTTTGCTTTATATATTTTTCGTAATATCGCATACAAAAAAAAGATTTTTTCGTGATAAACAAACAAATAATCTATGATCATACAAATAAAAATAAATCATAAAAAATAAAAAAATAAGAGATGATAAATTTTTATAATTTAATAGGTTAGATCCAATGATAAAACAAAGATTTTGATTAGATAATGTTTAGACCATATTTTAGATTATATAGTTCTGATAATAGTTTATACTAATTTGTTATTTTGAGTATTATCTTCATTTCCACTACCCTTATAAATAGTAAAGAATCAACAATTCTATATGACATCAATTCACAAAATTAACTCAGAGAATGATAAATCAAACAGTTCAGCTGTAGTAAATAATAATTCTCCCAATCAGCATTATAATAAACAAGATAATATGAACAATCAAAAAGATCAACAAAAGTCAAGAAATTTTCGAAAAATTAGCACAGACAAGTATATTATTGCAGCAATTTTAACTTTTCTGATATTTAGTTTAGGATTAACTCTTGGGATAATTTTAGAAGATGAGAGATATAACTGGGCAGAAGACATTAATCAAGCTCAAGATGTTGAATACTTGTCCCTTCAGTTACAATATTTGTTTTTAACAACTGTTTTAGATTCAAACACTCCAAATAAAGATAGTTGCACAATTCTAACTACTTCTCTACAAGATTCAGTCAATGATTTATCTGATTCTCTTGCTAAGATAGTTGAATATGAAGAAGAGAACACCTTACCAGATGAAGAATTTATTTTACTCAAAAGAAGATACACCCTTGATAATATTAGATATTGGATGCTAGCAAAACAAGCAGCCGAAAAATGTGAAAAAGATTTTGTTACGGTTCTTTATTTTTATTATGAGGGATGTCCAGATTGTCCAAGTCAAGGAACAGTTCTTAGTTATTATAAAGCAATATTAGAAGATTCACTTTTAGTATTTCCAATAGATCAAGCTTTAGCAAGTGAAGAACCATTAGCCCAGATATTATTTTCACTATATGAGATAGAAGAATTCCCAAGCGTAGTTATTGGTGACACAACCCATATAGGATATGTTAATAAAGATGAATTAAAAGAGTTATTTTGCAGTGAACAAGAAAATCTCAGTATTTGTTCATGAACCACATGGTTAAAATTAATATAATAATAATTAACATGACAAAAATGACAATTATTATAAAACAATTATTACCCAGCTTAAGATAAAAATAAAAAATTTAAAAAAATCAATAAAAATAAAAAAACAATTACAACAAATCAACATTAAAAATGGATTCAAAAATTAGTTCTATGTTTAAAACTGTTAAAAATAATTGGATCATCATATCCATATTAATTATAGCTTTGGTATTTCGTTTAGTACATCTGAATCAAAATTTCAATTTGTGGTGGGATTCCTCAATTTATTTAGGAGTCTCAAAATATATTTACACCTTAGGGTCAAGTGGAATTTGGGAACCATATCGTCCATTGATTCATCCAATATTACTTGGATTTTTTTGGAAAATTGGCGCTAATGTTGTGTGGGTTGGAAAATTTTTAGATTTAATTTTTTCATTAACCACAATCATCCTTTCATACAAAATTGCCAAGAGAGTATATTCAAAAAAAGCTGCATATTATACTGCTTTTATTTTAGCAATCGCACCACTTTCCATTATGTTCACAGGTTTGATTTTAACCGAACCATTAGCTTTAACTCTTTGTTTAGCTGCAGTTTATCTATTCATTAATAGAGAGACAATTCTTCCATCATGGAAAAATAAATACAAAAATTTAATGATTGGAACAATTTTTGCCATCGCTGCATTAACAAAATTTCCATTAGCAATGATCTTTTTTTCAACTTTAATTGCAAGACAAATTATTGCAAGGAAACAAGTTATTACTAAACATCAGATAATAAAACAATTAAAGGAGAGTATTTTCTTATTATTTGGATTTTCAATTCCATTTATCCCATATCTGATTTTAAATTATATTCTATATTCTGACCCACTACTCCCATTTACAAGTGGGTCTTGGATTGTTGGAACCTTTCTTTGGCAGTATGATACTAATTTTTGGTTTTATTTTACAGACTTTTTCCCTGTTTATCAACTGTTTGCAATTATTCCATTTGCAATAATATTATTTATTATAAATAAAGATTACAAAAATGAATCCAAAACATTAATAGTTACCAGTAGCACGTTATTATTTTTATATTTCTGGTTAATTGTTCCAAGAAAAGAGATTAGATATTTAATCATGTTATACCCTTTTTGGATAATTTTAATCTCAGACATCATTGCAAAAGTTGAAACCAGAATATCTCAGTTATTATTTCAGAATGATAAGTTAGATCCTTCAGAAAAAAAATCAAATACTCAGAAATCAATTTTTCAAAAGTTTCAACCATTTCTGGCTGTAGTGATTATAATTACTGCAATCATTGGTGCTCAAGTTTTTCCAGCTGCTAATATCAGTTATACAACTACTGTCTACGATTCAGAAATTGAATTATTAGGTGATTATATTATTGAAAATAAAATTACTGAACCAATATTATCTTCAAGTCCCTACATCATAGAACATGTGGATAATTTGATTTACCCAACTGCTGACATTTCTCTTGCCAATGCTGTTTATGAAAGAAAGGCTGGAGATTATAGTTATATCTTAGTTAGGGATTGTGATTATGTTTGCCATAGTTCAGATACAGAGTGTAAAGAAGAAAAAGAAAAATTTCTAAACAGAATAGATAATGAAAATAATCTTCTTCAACAAGTAGAATATAATTTTAAAAGAAATATCTGTATTTTGTCATTTTATTCCATTGGTAATTATAAATTATCATAATTTCCAAAACACTAAAATACTAATTCAGTCTACCTACTTATATGACAAACATCCATCATCAAGTTCACACAATTCTAACAAGTGATAGAGCTATTCAAAAAAATCTTCAAAGAGATCTAATTAATTCTAGGGCTTTAGCTAGATATTTACAAGATCAAGGAGTAGATGGTACAATTGATGCAATTATTAGTGCAATTCGAAGATTTGAAAATCAAAAAAACAATAATTTTGAAGAAAAAAATTTAAAAAAATATCTTCAATCCATGATCATTACAACTAAAAATAATATTTTACTGATTGAGTTAAAGGATGCAGAGTTTTTATCTATTTGTAAAGATTATTTGTCAAAAAATATTCTTAAAAAAAATTTTAGATTAATTAAAGGTAAAGAGCAGATTAAAATTTTCATGAATCAAAAAGATTATGATGCTAAAAAGAAAATATTTCAAGCAAAAAATATCAAGAGTAGTATAGAAAACTTAGCTGAAATTCGTTTAACTTTTCCAAAAGAAAATAAAGAGGTTGTTGGGCTTCTCGCAAGAATTGGATTAGAGCTTAGTTTAGAAGGTGTAAATATCCAAGGAATTATTGAATCTATTCCTGAAATTCTACTTTATGTCAATGAATCCGATCTGTTAGCCGCTCATAAAGCAATGATTAGTTTAAAAAAATAATCACAAAAAAAATTAAATCTCAAAATTAATTTGATTATTTACATAACCATCAATATTTGCTTCATCCCTATTCCTTTGGGCTTCTTCCCATTGATACTTGTCCCATGCTTCCTTTCTTGGATCATTTTGACCAATTCCTAAAGGAGCATACTCACCTTCACTTTTATCTACAGGAGTAGACTGTCCAATTTCAGGAGGCGACGGTACATGGTAATTAGGTTTCCATTCAATTCCTATTCTTCCCCAAGGTACAGGTACCTCTACACAACCATCTGTATTTCCCAGTATATATTCTATAGACATTTCAATAATAACAAAGACTAAAATGGTATATAAACTATGTGACAAAAATAGGACAAATATTTCAGAATCACCTTAAATGTGTCAAATGAAGTAAGGTACTCATTAAGAATTCCAATAGATATGCAAAAGCTTTTTAGTTGATTAAACTTTTCTAAGCTTATGAGCAAACAATTATTCAAATCATTTTATGGAAGTGTGGTCCGTGATATTACAACCTTTGGTGGTTCCCCATTTTATGCTGCACTGGTCATTTTTTTATTATTAATTCAGCAAATCAGTTTAGTGATAGAGTTAATACTTGGTCTGATTATCATTGTTTTTATAGCTGTCTTAATCAGAACATTTTATTACAAAGCAAGACCAAAAGAATTACCTCACAAAACATGGATCGAAAGGATTGAAGCTAGTAGTTTTCCAAGTATTCACGCTGCCAGAGCTATTTTTTTGGCATTAATTTTTGGAACATATTATCAAATAATAGGGGTTTCAATTCTTCTAACAGTTTCAGCTTTAGCAGTTTGTTATTCTAGAATTTATTTAAGACGTCATGACATTCCTGACATCTTAGCAGGGATCACACTTGGCACTATTACTTTCTTAATTATTAACAGAATTATTTGAATGATGTTATAATCTGAATTATAATCTGAAGTGTAATTACTATTAAAAAAAAAAATTAGCGATTTCTAACTTTTACTTTCACTAAATCACCAAGAGTTGCAGTCTTATTTCCTTTAGCTGGGTTCAAACTTTTCAAAATATCATTTGCATCAGCAGCCTCAACTCCAGCTTCAACAACGATAGTGATTTTCAGAATTTTTTCTAATTTTTTAGCAGTTACAATTGATGGTTTCAAACTCCCGTTTTCCCATTTAGAGACTACACTCTCACGCTCATTCAAAAATGCAGAAAACTCCTCTTGAGTTTGACCTTTTGCAATCCTTGCAGATTTCAACTTATTAGAAAAATCTTTTGACAATACTTGTTCTGGAGCCTGTCTTGAAACCCTTCCGCCTACCAAAGAATTTGGTCTACTAGCGTTTCTTGATTCAACTGCCAGTTTAACTTTCTTTAAAGTTAATACTTTTTGTTTCTTTAAATCACGAATTGTTCCACGAAGTTTTTTTTCTTCAGAGAATTTAAGTGCCTCAGTTTCCAATCGAAAATCAAGAGCATCTATATCTTTTTGCAATTCTTTCGCAGTTTTTGGACGAGCATTTCGTTTATCATGTCTTCCACCGTAGAATCCCATATTATTATGGGAAAATTAGTCTATTATAAACCTTTCTGAATATAAATCTAAAAATATCAACAAAAATCAACAATTATTTAAATCTTAAACACTACATTGTAATTGATGGCAAAATCACTAAAATTAGTTTTATTGGGTCCACCTGGTTCTGGCAAGAGCACAGTTGCTGAACAGATCTCAAAAAAATATTCCCTGCAAGATGTTTATATGGGTCAAATACTACGAGATGAGATTAAAAAAGATACCATTGTAGGAAAAGAAATTGCCAAATACCTAAACAAAGGAGAATTAGTCCCAGGAAATTTTGTTTCAGATTTGATATATTTAATTGTACACAAAAAAACCAAGTTTATGTTAGATGGATTTCCAAGAACAGTACAACAAGCAGAGTACATTCAAGATATGAAAATAAATATCAACTGTGTATTAATGCTTGAAGTTCCAGAGTCTGAAGTTATCAAACGTTTAAGTTTAAGAAGAGTTTGTCCAAATTGTAGAACTCAGTATCACCTTAAATTCTTTGCACCAAAAAATAAAAATATTTGTGACAAATGTAAAACTAAAATCATCAGACGAAATGATGACAATCCAAAAATAATTAAAGAGAGGTTTAGAGTATATCATCAAAAAACTGCACCATTGATCAAACATTATTCAGATCAGAATATTTTATACACAGTTGATGCTAGTAAAAATCCAAAAGAAGTGATTAAAGAAGTTATCAAAAAATTAAACAAGATTAGCAAAGGCAAAAATCAAAGTAAAAGCAAGAGATAATTTTAGTAACATTAAAATACTCTCAATACTTCATAATTATCAATAACATAAAGAGGCTATTACTCAGTTCAAATTTTTGAATTGATCAAAGAGGTGTATCAATGGCAAAACGCAAAACAACAAACAAAAAAACAAGTAGATCTAAAAAATCATCCAGATCAAAAGCATCAATGATTAGTCCCAGAAAAACTTCTGCTCATAAATATAACGAAAAGATGATTATTACTGCAATAATCTCAATTATTATAATTGGGTTTGTTGTTTGGACCAGTCAAGATTTTCCAGCACAAGGTCAAGCATATCAGATTAATTTAGAGCTACAAGATCAAAAAGACATCAGTAGGTTATCACTCACATCCTGTCAATCACCAGGCGGATGTGCATATGTTAACAGTGTAGTAGAAGATTTAAAAATTAAAAATGTTAAAATTAATAGTCTTTCAACTAGCACCTGGGCACTAATTTTTTATGATATAAAAGGAAACGAAGTGACTGGAACTGCAAGTGGAAATTTCAAAGAAGATGGAGTGGTTACTGTTGGATATCAAGGAGTCAGATACCCAATAAATAGTCTAATTATCTCTCCAGATTTTTAATTTTTTCTGGTTTTTTTTTATTAATTTTAATTTATTTTAATTAATTCTTTTTGTTTTAATTATTTTTTAATTAGTCAACATTCTTGTTATCCAATAGAAATTTTACTAACATAGTTGCATAAGATCCCCTTCCAAGTTCAAATGACACTGTCATTTTCATCAGTTCTTTGTTCAGCTCATCTACTTCTTTCTCACCAACACTCAAGTTCTGAATCTTAGCAACCACATCTCGCATTCCTCCTTCTGGAGTCATGTTTGGCAATTGTCTGATCACAAAATCATACCTATCAATATTTTCTTTATACATTAAAGTCTCTACAATTTTTTTAATTTCAGAATTTAAAGTATTTGATAATGGCAATGCACCAACTAAAGGTATTTGGAAATCAACCAAATCTGTTAATTGTGAATCAGAACAAATTATTAATTTTCCTTGACTATAATTGATAATAGGTAAATTTTCGCCATACTTAATAGACAAATATTCACTAACAGTTTCATTCCATAAATAACTTTGATAAGCATGAATGTACAACATCAACAATTTACGAGGCAATTTTAACAATGCCTTTAGTGGTTGATTTGGACTATCCTTCAATTGTCCTTGTACTTTAAAATCATTAATTAATTCTGCTGCTTTTTTGAAATCTTTCTTAATAATCGCCCTACCAATTGCTACATTACTAGTTGAAAATCGTTGTTCATCAAAATAATTTACAAAAAATTTTCGATCAATAAATGATTCATTTGCATCCAATCCACGAACTGTAATTCCAAATTTATTTCCAAGCAATTTTCCAAGAGAAAGCGGCGAGTCTGCAAATCCAACAAATCGCAAAGAAATTCCCTTGGGCAAATTTAAAGGTAATTTATCAAGTAAATTTCTACCACTTGTCTTAATCGATACAAATTGAGAAGTAATTGCATTTTTATCTTTAGTCCCAGCAAAATTAATGTCTTTTGCATCAATACCTAGCAGCTTTGCCATCTCACGAACAACAGAGATTGTATTCCAGTTTTCTTTGTTCAATTTGAGATAGATATATTTTCCAGATTTTTGATTTAGTGATTCCACTTCAAAATCAGCAATCTCATCTACTATGAAATCCGAAGGAATTTGCTTTAATTTATACATAAATAATTCAATTGACAGCCCATTATTAAAATTACCTAAACAAATATTCAAAATACAATCCAGTAGCATTTTTGGCATCATCAAAAAACACAGTAGATGGACAATCAGAATAAAACCTAAAACCTGCGCCTTCATTACTCTTTACTTTATTCACAAAAATCAATTCTGCATTAAATCCCTTCCCTTGCTGTAAAACTCCAACAATGAATCCTTTCTCTCCAAAATGTATTACAAATTTATATGATGATTTATAATCAGAATAGTTCATACAATTACTACTTGCCTCATTTAAGAAATATGCCAGTTCATCTTTATGATTATGTTCTATCCAGTTGTACAAATTGAATTCAAATGGTAATTTAGAAGCATAACGACCATTAATCACTTCTACTACTGTCCAAAGAGCTTTACTATATCGAATTTGAATCTCTTCTGGCGAACATGGTTGATCCATGTCAAATATTACAAACTCCGCAGTTTCTTTAGTTGAACCAATAGTCAACAACGAATCATTGAGAATTCGTGTAAAATCAAGTACCATTATAATTAAAAAATAAGAAAAAAGAATTTAAAAGAATTTTGCTTCTATGGTTTATATCGTTCCATTGTTCTTGGAAATGGAATTGCATCTTTGATAGTTTCTAAACCACAAATCCATGAGATGATTCTCTCAACACCCATTCCAAACCCACCATGTGGAACAGTCCCATAGCGACGAGTATCTAAATAAAATTCATACTCACTTGGATCTTCTCCGTCTTCGATCAAAGCTGCTTTTACTTTTTCAATGTCATGTTCTCGGTGACTTCCACCAATGAGTTCTCCATATCCTTCGGTTCCAATAAAATCAACACCTTGTACAGTTCTTGGATCATCAGGATCTTCCATCATGTAAAATGCTTTTACTTTCTTAGGGTAATGTGTACAAATTATTGGTACATCATACAATTTAGAGAGTTTATCTTCTTCAATTGTTCTAAGATCTTTACCCCATTCAATTTCCATATCACATTTTTCCTTCAAGATTTTAAGTGCTTCAGTGTAGGTCATTCTAACAAATGGTTTATCTACAGTTGGTTGGAGTTTTGCAGGATCTCGACCTAAAATTTCCAATTCCTTATTGTGTTTTGCTAATACTGCTGCAACCACATGTTTCAAAAGCGCCTCACCATGCCCAATAATATCATCAAAATTTGACCATGCCATTTCCATTTCAGCATGCCAATATTCTGTTAAGTGCCTTGAAGTTTTTGATTTTTCTGCTCGAAAGCTTGGAGCAATAGTATATATTTTTTCAAGTGCAAATACTGCAGGTTCTGCGTACAATTGCCAAGTTTGTGCTAAGAACACTCCTTTTTTTCCAAAATAATCTACATCAAATAAATCTGATCCTCCTTCACACTGAACTGCTTGCAAAGTTGGTGAATGATACTCATAAAATCCAACTCCCCTAAAATATTGGTCAATTGCACCGAAGATAGTACTTCGGATTTTTAGAATTGCAGTCATTTTACGTGACCTTAAGTGAAGGTGACGGTGATCCGCTAAATGCTCTTTGCTTGCATCTTTTTGAATTGGAAATTCATGACTCTCTCCAACTAATGTGAACTTGCTAACCTTTAATTCATAGCCAGTTGGTGCTCTTTCATCTTTTGCAATTGTTCCAGTTAATTCAACTGATGCTTCAACTTGAATTTTATCAATACTATCCCAAGTTTTTTCATCAAAATCATCTCGCTTTAAGATACATTGAATAATTTCACTTGAATCTCTTAAAACTATGAATTTAAGTTTTTTTGAACCACGTTCTCTGTGAACCCATCCATGTAGTGATACTTCTCCACTGCCCTTAGTAATTGCGTCTTGTACTGTGATATATTCTGTCTTTACCATTGTTATTTCCTCATATTATTTAATATAAAAACTTATCTTATCAATTTTGATTATTTCTTATTCCAAATACTTCTTGACTAATCCAGCTGCCAAAGCTTCACTTGAATCAATAACCATAAGTCTATCAATCAATTCCTTCAGCCTGGTCAAATCAGTTCAATCAAGTACAATCGTTTTAACTTTTTTCTAAATATCATTGTAATTATTCACTTTTTATATGTCTTTTTAATTAGATTAAATTTAAAATACACAAAACACTAAAAAAGAAACCCACATTTCTAACCTTGCGGGCCTGTAGCCTAGCCTGGATACTTCAAATTCACAAAATTTAACGAATTTGCTGTAAGGTATATAGGGCGACAGCCTCCTATAGTATCAGTGACGAGTCTTGAAATATTGCCACTATGGCATTAAGAGAGTTATCGGAGATACTGCGAGAGAGCTGTAGACCGGGAGTTCAAAAGATCCAAGATATAGATTAAATCTTGAATCCTGAAAGTCTCCCCAGGCCCGCTTTTTTTGTTAATTAAAATCTTAAAAAAATAAACAACATGACAGCCACAATCACAAGCAACGAACTAAAGCAACTCATCGATTCAGGTAACGCTCCTATTCTAATTGATGTTAGAAATGAAAACGAATTACAATATGGTAGAATCACAAAAAAGTCAATTCTCATCCCACTCCCTGAGATAAAAAAAAGATTCAAAGAAATTGAAAAATTTAAAGACCTAGAAATTGTGGTTTATTGCAGAACTGGTGGCAGAAGTAAAATTGCTACAGATTTTCTAACCGAACAAGGTTTCAAAAATGTCAAGAATCTTATTGCTGGGATTTTAGCTTGGCGCGAATTTGATTCTAGTGTGATACCATACTAACGAACAGCTTCATAATACTTCAAAGTATCTTTACCCATAAATTTCTTTAATCCTTGAACTAACCAAAAATAAAACAAGGCAAATATTCCTTTATGCTGCCATCTTCGCATAGAAGTTTTCGCAAACGCAGTTGGAATCCAGATATAAGCTCCATGCTCAAGCAATCGCTTGATTAAATCATAATGTTCCATTACGATTAGAGATTCATTAAAACCCTGCACAGTTTCAAAATGACCTCGCCAGCAAAGCAAAGTTCCATGTACTCCTTTAACTAAACCAGTCCGATGAAACATATTCTTAAATCCAATTAACATTGAAAACATTAGGCTCCAAGGTTCTGGTTTACTATGACAAGTTCCTACAGAGTTTTTTTCTGTCATGTATCGACTAGCTTTAAACAAACAATTATGGTCAAGAGTAGTATCGGCATCTAAGAAGAATAGTAAATTTCCTTTAGCAAATTTTGCTCCCCTATTCCGAGCACGAGAAACTCCAATATCATGTTCTGTGATTAAAGAAATTTGCAGCTCCGGTCGCAATTTAATGAACCTTTGCACAACTTGCTCAGTTCGATCAGTGCAAGCGGATAAAACAACAATAATTTCAAATTTTTTAAAACTTTGATGAGCCAAACTTTGCAGAGTCTTCAAAATGTAATTTTCCTCATTTAAAGCTGGAATTATCACTGAAATCTCAACACTGTTATATTTTCGATTCATCATAATATAGGTAAAGCCATGTTAGTAGTATTTATTTCTTTAGTATCTTAAACACAAATTTTTAATACAAATATTTATAATCATTATATTCTACTTACTAAATATGATTATCACAATAGCTGGAACTGCAGGGTCTGGAAAATCAACCATTGCAAGAAATCTTATCAAAATATTAAACGCAAAAAGAATTTATGTTGGTGGAATTCGTCGGGAGCTTGCAAGAGAAAAAGGGATGACAATTGAGGAGTTAAATGAATATGCCAAAACTCATCCTGAAACCGATGTTGATGTTGATAAAGCAGCAGCAAAACATGCACTAGATCTTGAAAAACAAGGGCAGACAGTTGTTGTTGAAGGTCGAATCCAATTTCATTTTTTACCAAATTCAGTTAAATTATACATCACAGTTGATCCGATGATTGCAGCCAAAAGAATCTTTGAAGAAACAAAAAATCAAGTAGCCAAAGAATCCAGAAATGAAAATCAGTACAACTCTGTTGAGGAGCTAGCAGCTCATATCAAAATTAGAACAGCCCAAGACACAAAAAGATACGTTAAATATTATGGCGTTGATGATACTAACCTATCTCACTACAACTTCGTTCTTGATACTGAGAATATTACAGCAGATCAAGCAACAGATAAAGTGTTAGAATTTCTAAATGCCAACAATGGATAATTAATACCCACTAATAGATCAGTAAAACTTATAAACTATTCATCACAAATATCTTATTACAAATGTCAAACACAATTAATACTGGAGATTTTATAGAAGTGATTTACACTGGTTCAACCAATGATGGTGTAACTTTTGATACTAATGTTGAAGCTATTGCAAAAGAGAAAAAAATCTTTTCAGCAAAACAAAAATATGATCCAGTAAAAATTTGTGTTGGAGAACACCAAATTCTAGAAGGTATTGATCAATCTTTAAATGGCAAAGAGTTAGGACAAAAATTTACTCTAAACATTCCAGCAGAGTTAGGTTTTGGAAAACGTGATGTTAAAAAAGTTCAATTAGTCCCAATGACTACTTTTGATGAACATAAAGTAAAGCCTTTCAAAGGTTTACAAGTTGATTTCGACGGACAAATTGGAGTTGTTCAAAGAATTAGTGGTGGCAGAGTGATGGTTAATTTTAATCATCCATTATCTGGAAAAGAATTAGTCTATGATGTTGAGGTTCTTAAAAAAATTACAGATACAACTGAACAAGCTAAAGCTTATATCAGCCATATTATGCCAATTAAACCAGAACATTTAGATATTTCTGTAAAAGATAAAACATTAGTACTTTGTCTTCCTTTTGATTTACCTGATTCTTTTCGTGAAGCTATGACTGAAAAGTTTCAAAAAGTTCTAAGTGACATTGAAAAAGTGGAGTTCACTAAAAAATTAGTTGATTTATCAAAAGAAAATCCAACTACTTTAAAGGGCGAACATACTCATGGACCAAATTGTCATCATTAGATGAATACAATCCTTCTTGCAAATAGATTAGAATTTCTTAAGTGATTTCTTAAGTGCCTACAGTACAATAAACTTTAAATACGCAAAAGATGCCTAAATCCAAAGAGGAAAGAAGTGGTTTTGAGGGTCTCTTTTTTCTTCAATTTATTATATTATGGTGAACACTATGGATACATACATTAATTCAGGACAAAATAATCAGAATCAATCACCACAAAATCAACAGAACAATCAGCAACAGCAGTCACAACATTCCAAACAAAATTCAGATAAAGCTGCTCAAATTCAACCGCAAAGCACATACTCATCGCAATCAGATGAAGTTTCCACTCTTCAAGGAACCAGTAAAGAGTTTACGCTGAAAGAAATTTCTCACAAAGAAGCAAATTCTAATATTGATCAAGAGTTAGAAGAAATGATTGCTTTGAATAAGACAAGAATTAAAGTAATTGGTTGTGGTGGTGGTGGGAATAACACTGTAACTAGAATCAACGAAGTTGGAATCGCAGGAGTTCAAACCATCGCAATTAATACTGACGCTCAAGATCTTTTGTATTGTAATGCTGAAAAGAAACTTCTAATTGGTAAAGAACTAACTAAAGGTTTAGGTGCTGGATCAAATCCAAAAATTGGTGAAGAATCAGCTCGTGAAAACGAGCACGACATCAAAAAATTTCTTCTAAACTCAGATATTGTTTTTATCACATGTGGTCTTGGTGGTGGAACAGGGACAGGCTCAGCTCCATTTGTAGCTAATCTTGCAAAAAAAATGGGTATCTTAACAGTTGCAATTGTAACAATGCCTTTTCAGATGGAAGGAAATCACCGATTTGAAAACGCAGTTGTTGGTTTAGAAAAATTAGAACAAGCTGTTAATACTTTAATTGTAATTCCAAACGAAAAATTATTGGATTTAGCCCCTAATTTACCACTCCATACAGCTTTTAAAGTTTCAGATGAGATTTTAACTAACTCAGTAAAGGGTATTGCAGAATTAGTTACCAAAACTGGACTTGTAAACTTAGATTTTGCTGACATTAAAACAATCATGGGTGAAGGTGGAGTTGCTTTAATTGGTGTTGGAGAAAGTGATACTGAAAACAGAGCAATTGAATCAGTAGATAAAGCACTTGAAAATCCTTTAATTGATGTTGATATTGGGAATGCAACTGGAGCTTTAGTAAATATCTCTGGTGGTGAAACTTTAACTCTTGAAGATAGTCGCAAAATTGTAGAAACTGTTTCCGATAAACTTCATGATAAAGCAAAGATTATCTGGGGAGCTCAAATTTATCCAGATTTAGAAAACACAATTAGAACAATGGTAATCATAACAGGAGTTCACTCATCTCAAATATTTGGTCCTGAAAGTAGTTATTTTTCCAGGCGCCGTGAGGGAATGGGAAAAGAACTTGGTATTGATTATGTTGATTAATCAAATTTTTTATTTTTAATTAATTTGTCCATTACCTTGTTTATCTATTATTTGATATTTGTATATTTTACCTTCTAAAAAACAATAATTATATATAAACATAAAAAAGAATTTTTATTGGTGGATTAACGAGGTGAAGTCAACAAATTTAGTTTCTGTGTTAATATTATTAGTTTTATCACTCACAGTGTTCAATGTTGCAGGAACAATAATTTATGAATTAAATCAAGATCCAACTAGTGCTGTTGCAGGTACAGCGTCTATTTCAGTGGGTATTTATTGTGGAGATGCTATTTGTAATAATAATGAAACTTGTTCTATTTGTAGTGAAGATTGCGGTGCCTGTGCAGATAGTGATGTTCCAGAAGTTAGTGGTGGACGTGGAGCATCCAGTTACCCAACTGTAGAAGAAGGTGAAGAAGAAGAAGAAGAGGAGGAGGAAGAAGAAGAAATATCTGAGTCAGATGACAGCAGTTCTGAAGAATCAGAGACATTGGTGGATCAAATTAAAGAAACTTTAATTGGATGTACTAGTGATATTGAATGTACTAGCTGGACACCAGAAGATTGTATACAAGGAGAAACAATTCAACGAACCTGTTATGATGCTAATGCATGTAGTGATGCAGTGAATGTTGAATCAAAAATCTGTGGTGATACATTGTTAGGATTACTTGCTAATGGAAAAATTATTGGCGAAGACGGAGCATTTTCTTTTACAAAGAACCTTGTTGGAAATGCTTGGGCAACAAACACCCAAAATATTCGTCCTCAGTTTTGGATCATCGTTTCGTTATTGTTAATGGCAATACTCGCTCCTATTATAATAATCAGAACAAATCAAAAAATTAATGTTGAATATTATCTCTCAGATTTACACAACCAAATTGATAACAGCCCAGTTCATATTCGAGTAGTTGTTGGTGTGAACAAATTTGGAAGCAATGCTAAAATTATTGAAAGAATCGAAATTGGATCTGCTAATGAAAACATTGAAAATTTATTAGCAAAAATTTAACTCTTATTTCTAACACAACATTTTTAAATCAAACTGATTCTAGCCACATCATAGCCAACGTAAATCTAAATTGCTGATTTACACTGCTGCATGAGGCAAAAGAAACTGCAGAGAACTAAGTGACAATCGTTACCTAATTCTTAAGCATCTTTTGCACACTAATATCAAGAGTTGTAGGCGCGCTCGCCTCCTCACCGGAAAATCAAAAAAATCCAACGATTTTCGACAAACATTTTGATTACGCAAAGCATATCAAAATCTTTGTGTAGTCGAATGAAATAGTCCGGTCTTGGCCAGCGCCTATACAACTCTTAAATAAAAACAAAAAAGGTAAACAAAAAATGACAGACCAACCACAACAAGAAGAGAACTTGCTTGTCGATACCAATGAATACCTCAAAGCAGGAGTTCATATCGGGACCAAGTTTAAAACTAGATATATGAAAGAGTTTATTTACAAAACTAGACCTGACGGTTTAAGTGTATTAAACCTTAAAAAAATTGATGAAAGAATGAGAGTTGCTTGTAAATTTTTAAGCAACTACAAACCAGAAGAAATTTTAATAGTTTCCCGTCGTGAAAACGGTTGGAAAGGACTTAGAATTCTAAAAAAGTTAACTGGAATCAATATTATTACTGGCAGATATCCGCCGGGAATCTTAACCAACACAAATTTAGAAACATTTTTCGAACCAAAAGTGATGATTGTTTGTGATCCTTGGCCAGATAAAAACGCAGTAGTCGATGCTAGTAAAGCAGGAATCCCAGTAGTTTCTTTCTGTGACACTAACAACGAACCAAATAATTCAGATTTGATCATTCCTGCAAACAACAAAGGAAAAAAATCAATTGGATTATTACTGTATATTATAACCCGTGAATATTTACGAGCAAATGGAATCCTTCGTGGTGACCAAGAGCTTGAAAATTATGAAATTGCGGACTTTGTAGAAGAGTAAGCTTTCTTTTTTTATTTTTTTTATTTTATTCAAATTTCTAGAATCTTCATACAATCATTTTGAATCATTAAAAACCAAACATTCTCCCATAAAAACCACTCAAAACAAGAGAAACCTACAAAAATTACAAAAATTTTGAGGTTCTAAAATCACCATTTTATACGGAATTGTTAGAAACCTTTATAAACCATCCCAAGCCCAACCGCCTATACTCAAATTATATAGAAATTATGCACAAAATTCGTATTTTTTCTGGTATTAACCGAGTTAGAAAGGGGTTACAATAATAATCATGTTAAAAATCAAAGATTTTTAGCATACCAAAAACGGCTCAAACCGTTTTTATGTATAATAAAATAAACAACCAACCCGATTTTGGAGGAAATAAGAATAAAATGGCAAAAGAAAAAGAACATATTAACTTGGTTTTCATCGGTCATGTAGATCATGGAAAATCAACAACTGTTGGACGATTACTGTTTGATACAGGAAACGTTGACGAACAAGCTATGCGTAAATTAAAAGATAAAGCAGAGCAATTAGGTAAAAAAGGTTTCGAATTCGCATTCGTAATGGATAACTTAAAAGAAGAACAAGAACGTGGAGTAACCATCGATCTTGCTCACAAAAAGTTCCATACTGACAAATATTACTTTACAATTATCGACGCACCTGGCCACAAGGACTTCATTAAAAATATGATTACTGGAGCTTCCCAAGCAGACTGTGCAGTTATTGTAGTTGCAGCTAACGACGGTGTTAACTCACAAACTAAAGAGCACTTAAAATTATCCAGAATCTTCGGAGTTGGACAATTAGTAGTTGCTGTTAACAAGATGGACATTTCAGGAGTAGACTGGAGTGAGAAAAGATACAACGAAGTTGTTGAACAAGTTAAAAATGAAGCAAAAGTTGCAGGATGGCCTGTAGACAAACTTCGATTTTTACCAATCGCATCTTTACCTGGTTCAAACATCACTAAAAACGATGAAGCGAACATGCCATGGTGGACTGGAGACACTTTATTACAAGCTGTTGACAAATTTGAAGTACCTGGTAAACCAACTAACTTACCTTTAAGACTTGCAATCCAAGATGTGTATAACATTACTGGAATTGGAGTAGTTCCTGTAGGACGTATTGAAACTGGACTAATGAAAATTGGTGACAAAGTTATCATCGTTCCTGGCCGTGAAGGTAAAGGAGTTTCTGGTGAAGTTAAAACAATTGAAATGCACCACGAACAACACAGCGAAGCTGGTCCTGGAGACAATGTCGGTTTCAACGTACGTGGAGTAGGTAAAAAAGATATCGCCCGTGGAGACGTTCTTGGACACGCAGATAATGTACCATCTGTAGTAACTGAGTTCACTGCACAAATCGTTATCATGAACCACCCAACTGTTGTAACTGTTGGATACACACCGGTTTTCCACATTCACACCGCACAAGTTGCTTGTCAATTTGTTGAGATTGTGAAAAAGTTAAACCCAGCTACTGGTCAAGAAGTTACTGAAGGAAAAGATATCCTACGTAACGGAGACGCAGCTATTGTTAGATTACGACCTGTTCAGGCAGTAGTAATTGAGAAGCAAGGAGAAATCCCACAGATGTCAAGATTCGCTATTCGTGATTCCGGAACAACTGTAGCAGCTGGTATGTGTATTGATCTTGTTAAAAAAGATCTTAATGCAAAATAAGGTTTTTTACCTTTTTATTTTTTTATTTATTTTTTTATAATATCAAAACAAACAAAATTACAAAACAAAATACGTATTTAGATCAAAAATTAACCAAAAACAAAGGTTAAACAGTAAGGTTTAAATACAAGTGACAGAGGAAAACGCATAATGGCATCAAGAGCACGAATAAAATTAACATCTGCAGAGATTGCAAAAATTAATCAAGTAACCTCTTCTATCCAAGAGATAGTGGAAAAGACTGGCGTTGATATGCGCGGACCTATTCCACTTCCAACAAAGAAACTTAAAGTAACCACTCGTAAATCACCTGATGGTGAAGGAAGAGCAAGTTGGGAGCGATATTCTATGAACATTCATAAACGTCTAATTGATGTTTCAGCAGACGAGAGAACATTACGTCTTATTATGAGAGTTCTTATTCCAGAAGGTCTTAACATTGAGATTGAAATGGTTAATGTATAATTATTATTTTTTTTATTGATTATTTTCTTCTACAGATATTATTTAATTAGATTTCTTTTTAATCAACTATAGAACACAAAGAAATCATCAAAAAAATCCAATCAATACTTCCATTTAGAATGCCCAAAAGCTACAAACAGATCAAATCCAGTAACCTGAGGTGTATCACAAGCACCATAACAATCTCCTGCCCAAAAAGTAATCTTTAACTCTGGAAACCTAGATAACAAGTCAATTTGAATCTCTTTTGCTTTTGGTTTCAAACCATCTGGCAATTGGATCATAATTTTCTGATGCCCCTCAGATTCTATCGAATCATAAAGCTGCTCCATCTCCAAGTTCATTTCAAGTTCTGCCATATTTAACTCAAAATTCAGTATTCTTTAAAAAACATTACTACAAAATGCAGATATATTTATGATATAGACAAAATCCTTAAATAGCTATAAGCAAAAGATAAGCTAAGATGACAAAAAGACCAATCCTAGGCCTTACAGCAGAGATTACTATCTTTGCAAGCAATAAAAAAGACGCTCCAACAAAAACAGTTATCGCAAGAATTGATACTGGGGCTACTATTTCCTCAATTGATATTGATTTGGCTGGAAAACTTCAAATTGGTCCAATTATTAGAGAAAAATTAGTCAAAAGTGCTAGTGGAAAAAAACGCAGACCAGTAGTTAGAGCAATTGCCAAGATTCAAGGGAATAATATTGAAGGAGAATTTTCATTAGCAGACAGAAAAGCGATGAAGTATCCTGTACTAATCGGCCAGAATCATCTAAAACAAGGAACATTTTTAGTTGATCCATTAATTGATTAATAAAACATTTAAAAAAATAAAAATAAAAAAATAAAAATTTCACCAGAAAAATAACGAGAAAAAATATGGGACTTTCAACAGAGCAACTAGTAGAAGAAGCAAGGGCACATGATGCTAAAGAGTTAGAAGCATCAAAAAATTCTGAGAAAAAAACTGCTGCCCCTCAAATTCAAAATGGATTAAAAGCAGGAGTTATTTCTCTTGGTTCCAAAAGTTCAAAAATGACAGCTGAAGCACTTGGTGAATTCTTTGAACAAGTTGATATGATCCAACTAAAGGAGATGGAAGTTATTCTCGGAAAAAACGCAGGAGTATTCTATCAGGGAAAAAATCTACCATACTATGATTGTCTATACATTAAAGGTTCATTTCGCTACAAACATTTACTCAGATCAATAACTAGTATGCTAGAAGGGAAAGTACCATTTATCCCTCTGCCAGCAGCATCTTTTACAATTGTTCATAATAAGCTTCTAACGCATTTGGCACTTCAACAACATGATATTCCAATGCCAAAAACATATGTATCACCTAATATTGAATCCGCAAAAAAACTTCTAAAAAAAGTAAATTATCCTATTGTAATGAAATTTCCAGAAGGTACACAAGGAAAAGGCGTGATGTTTGCAGACAGTATTTCTTCAGCATCTTCATTACTAGATGCACTAGGTGCATTAAATCAACCATTTATCATCCAAGAGTACGTCGAAACTGGTGGAACTGATTTGCGAGTAATTGTAATTGGTGACAGAGCTATTGCTGGAATGGAGCGAAAAGCAACAACTGATGAAAAGCGTGCAAATATTCATGCAGGTGGATCAGGACAATTAGTTGCTGTTAATCGCGAAACAAAAACTCTTGCAATTAAGACCGCCAGAGCATTAGGTGCAGATATTTGTGGAGTTGATATTTTAGAAGGACCACTTGGTTCAGTTGTAATTGAAGCAAATATCTCCCCTGGTCTGCAAGGGATCACAGCAGCTTCTGGAATTAATGTCGCAAGAGAAATTGCAAAACATATGTACCAACAAACAATTGCAAATTTAAGTACTGAAGCTGATATGCACAAACAGGCTGTGATTAAAGAGATGAAAAATAAAGAAGCTAATAAGAGTGAATTAATTACAAATTTACAGTTTAAAGGTGAAAGAATTATCTTACCAAAATTAGTTACTGAGATGACAGGTTTTTCCGAACTTGAAAATTATGTGATTAAGAGTAAGAAAGGAAAGCTTGAGATTGAAGAGTTTTAGTTATTATTTGATTAAGTGTTATTATTTTTAATATTACAAAACTAATAATAAAAGAAAGTAAAATTCGTTTATATAATTTACTCAAAAGAATAAAATAAGCACGATCATTTCTCAAACCGACTCAACTGTTCTTTGTGTGTATCAAAAAACAGAGGAAACAATGAATGTCGAGGTTCAGGGAACTCTCCCCACTTAAACCACCCAATTTCATCAAATTTATGAGGTTCATTATTTACAACTTTGCTACGATCTACATGTACCAAAAAGTCCAATGCAATCCAATGAGTCTTATTTTCATTATGTACCCGATGACAATCACGATATCCTAAAAACTCATGATCTAAAATTTCAGTCCCATATTCTTCAGTGATTTCTTTGGTTAAAGTTTCAATAACACCTTCTCCTAAATCTACACCACCACCGCCAGCATCCCATTTCCCATGTTCATCACGACAATTAACTGACCTTTTATTCAAAAGAAAGTTACCAGCACCATCGTGGCACATAAACACTACAGTAACTCCGGGGTAATCTATTCCTTTTTTCATCTTCCTTCACCTAAAATAATACTTTTGATCCAAACGGATAACTTTCCCTCAACCTGCATTTTGCTGCTTTCGGAACAAATTCCACAAACACTAAAGATTTGTCTGCAAGATACAATTTCATTTGCTCAGAATCACCATACTTTTCTAAAAATAAATTCTTCACAGCGTCTATAACCTCAACTGAATCAATAAAATCAACAGTGCCTTCCATTTGAGTATATTTAGGATTATCATAAACACAAATTGCAGCACTTTTATTCTCTTTCAAGACAGAAAATTTCCTAGAACTACTAAAAAATTTCATAAAAATTCTAAATTCAGAACCAACAACAAATTGCATCAATGAAACTTGAGGCATAGCATCTCCAGTAGAAACTGCCAAACTAAGTCTTCTTGCACCAGACAAAATTGATCCTAAATCATCTTTAAAATTAACTAAAGAAACCATTCTCAATACTCTATCCCGCGCCTTGCATTAACACCATCATTAAAATAATGTTTATGCAATTTCATCTCAGTCACCAAGTCAGCTGCTTCCTTTATTGAATCAGGAACTCCTCGGCCAGTTAATATTAATTCTACATGTTCTGGTTTTTTTGAAATCAAATCCAAAACATGTGATTCTTTAATCATTCCAAGTTGCAGGGCCACATTAATTTCATCAAGAATCACCAAATGATGTTCACCACTTTCTACAACTTCCATCGCATGCTTCAAAGCTTCCTCACAATAATCCTTTTGAATATCATCATTTAGAAAACAAAATCTGCAACTTCCACATTCAATATCATCACGAATATAATCAAACAATTTACTTTTCTGCTCAACTTTAGTCAAATCAAAAAATCCTTTCATTTTCATTTGCTTTTGTTGTTTAATACAATGCCTACCGTATTGAACAATCGAAAAATTTGGCAAATAATTAGAAGCTGCTACATACTCACCAGTGTAAGAGCCACCTTTCATAAATTGAATCATAAAAACTTTGAATCCTTGACCAATGGCACGCATAGCAAGACCTAGTGAAGCTGTAGTTTTACCCTTCCCATCTCCTGTATAAACCTGAACTTTTCCTACTCTTTCCATTTTATTATTATGATTATTTTTATTATAAACAAAAATTACCTACTGTTCAAAACCTGCACATCTCGGCTTCCATCTCGATAAACTGTAATCCCCTTACATCCAAGTTCATATGCAAGCATAAACACTCTTTGAATTTCATCAACTGAAGCACTATTTGGAAAATTCACTGTTTTAGAAACAGCACAGTCTAAATGTTTTTGAAAAGCAGCTTGCATTTTAACATGATCATCTGGAGATAAATCCATTGCTGTTACAAACACTTTTTTTACGTCATCTGGAATTCCTTGTACCTCTTGAATGGATGATCGTCCAGCAATTCTCCTAAACATTTCTTCTGAATAAAATCCTTGCTCTTTAGCTACTTCCTCAAAATAAGGGTTCACTTCTAAAAATTCAAAACGAGCAGTCTTACGCAAAAAAGAAATTCCATAAATTGGTTCAATTGATGGGCTACATGATGCAACTAGTGAAATTGTTCCAGTTGGTGAAATAGCTGTGAGAGTTGCATTCCTTTGTTTATACTCAGCCCCTTTATCCTTGAGTAAAGATTCATCAAAATTCAAAAACACTCCTCTTTCTTTAGCAAGTTCTCTTGAAGAAGCCCTAGCTTCAGTTTGGATATATTCCATTATTTTTTCAGCTAAATTCAAAGCCTTTCTGGAGTTATATGGAATTCGAAGCATAAATAATAAATCTGCAAATCCCATTATAGAAAGCCCAATCTTTCTATTTCCAGAAACAATTTCACGTGTTTGCCTTAATGGAAATCCGTTTAATTCAGTTGCATCGTCTAAGAATCTGACTGCCAAATGCACAGTGCGTCCTAATTTTTCAAAGTCTACTTCACGCGCAGACCCTTCTCCCTTTAAATGTTTTGACAAATTAACTGAACCTAAGATTACAGATTCATAAGCTAAAAGTGGATATTCACCACAAGGGCTTGTAGTTTCACAAACACCAAGGTTTGGAGTTGGATTACTTCGCTCATTATTCATTCGATCCAAAAATACAATTCCTGGATCTCCATTTTTCCAAGCCATCAAACCAATTAGATCAAAAATACGTTTAGAATTAAGTGTTCCACAAACTTCACCTGTCCTTGGATCATATAAATTATAATCGCTACGACGTTTTAACGCATGCATAAACTCTGTTGTAATTCCAACTGACAAGTTATAATTTGAAACTGTATCTCTTTCATCCTTTATTGTGATAAAATCAATAATGTCTGGATGATCAACTCTGAGAATAGCCATATTTCCACCAGCACGACGTGCTCCTTGTTTTATTTCCGAAGTTGCTCTATCAAATATCTTCAAAAAAGAGATTGGCCCTGAAGCAAGTCCTGGCATTCCACGAACACTATCACGTTTTGGTCGAATAGAAGAAAAACTAAAACCAGTTCCAGCTCCTCGTTTATGAATAATAACTGCGTCTTTAAGAGTTGTAAAAATTCCTTCGGTACTGTCTTCAAGTGGCAGAACATAACAACTACTTAACAATCCTCCACGTTTACCTGCATTCATAAACATTGGAGAGTTTGGTAAAAATTCCAAATTGAGCATCATCTGTAAAAATAATTCACGATATTTTCCTTCATCTCCGTTTAACTTACGCTCAGCAAGTGCTACATGTCTTGCAACCCGTTCAAATAATTGCCGAGGTGTTTCGGTAACATCTCCTTTTTCATTTCGATGCAAATATCTTGATTCTAAAATTCTAATTGCATTAAGTCCCAGTTTACAATCATCAGTTACGCCCGCATGAGCTTTTGCTTCGCGAAATTGTTTTCGTTGATATCTGTACAGTATAAAATTTCGAGCAACATCAGTGTGACCTTCTTCCATCAAGGCCTTTTCAATTAAATCTTGAATATCTTCAATATGAGTTGGTTCGTTTCCAGCTAGTTCTACATAATCAACAATCATATCGCTTAATAATTGACAAATTTGAGCATCTTCCTTCCCAACACTAGCAAACGCTTTACAAATAGCCGTGGTCACTTTACTCTGTGAAAAAGGAACAGTTCTGCCATCTCGCTTTTCAATAGTTTCTACCATGTTTATGAATATTTACGGACATTAAAACTTTATAAATATATACTAGTTAAAAGTAAAATAACTAAAATTTAAAACCAGGTTAACAAGTCCCATTATTTATTAAATCAACAAAAAGAGTTCAGAAAAACAAGCGAAAAAAATAATCTAGTTCTATTCCAAAGGAACTCCAGTCCAAAGTGTCCAATCTTCTGATGGTGAATATCCACCAAAGGTAAAATATGGAGGTGCATTCTGCCCAAAAAATCCATACTGAATATTACCCCAGCTTTTTCCTTGTGCTGTAGCTCGACCAAAATTGCTTCCAGTTCCTTTAATTGGAGTATCAAAATGTTTCCAAGTTTTCATAACTGATTGAAACCCTCCATTATCAGTTGTAAAATCTGCTCCTGGTTCTACAATTAATTCACCTTCATAACCATTTTCTTTTAAAATTCTAACCATATCTTTAATTGGTGCATTGCCTTCACCTGGTGCCAAATGTTCATCTTGATACCCATAATTATCATCTAAATGCACGTGCCCTACAACACCTGCTTTCACCATTTTTCCAGTCATCTGCAAAGCCCATTTATCAAAATCTTTATCATTTTGTGCTGGATCTTTGCTAGGGTCTCCTTTCCAATATTTTCGCCACATATTCATATGCCCAGTATCAAAGGTCATTGACAAACTTTTTTTAGCAGCATCCTTCGCTTCTTTTTCGTTATATCCTTTCTGCATCATCAAAGTCTGCATTCGATCCCTAGAACTCTTTACAAGATCAATAATCTCATCAGGGTGCGCACCATACGCTTCAGGAAATAAATTTTCCATAGCAAGATTTAGGTGTTTCTTTAACTTACCTTTTCTCTCAAGCTCTTTTGATTTTTCCCAAGCGTAAACTCCACCCCTTGCATAACTGTCATAAGCTTCACTTAATGCGTAAGTTTGAGCACTTTGAATATGTTTTAAAGTCTCCATCTGATCTTGTGCTTGAGAAAATTGTCCTGCAGCTGAATCTCTTGCTTGTCTAATTCTACTTTCTTTACTTTTAATGTCTTGGAGTAAAAGTTCTGTTGGTAATTTTTTATCTCTTGGAACAAAACCATATCTATCAACTTGAACTTCTTTTAACAATCTCCATTTCTCATCTTCATCAGTTGTCTCTTCAATCTCTTTGTAGATCTCCATAGTCTTCTTTAGTTTTTCAAGATCATTAATATTTTCATTAAAATCCTGCACATACTGCTGTGCAAAAGCTCTAGAACTTGCTGCTTGTGTTTCTAGTGAACTAATTACATGCGCTTCTTCTTCATACACATTAATTTCATTCACATCTTTCACATCTTTAAATCTCTTCCAAATTGATTTATCCCAGACTTTATCACCTGCATTACGATTCTCTCTCCAAAATTCCTTCGCTTCAAAAGTTAAATCTCCAGCTTCTTCAGTTAGTTTATCCCAAGTTAGTTGATTAGTTTCGAACTCCTGTTTGTTTTCATTCCATACAGGTACTCTGGTTGCCCTCTCAACTTTATTACCCCAATAATCAATGTAATCTCCCTCTTCAACTTTGGTACCGTTAGAATCTGTATAACTTCTTCCTTCTTTCTCAGCCCAAAGTTTATCTTTTTCATTAAATCTTTTCCAAACTGGCCTTGTAATAGTTCTTCCTCGTCTAGCCTCAGTTATCACTTGCCCTGTTCTAGTATCTACAACTTGGTAACTTCCACGTTGATCTTCGTTATCATACCACTCAAATTTATCTTTCCATTCTCCATCTTCATTCCATTTAGCACTTTTCATTGGACGTTGATATTCACCGGTGTGTACAACAACTGGTCCACCTTCTCCAACATCTGCTGCAAATTCTAATGCCCGTTTAATTTCTTGGATACTCATCTCTTTAGTTTCACGAGAAAAACCTTGTTGTCCTTGTCCTGCTAAACCTTGAACTCCAACTGAAGTGTGTAATGTAAAATCAACTCTGTTTGCTTTAGCAGCTTCTCTTAATGCTTGACGTTGTTTTTTTCCATACATTCCTGCACTATGTCCACCTTGTCCACCTTTTCCACCTGGACGATTTCCAAGTCCAAGCTCAAGTGTTTTAGCCCCTGTTCTTATTTTTGCTAAAATTCCTGGCACAGTAGAAGTTGATCCAATTCCCATCAAAAAACTCATTCCAAAATCTCCGGCTTTAATTCCTAAATCACCAGTTGATCCACCAGTTCCATGATCTTCACCGCAATGATGTCCTCCACCACTGTTAGGGCCATGATCAGACCCTCCACTATCACGATCCATAGCAGAAAGATACCCTGTTGTAAACCCAGATCCAGAACCTATTTCCACCATTTTTATTTCACCAGTTAATTTTCAATAAAGTTAATTTTGAATGATAAATATTACAAAACTTGATTAAATAACTCAAACAACTATATAAGAATTTTCTTTCAAAGCAAGTTCATATTAGAAAGAGATTTAAAGGCAAACTGCTTTATTATTCATTGAGGTATAAATGGTTAGTAGCAAACTTCTAGAGGAATTTGGTTTTGAAGAAGAAATCTATGAAATTATTAATGGCCAATTTCTAAAAACTGGTTTTCCAAAATCAGAAAAACGTTACCAACTTCGATATGAAATTGGAGATTTAAGCGTTGAAGAACCTTATTATTGGGTTTTAGATTTGCTCAAACACAGTTATCCTTTAATTGAAAAAATTGAAGACAGTTTTTCAGCTAGTGAAAATTCCGCTTTTTTTGGTGTAACACAACAACGTCTTGGAGTTCAACAAGATAAAGTAGGCCAATATTTAGCAACTATCGGAAAAATGGTGAAAGAATTATTTCAAATGGTTCGAGAACTTAGAATTATTGATGAAAGAAGAGAATACTATCGTGGAAGCCGAGCTCAAGAAGGTAAAGCTATGAAGGATAGAAAAAACTCAGATGAAATCACACTTAAAGGAATGTTTGTTGATTTAGTTCAAGGTGGTGGAAAAAGTCCAAGTAGTGTGTTTGGAATGGCAGCACAGTTAGAATTCGTTGCACTTCCAGATCTATTTTTTGATGCACCACCATTCAAAGATCCAAAAGAGATGGAAGATTACGTTGATGGGTTAACTGACTTTAACATGTCAGTTAGAAGAGTATTGCTTAGACATTTAAGACACTTTATCGAATGGAAAAAGCGTACATGGAAAGAACATGAAAATAGACGTGAATTTCAGTTAAAATATCTTCGTCAACATTTTGATATCATTCAAATGTATGTAACTTGGATCAAACCTTATTTGAAAACAGTTCAACGTCTACAGATGAAGGGTTCCCATCAAGATTCTGTATCATTAATTTCAGCTTTCGAAAGTGCTATGATTGATATTGAGATTGTAGCTCATCATCCAGATTTATCACATTGCGTGTTAATTACTTTTCAATATCGAACTCGTCCTCATATGAAATTTGTTCAAGATGGTTATCAAAGGGGTCCTGTCCATGTTGGAGAATTAAATATGGAATACCGGGTTTATGATTGGGATAAAGAGACTATCGCAAAATACAAAAAAATGAAAAACGACGAGAATATGGAATTACTTGGTAATGTTTCTCAATCAGTTTTAACTGCTATGCATGGGCTTGGGAGTGAACTTGAAAGATACTATCAAGAGGCTTGTGGCTTAGATATCAAAGGAAAATATTCTGATAGCAGTCCTTTTAACAAGAACAAAAATTCCAGAAAAGAAAAGGAACAACTTCCTTTATTACATCGACTTTTTGGTGATTTTTTAAACCCACCTAAAAAGAAGAATAAATCTTCTTCCACAAAAAGCAAAAAATTAGGTAATGGTGCTGGAATGGCGCATGGAGTTTGCTGGGCATCTTATCATTATTTTAAGAAAGCTCACCGAATGGTAACTTGGTAAACTTAACAAAGTTCTTTTAAAGTTCCTCTCCTTCTAAATAGTATGTCAACTGAAGACGCAAATCAAGCACTAAAAGATTTGAAAAAATTAGAAGCAGAACAGCTTAAAAAAAAATTAGAACTTGAAAAACTAAAAGCAAAAATAAAATCTGCTGAGAAAAATCTACGTGATGAACAGGAACTAGAAGAAAAAGTTCCAATCGATCAAGTTACAGCTACATCCTCTGAAGGAATGAGTGCAGCTGAGAAAGAAATCTTTGAAGCTCATAGAGGATCTTCTACTGAAAAAGAAGAAGAAAAAGACCAAGAAAAAAAATCTCTTGAAGAAAAAACTAAATCAAAAAAAGATAATTCTTTAGAAGCTACTGTTGCTGATGAGACTTTTGGAATACCAGGTCATATCCCCCATGAAAATACATTATCTATGCAGTATCAACAACAAATTCTTCAAATGAGTCAAGAGCCAATCACTCAACTTTATGACCAGATGAAAAATATTTATGACACTAGTGTAGCTAAGGGTTATGTTGCAGCCAACTCAGCTGAACAAGCAGTAGAATTACAAAGTGCAATTGAGCGCAAATTAGCTGATGTAAAGGCGGGTAACTATCAATTCGAAAGTGATCGGGTTGCAAAAGCAGCTAGTGTATCTTTGGCTCTAAAGGATAAAGTTAGTGCAATGTATGTTGCAAGTAAAGATAATTCTCAGTCAGATTTGTATCGTTAATGTTCTCAGTTTATTATAATTCCAAACAAAAAAACCACAGCCCATCCTTCTTATAACTTTTTTCCACCGCAAAATAATTACTAAATAATTCCTTCCAAGATTCAAAGCTTCTTTGTTGTTTCTCTTGTGCCTTATGAAGTCCAGTTACCCCAGTAGCTGAGATCACAGCTATGAGTTTCCCATTTTGATTTAATACTCGTTTAATTTCAGAGAATACTAAATCTAAATTTTTCAAATAGTTCAGAACAAACACGGCAGTCACAGTTTCAAAAGATTCATTTTCAAACGGCCACTTAGCCTCAATATCTCCTTGCACTTTTTCCAAAACAGAATCATTAAAATCCAACATCTTTTTGGAACAATCAAATGCAACAGATGGGATGTAAGAATAGCTTCCACTCCCAATATCAATGTTCTTATGTTTACTTGTTCCTAATAAATTTTGAATCTCTAATTTAATCATCTCCCTCTTATCTTTCTTTATTTTTCGCTGCCACATAAAAGCTGCACAATTCCAAAAGGCCTCCTTTGATTCTGGAAAACCTTTAGCCCAATCAACCTGACTGCAAGTCTCTTTTAATTCCGAAATCTCAATTGCCCCATGTTGCAGTTCTAATAGTTGTATCAGCAGTTTATCTTCGAATTCATTAATCATAATCACTTTAATTAGAAAGCTAATATAAAAAGAAATCTAAAGTAAAAATACAAAGAAAGTTCCTAAACCAACAAAAGCAAAACTAGCAACAAAACTTCCAACAATTAAAGTAAACCCTAGTATTAATGCTCTTCCAAGGCCAATAAATAATTGTCTCCAGATATAATACTCTAAAACAGTACCAGTTTTCTTAGCTTTGTTGTATTCAATTGCCAAAAGTGGTGCCATCAATGAACTGCTTGTTAAAGATTGAAATATTGACATTCCGACAATTCCACCTAAACTTGCAAAAAATCCTCTAAAAATCCAAACTATTGCTTCAGGGACTGCTGAAAAATGAACAATTTTATGTTTTCCAATTTTATCACTTTTCTTTCCCATGTAAAAAACTAAGAACACTGTGATTAATGACATCAATGTTCCAATTACTCCAAGCGCCAAATAACTTCCAAGCTGTAAAAAAATAAATAAAGGCCAAAGTACCCCGGTTGCAATAATCCAAGACCCACGATAAAGATAATATAGTGCCAATTTAACATCAAATGCTTTACCCAATCTTTTCCAAGATACGTTTAATTTCCCATGGTGCTCTTTACTCATGAATAAAAATAATGATGAAATTGCAACCAACACAGCAACAATACAAAACACAATAATAAAACCAAAATAATGAATTAATCCTCCACCAAGAAGTGGACCAAATAATAAACCAAGTAATCGTGCTGCTTGCCTTGAACCAACTTCTTTTCCTCGACTTTTAGCGTGACTTATTGATTGAAATTCTAAATGCACACCAATGTTAAAACTTGCAATACCAAGACCTAACGCCAATGCCACATAAAACAATGAGAATGTATGTGTTGATAGTAAATGTAATGAAAATAGATATATTAATTGCAAAGGCATACTAAGAATCATCATATGTTTAAACCCAATTTTTGATGAAATTAATACCAAAAATGGAGACGATATTGCAAGTACTAATGCAAAGTAAACAAAAAACCATAACACTTCAGAAACAGCGTAACCAAGTTCACTGTGTAAGTAAGCAGGAACAAATAATGATAAAATCGAAAAAGCAAATCCTCGAATTGCCAAAGAAATATTTAGTTGATTAAGTTCTGAATGCATAAAATATTTCCAAGTGTGTGGTAAATGTAAATCTGAGTGTGGCATAATTACAACTAACAAATTTGACTAGTTAAATGTTTGTAATTGATAAAAACAAAAAATAACACAAAAATTAAGATAAAAATAAAAAATAAAAAAAATTAACTCATTGAAATTGTTGGAACTCCTCTCGGAGAAAACGAATAAGACCCAGTATACTCATTATTCAGTTCATCGCTTTCAATTACCATATAACTTGAATCAAGTTCAAATTCCACATCAAACACAATCAAAAAACTTCCAGATACTAACGCATCATAAGTAGCTTCATCAAAAGAGGTTACTAAAAATTCTGAGATAGTAATCACTTCCCCTACTTGCATTTCTCCTGGAATAATTGCATCAGTTAAAGAGATAGTTCTAGTTCCTCTAAAACTAACTAATTGAGAATCATAATCTGTATATTCTATATAATAATCCATCAACAATCTATTAGGCCAAATATTAGTCCGATAATTTCCTTGGTTTTCTATTATAGCAGTAACTCCAACTGTTTGTGGGTATTCTCCTTTTAGTTCACTGGTTTCATTTTCAAAAAATTCTACCAAAAAATTATTTACTACTAAATCTGGCATTGGAAAATCATTTACATCCAATGGATCTGTCATATACAAGATTAACTCATCTCTATCATTAAACAAGTCACTATCAGTATCAGCCAAATTAGGATCAGTGTTATAACGAGTTACTTCTTCATAATCAGATAACCCATCATAATCTGTGTCCGCCTTAAATGGAGAAGTCCCATACTGTAAAATTTCATAATCATACAATCTATCTGAATCCATATCTTGATCAAGAGGATCTGTAAAATAAATGTTTAACTCATCACCATCGCTTAAATGATCATTGTCAGTGTCCCAATCATATGGGTCAGTTCCATACAAAAATCGTTCTTCAAGGTTAGATAATCCATCTGAATCACTATCTGCTCCTGGTACTGCAAATCTTGCATGAGTAGTTCCGGAAAGAACAATTATTCCGACAATCAGAATTGAAAGAAGTCTAATTATTGGCAAGTGTTTACCATATTTTTCATTTGAATTTGTCATAAGTTCAAATTACAAAATTATTTTAAAAAGATAACTATATTAAAAAATAGATGAGATGTTAGTGTTTTTCAAGAATAGCTGTTAATATTAAAATAAAAAAAGTTTTCCTACTTCAGTAATCTAGCAAGTGTAGCTTCCATTTTTTTTAATTGTGGTGGAACTGATCCGCGTTCCATATCAATTGATAAAGCTTCCAAAACTGGCAATGATATCATACTGTACATAGTTCTAATTTCATCTGACTTTCCAGATAGCTGTGCATCTGGTGAATAGAGTCTAACCCCAGTTTCCCCTTGAATCACATAATCTGTAGATGTATTACAATCCAAAGAATCAACTTCACTTGCATTAACTAACACCACATCATCCATAAGTGAAGCTCCCTGATGTTCCACATCGGTAGCCAGGATTACAGTTCCCAAATCTTCAACTGCTGTATTTGAATAAAAATCCCCCACATTTTCATGTAAAAGTCCTGGATTTTCTCTAATCATTGTAACATAGGCGCTTGTTTGTAATATGTGTAATCCTACAATTGGTCCATCTTCTAAAATCATCATGTTATATTGGTTCATGTTACTACTAGTCAATGAGCTAGTTATAAACTTTTCTATACCACATTAATAAAGAAACTATTATAACCACAAATACATTCTATTTTTTCATGCAAGCACAGAAACCTTTGTACCAACTACCACTTCACAAGTCACGAATCTTAATTCCAAAAACAATTTCACTAGTTATCCTATCTACATTATTCTTTTTAGCTATTTTAGTTAACATTTCTTTATTAGATTTAGACAAAAGTACTGAAGGAATCATCAAATTTTCTGCAGCAGGGATTATTTTTTTACTAATTATCTTAGGAATTTTTCTAAACAGCAACAAAGTAAAACATGGAGTTAAATTCTTTAGTGATCATTTAGAAATTGGCCATCGAAAAATCAAATATATAACAATCCCTGAGTTAGAAAGAAAACAAAATTTTCTTGATAAAAAGTTCGACACTTACACTTTACAACTTGGCAAAAAACTAAAGATAGATGCTATTCCAATATCTGTTGATTTACATAGTTATTTGCAGAGGTTGATTTCTTATAATAAAGCACAGGTGACTCAAGGCATGAGTGAGTATTAATTAAATTAGAAAAAATGAGTTTTTATTTCAAGTACTGGTTTTTCTGCAGTATTTGGCAACAAGTGAGCAATTCTTCGATATAGAGCAAAACTTTCCTCAAAAGCAATATTCTCTTTTTTATTTAAAAAAAATTCTCCTTTTTCATAACCTTGCATCACAAGTCGCTCATAAAATGCCAGCATAATTCCTCGGCACATTGGTACAGCCTTGCGACTTCGAATCTGTTGAGTCCCAATATAAGCGGAATTTGAACCCTCTACCTTTTGAACAATGCCTCTCCAAGACTGTTTAATTCTTTTATTAACAAGATTTTTAGCCTTAGTTTCTGAAAACAAAACAGACGAATCTGGCAAACCAAGTTGACTAATATATCTCTTTAACAGTTCAGGCTCAACGTTCGCTCGTAAAAATTCTCCTTGATAATTACCATCAGCTAAGTCCAAAGAATAAGATAATAAATCTTTATCAAACAACTCTGCTTCAAATCATTCTTCTGGCATTTGTACAATCTGACATAAACGTCCTTCAGCATTGCAATCATCACGTCGCTCAGAAATTTCATCCACAAGTTCTGCAACTCCACCAGATCCATATTTTGCCAAAGTATCAGAAAATCCAATATTGTTAACAAGTACAGCGTAGGAAACATCAGATCCAGAATCTAAAAGATTTGTATAAGATCTTAAAGAGGATTCAGATGCTAAAAAATCAGACTGAGTTAATTTTCTACCAAGTGTTATTGACGGTCCGAAGACAATTTTTGACATGTTAGAAAAAAATGAACCCCATTTAAATTAATTACTATTGTAAAGTAAAAAACTAGTTCAAATCCCCATAAACCCAGGTGTAACTGTTCCACCATTACCTGAAACAGCTTGTTTCAACATAGCTTCTTTCTTTCGTTTAGCAACAAAATCAGGATAAAATGGAATTATCAAAGGAACAGCAAATCTAGTAAATATTGAAGTTACAATCGCCTCACCCTTATCCAAACTTGCAATTGTTCGTGAAT
>JABHRS010000006.1 GCA_018670085.1 archaeon | reverse complement strand
TTAACAACTGTACTTGAAGCACAAACAAGATTGACTCATGACGAAAGAGATGAACTCTATGAAGCACGAGTTAATCCAATCGCTTCATTCCCAGGTCAAGGTGTAGTAGTTTGGGGACAAAAGACCTTACAAGGTCGTCCATCAGCACTTGATAGGGTTAATGTACGGAGATTGTTAATTAAACTGAAGAAGTTTATCGCTTCGTCAAGTAGATACTTAGTCTTTGAACAGAACACAGCAGCAACAAGAAATCGTTTCTTGAACATTGTGAATCCGTTCTTAGAATCAGTACAATCTAATAGTGGTCTATCAGCATTTAAGGTAGTTATGGATGATTCCAATAACACACCTGATGTGATTGATAGAAATCAACTTGTTGGTCAGATATTTATCCAACCTACAAGAACCGCAGAGTTTATTGTACTTGACTTCGTGGTACTTCCAACGGGAGCAACTTTCCCAGCGTAAGTTTAATCACATAGATTAATAAATAAAAAACCCCTCTTTTTTGAGGGGTTTTTTGTTGCTGGATATATTTATATATGACATGGAAATAAAACTTCTAAAAAACTATGAAAAATGAATATGATGATTTTTTAGAAATTTGATATTTATAGTTGAAGAATTAAAAACTTATATTGGAGATTAAAGATGCCAGACTTATTAGATCCTTCTGAAATAATGTTCACACCGTTTGAACCGAAAACTAAAAACCGGTACATCATGTATATTGAAGGTATTCCCGCTTATCTTATTAAGACGGCGAATAGACCTACAATTGCATTTGAAACTATTGAACTTGACCACATTAACGTAAAACGATATGTTAAAGGTAAGGGTTCTTGGGAAGAATTAGAAATTACACTTTATGATCCTGTTGTACCATCTGCCGCACAGGCAGTTATGGAATGGGTTCGTTTATCTCACGAATCAGTAACAGGTCGAGATGGTTATACAGACTTTTATAAGAAGGATGTAACCATTAATGTATTAGGACCAGTAGGTGATAAGGTTGAAGAGTGGACACTTAAAGGTACATGGATTACCAACGCAACATTTGGTGATTTAGATTGGGCAAACGCAACAGACCCAGTTGATGTAACCTTGACACTTAGATACGATTACGCAATATTACAATTCTAATAAAAATAAATAATAAAAGGAGTCAATTATGGCAGTCATAGCAGATAAGCAATGGTGGAAGTCAAAGACAGTATGGACATCAGTAGTTGCTGGTGTTGTTGGTGTACTTCAAGCAGCAGGTGTTGTAGAAGCAGTACCTGAAGTTGTTTGGACATTACTCGCAGCATTTGGTTTGTACGGAGTTCGTGACGCTGTTGGAAAAGCATAATTCCACGACAAGTAATATTTTAAACTGGGGATTTTAATATCCCCAGTAAAGTTTTATAATTGGTTATGTTGTATAGGTTACTAAAAGCTATTCAATAAAAATTACAAAGGAGAAAAAACATGGCAGAAGAAAAACGCCAGTTTCCAACAGAGGTAGTTGATTTGCCTTCTAAGGGATTACTTTATCCCAAGGCTTCACCACTGGCAGGTGGAACAATTGAGTTAAAGTATATGACCGCTAAAGAGGAAGATATTCTAACTTCTCGTAATCTTATTCAGAAAGGAATTGTTTTGGATAAATTGTTGGAATCTGTTATTATAGATGAAAGTGTATCACTCAATGATTTATTGTTAGGTGATAAAAATGCAATTATGATTGCAACAAGAATACTTGGATATGGTAAAGATTATACAGTTCAACTTACTGATCCTTCGACAGGAGATAAACAAGAAGAAACTTTTGATTTAACTCAGATTGAAGATAAAGTTGTTGATGAGAAGTTATTCAAAGGTGGTAAAAATGAATTTGAATTTGATTTACCGGCTTCCAAGATTAAAATTATGTTTCGTCTATTAACACACAAAGAAGAAAAAGAAATTGATGCTGAATTAAAAGCATACAAGAAATTTTCTAAAGAGAGTGGCATCACATCAGAAATTACTACACGATTGAAAAAGTCAATTATTTCAGTTGATGGTGACACAACACAAAAACGAGTTAATGAGTTTGTGGAGAATGAATTATTATCTCGTGATTCCCTTGCATTTAGGGAATATCTTATAGAAATCACACCTGATGTGGATATGTCGTTTACTTTTACAAGTGATCAAACTGGTGAAGATACAACGATGGACATCCCATTAGATGTTGAGTTTTTTTGGCCTGCGGGCAGAAGATAAGCCCGCCATACATTCACAAGTCTTCTCCCTGTGCTTCCACGGGAAAGGAGGATTTAACTTTACCGAAGTGTATAACATGCCAACCTATCTGCGCCGATTTTACATCGAAAGCGCATCAAAATTCTACGAAGAAGAAAAGAAACAATACGACAAATCAAATAAAAAATCTGGTGTTTCACGACCAGGTATCCCCAGGGGCTAACCTTTTTTTCTATATTTGATATTTATTATTGAGTTATACTATCCTGTTTAACCAGAGAAAATCATAAAATAAAATCATATGTAGGAGAAGAAAAATGGCTTCGTCCAAAAATAAATTAACAGAAGAACAGATTAGAGAAGGAATATTCGATAAAATTATGAATATGATTCTCAAAAGGAAATCTAAGAAGGTTTTAAATATATTAAAAAAGAATCCTGCGCTAAAACAGGCAACTGATGATGTAGTAAAATCTATAGATAATCTACAGCAAAAATTAAGAAAAAAACATGGTTATGATGATATTGAATTTAGATAAGGAAATATAAATGGCAGATAGACGAGTTCAAGTCGAAAGGGAACTATTAAAAATAAGTGGTGAAATAAATGATCTAAAGAAAAAGGGAGCTGCGCTTACTGAAGCTGAATTAAAATTATTACAGAAAAAACGACTTGAAGAACGTTCCTTAAAAAAGGAACAGGCTAAACATTATAAAGAACAAGAAGAAAATTTACTACGCCAAAGTGGTCTGACATCTAAACTCGAACAATTACAAGATAAAATTGGTAAAATATATAAACATAATAATAACCTTGTGGTAGAGACAAATGCTGAATTTTATAAATCTGGATTACATCTTACAAAAAATCTTACATTAACAGGAGCTATTTCAGATAGTATTATAAAATCAGTTAGACCGCTAGAGATGGTAGTTGATCAACTTTATAATGCAGCTGATGCAACAAAAGCGGCCGAGGCCGCTTTAGAAGGGGTACAGGATAAATCTGAAGATATGTCATCTGGGTTTGAAATGTATAAGAAGGAAGTTGGTGTCGGTGGTAAAAAACTTAAAGAGTGGGTAAGGGAAAATGCAGATGGAACGAAAACTGTTGGTATGGCCTGGCAGGATGCATCGAAGTTATTTACACAAGAGCCTGATACAAAAACCATGCAGGACTTTGAATCCTGGGCAAATAGAATATCAGAAGATTTTAATGTTGCAAATCAAGCTGGGGCTACGATGATGGAGACTTTAGCAGATGGTTTAACTACGAATGTCGGAAATGCTATAGCATTACAAGAAAACTTTTTATCAATCGGGGGTCCAAATTTTACTAATATGACATCCGAAATGGAAAAACAAGCAAAAATTACGGAATATCAGGTAGCTGGTTTAAAACAACAACGTAGTCAACAACAGGATAGAATTAAAGGCATTATAGAACAAATGAAAGGAGTAGATAAAACTTCTACACTTTATAAAACGATGAATGAACAGAAGGAGGAGTTACAGAAACAAGTTACTAAAATTGCCAAAGCAGAAGGAGAACTTACGGAAACTGCAGAAACAAATTTAAAATTAGCCAGAGAACAGGCTATTGCAAGTGACCAAATAACAGGCGCTACTGAAGCTATAATGGCACCATTTGAAAAAATAAAAGGATTAATAGAATCTATGCCAATGGGTGGTTTAATAAGTAAGACTATTGGATTGGAAACCCATATGGGTGAATTTGGGGGGACAGTGAATGATGCGATGGAAGGATTTCAGAAAGGTAGTTTAGATGTAAATGGGGCGATGGATATGATACGGGGTGGATCCCAGAAAATGATTCAAGGTTTGGTGAGTGGATTAAAACAGGTAGGTTCAATGTTAATGGCAAATCCAATGATGATAATGGTGGTAGCTATTATGGCAGTAGGAATGGCATTGAAAAAGGTATTTGGTGGATTCACAGAACTTCGAAAAGAAATGGGATTAACATTTGGGGCAGCAGCAGAGTTACAATCAAATATTAATATAACTGCAGCAAGATTTAAGTTTATGGGTGTTTCTGCAGAAGATGTAAAGGGTGTAGTAGGTGGTATTCAAGAAAATTGGGGTGGAGTTGGTCAAGCAACAGAAGAAAATATATCTCTATTAACTGGTCTTAATGCAGAATTTGGAATATCTGGAGAACATAGTTCCAAATTGGTCACTCAAATGATGGCTGTTGGGTCAGTAAGCCGAGAGGCCGCGGCAGCACAATTAGAATCAGTTGGTAATTTAGCTCGAGCAAGTGGAGTTGCACCGGCCGCTATTATGGCAGATGTTGCTGAAAGTACTGAATTTTTTGCTGGATTTGCAAAAGATGGTGGGGATAATATGTTCAAGACGGCAATAGCAGCCAAAAAACTTGGTTTAAATTTGGGAACTGCCGAAAAAATAGCAGAAAGTTTATTAGATTTTGAGAGTTCAATTGAGGCTCAAATGGAAGCGTCTATGATGACTGGTCGGGCAATAAATACGGATAGGGCAAGAGAATTAATGTTAGCTGGTGATACAGAAGGAATGATGAAAGAGGTTACTAAACAGATTGGTAGTCAAGCAGATTGGAATGCAATGAATATAGCCCAACGAAAATCATTAGCAAAGGCATTCGGAATGGAAGTAAGTGAAGTTGGTAAGATGATGGCCGAACAGGCGAGAAGAGCTAATATGACCCAGGCAGAAATTGACGCGGAAGAAGAAAGGGCTAAGAAACAAGAAGAATCTGGTAAAATTATGTCAGATATAATGATGTTTTTGGGTGATTTATGGGCCGAGATTTTAATTGCCGCTAAAAATTTATGGCCGGTAATTAAAGGAATTGGTATAGCACTAGCAATTGCATTTGCCCCCGTAACATTGGTTGTAGCAGGTGTGATGGTGTTAATATGGGCATTTAATAAATTATCCGAAATATTCCCAGGTATTGGGACGGCTTTAACAGTTATTTCAGCAATCTTGGCCGGTATGTGGCTTTACTCTAAGAATATTGGAATGTCGTTTTCAAATATGATTCCAAGTTTAGGGAAACTTACGGGTAAGCTAAAAGGTATGACTGGTACATTAAAAGATAAAGCCAAAGAAAAAATGGGAGCAGTAAAAGATAAAGCCAAAGAAAAAATGGGAGCAGCAGTAGATAAAGTTACAGGTAAAGGTACAAAAGATAAAACTAAAGCGGTTAAAAAACCAAAAACTTCAAAATCAAAAGGTGGTAGAAAAGGTGGAAAAGGTGGATTTGGATTTATGGAAAAGATTGATGGTAAAAAAATGATACAAGGTGCCGCCGCACTATTAATAGCGGCCGCTGCCATGTGGGTCGCCGCGAAAGCACTTCAAGAGTTTGGAAAAGTTACTTGGCCAGCAATAGCAAAGGCAGGAGTAACTTTACTTGGATTAACTGTTGTACTTGGAATACTTGGTCAGTTGAAAGGACAATTAATACAAGGAGCAGTTGCAATGTTAATTATGTCGGTGGCACTTATACCATTTGCATTTGCATTACAAATGTTTACAGGAATTGATTTTAAGCAAGTTGCATTGGGTGGAGTTGCAATGATAGGATTTGCTGTAGCAATGGGACTTCTTGGAATGGCAGCCCCAGCAATTATATTTGGATCTGTGGCCATGGCAATTATGAGTGTGGCACTTATACCGTTTGCATTTGCACTACAAATGTTTACAGGAATTGATTTTAAGCAAGTTGCATTGGGTGGAGTTGCAATGATAGGATTTGCTGTAGCAATGGGACTTCTTGGAATGGCAGCCCCAGCAATTATATTTGGATCTGT
>JABHRS010000025.1 GCA_018670085.1 archaeon | reverse complement strand
ATCATATCCTGTAAAATCAATTGTTTGTGAGATTAGACTTGAAGAATCATAACCAATTGTATAAATTTCTTCATAACTTGCAACATAATCTCCACTTTCAGTTAAGTCAGTAAAATACCTGTTTTCGTTTCCAGTATCTTGAATTAGAGGTAATCCGAAAGCACCAGTTGCGGAGTTACGATGTTTAACTGAAAAGGTCCCAGCTTCAGGGTTGGCATTATGAGTTTCAGCAGTATCAGCATCAGAACATTCAACGAATGAATAATGATCTCCTTCTTCATAACAGATAAACCTGTTAGCGTCAGTGTCACCGTAATCGCTGCCATCTAAAGCATATTCAGACTCCTTACAAATTTGCCATTCCTTGGAATCACTAACAACATCAAAACTGGTTTGGTCTTCTTCGCTTAAATATTTGACAGTCATAATTTCAAACGGATTTGTTTCTGAATTAACCCAGCACCAGCCACCAGTACATGCATCAGTAGTTGGTGTAATAAAATCTGAATTTAAACAAATCTCTGCTTGATTGTCGTCTGGCCTATCACCCAAATCAGTGTTGAGGTCATTACCACAACAGTAACCAGCACCAATTGTAGTTGTAACTCCAGGATCAGAAGTTGAGCCAATGTAATTTAAATAAGTACATTTGTTATCTTTGAAAAGACATTGTTCTTCACAAGCAGTTGGGTTGTTGTCGCAAGAGTCTGTGCTACTAGTCCAGGGATCGTCTGTTTTTTCTGTTACCCAACCTTCATAATAAGTGTTAAGAT
The DNA here is from genome assembly GCA_018670085.1 of archaeon. Taxonomy (GTDB): domain Archaea; phylum Nanobdellota; class Nanobdellia; order Woesearchaeales; family GW2011-AR9. The sequence continues at coordinate 9,572 of JABHRS010000025.1, read as the reverse complement.
ATTCTCCGCGATAAAATGTTGAATCCCCTCCGGTGCATAAATTATCGACGTTATCATCACAGATTTCTGCACCTACAGCTGGATCGTCTCCTGAAAAAGAAAAAATACTCACATCACCATACACATTAGGGTTAGAGTCATCACAGTCCCAGCTCCAATCGCTAGAAAATGATGGAACGCCATCACCATCTTTATCGAACTTGTCGCTGTGAAGATCACTGCCATGATACCATTTTCCTCCTTGGCAATAAAAAACTGTTTTGGTGTCGTATTCGCCGTCTGCTAAGTCAGATGCGCCGGAGCCTTGGATTACGAAATTTTTTTTGTGTCCACCACCACATTTTAAGATGAGTGGGACATCTCCTTTGATGTATTCAGTTAGTGCTTCATGCTCGTGATCTTCCCACCTCCCATCACCGCTAGCAATTGCTGTGTTAAATTTACTTGCAGGGAAGGTATATTTTGAGGTGCAAGCATCTGAACCTGAAAAAAAATAATCAGCCATATATCTTACTGCTCCTTCTGCTTCATTATCATTAATACCATTTATATCTCCTCTAACCTCACTTTTGTCCATTAAAGTATAAATCTCACGGTCATATGTTTTGATGTAGCTTCTTTCGTTAGAACCAGAAACGATGCCCCCATTACTATTAACAACACAGGCTTCATCTTCATTCCCATCAACACTCTTTAAACAAAGCCATCCGTCGCCATCACCAACTGGGCCACTATTACTCCTGCCAACACATTCTTTTAATGGGAATTCTGCAAACACAAATGAGACAAGAATTAAATTTGTTAGAATTATAAATAATAGGAACTTCAAAAAGAAATTAAAACTTCTACTTTTAACCGCCATCACTATCTCTATAAAAGAATAGATGCGTATTTAAACGTTGTGTTCAGATGATAATTAGAAGTTTAAAAAAATAAACTAAAAAAATTAATATCCATGGCAAAGATGTTTATCGTAAAATGGGTAATCTAGATTATTTTGAAACCCTGGCCAAGCTTGATCTGAAACGTGCCAAATTGCTAATTCATCATCAATTGCTAATTCGTTATTTCCAGTTTGTTGATCTTGGCCAAATTCGTCTCGAAGAACACCAATAAATTTTTCACCCTCTTCGATTTGTTCGGTGATTTTATCATAAAGAGTACCGCCGCCATTTTGGCAAATAAAAGTTTCATCTCCATGGAAATAAGATCCTTCAATAAAAAGATCTTCACGAATTCCTTTATCTGATAAATCAAATAAATATACTCCTTCCTGAACTCCACTGAATAAACAACCAGCTATATCACGATCTTCTTCAGTAACTCCAGAAGTTAATAGTTCTAAAGTATGATTGCCTGAATGATATGAAAAAATATTGTCAGGACCAGAATATCCAGATTCATTAGCGCCAGGATCACAAGTTGTTCCGATTGATGTGGAATCAGAAGATAAACCATCATAAAAAGCAACAGAGGAAATATTTTCACTGATATTATACAAATAAGCCCCACTAGAGAACTCACCATCAGGACTCCAAACAGAACCATCGCCACTACCAACCATCTTACCAGTGTCACCAGTATCATTATTATCACTGCCCTTAGTACAACCCACCAACAAACCAGCCAATCCTAAACCTAACATTGTATTTTTCATATTATCATGTCTCCTGAGTATTAATTACTTTTAAGAAGTTACTTTAAATATATAAAACTTGTGCTAAAACAAACAAAGAAGGTAAAAATTGGCTTTAACTTAGATTCAGGGACAAGTATATACTAACATAGCTAAATACCTATAAGGTATATGCAAACATATTATATACTACTTGATAGTAAAAACAACTGAAATGAATATAGCGATCTATTTAGAACCGGAAACAAAAGAAGATTTTGAACACATCATTAAAAGTTATGAAGATTATGGGACACTTTACACCTGTAAAGACAACATTTCTTTAAGATTTCCACTCAAGGAAGCAACTAGATTTATTTCTTTACTTCAAAGATTGCAGGAGTGGTGCAACCCAATTAGAATACAAGCCAGATGTAAAGCAGTTTGTCGCAATGGATCAGATTGCTTAAACAATGCACAATTCAAAGATTTTTGTTGGAAACATAGTAGTTGGGGAAAAAAGTAAAAGAAGAGATTGTTTCTTAAAATAAAAAAGGAGAAAGAAGAAGAAAAGAGGAGATTTGGTTAAACCACTCTTCTTTCTCCAAAGAACATTACCAAACAAAGTGCCCTTTCACTAATTTTACCGCAAAAGTTGTTTTTAGTTTCTGATAAATTTCTGAAACCGGCATTAAACCCTTAGAACATTTTTGATATCTATCAACAATAGAAACAGGATACCAATTAAGAGGTTTTTCTGGGTTGATTTGAATTCCAACCTGATGAAAACTATTCACAAGATCATTTGCTGAATATTTACAAAGATTATCTTGAGATAAAGTACAAACTCGATAGCCGCCAACTTTTGCTCGATAACTAGTTTGACAGGAATTTGCACAACTAATTGCTTCTTCAACCAAATCAATTGGTTTACTATAAATTATCTTTTCTAACGATTCTTCCATTGCTGTACCCCCACAAAGAACCACCAACCACTTCCTTTAGAAAAAAGAAAAATAGGTTTTACTATAAAGTTTCCACATGTTTGGAAAATAGGTGTATATGTATTTGAAGAAAAGAGAATTTAAATAAAAAGAAGTCATATTGAATTTGCATGAAAAGAAAAATCAAATGGTCAACTAGTATATTCTTAATTGGATATCAAATAGCTTTAATTGGACTGTTGATTAGTTATTTCCTTCTGAAAGGATTACCTCACTGGCATTTCCTAATCTATATTATTGTTTTTCATTACCTGACAATGCTTGGAGTTACGGCATTGTACCACAGGTTCTACACACATAAAAGTTTTACACTAAACAAAGTAGTAGAATTGTTCTTGCTATTTTTATCAACATTAGCTTTACAATCAAGTGTTTTAAAATGGGTGGGAGATCACAAAATGCATCATTTCTATACCGATACAGATAAAGACCCATACAACATTAAAGAAGGGTTTTGGTATGCACATTTCTTTTGGATGCTTCGAAAATTAAAACATGAAGCGCCAGAAACATTAACTACTGATCTAAGAAAAAATAAGCTAGTTGTGATTCAAGATAAATATTATTACCCAATTTCTTTTACATTAAACATTGTAGTTGGATTATTTTTTGGTTTGTTGTATAATGATGTACTTGGGGCCTTTACATTTTTAGTGCTACTTCGCTTATTCATTGGACATCACTCAACATGGGGAATTAACTCAGTTGCACATTATTTTGGAAGCAAACCAAACTCCAAAAACGAATCAGCTGTCAATAATTTTTGGCTGGCAATTGTAACACTTGGCGAAGGATACCATAACTACCACCACACGTTTCCTGCTGATTACCGTAACGGAACCAGATGGTTTCACTTTGACCCAACAAAATGGTTTATTTGGATACTGAGCAAAGTAAAACTTGCGGGAAAATTGAAAAAATTTCCTAATGTGGAAATGAAAATAGTAGAGCCTTCGAGTACGAAGGTTTAATATACTCTTTAAGAATAGAATTGATGTGAAAATTCTCAAAAGCTTTGATGGTACAAAAGTTGCTTACAGACAAGTTGATGGTAAAAAAAACTTACCTACATTAGTTTTCCTACATGGAGTTGGGGGAAATTGGACTGTTTGGCGTCATGAACTTGAAGCGTTTGAGAAAAAAGGATACTCAACAATTGCAATTGATTTGCGTGGTCATGGAGAAAGCGATTCACCATTACCATTTCATAAATACAAACATACCTCATTCGTTCGTGATGTTTATGAAATTCTCAAAAAAGAAAAAATTACTAACTTCTCTTTGATTGGGCACAGCCTTGGAGGAGGAGTTGTGATCACATATTGTTCTAGATATAAAAAGTATTTTCCTTCCTCAGTAATATTTGTTGAAACACCTTCAACTTATCCATTCCAACATGACCACATTTTAAATTTTGGAAACTATACAACACACCTACTACGCTTTATCGCAAGGCATGAAGCAACTAGGGCTGATCACTATCCTCATTTCCATGACCTTGATCTGTCCGCTAAAGGGCGCAAAGGAAAATATAATTTAATCAAACACTTGCTACATGTTACTCCATTAGTTAGTATTGTTAACACACTGGACAACGTAGAGGAGTATATTTTTAATAATCAAAAAGTAATAGATAAAACGCTGCGTGACTTAAACGTTCCAACCTTAGTTCTAGCAGGAGATTTAGATAAAACAGTCCCGTTGAAATATTCTCAAAGAATTAAACGGTTAGATCGAGATGCAATTTACAAAGTAATTAAAGGTGGTACACACCACATGGTAATTGATGGGCCAAAGAAAGTTGTAAGCTCAATGGAAAGATTTTTCAAAAAAACTGGAAATGTTTAGTTTTTATCCTTGGTAATTAGGGAAAGTTTAAAAGTAAAAAAAAGTTCTTTATTGATGATGGTAATTAGCTCTTTGATTGGAATAACTCCTATTCCATTAATTTACAAGTTAGAAGGATATATGCTTGGTAACTACACTTTAACTAAAAAAGCTCTTACCAGTTCTCCAGCTTCAGTATTTGAAGCGATTTCTGAGAGAAAATTATTGAACATATTTAGATCAACTGTAAAAAATACTCCAGCTTATGCGAAATTTTTGAAAAAACACAAAGTTGATCTGAAAAGCATTAAGACTGTTTCTGATTTTAACAAAAAAGTTCCAGCTTCTGATAAAAAAAATTACATTAAAAAATACAAATTTGAAGATAGATGTTTTGGTGGTAGATTGCCACTACATGGAAATGTGGATGAAAGCGGTGGAACATCAGGCGTTGCTACAAATTGGATTCACGATGCCAAAGAAGAAGATGCCTTGTTTAAAGCAGTAAAATTTGAATTAAACTACGCGTTCGAAGCAGATAAAAAAAATTTATTCGTTCTATCAGGTTGGTCATGTGGACCTTGGGCAACTGGAGTAAAATTTTGCGAACTAATGGAAAGATTGACACTTGTAAAAAATACTGGAACTGATCCAAATGACATTATTCGAACCCTTAAAATGTTTGGACCTAAACATGATTATTTAATTGGTGCATACCCACCATTTCTAAAAAACTTAATTGATGAACATGCTGATGAAATTAATTGGAAAAAATACAACATCGATTTAGTAATTGGCGGCGAAGGAGTTACATTACAATGGGTTGATTATATGAAAGCTAAATTAAAGAAAGGTGCTAAAATTGTATCTTCTTATGGTTGTTCGGACGTTGATATTGGAGTTGGATTTGAATCTCCACTGGCACATTTTATTCGTCGGCAAGTTGCAAAAAAACCTGGCTTACGTAAGGCATTATTTGGAAAACAATCAGCAATACCTATGATCTTTCAATATAACCCAACCGTACATTACATTAACCAAATTGTGACTAAAGATGGGAAAAATGAATTTGAAATTACTTTACTTGATCCTGCTGCAGCTTTACCTAAAATCAAATATAATTTGCACGATGAAGGAAAAGTGTTCAAACATAATGAACTATTGAAAATATTACGCCAACACATTCCTGACTTTGATGTTAAATTTGCTAAAAGTGGTGGAAAAATTTCAGAGATACTGAGGTTGCCATTCATAACTATCTTTGGTCGAAGTGATGGAACACTAAGTTTCGATGGAGCAAATGTATTTCCAAATCAAATCGAAAAAGGGATTCAAGGACATAAGTTATTGAGTAAGAAAACTAACCGATTTAAAATTGAAAAAAAATACGATAAAAATCACAATACTGAATTTCATGTGCATGTTGAATTAAAGAAAGGACACAAATCCGTTGCTGGACTTAAAAAAACATATCTGGAAGAAATTGTTTCTACACTGAATCGAATTAACCCAGATTTTAAAGAATCTTACGCTAATAATAGAACAATTAAACCAAAAATAAACATTTACAAAAATAATCACAAATTGTTTAGCCAAGATGATGGGAAAGTCAAAAATATTTACATCGTGAAGAGATAAAAATCTTATTTTTCTAAATTTTTAACACAAAAGACGCCAATTATATTCTGCAGTATCTATATTTATATAAATACTACTCTTGAGTTATAACTTATGTCTGAGTTAGAAGATATTGTATCTAGTGTTATTGCTAGTGATGATTTTCTTAAAACTGTTCAAGAATTGAATTTGACTAGTTCCTTAAGTCATGATCATAATCGAGATGCACATGTTTCTTATTTGCAAGCTGCAGTTGATGTTTCAACTTCTTCATTAGATGACGACCATGTTTTGAAAGATCGTGAGACATTTGTTGCTGCTTATTCTGCCGCGTTTGGTGTTGACCACGATGTACTTTGGCGTGATATTTCAGACCCAGGTAATGTGAAGGATCGACATATTAACAGATGGATTTACCATAGTTTCATGGATTTTGCACTCGGAGTTAGTTCAGTTGGAGATTCAGAAAAGTTTTATCGAACAGTTTCTGGTAAATGTTTTTCGGAAGAAGCTAGAAATTTGTTGATTAAAGTTGCTAAAGTTTCTACAACTAATTTTGTACTTGGGTTAATTGGAACTACAACTAACAATTACACTACCTTAACTCCAGTTGAATCAGTTACTCTGCCAGCTAAAGGAGGTAAACGTCGAACTTTGTTAAAACGATACACAATCCAAGAGCATGTTGATGAATTAGTGGATATTTTTGGAAGAAAGGTCGCTGAAAAAAAATTAACAGATAACTTAATTTTTACAGAAGAAGCATACCAAACTTTGCGTCGCGACATATTTGGATTTAATGATACAGATTCTACAATCACATACGTACCAGAACAAAGTTCAAACGGATTGATTGATAAAGGAGTTTTTGAATTTACTTACAAAAGTGGAAAAATTGCACAGCTCATAGATTGGGTTAATGGATGGAATCCATGGAAATTACGTAGAATTAATGACACTAATAGTAAAATGTTGTTTTCTTATAGTGGAGAAATTAAGAAGAAAGAGGGATTGATTGAAGCTGCTACTGAAAGAAGAGTTCAGTTGGAAGGTGAAGTTGCTTTGGCTCAAGAAAGAGCACTAACTGCAATTGCACAAGGTGAAGCTGATAAAGCAGAACAGGCATATCAAGATCAGATCACTTCAACAACTGAAAGATTTGGGGAACTTGCACACATTGGTCATGACGACAAACACCATTTGAGAACCCTAACCGTAAGAAGAAAGGGACTACTGGAATTACTCTTGAAAGCATCTGATTTTGAAGTTACACAAGCAATTACTGGGCCTACTGGATACATTGCAGCTGGATTAGAAGCATTATCAAACAATGAAGACGCGCCTGCTTATTTACGTGTAGTTGCAGCACATATATCTGAAACTGAAACCTACATTGAAGAATTACGCGAGAACAGCGTATTAGTTATGGGAGGAGGATTCACTAGAAAAGATGAAGCTGTTAGCCTTAAAAGTTTAATAGATAAAGCAGCAAAAGCAGTCCAAACAAAATATAATGTAGAAGTTAAATATGACATTGATGAGACAATTAACATCCAAGGAGATCCAAAGCAACTAAGTACTTGTTTTGCAAATATTTTTAACAACTCTGGAGAAGTTTCAGTTGGAGGATATATTGAAGTTAGTGTAAGGCAAAAAACGACCACAAAAGGAGATGTTATTACTGCAATTCAAATGCAACAAAGTGGATATATGCCAGAATTTGTAGCTGAAAAATTGAATAAGCACGAACGTTTCTCAACTAAAGATGATGGAGAAGGTCTTGGGTCTCAAGCAATCTATCGAATTTTAGAAAACCATAGTGGATCCATTTCATATTCAGCAAGTCAAGTGGATGATGGGCCGGCTGGGATTAGAGTACTTCTTAGATAGTTGTTTTATTTTATTCTGTTAAAATTATGTGATTAATTTGAAAGAAGATTGACTATTAACAATAAAGAAAAATTGTTCTGTTAAAGAAAGAAAGAAAAAGAAAAAAAATTAATTTAATATATTCTCATATGTGCCTTTGACAACTTGGTCTACAGCTTCTGCAAAGTTTTCACTGAAATCATGGTTAACTTTTTTCCAGCCCATAACTTCTCCGTCGCCCATTGCATACTCTGGCCAATCAAATTCTCTTTCCATACTAGTTGCAATTAGAAATTTGATTTTACTTGCATCTACAAGTCCTTTTTGAATTGCTTTTTGGCCTGCCATGTAAATGTCCCTTCCAGAAAAAGGAGCGCCTTCTCCACGACTAGATGCCTCGTAATGCAGATCTAAAATTACTACATTAGTTTCTAAATCAGCATCATATAAAGACCTTGCAAATCCTTCAGGAGTAGTTAAATGTGAATCTGGCATAACATTACCAATATTATAGCCTTTTAGCTCACAACCAGCACGACCTGCAACAATAGTATCTACTTGATCTTCTACCCACTTAATCCCATAAGATGGTTGCAATTCTCCAGTGTAAGCTCCAGCTAATCCGACCGCAGTAGGTGAACTAGTTGAAGGAATGTTAGGAAAACCTTCTTTAACACGAGAGGTACTTCCAAATGGTCTTGGGCCTTTGTTTTCTGAGTTTAATTTATCATCTATTGACATTGTATTTTCATCTCCATTAATTGTATTTTGTTAAATTGTTAGTTTTTACCACTTTGTAATGAAGTTTATTTAAAAACATTTATAGTTTGCAACCTATATGTTAGAGAATTGGGTGTGATTTGGGTGTGATTTTTTGTTTTTGTCGACGCTATTACTCGACAGCTAGTTGCAAAATACTACTAGAACTTTCCAAAGATTCTGCTTCGCCACTAAGTGAAAATGGCAAAGAATCACCAGGATTGATAGTCATCTGACCCAAAAAGTCATAGAAATCTAAAGTATTATCTTGTAATTTGTAAGTTAGCAGATCTTCGAGCTCAAGTGTCCCAGAACCAGGTTCTAAATAAAGATATGAAAAAGAGATTTGATCTGTTTGAATATGATCATATTGCAGAGCATCGATTTCAATTGTAATTTCTTGATCACTTAACAAAGACACACCATTCAAATGGATTTGAGAAACTGTCCCAATTAAAGTTGTGCTGTGTTCGTTCAAAGAGAACCTTCCAAAATAATTACTTAATTCCAAAGTAACTTCGCTGTTTGCCTCTAAAAGATCACCATTAATTCGAACACTAGAACCCAAATTATCAGCATTAAGTTCAATGGAAGATAAAGAAACTGTTGCATCCAAACTTGGAATTTGACTGAAATCCAAACTTAAAGATATTGGTGCTTCAGTTCGATCGGTTTCTGCTTTTAAGAGGACAGTATTTGATCCACTTGAAGCTGATGGGTTTGAAACTTGATCTGAATCTGCTGCATTTTGCTTGGCCTCTGTTACAGTTGTTCCATCTGGATTTGCATCATCATTAATACCAGAATCAGCAATGTTGCCAACTGACGACCCAGTTGTAGAACCAGTATTTTCAATTAGTACCCCCCCAGGAGCGGTGTTT
>JABHRS010000005.1 GCA_018670085.1 archaeon | reverse complement strand
TTGTTTTTTTTTTTTTTTTTTTTTCTTTTCTTTTTAATTTTCTTTAAACCAAGATCTAATGTTCTGATTTGGCAAATAAACCACTAATGAGTAACAAATACACCAATAAATTTATAAAGTATATCGTAAATAAGTTACTACATGGTAGATGAAAATAAAAATTGGAATTCCTGGTGTCTTGCTGATTTTAGTGGTCACTATGAAACTTTTTTTAAAAGATGTGTTAAATACTCTGATTGGACTGCTGATCAGTTCGCAACTGAATTAGATACAACTTATAATGGATTAAATTTTGCTGGAGTTATAACTTCTGGTTCCAAGGGTCTTGAATTTTTTGAAGCACTTGTTGAAAATGGAGTTGTAAAAGATGTTTCAGCAACTCATGCGGACTATAACCAAAATTTAGCTAGTATTGCGGGTTTAGCAATCAAAATTGGAATGGGCGAGGGAACTTTGTTTAGTCTTCCTGAATTTTTAGATGTGTATAAAGCAAAACTTGCTGAAGATAGTCCTTCTTCTGTGCATGGAAGTACTAGCTTTTATGATGCGTTAGAAGATAATGGTCTTTTGGATATGGCTTTTCCAAAACCAGTGAACTCATTTGAAGCTTGGACTGTTGATCAGTTTGTAACTGAATTAGATACGACTTATAATGGATTAACATTCAGTGAGATTATAACCTCTACGCCTAATGGTCTTGGACTTTTTGAAGCAATTGTTGAAAATAAAGTTTTACGAAAAATTTCAACATCTCGCGCAGATTATACTCATACTGATTACAATCGTGATTTGGCTAGTATTGCTGGTTTGGCAAATGAGCTTGAAATGACTGGTACGTTTAGTCTTTCTGAATTTTTAGATGTGTATAAAGCAAAACTTGCTAAAGATAAACCTTCTTGGAATGATGATTTTAAAAAACACTATAGTCAAAATTTTGAAGGAAGAAGTTACCCAAATTAATTTAGGAGACATAAATGGCAAATGATGATAATAAAGGAGTAGATTACTCAAGCTGGTCCGCTGATCAGTTCACAGCTGAATTAGAAACAACTTATAATGGATTAACTATTGCTGGTATTGTCAGCTCTAGTGAGGAAGGTGCGAATTTTTACAAAGCAATCGACACTCACAAAGAACGTGATGGAATTTTGGCACCATTAATGCGACCAACTTGGGGCGATGATAAAAGTTTAATTGATCGCATAACAGATAATCTTTCAGATGGTGTTACTCGAGCACAAGTTCTAAGAAATGATCCTTCTTTATACCAAGCACTTAAAGCAAGAGATTTACTTGATGGAGCTATTCCGAAAACTAACAATCCTCTTACTTCTGAATCAGCACAGCATCAAATTGTCATGTATCGTGATGAATAATTCTTTCTTTCTTCTTTTTCCCTTTTTCTTTACTCTAACTTCTAACAACCACTAACTAACACCAAAACCAATTTAAACCCCTTCTCCTCCAAGTACAACATGGCCTTAGACAAATCCACCTGCCTCAAATACTACAAACGTCCCGACATCCAGGAGTTGATAGTTTCTTACTGTGAAGACAAGGAAGTGGCAGCGAGGTACAACCAAGGTTTTGGTAAACGTCCAGATCAACTTTTTTATCCACGTGATGTTTTAGAACTTGCAAAAAGGGGAATGACTAGTCTACACCTCTCAGAAGAACACTGGGACGAAGTTATGCAATTAAAAGGCAGCAAATCCAAAAAGGAATTACAGGAATTAAGAAAGGGCTGGGATTTAATTCTCGACATAGATTGTATTGAAGTTGAGTATTCCAAAATTTCTGCAAACTTAATTATTCGATTTCTAACTCATTGTGGTGTTAAAGATATCAGCTGTAAGTTTAGTGTTACAGGTGATACTCCGGTCCTTATTAGGTCAAACTCTACTATTGAATTAATTCCTATCAAAGATGCAATTGAAAGAGTAAAAAGTAATTCTTTGTTGGAAATTCTTTCATTGAGTGAATCTCATGATGTTGTCTTTTCTCCTATCACAGGTCATTTAGAACATGAAGAGGCAATATATGAACTATTGCATGACAATTGCGCATTGCCATTAAAAGCCACAAAGCACCACAGTGTCTTTATTTGGGACAAAGGCAACATCATCCAAAAAAAGGTTGAGGAATTAAGATCAGGTGACTTTCTATTGACCTTTAATAATTCAAAAAAAATCAAAAGAAAAGTGCCGGATGATTTGTATTGGACCTATCTTTTTAGAGGAAAAAAGTTAACTTCTAGTTTGTCCTTTTCTCACGAGCTGATGAGATTATTTGGTTATTATCTTTCAGAAGGGCATCTGACAGAATCAATCCACCAAATTGGGTTTACATTTAACCGAAAAGAAACCAAATACATAAAAGATTGCAAGGAATTACTTCAAAAAATTACTAAGAGAAATATTAGCATTCGACATCCAAATGAAAATTCTACTCAAATTTTAATTCATTCAAAAGAGTGGTATGCATTTTTTAAGAAATATTGTAAACGTGGGGCAAAAAACAAACAACTACCTGATTTTGTTTGGAGCTTAACAAAAAAAGATTTTCTGCCTTTATTAATCTGTTACATTCGTGGAGATGGATACAAATTAGGTGAATATTCTATCAGCATTAAATCTGTTTCACAAAAATTAATTCAACAACTTGTGTGGGTCTGTAAATTACATGGAATTTCTTGTTCTATTAATGATGAAATCATCCCTGAAAGAATCATGCCTCAAGGGACCTTGATGAAAGAATCGCATGTGTGGGTTATTAATATCCCTAAATCTGAACTGGATGGAACAGAATTTTTTAGAAAAAGAAATAAATTTTCTCCATATCCAAGAGACAAACTACTTCCAATTGATGGTCTAAAAAAAGTATTTTATCAGTGTAAACCAAAAAAATTCAACAATCATCGAAAAGAACAAATGACTCTTAGCAAAAGTGCTGCTAACTTCCAAAGAATTGACAACGTTATTAGTTGGTTCAAGAAGTCAAAATCAATTGAATTTACTACAGAATCAATTGAAATAATCTGTAACTATGAATCAATAATGCTTGGGGATATTGGAACTTCAAAAATAAAATCTATCATTAAAAAAGGCAAATCAAAGGTGTACGATGTTTCAGTAAAGGGTACTGAACGTTTCTTTGGAGGAGAGTATCCAATTTTGTTACATAATTCTGGAAATAAAGGCTTCCACATCGCAGTTCCATTCGAAGCTTTCCCAACAGAAATCAACGGCACAGATAAAAAACTACTTTTCCCTGAAGTTGCAAGGGTTGTTGCAGCCTACATTAAAGACCACATCGAAGATGAGATGGCAAAACAAATCTTGCAATCTGTTGGTGGTGATTACCAAAAAATCAAAGAGCGAACTGGTGTTGAAGAATCTAAATTGATCTATTATACAAAAGGACCAATGGGTGGTAGAATAGCTAAACTTAACGTCGACAGTTTCATTGAAATTGATACTATTTTAATCGCCAGCCGTCACCTCTACCGGATGCCATATAGCCTTCACGAAAAGTCTGGTTTAATGTCGCTACCGATTCCAAATAATCAAGTAATGAACTTCAAAAAACCAATGGCTGATCCAAGTAAATTTATGGCGCCACTTGCAACTTTTCTCGACAGAACTTGTCCAAATGGTCCAAGTGCAACCAATCTTGTAAGGCAAGCATATGATTATCAGACTAAAGCAAAAGAAAAAGAACGTTTTCACAACCTTTCTGAGTCGTTAAAGGAAAAGAAAGAAAAAGATTTCCAAGATATTGAAATCACGTCTGCTTTAACTGAAGAATTTTTTCCACCGTGCATAAAACTACTTTTGAATGGAATTGAGGACGGTAAAAAACGAGCAATTTTTGTTTTAATCAACTTTCTTGGAAAATTAGGTTGGACTAAACTTGCAATGAAGAAATTTCTAATGGATTGGAATAAAAAAAATCCTGAACCTCTAAGGGAAGGTTACATTTTAGGTCAGCTTGCACATTTTAATCCAAAAGACACCAAGATGCCTCCAAACTGTAATAATGATGGTTATTATCCTGCGCTTCAAGTGTGTAAACCAGATCAATTATGTAAACATATCAACAATCCAGTAAATTATTCTATTATCATGTATCGTAAACATCTTGAAAAGCAAGAGTGGATCAAAGAACAACAAGCCAAAGAAGAAGGGAAAATCTTAAGGAAAAAACAAAAATTAGAGCGTGAAGCTAGAAAAGCTGCTAAAATTAAGGCAAAAGCAGATAAGGAACAGGCCCAAGCGAATCTTGAAGAACAGGATAAAAATCCTCTAAGTAAAGCAGAAAAGATCGATCTTGCTGAAACAATACCTGAACTGCCTCCTACAAAACCAAAAGCTTTATAAATAACCTATTTCTCATTATCCTATTCAAGTTTGTCCAAGTGAAAGCGTAGAGGATAAAAAAGCTTATTTTTGAGCTGATTTCTACCTATTTTAGGCAAATTTCAAAAATTTATAATAAAATGGCAGAACAAAACATAAAACACATTGTACGGGTAGCTAATGTAGATATTCCAGGGAACAAACACCTAAGAATTTCTTTAACTAAAATCAAAGGTGTTGGCCGTAACTTTGCTCATGTCCTATGTAATTTATCTGGTATTTCTGGTGAAAAATTAACTGGTACTCTTTCAGAATCTGAAATTGCAACCTTAACTGAGATGCTTCAAAATCCAGCTAATGCTGGTATTCCTGAATGGTTATTCAACCGAAGGCGTGACTTTGCAACTGGTGAAGATAAACATCTATTAATTGGTAACTTACAATTTAGTCGAGATAATGATATTAAGCGTTTAATGAAAATTAAAGCAATTCGTGGAATTCGTCATTCCAAGGGTTTACCTGTGCGTGGGCAGCGAACTAAGAGTAACTTCCGTCGTAATAAAGGTAAGGTAATTGGCGTTAAGAAGAAAAGATAATTAGTTAAAAATTATAATTAAGATATACAATGGGAGATCCAAAAAAATTTAGGAAAAAGTACTCAACACCGATGCATCCTTGGAACAAGACTGCAATCGATGAAGAAGCAATCATCAAACGAGAGTATGGGATCCGTCGTAAGAAAGAGATTTACCTTATGCGTTCATTCTTAAAAAAATATCGTAATATTGCAAAGCGTCTTTCAATTGAAACTACTAGTCAAGCTGAGAAAGAAACTGCTCAAATTTTAGGTAAACTTCAGCGTCATGGTCTTTTAACCAGTGAGGCAAAATTAAACCAAGTTTTGGCATTAACTCTAAAAGATGTTCTTGAAAGAAGACTTCAAAGTGTTGTATTTCGAAAAGGAATGGCAAGAAGTATGAAACAAGCTCGTCAATTTATTACTCATAGACATGTATTTGTTAATGGTAAAGAGATTACTGCGCCTTCATATTTACTTACTATTGAAGAAGAATCAAATTTGACTTTTAAAGAGAATTCCAGTTTAGCTTCTGAGGAACATCCAGAACGTGTTGATCCTAAAAAAGCAATTAAGGAAGAAGCTGAGAGATTACGTAAGGAAACTGAAGCAATCAAAGCAGCATCTGTTAAAGATGATTCTGCTGAAGCAATCGAAGCTGAAGTAACTGGCGCTAAAGCACCAGTTAAAGAAACTGAAGTTAAAGAAGCACCTGCTAAAGAAGCTGAGGCAACTGAAGCTAAACCAGAACCTGTGAAAGCAGAAACTGCAGAGGTAAAAACAGAATGAGTGAAGAACAAAAAACATCTGAACCTGTAGCAACACCTGCTGTTGCTCCAACTGCAACACCTGCAGCAAGGCCACCTTCAACAAGACCTCCTTCAACATCTACTCGTCCTCCAAGAACATCATCTGGAAGACCTCCAAGAACAACTGATCGGGGATCTTCATATGACTCTAGGGCAAGACGTCCTTTAAGATGGGCTGTAGCTCATATCAAATCAACTTATAATAATACAATTGTAACTGTAACTGATATTACTGGTACTGAAACCATTGCAAGGTGCAGTGGTGGTCAGATGGTAAAAGCAGATCGGTTAGAATCCTCTCCAAGTGCTGCTATGGCAATTGCAAAAAGAATTGCAGAGCAAATTAAGGAGCGAGGAATTTCCGGATTATATATTCGAGTAAAAGCAAAAGGTGGTCACAACGGTCCAAAAAATACTGGTCCAGGTGCTCAAGCTGCTATTCGAGCATTAAGTCGTGTTGGTCTAAGAATTGGAAAAATTGAAGACGTAACACCTGAACCTCATAATGGTTGCCGTGCAAAAGGCGGTCGACGTGGACGAAGAGTATAATTATCATAATCAAATCGGTGAAATTAATGAAAATATCAAGCAAACAACAAAGTAAGGACAAACTCAAAGTTCGTTTTGAGATTGAAAAGACTAGTGAAAGCTTTGTAAATTCAATCCGGAGAATGGTTGTTGAAGAAGTTCCAACTTTAGCAGTTGAGGACATGACTGTTCGTCAGAACAGTTCTGCTTTATTTGATGAAATGCTTGCACTTAGAATTGGTCTAACTCCAATTAAAACTGATTTATCAAGTTACTCCTTACCAACTAGTCCTGAAGAAGTTGAAGAGCGAAGTGCTCGTTGTACTCTTGAGATGGAATTAAAAGTAGGTAAAAAAGGTGTAGTTTATGCAGAAAATGCAACTAGTAAAGATCCAAAATGTACTTTTGTGCACCCAAAAATGCCACTTGTAAAGTTACATGCAAAACAAAAAGTTGATGTTAGTCTTTTGGCTGTAATGGGTCAAGGAAAGGATCATACTAAATGGGCACCAGGCCATGTTTGGTTTGGAAATAAACCTTCACTTACAATTAAACAAGATGCAAAATTATTAGAAGAAAATAAAGGTAAATACCCTCCGCAAATTTTTGATAAAAGCGGAAAGATCAGTCAAAAACAAATTGAAGAATTGAATCTATTTGATTCAGTTGATCGTGTTTGTGATGATTTAATCAAGGTATCTTATGCAGATAATGATTTTGTTGTCGACGCTGAGAGTTGGGGTCAACTTTCAGTTGGTGAAATGTTATCAACCGCAGGAAAAATGCTTGCAGAAAAGGCAGCAGAATTATCTGCTCAATTATAATAATTAAAAATAAAATATAAACGTGAAATACAATGGTTAGAAAATTAAACAGTCCAAACCCAGGAATGCAAACTTTGTTAAAAGATTTGCAAGAAGCGGGTCGCAGTGTGGCACTTTGGAAAAAAGTTCACAAAGACTTATCTCGTCCTAGTCGTAAGCGTAGTAATGTGAATCTGTATAAGATTGCAAGATATGCTCGTGAAGGTGAGACTGTTGTAGTTCCTGGTAAAATTTTAAGTATCGGTGAATTAGATCGTGGTGTAACTGTTGCTGCATATCAGTGTTCAGATGCAGCTCGTCAAAAGATCACCAAAGCAAATGGTCAAGTTATGACAATTACTGAATTACTTGCAAAAAATCCAAAAGGACAAAAAGTGAGGGTACTAGCATGAAAGTATACGATGCAAAAGGAATTGTGCTTGGGAGACTTGCAAGTCACGCAGCAAAAGATGCTCTTTTAGGTGAAGATGTTGTCATAGTTAACTGTGAACAAGCAGTTATTAGTGGTGCAAGAAGATTATTATTTTTAACTCAAAAACGTCGACGTGAAAAGCGAGGTTATCCTTTAGCTGGAGTTCGAATCCATAGGTCAGCAGACAGATTTGTTCGTCGTTCAGTTCGTGGAATGGTTCCTTGGACTAAAACACGTGGTCGTGAAGCTTTCAAAAGAGTTATGTGTCACATTGGTATACCAAAAGAAGTTGAAGGTAAGGAAATGATCAGTTTAACTAAAGAATCAGTTAGTAAATTTCCTAACTC
Organism: archaeon; assembly: GCA_018670085.1. GTDB lineage: Archaea > Nanobdellota > Nanobdellia > Woesearchaeales > GW2011-AR9. The sequence goes on along the minus strand of JABHRS010000005.1, from coordinate 85,733 downwards.
CATATATGTGACAGTTGCACAATTAATGAAAGATCTTGGTGGCAAACAATGAAACAATCAAAACAATCTTTAATTCATACTCGCGGAAAGCGTAAGCGAGCTGTTGCAAGAGCAACTCTTAATAAAGGTAAAGGCAACATTAAAATTAATGGTCAATCTTTAGATTCCTTTGGAACTAAGATGATGCGTTTAAGAATTGCAGAACCTTTAATCTTAGCAGGAGACGTTGCAAGCAAAGTTAACTGTTCAGTTAATGTGCATGGTGGCGGATCAAGTGGTCAAGCAGATGCAATTCGTTTAGCAATTGCAAGAGCACTTGTTGAACACGATGAAAATTTGAAAAAGATTTTTACAGCATATGACAGATTATTGTTAGTAGCTGATGTACGTCAAAAAGAAGTTTGTAAACCAAACGACTCTAAAGCTCGTGCTAAGCGTCAAAAATCTTATCGTTAAATTACAATAATATATACGGAGACAATACAAAATGATAATTCCAATTCGATGTTTTTCCTGTGGTAAGCCAGTTGGCCAGTTCTGGGGAGAATATCAAGAGCGAATGGAGAAAGGAGAGAAAGCTAAAGACATTTTGGACTCTCTTAATATCGAACGTTACTGTTGCCGTCAAGTATTCTTAGGTCATGTTGATTTAATTGATTTAGCAGCTGGCTTTAAACGAGGATAAATTTCTAATTATTTTTTTAAACTTTTTTTAATAATCTTATTTTTTCATAATTAATTTGGTGTGGATGAGAAAATATTTTTGAGGTTATACAAATGTTACACAGTTATTTAACAAATTTAAGTTTGCCTGATAAGGCAAAAAAAGCTGCCAAAGTTCAAAGAATGCTTGATTCTCATGGTTTGCAAGGAACTACTGCTAGTTTATTCGAAGCGCGCACAGGTATTGAAGGTGTTCGTTACGCTCTTTCCAGTGAAAATTCTGAAGTTATCCAATCTTTAGCAGACCATGCAATTGACCATTGCAGAAGTTCATATGCTGATCGTAAAAGAAAAACTTATTGGATGCAAACAACTGTTATTATGCCACTACTTCAAACTTTAGGTGAACAAAAAGATGATATGAGTAAGGCTGTAACTTTTGCGTATGAATCAATTAGTGTACTGGAACCAAGACCTAGATCTCCTTCAAATCATGGTGTTGCTAATTTGTATTTATTTGTTGATGATACTGATTCTGCAATTCGAATTAATTTAGAAGACGGTCAGCCAATAGACGCAAGAAGAATTGCTGATAGTTTTTTAGAGGGTGAGGACAAGCGTCTTGCATACCAAAAAATTATTGATGCAATTCCAAGATTAACTCCTCATGCTTATCACCGTGGTCTTGAAATCAAAATTAATCTGGCAAGTGATTTGGGATTAGATTCAGTTGTACAAACAGCAAGAGAAGAACTTGACGCCTATTTAATTGAGCATCCCGTTAGACTTGAACCTTGTTTACCTGATGTTTCTAAACATGGTAGTCGTTTCCCATTTGGGTTTTGGTAATTCTTTTTTTCTTTTTTCATTAATTAATTTAAAAAACTCTTTTTCTTCAATTCTAATTTAGAAATTATGAATCCAGGACATAACACCCATAATCATGGTCATCATACAGGTAGTTCGATCCCGGATATTCTATAAAAAGAGTAGCTACTTTAAAAATTTACTCTCAATTTTGGTATATACTCATATTTACTTCATATGTGAAACAAATAAGTATGTCAACACTTTCTAACTAATCACTTAAGAACAAATAAATACCTGGGTGATTTACTATGTTTGTAATGAATGCAAAAAGACAAAAGTTAGTTGTTGATATCTTAGGTTACGCTGCTGCATTTTCTGGCATTGTGGGGATAATTCTTGGAATTTTAATCTTAACTGGTGTGTTTTAGTTATGCACTTTTCTTTTGATGATTTTCTTTATCTTACTTCGTTTATTTTAACAATAATCTTAATCAGTATTGGGGTGTTTAAGGGATTAAGTAAATCTGAACTAATTTTCAATATCATTTATTTCTCCACATTACACTTAACTTTCATCAGGTATTGGATAAAACACAAAAAAATAACAGAGTAAATAATTGATTAAAATGGCTCACTTTTCCCAAAAGACATAAAACTTCTTCTGCCTTTTATCTTTCATGGATTCACCTAAATATCTCACTGCGGACTTTATGACAAAAGTCAATGAAACAGGTATGGCTTCTACACTAGAAATGATTCTGCAAGACAACCAGCGAAGAACTATACAAGAATCTGATTTGCACATGGCTCAATTTTATGAGAATGTACAGCACAGCTATCAGGGTGCAAATCCTTCTTACTCAAATCAAATAAATCCTTACAATTTACAATCTGCTAATAACAATTTATATCATAACTCTTCTTTGTATTCTAATAATTTAGAAACTAATCCTGCGTTGTATGCTAACAATTCAAATTTAAGTTACGGAAATGAAACTCCTCTTCATGGTTACATTGCTGATCAATTAACTATTAATTATGGAACTTTTTCTAACGATGAGTCTATTCTGGACTATAATCTTCCTGATCACAACTACAAAATTGATCAAGGTTACGAATTGGAAATTACTGATCCTTTGAATTTGTATACTCCACCACAAGACATTTACAACAATAATCATTTCCAGGCAAATTATGATCCATTTAATGAAAATAGTAATGAAATATCTATCGAGCATATACTAGATTTAATCTCAGCTGCAATTGATCTTGAAGTGTATGATCCTGGTGGATTTGGTAGTGCAGATGATTTTGAAATTCAGCCAAATTACTGTTCGATGGAAACCAATGATTTATACCAAAGTCCAGCAGACATTGGATCCAATGTAGATGCATCTAATCCTTTTCAGGAAGGTAGTTTATGGCAAACTGCATTTGATCTTAGTAAGAACTCTACTTCAGATATTGACATAGTGACTGAAATCACTGATCTAATAGACGAGAATAAGAAAAAGCGTAAGCGTAGAAGTGAAATTGATAAATTTGATTTTTCTGTAGCTAGGTTAGATTACTTTGATACAAATGAAGATAGTGAAAACTATGATATTGGACTTAGCAGTTTAAGTTATGAATCATTTTCTATCAGCTATGATCCCACAGCTGGTTTTGCCGATTATTCTGCAGGTGCTGGATTTGGTGGCGGATTTGGCGGTGGCGGAGGAGGTGAATCGTGACTCTAATTTTACATAACTATTATTAACTTCAACTACTTTTCTTTATTAAGTGCCTAAGAGAAGAGTTTCAGGAAATAGATCTGTAAAAAAAAACATTCCTTTAAGTAAACATAATTCTGCAACAAAATCTAAACTTCAACAGAACCTAAATTCTTTCAAATATTCTTTTACAACTACTATTGTTTTTGCGCTTACAGCTTTAGCACTTTGGGTTTTACTTTTGATGGTTAATACTTTCATTGGTTTTGATCTGTTTAATTGGTTCAAAGAATTACCTCTTATTTATCCAATTGCAATTTATGTGGCAGCTCAGATCAAACAAAAAAGTTTTGAGGGAGTTGTTTATGCATTTTCATTATCTAGTTTATTTTTTATTCCCTCTCCTTTAGAAATTTTATATATTGGTTTTTTAGGTTCTGTTAGAACTTCGATTAGAATAATTGTCCCAGCTTTTATTGGTTTAATGATTGGGCAACATGTTAATTTTTTTTCAGGGAGGGTTTTTGGTAGGGCCATCAAAAAATTCATTAAAAGAAAAACCATTGTTTTGGTGCAACGAAGGCTCAGAGATTATGGTTCAGTTTCAATTTTTTTCATCAATTTATTACCTCTTCCATATCCTATCACTAATTTTTTAGCAGGATCATTTCGCTACTCTTACAGTAGGTGGTTATTATTCACAAGTCTTGCAATCGCGCTTAAACTAGTTTTTATTGCTTGGATTTATGCTTTGTTTTTGTAACACCACAACATTTTTAACTTCTAAAACTCTATCTGTTAACATGGCAAAGATCCCCTCAAACGCAAATAAAGTATTCAATGGAATTCTCTACGACGTTTATCACTATGATCAGAAGATGTTTGACGGAACAACCCAGACATTTGAAATGCTCAAAAGAAAACCTAGTGTGCAAGTCATCCCAATTAAAGATGGCAAAATCATCATGGCGCACGAAGAGCAACCAGGAACAAAAGAGTTTACAACTTTTGTTGGTGGATGTAGTGAGAGTGATGAGGAACCATTAGTTGCAGCAAAACGTGAACTTTTAGAAGAGACAGGATTAACTAGTGATGATTGGGAATTAATTTTCACTTTAGAAATTCCAGGTAGGATTGATTGGGATATTCATTTCTATGCCGCAAGAGGCTGCACACAAATTCAAGAAGTTGCAGCAAATAATGGTGAGAAAATAACTCTGAAAGAATTGTCTTTTGATGAGTTTATTGAGTTCACAAAACGTGATGACTTTCGTAACAAAGTATTCAAGAGCCATATGGCAAAGTTTGACTATGATCAGGAAAAAATAAATCACCTGAAGGCAAAATTATCACTAATTAGTGATGAGTAACCCACTCATTTATAAAAGAAGCTTCTCTTTGACTCATATGAGTAATGTAATTAGTTTTCCAGAAGTATCAACTGTAGCTAACGATTCTAGAGTACCTAATACTGGTTTTGATTTAGAGCGAAAGTTAAGGTCCGTTACTAGGCTAACTGATTTATTGGGTGCAGGATATCAACATTTATTTCAAGGTGGAACTGAGCCAGTATCTGATATAGCTGAATTAAAGATGCAAGCAGTCAGTGGCAAGTATGCAGTAATTGTAACTCAAGGTACAGACGAGAAAGCAGCTGTGATTGAACATTTAGCAAGGCATAGTGGGTTAGCGGTTCTGCTTCGAATTCAAGAACCAATAAAAACTGATTCTGGTTTCACTATGTTTCCAGCAACAACTGAATTGTGTGGCCAAGGTCCTGTCAGAGAAATTTCTGGTTATCAAAGATTATCTGGTGCTACTGTTATTTCTGATCCAGCAACTTATTCTCAAGAAAGGCATCCTATTTTGCAAGTTTTAGATAATGTTAGGTATGATTTGTCATTTCAATCAGCTATGCATTCAGGCGCAGCACCGATTCTTGTTGTTGATACAAATGCTGAGGGTATTGGGGTGGAACAATCATTGCAGTACCTCAAAAATGAAATGAGTAAAATTGATGTCATTCGTAGAAGATCATCTGAGGAATCTTTCCCTGTTGTGTATGTGGTCTCAGAGAGTGAATATCGTGGATTAAGCACTTTGGGTAGAGATGAACTCCCTCGTCATTTAGGTTCTCATTTAATAAATACTAAATGGTAATTCTTTTACAATAAATTCATATCACACAGCATAATTAACTCTTAATCTTCTAAAATCTGTAAAATATTTTAGTAACATTTATAAATAAACAAGCCAAAATTAAGTACAATAATGGAAACTAGCGACAGCAACTCTTTTTCAGCAAAGGCAAAGCGATTTTTGAAGCAAACCATTCGAGTTCTTCGAATTACCAAGAAACCAGGTAAGGAAGAGTACATTATGGTATTAAAAGTTACAGGAATTGGTATGGCGATAATTGGACTTACTGGGTTCGTAGTTTTCATAATCAAACAACTTATATTTTAGCGAGATAAATAATATGTCAGACACAGAAAACCAAACTGAAGAGAATACCCCAACTAATGACGCTGTTGAGAGCCATATTTTTGCTCTTCGTACTGCAGCTAACCGTGAAGATCAGGTTATTGATTATTTGATCAGTAAATTATCTTCTCCTAAGGATAAGAGTAATGTTCTTTCAGTTATTAGACCTCATGGAATGCGTGGTTATATCTTTGTTGAGGCAGCTACTCGGATGGATGCTGAAATGGGTTCAGCTGGTGTTCCTTATGCTCGTGGTATTTTACCAGGAGAAATTCCTTATCCAGAGATTGAGCATATGCTTGAGCAGGTTAAAGTTGAGATGAATGTTCGAAAGAGCGATATCGTTGAGATTATTTCCGGTCCGTTTAAGCGTGAGAATGCAAAAGTTATTCGAATCAATAAGCAGAAGGAAGAAATTGTAGTTGAGTTACTTGAAGCTGCGGTTCCTATCCCAATTACTGTTAGTATGGATGCTGTGAAGGTTATTCGTCGTGAGAATGATAGTAAGCCTGAAGAAGAAGAGAATCTGAAACTTTAATCTTGTTTTTTTATTTAGCAAATCTTTATATACAACCAATAATCAAATTAATCAAAACTTACTAATCAATGCCCCGGTGGTGTAGACAGTAATTAATACTGGCACAGCCCGGACTATCATACTGCCCTTTCGACTTTTCATTCGAAATGGGAAGATAGGCAGCGACCCGGGTTCAAATCCCGGCCGGGGCGCTTTTTCTCTCAAGTGCTAAGCCCTATTTTAGAGAAGAGAATGAAAAAATCAGAAAAAAATCTAATAATAAAATTTCTTTTATTTTTATTTGGGTTAACTAATGTTGTTCCTTCAAAGATAAATATTTACGAAAGGATAGTGGATCTCGTATCAATGGATTTACAACCAACTAATAAGTTTTATATGGCTATTCTGTTGGGAATTTGGTTTTTTAGAATACTTATTATCGTGGCGACTGTTTATGAGTTGTATGGCATGTATAAGTATGATCAAAGATACAAAGTTACTGGCCTGCTCTAATTCTTTCAGTTCATGTGGGACTTTTGTCCAGAGTGAAGTATCTATCAAAAAGTTATGAACCCAGATTCTGTTCCTTATACTCTACTACTAAACTATCAAATCTTCTTTCATATCTATCAAACGTTGGTTGTCCTCTACAGACAGAGTACGCACCAATTCCTCTTGCTGGTGCACGCTGAACAATACAATCATCGATTCCACCTTCAAGAGTACCTCTAATATTGGCTGCAAGAATTGATGGGGATAGAGCACAATTATATCCTATTTGTCGAAAAATAATCTCATCATCTCTTCTAAAGACTCGATACAATGGTTCAACTGGTTTAGTGCGATCTACTGCTCGATAGATACTTTTGGTACATGCTGGGTTTTCACCAGATTGATTTATTTGAAGAAGCTCTCTAGTGAAGGAAGTTTCATATTTGACGAATCCTGCCAAGGTACCTACTAGACAAATTCCCACAACTCCGAGTGAAGCTTGCTCTAATAGTTTCTCTGTTTTTCTAATCATAAGTGTTGAAGAAAGCAATAAGTTTATATATTGTAGTTGTCACTAAAGTGACTACTTGTCAAATGCAAACATAATGGAAGTACTTGGAAAGCTTGGGCTCAAGCAAGGCGAAGCCACTGTGTACCTTGCTCTTCTAAAGAATGGAAAGAGTTCAGTAAGAGACATCAAAACTAAAACTCAGCTTCATAGAACTGGCATATATGATTTCTTGGAACAATTAATCAACAGAGGACTTGTGAGTTATGTAAGTGAAGGAAATTGTAAGTACTACATCCCAACTCCTCCTTCAAAGTTTCAAGAGTTAATTGATGAACAACAATCTCTTCTGGATTCTGTTAAATTTCAAATGGAAAAAGAATATCAATCTGAGCCAGAGGATCTAAATGTTGAAGTTGCACGTGGAAGAGAATCAATAAAGTCTTTCATGGCAGACATTCTTCGAACTAATCAAAATTATGTGTGCATTGGTGTGGATGAAACATGGTGGGAAGAACAGTTTCCAATTATCACTGCAAATCATATTGCAAAAGAAAAAAAGCTGAAAATCAAATGGAAAGCAATTGCACAAAAAGAAAGTGATTTTGTCTACGATACTCCTCATGCCAAGTACAGGTTTCTACCAGAAGAACATCTTGGTCCACTGCACACAATTGTATATGGGGACAATGTTGCAATTGTTATTCGAGATCCACTTTCAGTTATTACGATCCGAAATCAAACACTTGCTAAAGCGCAGAAGAAACAATTTGAAATGCTTTGGAAAGAAGCAAAGAAATAACTCATAACGCATGCTTTGTTATCTCTCTATGTAATTCAACTCTATCACTCCAAGTTCTGCCTCTCAGGTCAATATCATGTGGAACTTCTTTGATCCCATAAGCGCCATCTTTATTGAGAATGCCAACAGTATAATATAAATAAGGGAATACATTGGAAACTTCATCAATCCATTTTCTAGACATTCCTTCATACACTCCGTTTAGAAAATCACTTGTTCTAATTCTAGGGAGTACATTTGTGTATGTTAAAGAAGCGTCTCCAAAAAGGTCATGTATATAATGAAGATATGCTGGTCCTTGTTCATCACCAAGACACATTTGATTAAAGAATAAAATTCCTTTATTTGCTAGGTAGCAATTAGTTGAACGTAATTGGTCACGAAATTCAGTTTGCCCAAAATTACCTCCTCTTGCATGTAATGGTAAGCTTTTCTGAAAAGGATCCAAGAGGGGTGGATAAATGTGGTATGGTGGATAAATTCCAATAACTTTTACGCTCTCCTTTGGTATATTTACGTAAGGAAATTCTGCAACACGAAAGTCTATACCACCTGGTCCTGATATACCCAGTGCTTCTTTTAAGCAAACTTCATTGTCATAGTTCAATGTTGTATTATAGATTGCAGTTCTAACTGCCCGTGGGTTCTTATCTACTGCAATTACCTTGCTATTGCTTCCAAATTGCTTTAACATAAGTAATGAAAAAACTCCTGAACCGCAGCCAAGATCTAAAAAGTCAGTCTCTCCTTTACTTTCTTGCAATGCTTGGCGAACGTATGGTGATGTAAACTGCCAGGTGAATGCTTGCTCTTCCCAGAAGATTGGCATAACATTGTCTGTGCTTTTTCTATTGATTGGATCTACTCTCAATTTAACTGGAGAAACTAAACCAGGCAGATCCAACTCTACATGAGTATCATACATTCTCGGATCTTTTGAATAACGTGTAGCAGAAGGATTCATTCTTAGAATGCTCCTGGTTCTATTGGGTCCAAATGACTGTACAACTGTCCATCAATGGTCTGCAGTGAACGACCATATCTGTCAATTTCCTTTTTCAATTCTTGTACTTCTTGTATGCTTTTTCTTCCACAGTACAAACTCATTGCTCTGGCAGACTTCATTGTTTCACCAAAATAAACTTCATCTCCATTTCCAAATCTCTTAATCCTTTCTGTGAGTCTTGGAACATCATGAAAGAATATTCCAACAAGTCCATCGTGATCCATGGAAGTCATTGCAATTTTTTCAAGTAACCATCCAACAGCTGGAGAATAATCTTTGCCAGTTTTAACTTTGTTTTCAGCAATATCACTCTCTGCATGTTTTCTCACATATCTCATCATTTCATCTATTGTTTTCATCTTTAGAACCCCTTCTCTAAAAAACCACCAACATTGTAGCCAAAGTTTTCAGATTCAATGAAGTCGGAAGCAACACCTAGTGTGTAACCATCGTGCGAGGCACCAGCTCGTAAACGTTGAAGACTAAAATTGTGTCCATCAATTCCAAAGTTTGTTAGAAGTTCAACTTGCCCCATAAGTCCAAATCTTTCATTTAATTCACGATCATATCTCACAACTAAGTGTGGTTCCAAGTCTAGGTTGTGGCTTCCAGTTAGTAACCCAACAACAGTTAGATCTCCACTGGTTTTGATATACTGGACTCCTGGTCTTGGTACAACTCCAAGTCCTTGCGCAAACTGAGTTTCCAACAACAAATCTACATTGCTTCCTATTGAATAAGTTAAGTCAACTGCACCAAAAGCGCTAACATCACCATCATAGTCCTTTGTGAATCTGGTTCTTGAAAAGTACCCTATTTTTTCTGCAAGTTTTCCTGGCATCTGAATGTCCAGGGTTGTGCTCCCATTGCCTGCCATTAACTCAACTGTTCCAGCATCTGCAGTATTTGCTAGTGCTGCTCCTGCAATTAATGTTACCATTATTGGCGTTCTACTTGGTTTTGTCTTTATCATATAGTAGTAACTCCTTAGTTATTATTTAAAGTATTGTGGTATTGTTCAACGCCATAAATTTAATAAAGCCCAAAGTTTTTATCTTCATATGGATTTGAAAAATCTGAAGGAAATTGGTCTATCACAAGGAGAGATCAGAGTATACACTGCCACCTTAGAGTTAGGCATCTCAACATTGAATAAAATACAAGAAAAGACTGGAATCGAGAGAAGAAATATTTATGACATATTAAACAAGTTAATTGAGAAGGGTCTAGTAACATATACTATAGAGAAGGGGAAGAAGACGTATCAGTGTTCTCACCCTAATAAAGTTCTTGAAGAGATTAAGAAGAAACAAGACTCATTAATATCTCTTAAGAAACAAATTCCAGAGATGAAAGATTTGTTCAATTTTTCTAAACCTGAAATAAGGGCAGAAGTTTATCGTGGAAATGAAGCATTAAAAGCATTGATGAATGAAGCTTTGGAGTACAAAGAATCATATTGGATTGGTGGAAACTCTGGTGTTGAGTCTACGCCATTAAAATATTGGTTTAAACATTGGATGCAACGACGAGTAGAGAAGAAACATGTACTGCATGATTTGGTTGATGCAAATACATTTTTAGAAGGGTTGGAACCAAATGATCTCAAAAAACATAGGAAAAATTACTATAAACATTGTTCTCTCCCAAAGAACATGTCTTCACCGATGGTAATTCTCATCTTTGGGAATAAAGTTGCACAAATATTGTGGTCAGAGAAATCTTTTGCTTTTGTGTTAGAGTCAAAAGATATTAAGGACTCATTCATGAAGTATTTCCATTATTTTTGGGAAGATCCGTGGAAACAAGCAAAGAAATAAATATCAAAACAACATTACAATCAACAAGGAGGCTAGCTAAGAACTGAGCCCCTAAGAAGTCACCTGTTACGGTCAGAATACGGCCGGGGCGCTTTTTACTTATTCTGATTGTTTAGATTTTAATAAAGATTATTCTGAATTTGTCGTCTATGTTAAAGGTAAAAAGTTTTCTAAGAACTATGAATTCAAGCTGCTTAATTTTGCCCAGAAAATCAGTAAAAGTGTGTATAAATTCAACTACCTGGAACTATGTAAAATGAGGGATTTATTGTCCTTTGATGCCTATTACAAAGCTCTTAGAGCCATCTGTAACTTCTATGAGGAGAAACATTTAGGCGAGGAAGAAGTGCTCAAGGAGCTTAACAGGATACGTAAGATAGCTAAACGTAAGAAGAGTAATCCAGATGTCTATACCCCTGAAGATTCTGAACTATTTGCAGACTTGGCTAAAATCAAAGAACTGAGTACTGGTGTGTATAATTACTATCTTGGTTTGATTAATTCAGGTGTTCGTATTTCTGAGTTTGCAAAGTTTGCAGAAGACCCTAGTAAGTATAGAATAATTGATAAAGGGGAATATATCAAAGTGTATTTGAATTATCGCAGGGGTTCAAAGAACTGTCTGTATATTTATTTGCCAAAAGGTTTTGATAATCGAGTATATGTAAGTTATAACTATTTTATAAAATTCTTTCAAAAACATCGTGGTTTGATACGTCCCAAATACATTCGTAACTGGTTCTACTCTAAGTGTCTCCAGTTAGGAATACCATCTGGTGTTGCTGATTTCTATCAGGGTAGAAGTGCTGTTAGTATTGGGGATAGACATTATTTAGATAAGGAAAGAATGGCAGATGAGAAGTATCGTCAATTAATTGGACAGGAAATTATTTGGTAAGGTGATTAATTGGTTCACCCAACAAGTAAGCTTTCATGTTCTCTTCAATTTTTTGCCCCAGTCTTACTGTGGATTCTTGGGTAGTTCCGGCAATGAAATCAGAATACATTACTTTATTGATATTATCTAAAGCACCTTTAAAATCAGCAATTCCAGATTTATCCACTATTGCAAAATTTCCTTCTTTTTGGATCCACTCTTTAAAATCACCTTCATTGAAAGCTCTTCCCAATGTGTTATTCACAAGAATTTTCCCTTTCATTATCTTGAAATCTTCTTTAGAAATAATCTTCACGTTCTTTGGTGTTTGTAAACTGATAATGTCACTTCTCTTTAGAAGTTCTTCCTTCTCTACAAATAGCAAACCTTTCTTCTCCCATTCGGGTTTTCTTGTCTTGCTATTGTAAAGAACATTCATATGAAAACCTAAGGCGATGTCTGCAAGCAATTTTCCTATTGCTCCAAGTCCAATTATGCCAAGGGTTTTTCCACTAAGTTCAACGTGCCCTTTTCCCCACTTATACTTACCTAAGCCTCTTGCCAAGATCAAAAGTTGAGAAAAGATCCACTCACCCACTCCTTCATCACCATACGCAATAATGTTAGAAACCACAATTCCTCTCTTTCTGCATGCTTCTAAATCAATATTATCTGAATTGGTTCCACTTAAACAAATAAATTTCAGATTTTTACAAGAGTCAAGAACTTCTTCAGTTATTTTCGTTCTCCAACCAACTAGAATACAATCTGCATCAGAGATCCTTTCTTTAACTTCTTCTTGCCCCCTAGGATCTGAATCATAGATAATTGTCTCGCTTTCAGAAAGGCTAGATACTTTCTCAAATGCTTCTTTTGTGATGTTCACATAATCAATGATAGCTACTTGCTTGAATTGCATAGGTGATTGAATGGAAGTCTAGTTATAAAGATTTTCTCATATTCTCACTTATCAAACACTATCTATACTATAGTGTCTGTTAGATGAGGTGATGAGAATAACTGAGTAGTGTGAGAATGGCATATGAGAAGTACCCTTTAATTTTCAACGCTTATACTTCTCACTGCGTTTCCAAAACTCATTAAAGTATTCTCTAAACGCATCTGCGATCTTTTGATTAACAACTTCTATCACTATCGCATTCTCTCCACTTATCCCAATAGCTGTAACGTCTTTGTATCCGAGTATCCAAGCAGGCGTTGGAAATTTAGTTGGCATGTATCTTGCATCACAACCAGGAGTTTTAATCCGATCATTGAGAACTTTCCGATCTGTATCTGGATTAAAAAGTAATTTACATTTAATCCCAGCCTTAACTCTCCTTCTATGATCCTTTGCCCAATATGACCAAAAATAATCTGGTTGTTGTCCAACAATTCCAAGATAAAAATAATCTTCACCTTTCTTTAACTTTTCATAAGTATGCTCATGAACAGAAACTACTCCTTTAAATCCAATATAAGTGCGTACTTCACTTTCAGGGCTTGATGATTGAAGCAATTTTAACTGTGGTAATAACTTACTCAATTCTATTTTCTTATTCTGAATATTTTTTTCAAGTTCATCTGCATAATCCAATAGTCTTTCTGGTTGACCTGCTTGATAGTATCTGGTTTTTTCTTTAATTATATATGAAACTAAACCTTTATCCATCAAGTTAAGAAGAATTTGGTAGATACTAGATTTTGTAACCTTGGATTTATCAATTATTGGACCAACTGTTGATTCTCCAATCTCTAGCAAAGAAAGGTAAACTCTGCTTTCACCTTTAGTCAAGCCCAAGTCCTGCAACACTTTTGAATCCATATCATTTAAATCGGTCCATTTTATATAAATCTTCCCAATGGGTGTACTGGTACAGGTGCACCAATATTTATCAACTCATATTTTTCTTTGTTATAGTAATGGAAACGAATAAAATATTAGAGTCGGACGGCTATGTGATAGTTGACTCAATTTCAAGTAGAGCTAATCTTCTAGATTTGGCTAGGAGCTATGGTGAGATAGTCTTACATCCAGAAGCTGATAATGAAGGGGTGTTGACCATTACGCCAGATCCTGAAAAAGTCATCGGACCTTCAGGATTTGCATTTAGTGAAAAAGCAATACCTTTCCACACAGATGGACCAGGAGTTAGTACATACAAACAATTTCAGGGTCCTGCTGACCTTCTTTTCTTATGGTACAAATCTGCTCAAATTAGTGGAGGTTCTCCAATTATTTCAGACGGGGCATTAGTTTACTCAACCCTCTTTGAAGAAAGCCCAGATGTACTACTCCGATCAGGGAGTTTCCTTACACAGCCAAATCATATGTATACTGGACCATTATTTGAATCAGGAGAGAAAACAAAAATTAGGTTCAAAGAATCAGGACCAGATAGTTATTGGGATGAAAGAACGTTTGATCAATTTATTGGTGCTGTAGATAAACACAAAAGAGTATTGCCAATTAGGTCAGGTCAAGTTTTAATCTTAGATAACAGGAGAATGTTACATAGTAGAGAGAAGTTAAATTCAGAAGAAGCAAGAGAACTACATCACGTTTTGGTTTATAGTAATCCAGGTACTTATTCTTCTGGCTTTAGAATAAAATAAAAGACTGTCTTATATTCTCATCAAACAAACACAGTATGGCATAATCTATCTGTTATGTGAGACTTTAAGACTGCGTAGCATGAGAATGGCAGATGAGAAGTATAATTTACTGCTAGCCCATCATGACTCTCTCAACTGATTCTAGAATTGGACGATACACTTCCTTTGGTAAGTTGGAGGATGCTTGCCTCTTGATAGAATCTATTGCCTGCTCATTTAATCTTGGATCAATATCTGTTCTCATTGGTGTATGAGATAATATGTTGTATAAAGTACTACGAAATGCTTCTCGCTTTATTCCTTCCAAACTAGTTCCATCAAAAGTTGACCAGTTGATAGCTAACCCATCAAATTCAAAACCAATACTCATCATCTCAGCGTGTTCTAGAACGTAGTCTACGACCATATTGCATTCCCTTCCTTCCAATCGAGGATATGGGCTTTCTCTTATTTTTGTCCAGAAAGTTTGCATAAAATCACAATCTCTTGCATGGTCAATGCCAATTTTTTCAGATATAACTGCAACATTATGAAGTGCGGCTCTAAGATGGTCAAAATCTCCTTCTACATCAAAGTAAGACTCCTGGAGTCCAGTAATTATTCTATCCTTATATTTCAAAAATCGAGGTTCTACTCCTTCAGCTATATCTCCTGGTATAAACAATAAGCGAGATGAGCCCCACATTTCTCCACCTTCTGAAAATTTTCTTGAGTAAGCATCTACTAATGCTTCTTTTCCTTCTTCTGTATACTCAATTGAATACTCTCCATGCCTACCAGGGAGTCCCTCAACTGTTGCTTGATTTGCTTCGACTGGAAGACGAACTAAGGGTTCTAAATTAATTGGCTCAATGCCAACATAGTAATGGTTGTAATCTCCAGAGCTTAATTTTCTTAAAGGATCAGAATTCTCTCTTTTGGGAAAATTTCCATTTAAAGCTGTGTATATTTTATTTGCAAGTGATTCCATTTCATATATGGCCTAACTCTGTTTATTTCAATACTTGTGTCTCCTAAGGGGACTACAATGGAAAAGATTTAAATAAATGGTAAAGAACTGGATAATATGGATCTTAAAACCCTTCAAAAAATAGGGCTCACTAAAGGAGAAAGCGCTGTGTACATAGCACTTCTCAAAACTGGCAACTGTACGTCAGGCACATTAAGTAAAGAATCTGATGTCTCTAGAAGTAAAGTCTATGAAGTGATTGACCGACTAAAAAAAAGAGGACTAGCTACCGAAGTCACGAAGCGCGGCACTAAATACTTTGAAGCTACGAATCCAAGCAGGATCATTGATTATTTAGAATCTAAGAGATCGGATTTGGACCAAAGCATTTCTGAATCCAAAAAACTGGTTCCACAATTGAAGAAGTTACAAAATATGCATCTTGATAAGCAAGAAGCAAAAGTCTATGTGGGTATTTCTGGGTGGAAAACAGCTTATGGTGAAATCCTTGAGGATTTAACAATTAAAGATGAATATTTAGCATTTGGTTTGGGCCCCGACGAAATTAATAATCAGCAAGTGAAGAGGTTCATTAAGACGTTCCATTTAAACAGAGCTGAGAAGAAGATTCCTACTAGGGTCATTATGTATCCTCAAACTAAAGTGAAAATGAAAGAGTTTTCTAAATTAAAATATTATAAGTACCGATTTACAAAAGTTAACTTTCCAACCAACATAGCAATATATGGGGACAATGTTTTGACTTTAGTGTGGGGTAATAAACCTGTGGCATTTCTAATAAAGAGCAAACAAGTAGCTAAAAAGTATAAGTGCTATTTTGAAGAAGTGTGGAAACAAGCAAAGAAATAAATAATCAATCATCTGGACAAATATTATGAAAACAAAACCAACACATGATGAGAGAATAAGGGATATGACCTTTGCAAAAGTGTATCCTCTCTATGTAGCAAAAGTAGAAAAGAAGGGAAGAACGAAAAAAGAGTTACATCAAGTAATAACTTGGTTGACTGGTTTTGACGAAAAAAAGCTAAAAAAACTCATTGATGAAGAAGCAACTATCTTCACTTTCTTCCAGAAAGCAAAATTAAATCCAAACGCTCATCATATTACTGGAGTGATATGCGGATATCGGATAGAAGAAATCAAAAACCCATTAACTCAGAAAGCAAGGTATCTCGATAAACTTGTTGATGAGTTAGCAAAAGGCAAGGCCATAGATAAAATTTTGAGAAAAGGATAACTTTGCTAATACTTTGAAAGAAATAAATAATCAAAACAACATTACAAAAAACAAGGAGGCTAGCAACGAACGTTACTGAGCCCCTAAGAAGTCACCTGTTACGGTCAGAATACGGCCTGAGTTTCTCAAACAGTATCAGCCCAAGTTGAATACACTCTATACAATGGATCAACCCACTTGGGATTCTTACTCATCACTACTTGCTCAACTGCCATTGCAAGTTCTCTTGTTTGATTACTGTTTAGATTACTCTTTGAGTTATAATCAAAATGAAGAGCAAGATCTTTTCTCTTATCAACTATTTTCTCCACACCTTCGTGCTTAGTATGTAAATCCCAAACAAAATAGGAAACATCTATTGTATCAATGTACTCTTTATGTTTAATTAAAAAATTCATCGTTTCTATGCTGTCTTCAACAGTGGTTCCTGGATACCCATTAAGGATAAAAAGATGCACCTTAATATTGTATCTCTTAAACAACCGTAAATAATCCGGGATGGGTCTTCTGTTTATTCCTTTGTTCATCACATCCCTTTTAGATAAAAGCTCTAATCCTAAAAATAATTTTTTAAGTCCGGATTTACTCAAGTACGCAACAAGTTCTTCATTTAACCAAGATTCTTCAAAACGCGCGTAACCTTCAAAACAAAAAGTTTCACCAGATTCAACAATCAGTTTTGCTATTGCTCGTAATTTTATTGGGCTTAAGGTTTCTTCAACAAAACTAAATCTATTAATCTTCCATCTTTTTTTTGCAGCTATCATATGTTCAAAGACGTTTTCTGCTTTATCAAATCCTGCAAAACCACCTTTTCCCCATACATAAGGGATGGTACAAAATGTGCACTTACCATAATAACATCCTCTGGTACCGATTATTGGCAAATAATTAATCCCCCAATATTCATTGATTGGGTAACCAGTGAAATCTGCCATGGCGAGTTCTTCTATTGCTACTTTTCGCTCTTTGTTATAAGTAATCACTCCATTCTTTTTCCAGATTAAATTTGGAACAGCATCAAAATTACTTTCATCCAATGCAGTATAATAATCTGCTAGTGCATGTTCTCCCTGGTATACAATTATTCCATCAATTAGTTCAAAAATTTCATCCACTTTTACTAAGGCTTCTTTTAGCCTAGTTGCGGTGTTTCCTCCTAGAATAATTTTACCTGAGTATCCACTGTTTCTTAACAAACGTATTATTTCAAACGCTGATAATAGTTGGGATGGGATCACAGCACCAAGTCCAATGATTGCCGGTTTTTTTTCTTTCACATAACTTAGAACTCGTTTTTTATACAAGTCAGTGAATGGAGATTCTTTTTTTGAATATGTCAGCAAATCATTTGAAGATGCTAAATCACATCCGTTAAATACAAATCCATCTCTCACATCCCATGTCCCATCATATTGTTCTGCTATTTGTTGAAGTTGATTGATTCTGTTAAAATAAAATTCCCATGATTTCTGTTCATCATACTGTTGATTATGTTTTATGATTTCATCTTCAGATATGTTGACTTTGTAAAACATTGCAGATTCAATGTTTAAATCAATGATATCGCAGGGAATATTTTTCGTATTTAGAAATCCTTTAATCAAAGGTAAACTTAAATGAGGGCTCCCATAGTTTAATGACCATCCTGGGGGAAATATGAGTAACATTTTATTTATTTAGTTATTTTTTGTATTTGAATTTGAAAACATTTATTCCACCAGTGCGTTTCACTGGTGGTCAAATAATAAATGCTGCTCAAAAAATTTGGACAGTACCAGTCTATTAATTGATAGTGTCCAAATTTGTTTGACAAAATAAAAAAAGCGATGCCAAAAATCTAAATCATTCTTGGAGTAAAAGGCAATCGCCTGCTTTGTTTAGGAGTTGGGCTAACATCAAAATGTCCCAGAACTTTTTCTTCAATTTTTATTTTTGTAGTTTGCATAACTAATCACCAACTATTAACTATTCAGATAAGATTATTAAATTAACTCTCAATATTTTTGTCAATTGGGAAAAATTTATATAGAAAAGTCCATTTAATCACAAAATGCTAGATTTAATCGATAAAAAGATCCTGTATCATCTTAATTGGAATGCAAGACAAGCACATACAAAGTTGGCAAAAAAGCTTCTTATTTCAAAACAAGTTGTTTCTTATCGTATTAAACAACTAGAAAAAAAAGGTATTATCAAAAGTTATCATGCTATTATTGATTGGCGAAGCCTAGGATATAATGCAATTCGAGTATATATGAAATGGCAAAACATTACCCTTGAAAAAGAAAAGGAGATTCATAAATATATTCAAAAGAATCCACTTTTTATGTGGGCAATTCAGTTTGAAGGTGACATTGACCTTGGTTTTTATGTTTGGGTGAAGTCGATTCCAGAATTTTCTGAGAAGTGGTTTGAATTCATTACAAAGTTTAAGAAGTACATTAGCAAATATGAAATATATGAATCTGTTGATATGGTTCATTATCCATTAAAATTTCTCAAAGAAAACAACAACGGTCAAAATGAAGAAATAATTGTTGGAAGAAAATCAGGAGTAAAGTATGATGATACTGATTATGAAATTCTCAAAATAATTACTAAAAATGCTCAAACACCAATCACTCATATCGCAAAAGAAATTAAGCTCACAGCCAAGGCTGCACTTTACAGATTACGCAATTTAGAAAAGAAAGGAATTATTCTTGGTTATTATGCTCTTATTGATGAAACAAAACTAGGTTATGTTTTCTACAAAATTGATTTTTATTTGAACGACCTTTCTCGAATCAAAGAGATGAATCAATATGCAAGGCAGCATAGGAATGTTGTTTATCGTATGCGAACTATTGGTGGCCCAGATTTTGAGATTGAAGTAGTTGTTGAAGGTGTAATCGAAATGAAAAAAATTGTAAACCAAATTAGAACACGCTTTAAAGGTGTAATTAGTCATTATCGTTTCCATCGATTTGATTATTCCATTAAACAGGTTTATCTCCCTGGGGAGAAGATAGCGAAATAGCATAAAAGCAAGTAAAGAATTAAATATCAAAGCAATATTGTCTCAAAAGAATGAATTATATCTGTCAAGATTTTGGTTTAAACCAAGAAATAGGTTTTAGAAAATGAAATGGACAAAAATTGTTAGTAGGGAGTACTCAGTACAGTATTGTGAAGCTGCGTTAAATTCTATCGGATCAAGGGTGAGCCATTTGCTAAATCACACTATGAATGATTTTTTAATTCTCCCAGAAAACAATAATGAATGTATTTACTTTGAAGACACTGAACAAAAAGAATTTGTTGATTCTCTCACAGGGCAGTTTTCAAATGATAGCAAAAAGTTCAAATCCTTCAAAGAACAATTCCACCGCACCGGAAAAGCTTATGTTAATTTTGCAAGAAAAGTTCAGCAACTAGACATTGCCAGTAGAAGTAACATTGAACTGAAACAGATCTATATTGATTATCAAGAAAAATTAATTGAGTATAGTTGTATCGGTCCATGGGTTGGGCATCTGCTTGCAGTTTATTGGACAAAGAGAGGAAACCAAATTCTTCAAAATGAAGACGATAAAGTAAAAGAAGCATTGTTTCGCCCATCAGAGAAAAGTACAGTCCTACTAATGCAAGAGGAAGCAGCCAAAATTCAAGGTCAGCCTGAAAAAATAAAACAGCTTTGGGAGAAATATCGATGGCTTCCTTGTTTAGATGTTCATAAAGTTGCATGGTCATTAGAAGATGTAATGGTCTATGTTAAAGAGTTAAAAATTAGACCTACAAGTGAGCCTCTTTCATTTGAAGCAGCAGCAGAAAAAGCGAAATTAACAACGGAGCAAAAAGAAACCTTCAGAATGATCAAAGAGATTGCATACATCAAAGATGCAAGGGACGATTATCGCAGACAAGGTATTTTTTATATTCAAGCATTTTTTGCTGAACTTGCAAAGAGAACGAATCTTAGTTTCAAACAAGTTGCTTATCTCACAGAGAATGAAATTTTAGAATTCTTAAGTGGGAGCTCAGTGAATATCGAGCTTGCCAAATCAAGAAGGGAACATGGGTTTATGATGTTTCAAAGAGAAGGCAAGATGATTTGCATTGATAAAAACATCAAAAGAGAATTAGAAAAAATAGGGTTTCATCAAAAGGAACAGCGAACAGAAAAAATCAAAGGTTCTTGTGCCTGCAAAGGAAAAGTAAGGGGCAAAGTGGTTCTTGTTTATACTATTCATGATATTCTTAAAGTGAAAAAAGGTGACATCTTAGTTGCAGTCACAACCCATCCAGATTATGTTCCTGCTATGCAAAAAGCTGCAGCTATTGTGACAGATGAGGGTGGAATTCTCTCGCACGCAGCTATTGTTGCAAGGGAACTTGGTATCCCTTGTATTGTTGGAACTGGTAACGCAACTACTGTGTTAGATTATGGTGTGGAAGTAGAAGTTGATGCAGAGAAAGGTACTGTTGAAATAATTTAAATCTGTTCATCAAACATTTTATGAAACACATTAACATTATGCAAGTAACAGTAGCTAGCAACGAACGTTACTGAGCCACTAAGAAGTAACTTGTCAAGAAGAGAACACAGTCAGGACATTTTTCCTATCCTAATTATTTGGATTTACCAGATACTCAACTGGCAATGTTGAAACAGAGCTAACTTGGTTTAGGACAATTGATTCTTTTTCTTTTTCAATCGGCTGCCCATTATGTAATGTTCTGGTATAATCAATTAATTCCACTAAAGAGTTTTGTCCATCGTTATTAGTATCAACTTTTTCATCGCTTCTTCCCATTTGTCCAAATAATGCTCTGCCAAATACCCACCCATAACTTCTCTTATCTTCTGTTGTACTTGCAATTGCAGCAACCTGCCTAGTGTTTTGGTCTTCTGCTAATCTTTTCTCTATATGGCTAGTGACAATCCCTGAATAACAAAAATTTCCAACAATAACTAACTCTCCAGGACTTAGGTCATAGTATGTGTCTAATAGTGGCCTAACTTCTAACAAACCAGGATCCAATGTAACGGAAAGACTAATTTTTTCACCGCGGATTTCCATGTCAAAAACACTCCATTTATTGCCGTGACCTTGTAAATAGAATTGGTTCTCATTTTTATATCCATGACTTGCCATGTAAACTAATAACAAATCATTTTCATCAACTAGTTGTTCAAGGTAATTATTTATTATAGCAACTGTTTCAGGTTTTGCCTCTGCTGTAATCAGGCCTGGTCCATCATTCCTTGGAGCTACTTCAGCAAGAACAAAGATGTTCTCCTCTTGAAACCCCACTCTTCTTAGATCATTATAAGCAAAGACCACATCTTCCAACATGTCTCCATCAGTTGATCCATTGATAATAATTGCATATGCTCTTCTTTCTTCATGTTCAGCATCTGTTAAGACAGCTAGTCCTTCAATTCGTTCCTTTGCCTTTGCTGCAGTTAGCGGTTCAATTCTGTTGGAATCACATCCTCTTATCGCAGCAGCACTAGCTAAGAGTCCTGTAGTAAGTAGGGTTGGCCCAATCCATTGATTATAATTCATCTTATTTAATTAATTAAAATCTCATTCCTGTAAAAACTGTAAATAAAGTTTTTTACATGCATCATCAAGGTCTTCTATATGTTTAGTCAATGCAGTAATTCCTGGAACCTCGTGCATAATTTGGAACCTGTTATAAATTTCATCATACAATTTTTTATCTGATTCAACTTTTGGTCTGTCTAGTGAATCCAGTGTTTGCATAAAATCTCTAGCCTTTGAAGCTGCAACATTGTGGTCTCGAGTTTGGGATTTAACTTCCTGCAAAATTCTTTGAGCAAGTCCAGGATTATTTGTATTCAAATCTATCAAATTTATCTCTTGGTCCAGTTTTTGGGTTCCTTTGATATCTTCTCCTAAAATTTTTGGAAAAGCAAATGAAGTTTCAGTACTACTTCCAATTTTAATGGTTACTCTTGCTTCACCATCAGGGTCCTGAGCTTCTATGGATTTTCCTAAATAAATACTACCTCTACATTCGCCTGAAAATCCCTTCCGATTATTAGAAAATATGTGATCCTGAAAATTATACTGGGAGAGGATTAATTCATCAAAATCAGAATTTTTAATTATATCATTCATCAGATTAATTGAAAAATGATCTTCTTCTGGTGATGTTGGTCTAAACGAATCAAACAATACTGTTACACAATGAGCTAGTATTTCATCAAATGACAAGTACCCTTTGTATGTATCCCAGTGATTTGCATATGCTTTATTTCTACGTTTAGATCTAAATGGTTTTAATTCATCTCCATAACTCTCGAGGTTATGCATTACTGCGTGTATTCCTTCATGATAAATAGTACCAACAGTCCATTCTGGATCTTCAGCCACCATCGCTTTAGCTGAAATACAAACAATGTTCTCCTTTGGTAAAAATGCTCCTCCTCCAAGAGTACTTCCTATTTGTACTTGTTTAACTCCCTTTGAATACAAAAGAGCTGCATACTGATTTAATGGATGGGATGTGGTATCTTCACCTGGTAATATTTCCCATGCAAGACCTCTTCCAATTGTCCTTGCATTAATTTTTGCAGCTCGGAAATAATTTATCATACTCATTGTAAAATTGCTTGCAGATATTAGGTATTGATCTTCTAGAGTATTCCTACCAAAAACTCTACTAGTGTGACTTATGTCCTCAGCATCTCTAGCATGGGCTCTAAAAATTGCTGGAGATCTTCCTTGCCCTCTAATTAATTGGCGCCAACTTTTATTTCCTGAACTGAAGTTGTCAATAGAAAGTTTAACCGCTCCTGGTTTATATTCAAATGGGCTTACTGATATGTTATAACGTGTCCCTAAATCTGATCCTTCAAACGGTTGTATTTTTCTTAAATTAATATCATATGGCGCCGTGCCACTCTGAATTATATGTTGGTCTTCTTGATTGTCCATTTGTGTACTAAATTGTTGTGTATTTATAAATATTTTGCAGAACTAGTTACTTGCCAGTAACAATTTCAACTACGATTTTAAATTTGAATATAATCTTCTAAGGGAGGATTCTACATCTGAACTGGTTCCTTTATCTACTATAGCTATCTGGAATAAGGTGTTACTCCAAACACTCCTCTTGGATCACAATTCCACACTTCTAACATTGGAATATATATTGGAATTTCTGGTGCTAATGATTTTCTATTATTTCTAAAAACGGTCTGAGATTCAGATGCAAGTTCAATTGCTCTTTTGTTATCACCAATCTCTTCGCATACGTATTTTGCTACTGCAAATTGATCAAACATTAAATCACAAAGTTCTGCTGTTGTTCCAATATTCTCATCACAATACATGGATCCATCATCATATTCTTCTTCGTAGGCATGAATTAAATCCTTATCATCGCTAACAATTTTTAATATATCTTTAAACTCATATCTTATTTCACTATCATCTTCGAGCAAAGTATCTTCAACTCTAGTGTTGTATGGATCAACTGCTGTGCTTTTACTCCTGTTATAATCAACTGGTTCTGAACTTTCATCAATTTGTTGTGGTCTTTGATATTCATTAGAACGTGAATTATCGCAATCAACTAATAAATAGGTGCTTCCAATTCCTAACGTCAGAGCTGTTAATCCAGCTAGCATTGTATGTTTTTTATTCATCATAGTCTTTCGTGTTAAACAATTAAAAAAAAATAAAGAAAAAGTGTTTCATTAGTTAAATACCCAATTAAGGAATGAACCTGGATTTTCCAATGAGAAACAAGCAGATGTTTCTTCAAGAATCTCAGTCATCCTTTCATTATAGTTTGTCCTAGCGTCATCAAGATCTTTTTCGAACTGTTCATAACATGCTTCTTTTACAGCAGAACTTACTTCAAAATCTTTGCAGTTAGTCACATCTTCATTATTGTATGAAACGTAATAAGTAACGCAACCAATACAATGTTCATATCTTGTGGTAGCTGCGGATAAATCGCTTTGGTAATTAGATTCTGCTCTAGTTAATAGGCGTTCTTGCAATTTACATTCATCGCTATTTGATGACTCTTCTTCAATTTCTTCAATCTCATCATCTTCTGTTTCTTCGCCACCATCTTCACCTGGAGTGGTAGTTGTTGTTGCATCTCCTGGTATTACTGGTGTATCTGCAATTACTATTGTACTTAGTAGTATTGCAGCCAGAATAATTATTGTTTGTATAATATTTTTTTTCATATTCTTTCTCCTGTTTTTTCAACTTTGGAGAACAATGATACTCGCCCTCCAATAGTTTTTAATTCTATTTTCGGACTGTTTTTAGAAAATTAATCTGATTTTCAGGTTGTTAATGCAGTCAACCTTTGTGTGTAGATTCTCAGAATCAGCTGTGTTTAAAAGCTTTATGTGGGAAAGTTACGACAATTGCAGCATCCACAAATACACTCAGTCGGTGTATTAGTTGGCTTTTATAGGTTTTTTACAATATTTTGGCAGTTCTGTTGATACTTTGTACTTACAAATTGCTACTAGATAATTTAATCTGTAAAGTGTAATAACTTACGTGTAGTAATAGTTACGAAAAACTTATAAATCGTTTGCTGAAATAATAGTTATGCCAACATTTAGTACTTGGTTTCGAGACCAAAACAAACTCATTGCTGAGGCGTTAACTGGATTACATTATGATCCCGAAATTACCTTTCGTTATATTGTTGGAGATAGCACTGAGCGTGTAAAACCTTATCTTTTACCTATCCAATCTTTTGAAGGTACTGGATTAGGACTGTTCAAAATTGGTGATAAGCTAAATGAAGTCCCTCTTGGCTTTAGAATTAGAAGAGAATTCTGGGAAACTGAATACTTTAAATTGACTCCATCTGGGATCTCCAAAACTGAATCTCCAGGTACTGATACAATGTATATTCCTCTAGAGTTAACTTCTTTTGCTGGAAAAGTAGGTGATGAAGGCCCATTTTTAAGATATGGAGTTGGTGGAGCATCTGGGGATCATCCCTTATATCTTGTGGAAGAAACAGATAAAGGACTAATTCTTCGCGGGTTTTATCAAGACAAAAAAAAAGAGCTAGATTTTTGTACAAGAACAAATGATAAAGCTGACAAGGTAAGAATTTTCTTAAAAAATTACTATTCTAGTCTTGCTCTCATAGAAGAGGGATCTAACCCAGAACCAAAAACTAACGCATTAGAAGAAAAAGTATCTATGCAAGGTTCGTCAATCAGTGAAATTAATTGGCATGATCCAAAATCAATTGTTGCTTATTTGGATAAAACTGTTATTGGTCAAACAAGAGCAAAAAAAGCATCAGCTGTAACATTTTCAAATTACATGATTAACATGGAGAATAAAGATTCAAATCTTCCAAAAGATTGTATGATCCTAATTGGCCCAACTGGTTCTGGAAAAACTATGATTATGAAAACACTTTCACAAGCTGCAGGAATTCCTTACGCAAAAGCTTCTCTAAGTGGTAAGGCATCAGAGGGTTATGTAGGTCACAGATTATCTGATGTGTTTAAACAAATTAGTGAAGTTACTGACGATGAATCTCCTTATGCTGTTGTATTTCTTGATGAAGTTGATAAAGTCGCAATTAATTCTGAAAGTCTTGGAAATGATTATGGACCAAAATTACAACAAGAAATGATCGGCTGGCTTGAAGGAGATAAAATACTTTTGAAGACGAAGAAAGAAGGAAATCGAGATGAAAAATGGTTGGATACTTCTAATATATTATTTGTAATGGCAGGAGCATTCCATGGACCAGATGAGGCTCAATCTTTAGAAAAAATAATCTCAAAAAGAATTGGTGTTGAGAGTAGAATTGGTTTTACAAGGTCAAAAAGTAAACCTGAAGAAGAAGATTTGTTATCATATGTTTTACCAGAAGATTTAATCAACTTTGGTCTAAAACCTGAATTAGTTGGACGAATTTCAGCAAGAGCTACTTTAAGTGAGTTAAGTATTGCTGACAAAGTTCGTATTCTTCGAGAATCTGAATCTAGTATTCTAAAAAAGTATGAAAATCTAATGCAGATAAAAGGTTATGGTATGATTTATGATAATTCTGTTTTGAGTGTAATCGCAGGACAGTGCCCAGAAAGAACTGGTGCAAGAGACCTCAATGCAGTTTGTAGTAATTTGTTTATGGAGATAATTTATGATCCAAGCAAATTTGCTGAAGATAAAAAAATAACACTCACTCCTGATCTTGTTATGAATTTACTTTCAGCTAATCCAGTTATTGAAGTTCAAGAAGCTGTAGTTTCTGTTTCCAGTGAACTAGGACAAGATTGTGAGTCAGCTTTGTAACATTGATTGTCGTGGGGTAATTGGCAAATGCCCATCACTTCTTACTCACTTACAATTCTTTCAACAATCGAATCAATTCGTCTGCATTCAGAAACAAACAATTCTAATGCAGATCCAATTTCTTTTGGAACAAAATTAACTCCTATCGTATTGGACGTTTGCAACGAAACAAAAGGTCCATTATTCAAACTTGGTTCTATTGTGATCTTTCGTAGCTCACGATAAAATCTAGATTCTAAACATAGGTCTTCTGGGTTTGGAACATCTACATATCTGTTTAACACAGAACTAGGATCAGCATCTATTCCAAAATACAAGCTAACATCAAGATCAGGAGCGTGCGACATTTTTATCCAAATTGCTATCTCTGTATCACCAACATGTGGGTAATATTTTACAGAAAGCAGGTCTGGAAAGGTTTCTCTATACGCAGCTGATCTCTGCCCATGCAAATGTTGCATGTAGCTAAACATAGCTCTCTCGTTACTTCCAGAATCCACTAGCATTAGTAAGTCTTTTCGCTCTAAAGAAGCAAAGCCAAGTACTTTTGCTACATCAATTACAACAGGACGTAACTGTGTATCCAATTGAACTAATGGGCGTCTACTGGTGGGATCAGCTAATGTATCTTTTATCATAGATACTGTTTCTGAATGGAAATATCTCTTATCACTAATTTGATATTGCATAGTGTTTAATTCTCAGGCATATTTATAAATTATCCCTTTACAGTAGTGATATTCAATAAAATTTATAAAGAATGAGTCTTTTTTGAACATTGGTGACATTTAGTGAAAAATACATATTTAGGTAAATTAGAAAATCAATTAGGACGTAGATTAAGACAAGAAGAACAGGAACGTCTTCGTGAATGTTTAGATCAAGTAGTCTTAGAGGAAGATGTTCAAATTGTAAAAGATAAAAAACGCGGTGAATTAACAAATAATGTTAACTCATTATTTGCTGCTGCTGTAGAAATGGGCCTATCCCGAAATGGAATTGAACAAGTATATCAAAGATTTAATGATGGGGTTGTTGAAAGTAGCCATGTTGGAACTCGCCAGCAAGCATCATCTACTAAACCTTTGCTTCTAATAGCTGGAGCGGCAGCTACATTACTTATTGGATTTGGGGTTGCGACCTCTGGTACAGAAACAACTGTGACAACAGCTACTCCAATTGTAGAAAACGTTCGATCACCAATAGAAGCTGCGCCACAAGTTGACGCAACAGCACTAGATCAGTTTAAATCATTTGAAAGAATTCAAAGAGATCAATTATATGATACGCTACTTACACAGACAGGAGAAGCTTCATTACTATCTGTTTTGGATAACCTTCCAACAACATTAGCTTTTATAGACAAGTTTAACCCAAATCAGAAATTCAGAGTTGGACCAAGAGATTACCTTTTTGTTTCTCGTCCAGTAAATCATACTAATCCAAGAGTTAGTATTTTTGAAAATCCTGATTCATTCTCTTTAGATATATCTGTTACTGGCAGTGATACGCCACTAAGGAAGTATAAAGATGCACTTAGAGATTCATCCAGTGGCCTTGGTTTGTATGAAAATCCATTAGTTCAACAGTTAAGAGGTGTTGAAATGGCTCCATTTTATGAAAGTATTAGAAATCCAACTGAAGGAGATTTAATTAAATTACACAAAATGTTAGATGATTCCGTGCCAGATTTTGTTGTTGAAGCTTTTCTTCAAGGTGCAATTGAAGCAGATATTAAAACTGCAAGAAGAATAATTGAATCAGATCCAATGCATTATTCATCTGTCTTCCAAAGAGATAAGTATTGGGGTACAGAACGTGACCTTAGTGAAAATGGTGAAATATTACAGCCTGTTCGTTATGAAAATGGTGAGTTAACATATTCCAAAGATGGTGGAATTCATGTTCGAGGAGGTATGGTTTTGCCTAAAAAATGGGAGAAAGAATCTTTACTATCAAAATGGTTGTATCGCAGGGGACCAAGTTTCATTGATAATTTTGAAGTGATGTTAGATGTTTACCCTGGAACTGAAACACCAAAAGAATTTGCAGGAGAAGTTCTTAAAAGGTTGGATCCAGAATATAGATCAAATTAATTTTTTATTTTATTCTTACTTCATTTTTCCCTACATGCATTTTAACTCAGCTCCTTCTTAAGCAACACATGAACAAAGAAGTATGGCTCTCTCCAATGGAAGCAGTTACTGATTTAGCTTTTAGAAAGCTGTGCATTAATCATGGTGCTGATATGACTTTCACTGAGATGATTCGTGCTGATGCAATTGTTCGTGGCAACAAAGTGACTCTCTCTTTAATTGATACACACATCCCGCTAAAACAAGGAATTCAATTACTAGTGAGTAAACCAGCTGTTTTACAAAAAGCGCTTCAGAAGATTGATTTTATAAATATAATTGGGGTTGACCTAAATTTTGGTTGTCCTTCACTGGATGTTATTGGAAAAGGAAAAGGTCATGCATTATTAAAACGATTAACTCGAATGAGGGATTTATTGTTTACTCTCAAAAAATATAGTCCTGTTCCTTGTGGTATTAAATTCAGATTAAGTGTGTAGGAACACTTCTCACTTCTTCTTTCTCTTAACAAACGCAGAACAAAAAGGCACATACGCAAACCTTTCTTCATCCTCGCCCAGCATTATTTCATACAACACAGATGAGATAGAACAAACTATTAACGGTGTCAATTTGACTTGCAACTCTTTATAGTTACTAACATCCTCAACGCTAAATTCTTCTTTGATTTTTTTCTTTTTCACTAAATTTTTTTCTTGTAAAGCAATCAACTTTTTGGTTAAGGATTTTACTTCTTGCGCCCATTTATACTTACTATCAAATGTCTTAGCATTTTTTTCTTTAGATTCACAAGACCCAATTTTGAATGAAATATTATATTCTTTGTCATGTAACTCTTTGTATTTTTGCGCAGCGTGTGTCTCACGAATGCCCATCAATTCTTTGATTCGTTTGAAATGTAAGATCTCTTCTGCATCTAACATCTTTTTAGCAGCAACCTTAACATGACTTGATGCTAAGCTAACAATTTTTTTAACTGGTACTTCTTCTTCTACAATTTCAGAACATCGTTTGAATAATACTTCATCACTAACAATAGACCAGCCTTTAGCAAATGTCAAACCTAACAGTTTTTTAGTTGATCCATGTTCACCCTGAATTGCAAGTTCAAATAAAACGTAATTGATTTGTGTTTCTGCTTCATGTAATCGGAACTCTTTGCCTGAAGGATTAATCTCTGAAAAACGATCATGCACCAAATCCAAATCACTATTTTGATTATTAAATTTTAAATTACTAACAATTGGTTCTCGAAAAAATTCAATCACTTTGTTATACAGTACATCTCCTAGTTCAGATTGCAAATCACTCAAATCTTCATTAATTAATGAATAGGTTTTTTTCTTGCTTTTCAATTCCAATGATTTTTTGTGGCTATCATCCCACTGAATTGAATATTTGTAGGACTTCATCGTAAAATTGATGCTGTGCATATCTAAATACGCTTCAAACAGTTGACGAAATTCGTTTGCACTAATCATCTTTATCAAACAGCATTGTATCAAATGCTTTTACCTCATCAACTTTTTTACGCGCAGCTTCAATTTCAACAAATATGCTTTTCTTAGATTTTTTTGGAACATCTCCAAACTGTTCGATGTAGCTACTGAACACTGTTTTTTCAACACTGGATTTTTCAGGTATTTGTGAAAGTACTAAATCCATTTCTCCAATTGAAAGTTCAAACAATTTTAACTTACTATACAGACGATCCAAAATGTAAGCTTCAATTGTGTCTTTAACTGCAATGTTGTGTACTTGTACAGTTTCAGTTTGTCCAATTCTGTGTACTCGTCCAATTCTTTGTTCAACTCGCATTGGATTCCATGGCAAATCATAGTTAACAATGATGTGTGCGAATTGTAAGTTACGTCCTTCACTTCCTGCGTCAGTACAGATTAGGACTTGTTTGTTAGAGCGAAATTCATCTATTGCCTGTTCTTTCTGTGTTGGATTCATTTTTCCATTAAACAGTGATACTGAGTATCCAGCGACAGCAAGTTCCATTGCAAGCACCTTTTGACTGTCTAGAAAACTGGTGAATAATACTACTTTATCCTTACCAATTTTTTTAAGAACCTTCAGTAATCTTTCAATTTTGGAGTCCAACCCTACTTTGTTTCCCATCTCTAGTAGGTAGTCAACCATTCTAATATCTTCTTCTTCTTCTAAGGTGAGTTTGTATCTCTCTAATGCTTTAATTCCTGTGTATTTTGCGCTAGTCATTTGTCTTGATAACATTATGAGTGAGAAAGTTAAGAGACCACGACGTTTGTAGTCCTTTGCCATTTTAGCTAAGTCTTCACTACTCAGGTCTGCGTCTTCTGTATCCGTATCTCCTTTTGTTTTCAAAGAACCTGCAGGTTCCAGGTTTTGCAGAGCGTTGTATCTTTTTTTAATAAAGGAGAAAACTTGTTCATGCCACTTTTTTTCATCTATGCTATAATCTAAATAATGGCTACTAATTTTACGTTTCGCAAATTTGATCTTAGTTTCTTTTCGCAAGGTTCTGATCATAATTTTTTTAAGTTTTTCTTTGAGTGCAGAATTATTTTTCAAGTTTAGCCCTCTACTATCTTCTAAATATGATTCTTCAAATACTTTTTTGGTACCTAAAAATCCTGGGTGTAATAAGTTTAGCAGTGACCATAATTCAAACGCATTGTTCTGTACTGGTGTTGCGGAAAGACCAATTGTTCTTTTAACTGTCATGCTCTTAACTAATTTGTAATTTTTAGTTTGAGGATTTTTGAGTTTGTGTACTTCATCAATTACTAGCAAATCCCAGGTGATTTTGTTAATTGCCAATTGGTGTCTTGGTGTTTTTGCAGTGTCAATTGATGCGATGATTAAATCGTTATCTTTGTAATCAGCTGGATCACTAGCAATTGTGAACTCTTCGCCAAATTTGGAGCGTAGTTCTTCTTGCCATTGAAATTTTAATGAGGATGGAACTAAAATTATTACTTTATGAACCATTTTTCTAACTAATAGTTCTTTAATGATCATTGCCGTTGAGATAGTTTTTCCAAGACCTACTTCATCTGCGATAATCACTCTGTTTTGGAAGTCTTGTAAAACTTTGAGGGCATTGTTAACTTGAAAATCTAGTGTTTGGATATTATCGGAATATGTTGGTTTAGCAAGTAGTTCGTTTATTGATGATTCAAAACAGTTGTACTGTACTAGTTGTGATAATCTACAATGCTTAGCGCTAGCGTAGTTGTCAATTGGAGTTTTGCTTAACTCCTCTGCTTGTATCCGGTTTACTATTTGTTTCATTTGAGTACTAGAATTGTTTAGAACAATGCGTTAAAGTGCCTGTGTTTTATAAAAATGATGTATATTTTTTCATTTTATTCAATCATTTGTCTCTTACTTTGTTAAAACATCTTCCAGCAGTTTAAACAATTCTGAAGAGAGATTAGAAAAATTAAATCAAGAAAAAAAATTATTGATATCTATAATTATTTGCACATGCACGTGCTGTGTCAACAGCCAGATCACTAAGATCAATATCTAAGAACGGCGGAAGTTCAGCACTAAGGTGTGATTCAAGTCTGTCTGTATCTGATATCATTGCATGAAAATCCTTCTCCCACGCATCTTTGGAAGCTTTTTCATCTAATCCTTGATACAAGATCTCTGGGTACGCTTGGGATACTAATTGGCCGCTCCCATCTTCCATAGCGCTGGCATAGTGTACATCGAATTCTGCTTCTGAATCAAAACTAGTTCTACTCGGTTGTCCATGTAAATTTCTAAAGGTTACAAAATATTCATTTTCCATCTAATAACATATTTGCCATTTTTTTATAAAGATTATCTATATTTGGGCAATTGATCTTTATTTTAGAAGCAGATCATCTAGAAGTTCTGGGAATCTAGCAACTCTTGCTAAGTATCCATTTTCTGCTCTCATCTTTTCTAATTCAAACAGTTGATCAACGTCTGCGCAAACTAAGTTTCTTA
Source organism: archaeon (assembly GCA_018670085.1). Lineage (GTDB taxonomy): Archaea > Nanobdellota > Nanobdellia > Woesearchaeales > GW2011-AR9. The sequence goes on along the minus strand of JABHRS010000005.1, from coordinate 52,832 downwards.
CTGTGTCTCCTTCCATAACTGCGAAACTGTTCGATGCAATTACTGGTGGCGGTGGAGTTTCTCCTGCCAACATATGTAGTCTCCAGCAGAGTTCTGGGTTCAATCCTATGTTTCCATAGACTTCTGCAACGCCCATTAGATGCATTTGTATCTGTTCTTCCAACTCATCGTTGAATCCATGTATCTCATGTAAGTCATATAAATCTACTAATTGATATTTTCCACCTTGGCTTAAGTCTTCTGTAATTAATACGTATTCTCCGTTAATTTCCATTCCAAAAGTGAATTCTGGTGTTTTTGCTTTTCGTCTCTCTGCTGCAGTGCGTAAGTAGTCTGCTTCGAACATTGCAATCTCTTTTGGTGGTGATCTACCTTTCCATCGTTTGACTGCAACTGTTGTTCCTGCAAGTTCTCCAATGCAATGTACTGCTCTGGAACTTCCTGTGTAATCTGCTTCTGGTTTTCTTGTTGCAATGTCTATTGCTTTTGCTTCTAATTGTGATCCTTTGAATGTGTTCATTACTGTGTACATGTTTGCCATGTATTCTGTAGTAGGTTCGGGTTCAGGTTGAGCCTCTGGTATTGCTCTGGTCCCTATGAATCTTTGTAGTAGTTGTTTTGCTTCTGCGATGTAGTCCATAGAAGTTATGAACCAGCTTGCTGTTTAAGAATCTTTAGGGGCTGTGGAACATTCCCTCTCTAAAAACCTCATTATCTCATAAAAATGTTCTAAACTATAGAAAAAGTATTTAAAAAAAGTAGTGAATTTCAGACTATGACATATGAAGCAAAGTTTCGGGAAAGAGGAAAAGCGTGGTTTGTTTATCGTGGTCTGACCAGCAAATACCGGCGAGCGGATGAAAGTATGTTATCTCATATCAAAATCGCTGGTTCAACTGTCACTATTCATGAATCTAATCTTCTATCTGATCTTGAACGAATCGCTAATAAATGTAGTGCAAGGTATAGAATCACTGAGAATGATTAATACTCATCTCTACCTCACTCAACCACACAACTCTTTTAAAACAGCCCCTACCACAAACAACTCATGGCAGACTGGCACGGAAAAGACCCAAGGGATCCAAAACCACTTGCAGCAGTTGATGCTGGTGCATTACTTTCTATTTTCCCAGAAGGAACTTTCAAAGAACACAGAGCACCTGAAAACTTAAATCAATTACTAGATGTAATGTTAGATGACCCTGCATCATTTGGAGTAGATATGATCAGACAAGTACAAACTAGCGCAGGTATTCACCTCAGAAGATTGCCTGGCGCAATCAGAATAAAATATGCGTCATTTATCGAAAACAAAGAACTCTTTGAACTAACTGTCAGAAGAAGTTTCTACGATGAAGCAGTTGTTGCAAATATCCGGTTACAATATAAGGGTAGAATAGCAGATTCAAAAATGAATTTGACTCCAAACCTTTTACAATCAATTGTCAAAAAAAGTGAATCTCCTATTGTAATAGTTCCAGATAAAACTTCAATACATGTTTCTCACGAAACTTTGACAAAACTTTTACGAACCGTTGCTAAACAAAGTGAAACTGCCATTGTAATAGTTCCAGATAAAACTTCAGTGCATCTTCCTCATGAAACTTTAGCAAAATATTCTATCCGTATGGCGTCCAGTTATCCTCATGGGAGTATTACCAGGGACATTAGTTACAAGGACGGAAGAATTGATTTGCGTATGCAATCTGGCCATGTAGCAAGCAACCACCATTTTATGCAAATAAATTTTGGATTAGATAAACCAGGTGCCTACGATTTTGATTTTCGCCTACGTGTGAAAAATGAATATGCAACTGTCCCAGGGATGGGTCTTACTGAAAACCCATATCCAAAAAATATGGAAGCGACAGATGACTTACGAAAAACAAGCGGCTTGTATCGTGTACTGTTTCATCCAACCGAAAAAGGTGTCTACCTATTAAACAATGGACCTGAAGCAGTTCCTTTGTTTTTCAGGCAGAAGTAACTTTATCCTAACTCAAATAAGGCATAACTAAATCTGCTACTTTACCTAATCCTACAAATCCGCCAATCAATGTGGCAGCAAATGCTAACCCACCAGCAGCGTGATACAAGTCTTCTTTTAACTCTGCTTTATAGTCTCGCGGAACACCTGTTCTTTCACTTTCAACTATCCTGTACAGTTCTGGGAACATTGACTTTTGAATTCTTCGTGCTGCGTCTTCATCAATTCCATTTATTAAAGTAACAGATATCTCTTCTGTGATTATATTATCTAAGCTCATACTAGTTCTTGAAAATGAGTTTTTTATAAACATTGTGTCTATTTTCAGACAATAAACTAAATTCACAATTTATCAAGAACTAATTAACTCTCCAAAACCCATAGTCCACGTTAAATATTTAATCTGGTCCCTTCCTTTTCAATGGTCCAACTGTCACCCAATTTTCCCAAGAAGTTCTCATCATAGTTGGGCCATCTGCAAGTTCTTCGCCATTTCTAAAAACAGAATATTCGATTTTAACACCTACATCTGTTCCATCGCCTAAATTATCTGGACTTGATTGGGCGTAACTCATTCCAGTAAATAGGTGGTTTGTACCTTCTGGATTTTCTTCAAGGTATGTTGTTTTATCATCATTTGTAATGTATCCGCCAGTGATCAAACTGTCTAGTGATTGGCCGGTTTCAATCATTGCAACCATTCCCACATGTGACAATCCTGCGTTTATTAGTAAGTCTCCTACTTTCGCTAAATGAATTGAATCCCTCTCAACAATCATAGTTGCTAAATTACTAACACCAGTTCTGTCAACTAAAATTCGATCGTGATCGTCTGTTCCAGTTAGCTCTTCTAATGATTCTGCTCCTTCCTCAGTTTGCTTAACTGTGTTCACAACAAAGCCAGAACAATCTACTCCAACTGTTCCATCAATAAGTTGCCTTGCAGATGTTCTAGCTGCTTCGAGTGCATCTTCATGACTTCCTTCTGCGTTAATTACCATGAGATAAGAATCACTAATTTGTCTAATGTGGTCTTGTAATAATTCGTCAGCTGCTGCAGATGTTTCAGAAGGGCTACCTTTTGACCAACTAACATTTCCATCAGCAGTTGTTGGCATAGTGCCATTTCTACCCTCTGGAACTGCGTTTCTTGTTGCAATCCAATAAGGTGTTCCAACTGATTCTAACACTACTGCTACGCCTTCATTAAGAATAGGGGATGCGTTTGCATTAATTAATGCCACGTTAATATTTAAATTTTGATAATCTGTAACCATTGCTTGAACTTGATTTTCGTCTACGAGTGCTGGTCCGTATAAACTGTAGAACTTAACTGCGTCTTCTTTTCTACCTTGTTCATTTAGATAAACTGCAACTGTTTTAATTAAATCTTCAGCATTTTCTACAAAGACAGTTTTAAGATACGATGGGAGTGCTGCTTGATTGCTAAGTCCAAATGTTCCAATATTGTCATAATCCGCAGGGTCCAGTGATTTTTTATAATCTGAAACAGCTAATACAGCATCTCTTGCTGATCGATTCCATAAACTTACATGTGAAATAAATTCAGTTTTTTGATCACTCGGGCCAAGTCCATTAAGGTATGCTTTGATTGTAATTAATTCATTATCTATTGCAGCATTTAATCTACTCCCACCATTTTCTTTTTGAAATCCACCGACGCCTGGGATTGGTTCATCTCCTTCTGCAGAAAATAACAAATTTTTCATTGTTATATAAATTCCATTTTCATCCATTGGTTCTGTGTTGTTATAAATTGGAACATCTGGGATAACTATGCTACTATTTCCTGATCCACTAATTCCAGTTTCAGCTGAGGCTGAAGTTTTTTTTGTATCATAACCTACGCTTGTATCTTGACTTTGTGATGTACCTTTAACCATTTTATTTTTTCCCCATAATTATTTTCTAGTGTTTAATCTTAATGAGTAATCACTAACTTGATTTGTTCGTGGATTATTGTAAACGATATCCAATCCTACAGTACCAATGTTCGCGCCATAAGTCCCAGCTAACATTTCTTCCAATGCTGGATCAACTGCTCTGTCATTTGATGCTGAATATTCACCTGGGATTTTCTGTCTTGCAACTAGAACAATTAATTTATGATCCTCTTCTAAACTTGGAACTTGTTCCAAAAGATGTTTGTACATTGCATCATCACGAAAACCACCTTGAACTGCCGAGAAATCATCAATAAAAACTAAGTCAATATTTTCTCTTGTTAAAACTCTCTCCACCAATTTCCTGGTTGCTTTGTAAACTTGAGCTTTTTCAACTGATCCATATTTTTCTAAGAATTCAATTTGATTATCTAATAACCTGTTGCTTGGTTGCTGGTAGAATCTTTGTGCTAAAACTGAAAGTGAAGTAATTGGTAATTTTAGCCTATCTCCAAATTGAAAACTTCCATCATCATTTTTATGACTATATCTTGTCTTGCCTTGAGTATATCGATCCAAATCAATTGCAACAGTAATTTTTCCATCACCTAGGTCTGGTAAAATATTTGCCAAGTACTGTGTTTGTGCTGCAGGATTTTCTCCTCCTCTAAACATTATTACATCAGATTCTTGAACTAACTTTGACAATTTACTTGGGATATCTTTTCTTACTTGTGACAATCCTTCTAATTGACTCTGTTCAACTTGCTCTCTCGCAGGCTCATTAGCCTGTGCTGATGTTCCAGAAAAAATCCCTGTGAGTAATGTTAATACTGCTCCGTACATAATAATCCTCCAGTTGGTTCATAAATTAGTCTTCGTTCTTTGGCAAGATTACTACCAAAAAGAATTCCATCGTTAACTCCATCATTTGCTAAATCTTCAATCACAATTAGGTTTTGCAAATATCCATCACAATTCATTGGTTCTGGCAGTTTAAGTTGAACATCTGATTCTCCACTGATTGCAAAATATCCTTGGAGTGCTGTATCTAAACTTGCCATGTCTCCATGTTGCATTGCACAATTTATCTGTTGATCATAAAGCGCAATCATATTTTCTGGAGCAACATTATTATCTAATGAACTCATCCCTAGAATCTCTTCACAGTTCTCTGTGTAATCTCCATTGTCTGATTTCGCTAGGTATCCTGTGTTATTTGCTAATGCTAAACCGACTCCACCTAACCCTACCACACCTACAAATCCCGCCGCTACTGCAATTGCAATTAGTCCTGGTGAATTTCTTCTCCCTTTGTACCTTGTTCCTTTTTTTCCATTTATTCCAGCTTCAACATTAACTTCGCCTGTAGCTTCTTCATTTTCTAACAGAAAATTTAATGTGTTTTCATCAGCTACTTCTTCACTATTATCTTCATATGCTTTTGTTAGTTCAATATCGTCCTGTAAACTCATCACAATTGTTTGATCACTTTCTTCTGGGTGTTCAAGCGCAGACCTAATGATATGTCTATTTTTCCCAGCAGAGAAACTATTTGCATAGAATTCAGTTATTTGATAAATAGTTGCACTCGGTCCTTGATTGTGTGTAGCTAACCCTTGGCCATCGTGTGTAAGATATAACCTGTCTCTGGATTTTCTAAGACTTGTAACCCACTGAATTGCCTTTTTAAAATCTTTTGCAGATTCAAATCTTTCTCCAGCTGGAGCTAATGATTTTGCTATAATTGGAGATAGATGTCTTGCATCATGACAATATCTGTTCATAGTCTCTTCTATTCTTCTAACAGAAACTCTCTGTAAATCAATATTGCCTTCAGCAGGAAGGTATGCAACGTTCATTCTTCCAACTAGTAACTGGTAAAATATCATCCCTGCTGCGTAAATATCAACTCCTTCATTTGCTACTGCGTTGTATAAATATTCATCTGACATGTATCTTCTAGATCCAAAAACGATTTTATCACTAATTTCTCTACTTCTTATTCCAACAATTCTGCCAATTATTTTATTCTCTTCATCATATTTACCAGAAATTAAATCTTCATCCATAAGTGTTGTAATCCCAAAGTCTCCAACTTTTGCTTGGCCTTTTTTTGTTAAGAAAATATTTGCAAGTTTTAGGTCTCTGTGAACAAAACCTCTCTCATGGATGTGAGATACTCCATCTAATACTCCTTCAAAGATTTCAACTGATTTATCTACTTCATATGGTGTTGAAGCTAAATTCGTTATGTTTCCTCCTTCCAGAAATTCCATCGGCAAGATGACTAATTTTTTATCATTAAATGTATCTATTATCGGTTGATCTGTTTTAACAATGTTCGGGTGATCAAACAAATTAGCAATACTTGTCTCTGCTTTAATTCTCTCAAAGAAATCATTCAAATTAAGTCTTGATCTAGATTTTCGATCAAATTTTGAAGGGTCCATCACCTTTAATGCTTTTTGATCCCTTGTATACGTATTTTCAGCTAAATATACTTCTGCGAAACCACCACGACCCAATAGTCTTTCAATCCTCCAAGTGTTAATAACGTCACCTTGATTAAACATGTTTGTATTTCTGGAGTTCATTTTTGTTGGTTTTCAATTACAATAACTTCTTCAGAGAAGTTTCTTATGTATAAGTAGTGAACGCCAGATTAATAAAATAATCTACTTAAATAGTTACAATTATTAAAAAAAAATAGCAAATATTTTAACATCTGTTGCGTTTATGTGGTGAGTGCTTTGTTGTCAAAAATTCTCAAAATTATATGTTTATCAAATCAACGCCACTTGCCAATTCTAAACTATGTTCTAAGTCGAGAGATTCTGTTTTAGTTTGAAACTACGTGGCTTTGCATCACGGCATGGTAATAAAAAAGATAATCTGTTGTTCGCCATTGTTGCAAATCCACAAGATATTAAAAACTAAACAACTTTCCCTAACTTATGGTCAACATCAAACATTTATTCTTAGAATTCATCGGCTGCCATGGCGGCAAAGTAAATCGGTTTCTGCATGTCCTTGGGTTAGCACTAATTCTAACTTCAATTTTTCAAAAGAATATTTACTTACTAATCATCGGAGCAATTTTTCAAGAAATGGGCCACTTTTATCAATATTACAAAACTAAAAACAAAAGTGAAAGCCCATTGCAATGTTTGAAACCACAATTACTTTTTGCCTACCCACTACTAATAATCATTATTATTTATATTTTAATTTAACTACTTACTCATTGACTTCTAGTGGTCAAAAAATAACCAGGTCCAATTTTCACCATCGATTTGAACATTTTCTCTATTTTTTAACAAAGTTTTTAACTAGGCCACTCTTCTCACAAGTTTAGTAATATGGCATATCAATCATTCAAACAAAAAAAGACCAAAAGTGGGTTTAATGCAGACGAAGTAGTTTCCGCTCTACAAAAAGAAATTCGTAGGGGCAACGTTGAATCTGCTTGTTACTTTGGTTTAGAATTGTTAGAATCTGGTCTTGAATTTGAACAAAAATTTTGGAAAAGGATGGTTGTGATTAGTGTTGAAGATATTAATGATGATTCTGTAATTCCTATCATCAAAACTCTTAAAGATAATTATGCTGATCTACAACACGCAAAAGAATGGGACAAGGGAATGCAGGGACTTCGGGCTATAAAAATTTTATGTGAAGCTAAAAAAGGAAGGATAATTAGTGAACTATATGATCTACTTTCACTTAAACGTAAAGAAGGATTTAAATTAGAAATTCCTGATTATGCCTTAGATATGCATACTGAAGCTGGAAGGGCTAAAGGTAGGGGTGTTAAACATTTTCTTGAAGTTGCAGCAAAAGTTATTAACACCACTGAAAAAATAGACGATAAAATCTCAAAAGAGTTATTAAAAAAAGTAATAAATTAAGAATTTAATAATTAATTTCTGTATTAATGAAAAGATTACTGCATTGATTGGTCAATACATGATCTAATTACATCTGCTACTACTGCAACATCTGGACTAAAGCTTTCTTTAACTTCGTCTTCTCGCATTAATGAGAACCTTTTGACTCCTGGGACATTTTCAATTAAGACTACTGGTGTATTTGGATATCTTTTTCTTGCAAGCCTCGCATTGAGTAGTGCCTTTCCATCTGGTTTAATTAAATGATTTAGATATTTGACTCTACTGTTTGAAAAAGATTTTAACTCAGCTGACAATATGTAATCTGGACATTCGTCACTTAGTGATTCATAATCAAAAGGGTTCTCTCCTACAATTAGCAGATCTGGTTCTCTTTGAGTGGAGAAATTTGGGTCAATAATGTCAATCTCGATATCCTGTTCACTAATTGTCGGGGATTTTTTGAGCAAGTAATTTTCCCAAAAGAATCTTATGCAATCCCTAACATTTGTGCTACCAGATTCTTCTCTAATTATGTTTGTAGCTTCTCTTCCTAAGAACCATTTTGATTCGTCATATCCTGGAAAATGATCTTCACTCCATGATCTGATTTTGTCTGAAAATTCAACATAGTCTGCTAGTCTTGGAACTCGTGATATATCCCACCCCTCCAAAACTCTCATACATTCTGTCAGTGTTTTTGGGGTTCCGAAATATTTTACTTTTTCATCATCAAATTTCTCAAACAACTTATCTCCAAAATAAACTTCAATCATAGCGACTTTACCAAATTCTGAAGTTATTTCTGGATTTCTAGAATATAAATTTCCATCTACTATTCCTGATTTAAGCTGCATGAAATTATAATACATGGGGATACTAATACAATGCGCTCCTTTGTTAAGATACCAAACATTTGGCATTCTAAGACCTATATCTTCATCATCTCTTGGACAAAGTTCTTCTTTTTCTACTCTGTATCCTTCTTTAGCCAAATCTGGTGCTAAGATATCTGTGTTTAATCCCCCATATGTCAGTATGGGGATTCTACATAAACTTGTTAAATTCAGTGTTCCTGATGATTGGTCTCGTGATCTGACTGCTGGATCACTTACTGCAGTATAAATTCCTTTTTCGGTTTCTCTAATATTCATTACATTACTTGCTCGCAGTAGCAGTTATATAAATGTTCTTACTATCAAGGAGCAAACCAAGAAATTCATTAGGAGTTATTACATGATCAAGTCTACTTGATGAGTTTGAAATCTACTAAAGAATTATCTTACAAAAATTTCTCAATCACCTAGAAAATTCTTGACTTATTGCAAATCAACAGAACTCACAATCATCTCAAAATCAAAATTATTATTAGTTTCAGAAATTTCATCAACTTCGCTATCATAATCTACATCTGCATTAATCACTAAACTGATCCCACTATTCTCAGATAAACTAGGTAAATTAATTGAGCAAGTGATTACAACTTCATCCCCAGAATCCAATGAATCAAATTCCTCACTGCAACTTTGTGAGTCTTCATTTTCAATATCAATTTCAACGTTTACATCAAATGGATCTTGGGCTACTAGTGTTCCAATATTTTCAACAGTAATTGCAAATACTATTTTTGATTCAGTTTTTTCAGTTATACTAATCCCTTTGATAAATAAATCTGTATCATCTTCGTCAGCTAGTTCATACATTTGGGTGTAATAATCATAAAATTCTTTTTCAATTCTGTTCAGTAAACTCAAATAATCATCCTCTAACTCAGAGTATTCTTCAAAAAATTCATCTGAACTTCGTGTAGTGTATGTGGGAATTTCATCATTCAAATCTTCAATTCCAAATTGTAAAACGTCAACTTCATTTTCTACTGTACTGAAAAATTCAGAAATTTCATTATTTAAATCTTCAATTTCACTTGCATCAATTATTTCCACATAAGAATCTAGTATGTCTTGAATTTTCCCTTCCTTAAATTCTATTGATGACAATTTTTCTTCAAAACTGTAAGTCCAATTACTCATTGTACTTGCAAGTTCAGTTGTTATGGTTTCAGCTGTCTCGCAATATCTTCCAATACCACAAACTTCATCATCCAAACAATCAGTGTTCTCACTGCAAAGCACAATACAATCTTTTTCACAGCTTTCAATTTCGCCTTCATCGCAAACATCGTTTCCACATAAGAGATCTTCTTTAGAAACTTCTTCAATAATCTCTTCAACTACTGGTTCTTCTTCAATTGACTCATTTGTATCAATTTCTTCAACTGTTCCACTGCAACCAATTATTAGAATTAAAAATAAACTTAACAAAGTTAGGAGTAATATTCTTTTGACCATAATGTAAAGAACAATGTTCAAATTTAAAAAACCTTTCTCTATCAGATTAACTCCTAATCAATGGTAACCTTTATAAATAATCTCAGTTATTAGAATCTCATTAAATTCAAAAGGTGAATAATCATGATAAAAAAAGTTCCAGAAATGCTAACACATATGATCAAAGCTAGGTCAATTGGTGGTCTATTTAGATGTCTAACTGAAGAGCAAAGTGCATTCAATGATGCAATTCTTAGTGGAAGAGCTCACCCACTCTATGTTGAAGATCTTAGTAATATCGCGGTTGAAGAATTAAACTCTCGTGAGAAAAGATTTCTTAGTGGCAGGGATTTACCTGAAGGCCTAGTCCCTTTAGGTGAGATGGTTAGAGTTTTAGGTTTTCCTTATAGAGCAAAATTTAATGAGCCTGATGATGTTATTCTTCAAAAAATAAACACTTATTTGGGATCCGGACCAGAAGATGGGTCCATTGCTGATAATATTATTGCTTGTTATGATGGTGGGTTTGCACAAAGAGAGCGGCTATATTTAGACGGTGCTTCTTTAACTGATTTGGGTGCATCTGACATAGATCATTTTGGCGCACTAGCTAGTGGTTTTTACAATTCATTAATAACTAAACATTTTTCTCCAGCAGATTCACCAATGCGTAAGATTTTTGAAATGCTTGGTGAAAAAAATCCTGAGTTACATTTTGAAAAAAAAATGAATGCCCGTGAAGAAATGTATCTTCGACTTAGTTATTCCAAACAATCAAGACCTGGTGAAAGTTAATAGCTAACTCAGCTTAGAATTATTTTTCTTTTTTTAAGTTAAAGAAATAAAAAGTTAAAGAAACAAATCTTAAACAATTAGAACTTAACTCAGATCATTTTGGACAAGTAGTTCTATTTCTAAGTAGCTGTAAATTTATCTGTGTAAATTCTCCGTTCATAAACCAACTGTTTGGAACTCTCAAATATCTTTCATCACTTTCAACTAGTGGAGCGTATAACTGAATAAACTGTTTTAATCCAATTGGACTAACATCTGCTAGTCTAAGATATTCTTTTTCTAAGTGAGTTTTAGGAAACTGGTCTATTAACTGATTGGTTAATTCTGCTAGCTCATTATCAGTGCTATCAATTCTTAATTCGACTCTTGTGTGTCCATCATAAGTATCCATACCTCTAATCTCAGCAATTGCTCTATACCCACTCCAGCGAGGAAATCTTGGAACTTCATACAAAGCAATACGTTTGTCAAGTAAGAGTTCTTTTGATGTATCAGCAAGCCCTAAATTTCTTCCAAGTTCGCTTAAACCACTGTGTAAAAAATCTATTTGTTCTTTAATCAGATTATAGTCAATGTCCATAATAATTATTGGTCTTTTTACTTATAATAGCTTTTCGGTTCTATGTTCTTCATGACTCAGTTTTTTCAAGAGAGCTAATAATGCTTTTTCATCTATCTTTCTAAAACCAAAATTTCTCCAAACAAATATATACCCTTAAGTTTTAACAAATGGTGATGGATGAACACAAAAAAACTTTAAGCAAGTTATTCAGTGAGCTAAAATCAACTGAGCAAGGTTTATCTTCAAAACAAGCAGTAAACAAGTTACAAAAATTTGGCAATAATTTTTTAGAAACCAAAAAACAAACTCATATAATTTTCAAATTTCTAAATCAGTTCAAAAACTTTTTCGCACTATTACTCATCGTGGGATCCGCGCTAGCATTTTTAGCAGACTATGTTGAACCAAATGAAGGTTATCTCTATATTGGTATTGCTTTATTTGCTGTTGTAATTTTAAACTCCATTTTCACATTCATTCAAGAATATCAATCAGAAAAGATCATGCAAACTTTCAACAAGATGATCCCAAAGAGATCCAAAGTGCAAAGAGATGGAAAAATAATTGAAATTGATTCTATTAACATTGTTCCAGGTGATATTCTAATCCTTTCTGAAGGTGATAAAATTTCAGCTGATGCCAGATTAATCACTCACAATTCTCTAAAAGTTGATAACTCTTCAATCACTGGTGAATCTGAACCACAATTAAGAAAGTTAGAATTTACTCATAAGAATATTTTGGAATCAAGGAACATGGTTTTTTCTGGAACTTTAGTTCAATCCGGTAATGCAAAAGCTTTAGTTTATGGAACTGGAATGAATACTCAAATCGGAAAAATTGTCCGGTTAACTAAAGAAACAGAGGAAGTTGAAACTCCATTAAGAAAAGAGTTAAAACATTTCATCAAGGTAATTTCTAGTATTGCAATCTTTTTAGGTGCAGTTTTTTTCATCATCAGTATTTTGCTTGGAAACCCTTTAATCGGTAGTATTATTTTTGCAATAGGGATCATTGTAGCTAATGTTCCAGAAGGGTTACTACCAACAGTAACTCTTTGCCTAAGTATCGCATCAAAACGCATGGCCAAGCGTAATGCTCTCATTAAGAATTTAGAATCCGTTGAAACTTTGGGATCCACAACTGTGATCTGCACTGATAAAACTGGAACCATTACTCAAAATAAAATGTCTGTCAATTCTTTGTATCTTAATTTTGAAGAAATAACTAGCAGTCAGAAAAATATCAAAAAGATACCGGGTATCAGTTTGTTAACTAGCACCATGGTTTTGTGTAACAATTCTCATTATCAAAAAAATGGAATTTATACTGGCGACCCGACTGAAACTTCTTTAATGCATTTTGCAAGTAAAATCATCAGTGTCAGAAACATCACATCCAAAGAGAAAAGAATTCATGAATCTCCTTTTGATTCGCAGACTAAGAGGATGATTACAACCAACAAAAATAGCAAGGGAAAAATTGCATACATGAAAGGTGCCCCTGAAGTTGTTCTAAAAAAATGTAGTAAAATAACAGTGAATGGTAAGACTAGAAATTTGCTAAAAAAAGATCAAGAAAAAATTCTAACTGCATACAAGGATCTAGCTTCGCGTGGTGAAAGAGTCTTAGCTTTAGCCTACAAAAAAACTACAACTAATAAGGCAAAAGAGCAGGAATTCATTTTTATTGGTTTAGTTGGCATGCTTGATCCTCCTCGTAAAGAAATCAGTTCTGCAATTAAGAAATGTAAATCTGCTGGGATCCGTGTGATTATGATCACTGGTGATTATAGTTTAACGGCAGAATCAATTGCCAGAAAAGTTGGTTTAGTTAGTGGTAAAGCCACAATCATCAATTCTGAACAGTTAGCAAGAATGAGTGATACCATTTTGAAGAAACATTTGAAAAAAGACAACTTAATATTTGCCAGGAGTAATCCTAACCAAAAACTTCGAATAGTTCAAGCTCTGCAATCTTTGGGTGAAGTTGTAACTGTTACTGGTGATGGTGTTAATGATGCACCTGCTTTAAAGAATGCTGATATGGGTGTTGCTATGGGTCTAACTGGAACTGAGGTTGCGCGTGAAGCTAGTGATATGGTTTTAATGGATGACAACTTTGCAACCATTGTGAATGCAATAGAAGAAGGTCGAACTATTTTTGAAAATATCAAAAAATTTATTGCCTATATTTTAACTAGTAATGTTCCTCAAATTTTACCTTTCATTGCTTTTGTATTACTTGGTATTCCACTTCCAATAACTATCGTTTTAATTTTAGCAATTGATTTGGGTACTGATATATTGCCAGCAATTGGTCTTGGTACAGAAAAGCCTGAGGGTGATGTGATGGTGAAGAAACCACGGTCATCTAAAGAAAGGTTACTAACGCCTCAATTACTTTTTCGCTCTTATGCTTTAGTTGGAATGGTTCAAGCAGCAGCAGGTTTCTTTGCTTATTTTTATGTATTGTTTCAAGGCGGCTGGGTTTGGGGTCAAAGTTTAGCAATTTCCAATCCTCTGTATCAAACTGCAATCACTGCCTTTTTTGCTGCAATCATTATTTGTCAAGTAGCTGATGTTTGGGTTTGCCGTGCTAGGCGTTTATCAATTTTTAAACTAAACTTTTTTTCAAATCGGTTATTGCTTTGGGGAATTTTAACTGAGCTTGTGATCTTAGCATTGATTGTATATCAGCCAGCTGTGAACACTTTTTTTGGAACAGCGCCACTTTCATTAGTTGAGTTATCCTTAGCTCTACCATTTGCTCTGTTGATTCTAGTTGGAGATGAATTCAGAAAATTCTTGATCAGAAAAGATTATGAGTTTGCAGTTAAGTATTTGAGTTGGTAGAAATAAATTAATTAGAAAAATAGTAAAAAAATAAGATAAAAAATAAATTTTATTTTGTGCCAGTATTAAGTGCATTAGCTAAAGTAGAATATGTTTGCACATTTGCAGCTTCCATTGGTTTTACATAATCAAATAAACTTTGTTTAAGAACTGCTGGGTTTCCACCTTCAACAATTAATCCAACTGGACTTTTATACCCTAACTCTGATTTTCCTTCACGTGGTGCTACAACATATGATGTAACTGGTCTTCCCATTTGATCAATACATGACCAAACCATTAAATCTACTCCACTGTCAACATCGCCTACCATCTGAGGAAACTCAAATTTGATTCTATGCTCATCTAGTCCTTGTTTCTCCCATCTTCCAGGTTCTAATGCACTACCATCTGCGTTGTATAACATGCTTGGGAGTTTATTTCCAATTAATGTTTCTAATTCTGCCCTTTCTAATTCATTTGTCATCTTAATTACCTCATTATTTACTTGGTTTAAGCTATACTCTCTACATACTGTCCCTATTTATAAACTTTTGGGTATTGTCGTCACTATTTAGTGACAATCAGAGCAGATTCACTCATTTTGTACATAAACTAACTAAAACCACCACCTCATTCCCATACTCCACCCATTCATTATAATGTCCTCTTGGTGTGCCCATGACGTCTGTGCCTCTGAAATTCCAAGGCTAACTGTTGTTCTTTCTTCAACATCGTCAGCAGTTGACTGGATATTGTTTAATTCATCTTTAGTTTTTTTTGGAACATATAATTTTCTAGTCATTCTCATTTTTTGTAGTGATAATCCAAAACTAACTTCCAATCTTCTCTCGTTACGTATTGCAACAGCAGCATCAAATGTGAATCCATCTCCATTTTCACGCAGCTCAATTAAACCCAAATCATCAACTGAGTTAATCTTCTTTCTTAATCCACTATATTCTTCTTGTAAAATTAATTCATCGACTGCAAGGTCTGCTGCCGCGCTTATCCTTGAATAACCAATCTGTGATGTTAATGTCACAAATGGGTGCACTTTGTATCCAATTCCAATTTGTGGGTTAATGTAACTAGCTTTTGCTCCCCATGCAACTCCAAAATAACTTTTAAAATTTAACTCTCTTTGGATAAATTGTTCTGTTCCATCTAAGAAGTATTGTACTGGTTTTGTTGAGACTATATTCAATTTTGCAGATAATGCAATCTTCTCATTTTTCTTTAAACAATGTCTGTATTCTGTTGAGAGAACTGGAAAGGGTAATCTATCTAATCCTTCAACTGCATCATCAATTTCTGAAGAACCCCTTGGTGAACTTTTGGCATATTGAACTAGTCCTTCAACGCCAATCATCCTGGTTTCAATTCCAATTAATCCAATTTTACATTTTTGTGAATCAGAATAAATTTCGTTATTTTTTTTAGCATAACTATTTTGACTAAATAAACTTCCAATTAAAAAACAAATCTTTGTATTCAAATTTCTACTTAACACTAATTATAATGTCTTTCATATTTATAACTCTTCTCTTCTAATATCAGTTTTTTCCTTTTATGGAGTAATTCAGAGTGATGGATTTGTATTATGTCGTTTCAAATTAATCAGTAACATTTAAATTCTACAATTGATTTCATCAACTTATGATTATCATACTCGAGAGATTTCTTGATTTACTTTATGCTCCCTTAAGACACCCCTCTATGGTCTGGATTGTGGTGCCTCTCCTAATTGCACTCACTTTAATGACAATCTATTTTGCAAAATACAAAAATGAAGAGCTGGGCTGGAACACTGCTTTGGGAAACAGTTTAGTTTTAATTTTCGTTTCTTTGAACTTATTTCAACATGTATATGTTGTTGGTATACAAGTTGCTACAATCATTTTATCGTCCATATTATTATTATTAGGTATTATGCTATTATTTGTAAATTTCACTCACTATTTGCCTAAACGTATTAGTTATTTTATTTCTTCTCCATTGCCAGTAAATTTGATTGCATATGTTGCAATTGCTATTGTGTACAGTGAAGTTATAGTTAATGTTTACACTCTTGCAGCAGGAATTTTTTTACTTGCAAGTTTACTAACTTTCTTTTTAGGTTTTGGTTTTCCAAAGAGAGGACTGACATTTTATTTCTGCAAACAATGATTGCCTCTGTTCTTTCATTTTCATTGATGCCATTTTTGGTAACTTTTTTCCTATCTTTCAAGTTAGCAATTACTTTTCCACCAGAAATGATCAACTTGTTACTGCTATTTTCAATTGTCAGTGTGATAGCGTCCTTACTGGCCCATTCTTTGTATGCTAAATTAAGTACTACTGCATGGGTTATCAGATTAGAATCCCATATGGAAAGTTTAGTATGATGTATTATCTTAGGAATTAATTAAGTCAGCTCATATCTAAAACATCTTTCTAATAAAACAGACGCTCCTTTGTCATAAAAAAGACACTTAACTTTAAAAAACAACTATGTAATAAGCAACTGTGTCAAAATATCAATCAAATATTGCAAAGAAGCTTAGTGTAATTCTTGCTTCAATTGCACCTATTGCCTGTATGGGAGAAAGAGTACCATTAAACTATGATGATGAGCAGCAATACGAGTTTCTGCATTCAATTGGCACAGCTTCAATGACAACTTTGCAAGATTTAGCTTCTGAGATGCCAACTGAATCTGTTTTTGGAAGCAATGGTTGTGGTCTTCGAAATTTTTCCAGAACCCTACTCATGACTCTAAGGTCTGCATGGGATATTTATCGTTTAGATAACGTTGTAAAAATTCCAGAATCAGCTTATGATGACCATGAGTACCAGGTTTCTGGGAGTTACCTCTATGGGGTATTTTATCTTCCAATGAATGATGAAGGTGAGACAAAATTAAGTCTTAGCTTAATGAAACATGAACCAGGTCATCCCTTTTTGGGTGAACATTCTGATAAAATTGAGAGATTACGTAGACAACATGATAACTTATTGGCCAAAGGAAAAGTCAAGACAGGTTGTGATTATTATGGCAGGGCAGCAGAAAAGAGTAATGATTTTGTGGAGTTATATGATTGTTTGGATCAACCATACACAATAAGCAATCCTTCAAATTATCCCAAAAAATTGCAACAAACAAGGGACTTTGTTGAGTGGTATGCAGATGATGACCAAGAAGCTTGTGAATTAATTTATGATGAACATCCTGGTAGTTTTTCAGAGTGGCAGCAAACGATTCAAGATACTATTCCTGATGAAACTTACCCTAAATTTCTTGAACGTCGCAACCTTCCTCGCGAAGCGTACATTACAGCGTTTCAAGAAAATTATTCACTCTACTCAGCTTTAGTTGAAACATTTGAGATAATTCTGGGTCCAGAAAGTGATTATTATGGCTGTGAAAATTTTGGCTATGAGTATTAATTAAACTGGGGAAATAGGGATTAAGAAGAAATAAAATAATAAAATAATAAACTAACAAAATAAAAAAAAAGAACAAAAAAGAATCTATTCTACATCATAATTTACAATTGTTGCAGTTGCATAATCGTTCCCTGTAACCAGAATTCTCTCTCCAGTTAATTCATCAGCACGTTGTGCAATTACTCTTGCAAGAACTCTTGTGTGTTCTGGATCAACTCCAAAAACCATTAACGATGTATAACCAGTATCGTGTGTAATGAACTCTGCGCTTGATTGATCATCTGCAAGTGCACGTGCATATCCTTGGTCTGAGTAAATCTCACCAGTAACTCTATTTTCTAATGCACGGCCAATTACAATCAAATTCTGTGCACTATAATCTGTAATCTCTGAGTCTAGTTTTGTAGCATCAACAACCCGTAAAAAATCAGCTTCCCCACTGTCATTAGTGTAAAACATGTTTGTTGCAATATCTGTCATTGCTAGGTTATCCATTGAGGACGCATCCTCTCCAATCACAAAGTATCCATTAAAAGCTCCTTCGGTTCCAAAGCATGCTGCGTAATCTGCAAAGTTTGTACATCCAAGTGCTTCAATTGTTTCAACTTCACCAGTATCTGAACTTCCAGTGTCATAGCTACCAGTATCGATATTCACTGTGTCAATATCATCTATATCAAGTACACTTGAACCAACTGATCCATATTCCGCGTTTCCATCTGTTCCACTCTCAACGGATCCAACTTCTCCTGTAACTTTCTTTCCCCTAATTGATGTACATCCACTGCTTAAGGACAGTAAAATTGCACTCAAATTCATTTTAATATTCATGTTAATCTCCTCTCAAATCAATGTATGTCCATAAAAAGACACACTAAGTTATAAAACTTTCTGCGATCATCACTATCCAGTGACTGTCCTTGGTTTTTGTATCCATTCTAATCTTATCAGATCTACTCATTCTCATCCCAAACGCTTATAAAGCAGCCTACATATTACTCACTATATTAGGATAACATGCAAAATTGGCTGTTATTCTCGACAAGAAAATATTTGCAAATATTTATTGTATTTCACATTTATTTGTGATATGCAATAAATAATCAAGAATTAGCAAAAAGCTAATTGTTGAAATTCTAATTTACCTAATGGGTGATGAGGAATTACCACCTATTTTCTTATAAAAAACTTAAGTTTTGACGCAGGTCAAGGCCGGGCTACTACATTCAACTACGCAGGGATTTTAATATGCTTCGCGTAAATAAAATGCTAGTTGAAGATCACTAGATTTTCTTGATACTCCGGCAAGGGACACGCGCGCCAATGCCTTTGGTTTTTTTGAAATATATAAACGGAGAAATATAAAATGAGTAACTTTGAAAAATTAGGTCTACGTCAAACCTTAATTGACGCAATTAAACGCGACGGTATCGTCGAACCAACACAAATTCAAGCAGAAGCAATTCCATTGATTATCGAAGGTAAAGATATCTTAGGTCAATCAGCAACTGGTTCTGGAAAAACATTAGCATTCGGACTTGGAGTTTTACAAAACGCAGCTGAATACGATAAAAGATGTACTTTGATTTTAACCCCAACACGTGAAATTGCACATCAAGTAACTGGTGTAATTAATGATGCTGGTAACATTGAGAGAACTAGAGCTTGCGCAGTTTATGGTGGAGTTTCTTTAAACCCACAAATTGATGCTATGCGAAATTCTCATGTTATTGTTGGAACTCCAGGAAGAATTATGGATCATATGGAACGTGGAACATTAAGCCTTGAGAACATTAAGATGTTCGTTTTAGATGAAGCAGATAAGATGTTTGATATGGGTTTTATTGATGACATTAAAAAAATTATGTCACAACTTCCAAAAGAAAGACAGATGCTTTTGTTTTCCGCAACTTTTTCATACGATATTATGCAAGTAGCAACCCGTTACATGCGTGACTATGTAAAAATTGAAGCAACACAACAAGTTGATCCAAGTAAGTTAAAACAAGTTTACTTAGATGTTGAAGACAGATTCAAGTTCTCTTTACTTTGTCATTTACTTAACAAAGAAAAAACTGACTTAACTCTTATCTTTAGTAATACCAAACATCACGCAACTAGACTAACTCAAAGTTTGAAGGAACAGGGTTTCAAAGTTGCTGCGATTCATGGTGGATTTACTCAACAAAAAAGAATGCAATCTTTAGAACTTTTGAAGAAAGGTAAAATTGATATGTTAGTTTGTAGTGATGTTGCTGCACGTGGATTAGATATCCCAGGTGTGTCTCACGTTATTAACTATGACATTCCAATTAACAGTAAGGATTATGTTCACCGGATTGGAAGAACTGCTCGTGCTGGTGCTGACGGATTAGTAATTAACATTTTGTCCGCAAGAGATCACGATAACTTCGGACGTGTAATGCGTGACTTTTCTGAGTTAAACATTAAACATTTAGAAACACCACAAGTTCCATACATTGCAATGGCACCTGCGCAGCGTGACTTCGGTTTCGGCGGCGGACGTGGTGGCAGAAATGGCGGACGTGGCGGTTACGGTGGAGGCCGTGGTCGTTCAGGCGGACGTAGTGGTGGCCGAGATGGAGATCGTCGCGGCGGATCTAGCTATGGTGGTCGAAGTTCTGGTGGATCTAGTAATGGATCTAGTCGTGGACCAAGACGTGGAAATGATTCTGGTGGATCTAGGTCCAGCGGACCACGAACTGGTGGATCTGGAAACAGAACACGAACTCAAGCACCAACTACTGGACGTAGTCATGCAAGAGCTCACCAACGTGGATAATTATTAATTTTTTTATTTTTTTCCTTTTTTCATCAATCATATTCTCAACAATAAACTACTCTTAAGTAATGAATTCACCAGAACATTTATAAATCACTCTCATAAATAAGAATCGATGAACACAGATATCACTTACAAATTCCAACATAAGCTTAACATTTCCGGAACTGATTTAGCACAACTCAGAAAACTGGGTAAAAATTATGAGGATGATATTGGAGGTATTGATTCAGGTTTTGAATCAATGTTGGTCCTTGGCACTGAACATATTTACTCAATACACGGTCCAAATGATCAAATGATTGGGTTTATGACAACATCTAATCTCGGTATTTCTTCTCAGTTTGAAGGTGATAAACCAGTGTATATCACAACAGCATATCTAACTCAAGAATATAGGAATTCTAGTGGTCAACACCAAGGCGTATTGAATACTGCACTAGAAAATTTGGTGGATACTCTTAAGACAGAAAAATTTACCAGACTTCGGCTTTTCCCTCCTTCAATGTTTCGAACAGATTGGGTAACAGCTGTTGGACAAGAAAAAGTACTTATGCCACTTTATGATATTCTTAAAAAGAGAAAGAGTGAAACAGATAGTGTGGTGGGAGATTCATTTCGTACACAATATATTTTCAATTTTAATGAAGTATTGAAAAAAATTGAAGCTAGAAAAGCCAAATCCAGTGTAGAGTAATCTAGAAATGTCAACAAATGAATTGTATTTGTGTAACTGTTTATTTTGAAAATGATCTTCTATCACAAAAAGTTTAAAACTACAACTTCTCAAAGTCTTACATGAAAAACAAACACGTAGGGATTTTAGTCATTGCAATCAGCATAGTTTTCCTCTTACTAGTTTTTTCTTTTAACCAGACACTTGAATCCATCACTAACGAATCTTGCATGCATGGAGAATCATGTCCGATGTACGCAACCTTAGATATCCAAAAAGCAATCAGTTACAGTTTAATTGCGATACTAATTTTGGTTGGAGCTGCAATCACCTTTTTTCTAAAAGATAAAGTTCCACAAGTATCGAAGGAGCAAGTAACTGAAGTTGTGAAAGCTGCAGTAGAAGAAACTGCAATCAAGAACGCAACTGTTCAAGATCACGCTTTAACTGACGCCAAAAAACAACAGATTTTAGATTCAGTTGAAGGTAGCGAGAAACAAATCATGCAACTTATTATTAACAAAGAAGGTTCAATGTACCAAAGTGACCTAACCAAAGAACTAAATCTTAGTAAGGTGAAGGTCACAAGAATTCTAGATAAGCTTGAAGGGAAAGGTCTAGTAGAACGTAAGCGCCGTGGGATGACCAATGTTGTGGTGTTGAAGTATTAATCCCACTGGCCACTGGTCATCTACACATAGATTTTAAATATTGATGATTTCTAGAAATTTCAATGAAAAAGATTGAAGTAAAGGGAACAGAAATTTCGATAATTTCTGTAAATACTCAAGATTATCTTTCTATAACAGATATGATTAACGCTAAGGACGGTGAATTTTTTATTTCAGACTGGTTAAGGAATAGAAATACTGTTGAATTTTTAGGGATTTGGGAAAGTTTAAACAATCCAAATTTTAACTATGGCGAATATGCCATAATTAAAAGTAAAGCGGGATTGAATAGTTATAAAATTAGTGTGAAAGAATGGGTTAAAAAGACCAACGGTATTGGATTAAGAGCAAAATCAGGAAGATATGGAGGAACCTACGCACATAAGGATATTGCATTTGAATTTGGTATGTGGATCAGTGCTGAGTTCAAAATATATCTTATCAAAGAATTTCAAAGATTGCAAGATGATGAAAATCAGAGAAAAAACTTAGGTTGGGACATCAAAAGAAATCTTGCAAAAATCAACTACAAAATTCATACCGAGGCAATCAAACAAAACCTTATTCCAAAACAAATCACCAAAAATCAAACAATGCAGATATATGCTAGTGAAGCTGATATCTTGAATCTTGCTTTGTTTGGATTGACTGCTAAGGATTGGCGCGAAAAAAATAACCAAAAACAAGGAAACATTAGGGATTACGCAAACGTCACTCAGTTAGTTTGTTTATCTAATCTAGAAAATTTGAACGCCGAATTTATTCGCCAAGAGATCTCACAGCCTGAACGATTGATTAAATTAAACAAGATTGCCATTAGTCAGATGAAATTACTTATCGGTCATAAAAGCATTAAAAAATTAAAATAGTCTCCACACTACTTATAACCAGGCAAGTTAATCTCTTGCTTATTTTTGAAGTGATCAGACATATCTATCACTTCACCATTTCTATAGTCAGCTTCATTATTGTCAGGTTCAGTATTTCTTTGAAGTAGAACTCTATACTTATTATTTCCATTGAATAAATTGACATCTGCAGCAAATTCGAACCTCTCATGTATTATATGATAAAGACTGAGTGATCTAACAACAATCATTTCTCTATTAGGCGAGGACAATTTTTGAACCATTTCATCAATAAATTTCTTGCCACTATAATCAAAACCAGCCCTAAATGCTTCCTCATCACATTTAGAAAATCTAAAAAAACGAGTACTAATTCCCTCCAACACCTGATCAGATGAATCCGAAAATTGAAAGTATTCTGTGATGTTTAACTCCTTGCCATAACATTCCAAGATACTCTCTTGATCAACATCAATCAAATTTGAAACATTTTTATAAAATGTCAAAGATTTACTAATCGCACTTTCCCTAGAATCAATTGGTAATTGTTCAACTAACACATCAAGATCATCCAATATTTCTCCAGACATATCAACGCAATAGTTAGGTATAATTGGATCAAAAAGCCTTTCAATCAAATCTAATA
The DNA here is from genome assembly GCA_018670085.1 of archaeon. Classification (GTDB taxonomy): domain Archaea; phylum Nanobdellota; class Nanobdellia; order Woesearchaeales; family GW2011-AR9. The sequence goes on along the minus strand of JABHRS010000005.1, from coordinate 29,457 downwards.
TTCTTGACATATATACTTTTTTAGAATATTCTATAAAAAACTTCCTGCGCTGTAGTTAAAACTCATTTCCACCAATCATTTCTGAATTAACAATGTTAAGTAACTCTACTTCTAACAAACCTTAAATAAGCACCACAAAAACAAAGATGCATGTCAGCAGCATTCAATCAAGATTCAACTGAATCAAAGAAGCAAGTTCCTACAAACTCCAACGGTTACGATCCCTCAACTTTCCTTCATGAATCTGACATCACAATCACAAAGGAACTTCAGACTCTTCTAGATCAAGCAACAATTACTTTCAAGGAAAATCAAACTAACAAAACCTGGTACGGTAGGTGCATCTTCTTGTCCTGGTATTGCTCACTTGGAGATTGCACTTTTTGTTTTAGGTCAACTCAAAAACATCAAATTAAACATGCAAAGAACAGTCGCAGATCAATGGGATCAGTTCTCTTAGAAGCCCTTTTCTGTAAAATATTCAACTGGAGAATTGAATTTCTTACTGGTGGTTATGGGATGATGCCAGATACTGAACTGGTAGAATTCGTAAAAACCGTCAGCGAAGTATATGGAGAAAAGATTTGGCTTAATATCGGAGTAATTCCAAAAAAACGTAGAGATAAATTACAACCGTATGTTAAAGGAATTTGCGCAAGCATGGAAACCCTTCACCCAGAATTACACAAAAAAGTTTGCCCAAGTAAACCAATTGCACCTTACGATAACATGTTTCAAGAGATCACTGATAACAATGAAGCATTCAAAAAAAGTATCGCAGTGATTGTTGGTATGGGTGACCAGATAAACGATATGCATTACTTATTCAATTTTATCGAAAAACACAACTTAGATAGAATTACTCTTTACGCTCTTAAACCAATTAAGGGAGGAATGTTTCAAACTGCACCAACACCAGAATTATACATTGAGTGGTTAGCTAGAATAAGAATTAAATTCCCTAATTTAGAAATTATTGCTGGCACTAACCTCAGAAGAAGTGAAGAAGTCAAATATTTGATTCAAGCAGGTGCTAACGCTATCACTAAGTTCCCTGCAACCAAGCAGTTTGCAACTAAGAAAGCAGAACTTTTAACAAGTCAAATTAAAGATGAGAAACGGGATTTTATCAGCAACCTTACAACTCTCAAAGATATCAATTTTGAAGAAGAAATTAGCAAATTAACTATTACCAAAGAATACAAAGAACAAATGATTGAAAAACTGCCTAATTATCTTAAGACCTTTTTGAATCCAAAAGATAAAGATCCTAAATATCAAGAATAAAAAAATTAAAATTTAAAAACAAAAAAATAAAAAATAATCTCACACTACAATTATTTTTCCAAGAATTGTTCCCATACTACAAGTGTAGATATATTCTCCTGCCTCAGTTGGTGTAAACTCCAATGAACTTTCACCTTTAGACAATGTGTGAGCAACATCAAATTCAGGTATCACAATAGTTCCCATACAACCTCCAGGAACATCTTTGGAATCAATGGTCCATTTAACTGGTACGCCAACATCTACGTAATGTGTTTCAGGGTAATATCCTTTTTCGTAAGATACTTCCATAAACATTTCTTGCATAATTCTGGAATCAATTGTTTCTTCTGTGCCTTCATTCACTGCAACAACTGCAACAGCAGCTCCACTCAGACTAGAATCACTGGCCTCAGTATTCTCAATTACTGTAAATCCAGCTCCCGGTGTCATCATCCCCATACTACAGGAGAATGAAATTTTACCAACCTCGTCTGCAGTAAATTCGATTACCTTGATTTCTTCTTTTGGTAAAAATTCAGTAACTCCAATTGCTGGTGCTGTGATTACTTGACCACATCCAGCTGCAGCATCGCCATCAATTCTCCACTCAACTGGCACTCCAGCTAAGATTGTGAACTCTGACGGATAATATTCGTATCCCTTTACAGTCATTTCTGCAATTTGTACTCCATCAACAATTTTTATATTCTCAATTCCTAATGCAACAACATCATCGCTTCCAGAACCAAAATCAATTACAGTTCCAGTTAGTGAAAGACCATTTGGTAAATTCCAAACTCCAAGGACAATTACTAGGATCGCAGAAAATGTCATAAAATATTTTTGCAAATTTCCTTTCTTAACAAAACTAGTAAATGCACCAATTCCAGCAAGACTAGGTAGTGTTCCAAGTGAAAAAGCTAGCATAGTCAATGCACCAGTTACAAAACTTCCAGTCCCAAGAACATATAATTGCAGAGCCTGCGTGAACCCACATGGTAAAAAGAAGGTAGAACCACCAAAAAAGAAACTTGAAATCATTCCTGTTGATTTTTCACTTCCTTCATTTGATTCACTACTTTTATACAATCTGTGTGCAATAAATTTTGGCATCTTTAATTGAATATTTGAAAGCCATGGAAAAATTCCAAGTAATTGTAAACCCATAATTACCATTAACAGACTAGCAATGATTGTAATAATTCCAGTCATTTTTGGCGTTATTGCAATAATGGACCCAAGTGCTCCAATTGCTCCACCTAGTAATACATATGAAACAACTCTTCCAATGTTAAATGAAATATGTGGTTTGAATTTTTGCCAGCCAGTGATGTTTGGATGTTTATCATTGTACTTTTGTGCAACTGCAAGTAATAATCCACCAGCCACTGCAAGGCATGTTGAGGTTGCAGCAACTAGACCAATTACAAAAATGAATCCAAAACTCATTCCTTCTTTTACGCCAATTCCTTCTGGCATTAAATTAAATTGTGTGAATACTACATAAATTCCAAGTAAAACAAGTAGGACAGCCCCAATTTCTTCTAGTTTACCTTTTGGTGCTGAAAACAATTTTCCTTTTTTTCTAATTAAATTAACTTCCTCATCTAATTCATGTAAAGTGTATCCTTTTTCGTTTAACGCATTTTGAATAGTAGAAAATTCCACATTTTCATCGCATTCAATTGTAGCTCTTTTGTCTTTATTGCTAACAGCTACCATTCTGATTCCTTCAACCTTCATCAGTTTTCTCTCAATTAGAACTTCGCAGCTGTTACAAGTCATCCCATCCACTTGACATTCTATTCGTTTCATCTCTTTTTCCTCCATTTACAAATCAATATCATAATTATATTTATTCAACCTTAGTTACAGTGTAATCTTCATCAACTACTGCTTTTTTTAACTGCTCTAAACTGACCTTTGTTTCATCAAATTCCACAATAGCTTGGCCTTTAGCAAAATCAATTTTAGAACTTACAACGCCTAAATCTTCGAAGGCATCTTCAAGAAGCATCTCACAGCTTTTACAATGCATACCTTTAATGTATAATTTTATTTTTTTCATGTTATCACCTTTTCAATAAAATAAATATGCTTGAAACAGCTTTTAAGAATTACGTGAAACTAGTTTCAACATCATTTTTCGGTATAAACTTATTACACTACCACCAATAACTTTTTTAATAGAGGATCCTCAAATAAACTATGGATATCTTAGCACATGGAGTTTGGGCCATAATATTAATCAAGTTCATTAAAGATCAATTCAAAATAAAAGCAAAATTATGGCAGGCATTTTTCTTTGGGATATTCCCAGACATTATAGCCTTTACATTTCTTACTATTTGGTCATTTTTCAATTTTGGATTAATCCATCCTGAAAAACATGGTGCCGAAATGATTGGTACCTTGGGACCTACTTTGAGTACCATTTCAGAAGTTTTGTACAGCTTTAGCCACAGCCTAGTTGTCATTGGTATAATTATATTGGTCATCTTCATTGTGTTAAAAAAAATTCCAATTGTATTACTTGCATGGCCACTACATATCCTACTTGATATACCAACCCATACCAGTGCCTTTTATCCAACACCATTTCTCTGGCCAGTTTCAGAGATCACTTTCAGTGGAATTCAGTGGTCGAATCCTCTGTTTATGAAAATCAATTATGCAATGATGATATTTGCAATCTGCTTTTTATACAGAAATGATCTAATTAAGTGTTTCAAAAATATAAACAAAAAATAAAAAAAAAACTAAGCCAATTTGTTATAGAACCAAGCAAATGAATATGCCCCAATGAAACTCCAAAATCCAGCTTCTATCATTCCAGCAACAATCCCACCAATACTTGGCCCAAAGAAGATGTGCCAATTTGACATTGCAATAGCAGCGCTAGTGTAATACCCTAAATTCCACCCAATTCCAAGTAAGAACATACAAACTGCTGAAAGTGCTGCTGCTGTATATCCTAGTGCCATTTCATTTAATTTCATAGATTTCGCCATTTTCAGTAAACCTCTTTTTTTATCTCAACAAACTATTCAAAATGAACACAGCATAAACTCAAAAAATGCCTGTGCTAAATCTATAGTAACATCTTCATGTTTTTAAAATTATACCAAAAAAGTTAAAAGTAAATTCTACCTTAGATCTAATAATTGAATAGAGGTGTAAACATGAAAAAAATACTAATAATTAGTTTGCTTATATTTGCGATTTTCATAGTGTCTTGTACTAATGCAATTGAAGATAGTATGGAGGTTGAGGGAGACCACAACGACGAAGAAACAACTGACACTGAAGTTGAATCAGCTCAACTAACTGAAGATGCAGATCCAGGAACTGCAGAGACAATAGTTGAACAAGATGAATTAGCAGATGCTGATACAAGAACAGAATCAGATGAATCAACAATTAAAGTAATCGAACTTACAGCTTCCAACTGGGAATTTGAAGTCACTTCGGCTGATGAAATCCATGAGGGTGACACTGTCCAAATAAAAGTTACTGGGACTCAAGGCAGCCATGGGTTAAAATTTGAAGACCTTGATGTTGCTATATCTTCCATTAAATCAGGAGATACTGAAACTGTGGAGTTCATTGCACCAGCTGCTGGAGACTACCGATACTATTGTAGTATATTCTGTGGTTCTGGGCATTCTAGTATGGATGGCATCTTGGTGGTTCTAGGATAAATCAAAATACAATTCTTTTTATTTTTTTTAAATCTAAATTTTCTAATTCATATTTTCTAGTTCTAATATAACTTAAACTATCCATCAAAATACGCAAGATTTATATATCATATGATATTTCTATCATATAAGATGAAACACAGCCTAGATACATATCAACTATTCTTTGGATCACTATCCAACCCCAACCGACTACAAATCATCAACCTACTCAGAAAAGGTAAAAGGAATGTAACTGAGATCTGTCAGGACACTGGATTTGAGCAAACCATGGTCTCTCACAACCTCAAGCGTCTAGAAACTTGTGGGATGGTTTTTGCAACTAAAGTTGGTAAATACAAATATTATGCATTGAACAAAAAAACTATTAGACCATTAATGAAAATGATTGATGAACATATGCATGAATATTGTGAGCATGTAGTACATAAAAAGAACTAATTAAGACGCATAAAAATGGTAACAAAAACAATTAATGAGAACAAAGCACTTTTCGAATGTGATGAGTGTCACTTAAAATTCAAAGACCAATCCCGCGCAGAGGAATGCGAAGCTCACTGCAAAGAACATAATGCGTGTAAGATAGATATTATCAATTACGCAGAGAAATAAGAATAACAATACAAAATAAAAAGAATAAAAGAAAGACAGGAGAAAAAAATGACAAAACCACAAAAAGTCCAACTACAAATTTCAGGTATGCACTGCGCAAGCTGTGTGAAAGTATCCAGCAAAGCTCTTATGAAAGTACCTGGTGTAATTGATGCAACCGTAAACTACGCAACTGAAAAAGCAAACGTTACATTCAGTGAAAAAATTCAATTAAAAGAAATTATCCCAAAACTTCAAGCAGCTGTAAAAAACCGTGGATATCAGGCAACTTTGATCCAAGGTGACGCTGCAAAGAAGATCAAAAAAATTCAAGAAAGTGAAATGCGCACATTAAAACTCAAACTATTAATTGGCGCAATTCTGGCAACACCTGCTCTCATCCTTGGTATGGGTTTTATGAATAACCCAATTCCTTTTCAAAATTATATCCTATTCGCTTTAGCTACTCCAATTCAATTCTACGTTGGAGCTCAGTTTTACAGGGGTGCTTGGGCTGCGCTCAAAAACAAAACTAGTAACATGGACACACTTATCGCTATGGGTACCAGTGCAGCTTACTTTTACTCGGTTGTTATCGTACTGATGCATGGAAATGCCGCGCATCAATATTTCGAAGCTTCAGCTGTACTAATCACTTTAGTAATCTTGGGAAAATATATGGAAGCAATTGCTAAAGGAAAAACAAGTCAAGCTATTCAAAAAATGATGCAACTTGGTGCAAAGACAGCAACAGTGATTCGAACAGTTAAAGGAAAAAAACAAGAAATCAAAATTCCAATTGATGAAGTAAAAGTTGGTGACATAATTTTAGTAAAACCTGGACAAAAAATTCCAGTTGATGGTGTCATCACTCAAGGACATTCCACAATTAATGAGAGTATGGTAACTGGTGAAAGTATTCCAACTACCAAACAAAAAGGTGATACTGTCATCGGAGCTACTATTAACAAAACTGGTGCTTTCCAATTTAGAGCAACTAAGGTTGGGGCTAATACTACCTTAGCAAGAATTGTAAAATTAATTGAAGATGCGCAAACAAGTAAAGCCCCAATTCAAAGATACGCAGATTTAATCTCAAGTTATTTTGTACCAGCTGTAATTTTCATAGCGTTACTTACATTCACAACTTGGTTTTCCTTAGTTCACGCAGACCTAGGTTTTGCAATTATCGCAGCAGTTGCAGTACTTGTTATTGCCTGTCCATGCGCATTAGGTCTAGCAACTCCAACTGCTATCATGGTTGGAACTGGTAAGGGAGCAGAGCATGGTATTTTAATCAAAGGCGGTGAAGCATTGGAAACAGCTCACAAAATCAAAGCAATTATTTTTGATAAAACAGGGACTATCACTAAAGGTAAACCTGAACTAACTAACTTAATCAGTATTGGTGAAAACAGTAAAGAAAAGATACTACAAATCGCAGCTAGCATTGAGAAAGTTTCAGAACATCCACTCGCTGAGGCAATAGTTAACTATGCAAAATCAAAAAAAGTAACTCTAAAAAAATCAACAGATTTCAAGGCAATTGTTGGTCATGGAGTCCAAGCTAAGATATCAAGAAACCAGTACTACTTTGGGAACATCAAACTAATGCAAAAGCACAAAATTCCAACCCCAACAATTGTTAAACATCAAATTGAGCGATTAGAAGAACAAGGTAAAACTGCCATGTTACTTGGAGCAATGAAACCTAAGAAACAAATAATTGGGATCATTGCAGTAGCTGATGCGATCAAAGACGATTCAGCAAAAGCAATTGCAATTTTAAAACGGATGAAGATCGAATCATACATGATTACAGGAGACAATGTCCGCACTGCAAGAGCAATAGCAAAGCTTGCAGGAATTCCCGCAAAAAATGTATTCGCAGAAGTTCTACCAGAAGATAAATCAAAACATGTTAAAAGATTACAGAATAAATTTCACAGACTCAATCATCAGGTTGCGATGGTAGGTGATGGTATTAATGATGCACCTGCACTCGCACAAGCTGACATAGGAATCGCAATGGGCACAGGTACTGATGTTGCAATGGAAGCTGGCCAAATTGTACTCATGAAATCTTCATTGATGAGTGTGCCAAAAGCAATTAAGTTAAGTCAGCAAACAATGAGTAAAATTAGGCAGAACATGTTTTGGGCACTTGCGTATAACTCGCTTGGAATCCCAATCGCAGCAGGACTCCTTTATCCCTGGACTGGGTGGCTTTTGAATCCAATGATAGCTGGTGGTGCAATGGCACTTAGTTCCGTTAGCGTGATAACAAATTCATTGTTACTGAAGTTTAAGAAGTTGTAAACTACACTTATTGATTCAAAAGTAAGGGCGCATACATGGCCAATCTTGGCACGGCAAATAATATTCGAAAGAACCTTACTATTCGACCTGAGCTTTGCTTTTCTCAAAGCGAACGCGGAGAAGCTGGGTCGTGGGTAGGCCGTGTGCCGAGCAAAGTATAACTTTGCGAAGCCTTACTTTTGAACTACCAAATTCATTTTTTTTTTTTTTTTTTTTTATTTTTTATTTTTTAAAAAATTCTAAATGGCCATCAGCAAATAATCTCAAACGGTTCTAGGAAAATATATTTTAAACAGTGCCCCATTATCTACTTCACTTTCAATACTCATGTATACTCCACTATGATTTTGAATCACTCTGTCTACAATACTAAGACCCAGCCCAGTTCCTTTCAACTCCCCATCAGCAGTGGCTCTACCTGTGTAGAGAGGTTGGAATATTTTATGCAATACCTTCTTTTCAATTCCTGGACCATTATCCTCAATTTCCAAAATTGCATAATCTCCTCTCAATTTGACCATTTCACCTGTATAAGATTTAATTAGATCATCCACTACCATATCATAAGTTCTAAGTAAAACTTCATCTCCTTTTTTGGATGAACAGATAGCCAGAATTGAATTTCTAACAATATTATCGACAACGCGTTTAACACCAACCTCATCTGCAAAAATATTTCCATTTGAAGAATAAACTTCTGTAATTTTGACTTGATGCCCAAAATATATGTAGTTTCTAAATATTTCTGGTATAGCAGATGCAACTAACTCATTCAATCTTAATTTTGAATGTTTGTTTTTTTGCGCACTACCAACAGAATTAAACTCAGAAAATATTCCTCGCATTTCCATAGTAGCGTTCAAAGCCCGCGCAAGAGCCAATTTTCCTTTCTCATCAAGATTGTTGATTGTATCCAAAAGCTCCAAATTTCCCAAAATGCCCTGTAATTTATTTCCTAAATCATGTCCGATTCCTGCAGCAGCCAAACCCATAGTGTAAAGTTGCTGTCGTCTTTCAACTTGACGTAAGTCTGCCATTGTAGCCTGCAGTGCAATCACCTTGCTATCATCATCGCGTGCACAAATTCTAGATGTGTGTAGCAAAACTGGAAACCGATCGCCAGTTGAATCTTCAATCATTACTCTTCCGTTATATTCATTTCCACTCATCGTGTTATCATAAATTTCTTCTCTTAGTGTCCGCGACAAATCATCAGGTTGTAACAATGAAATTGATTTACCAATCACTTGTTCTGTAGAATATCTACTGAGTCTAAGAAAAGCAGGATTTGCAATTTCAATGATCTGTTCTTTAGAAATGTCAGTTACCACAACCGCAGTTGGCATAGTGTTTAGAATAGATTCCAACAAAATACTGGGTGGGGTCCGCTCTGACATTCAATATCAGGAGGACTATTTATATATAAACTTACTGCAAAGTAACAACTAATACGCCAGTAATGCATCTGCCAGTTTATTCGTAGAAATTTTCAGCTGCAAGTAACTAATATATAGCTCCTCTAAGCCACCAATTCGCAGAAAAATCCGGCACTTTTCTTGCTGTTGCAACTTTTTTCTCAAGCCCCAACACTTCACTTCGATACATAGATGAGATTCGAACTATGTGCTCAGCCCCGTTAGCCAAAGACTCCAACTCTCTTGCTTCATGATCCAATCCAGCTTCAACGCGATAATTTGCAGCCTTTGATAACAAACTCTTAATCGGTTCAGCGCCTCCAACATAGTTAGTTTGAGATAAAAATGCTGAAGCTGCCCATACATATTGTAAACTTTTTTCTGCTGGATTAACAGCATCTTGGGCATTTTGTAAATACTGTTCTGGGAAAAAGTCTGGATTTCTTCTTGGTGCCAAATTGTCAGCCCAAGCAACATAAGCTTCCGCAATGGTATTTGGAACAGCTGAATCCAATTCAATCATTTTTCTAATATTTCCTTCTCGGTATGTATCGTTTGCCATATTACTCCTTATGCTCAAAATAGATATAAATCCCTGTGGGTACAAACTTCACCACAGCACCAATAGATAATTAAACTTGTTTTGGTCTAAATGCCCAATTACTAATACCACCTGTTGCTTTAGGCATCAAAATATATTCAACCTCTTCTTCAAATGCTAAGGTTTGTAATGTTGCGATCACTATATTTCCTCTATCCAAATCTTTCCTTCCCAATTTAACCAGTTCCTCTGGGAGAATATATTGTTTCTCAAGAGAATTCTCAGCAACAGCACTCAATGCTGCCAAAACTGAATCTCTTTGAGTTATCGCGAAACCAAAACTAAACTCCGGCAATCTGTAGTTCCTTTGCTTTTCAGTCAAATCAACTGTGTTCCTGTACAGCTTTCGAAGGTACTTACCAGCCTTATACAAGGCAAATGTTACATCCTTTGGAACTGCTGGAAATTCGATTAACTTGTAAACATCTCTTGGGTATAATTTGCTACGTTCACAACTGCTTCTATTCTGTATTCGCCTTCCTCCAAATGCCCCTGGTATAGCTTTTAGAATGAAATTGGCTGAAAAATACATATTCGGATCAATTAACTTTGAAACTTCAAATTTATCTGGAGCAATTACTCCCAAGGATAGCCTTTCCAAGTAAGATAACACAACTTCTCTTGAACTAATTTCATAACCTTTTTTCATATATATATTTTTCAAAAATCCATATTATAAACCTTATCCAACACTTTTGAATCTGGGAGCCTAACATTTAAAAATCACAACAAAAATAGTCACTTCTATGACAATTAACAATAATGCTGCCGATAAAACAGCATCAAGAACCAGAGACAAAATTGAAATAATGGCGCCAGCTGGATCCTTTGAATCTTTAAGAGCTGCCATCAACGCAGGTTGTAACTCAGTATATTTTGGTATCGAACAATTGAACATGCGTGCACGTGCTGCGAATAACTTTTCAACTGAAGATTTGAAAGAAATTGTCAAAATTTGTAAAGAAGCCAAAATCAAAACATATCTTACTCTAAATACTATCATGTATGATCATGATATGAATTTAATGAAAAAAATATGCGACGTAGCAAAAGAACACGGCGTAACTGCAGTTATTTGTAGTGACGTTGCTGCTATGAGCTATGCAAGATCAATTAATTTAGAAGTACATATTTCAACGCAGGCTAACGTTAGTAATTTTGAAACCTTAAAATTTTACGCAAGCTTTGCTGACGTTGTAGTCCTTGCCCGTGAACTTACAATCAAACAAGTAGAATATATCTCAGAAAAAATTAAAGAAGAGAATATCACTGGACCAAGTGGACAGCTTGTTGAGATTGAACTTTTTGTACACGGAGCTCTTTGTGTTGCGGTTTCTGGGAAGTGTTATATGAGTTTAGCAACTTATAACTCTAGCGCAAATAGGGGAGCTTGTCTGCAAAATTGCCGTAGAAGTTACAAAGTAATTGATGAAGAAACTGGCGATGAACTTAGAATTGATAACAAATACATCATGAGTCCAAAAGATCTCTGTACTATCGGGTTCATCGATAAGATTATTGATGCTGGCGTTTCAGTTTTAAAAATCGAAGGCCGTGGACGTAGCCCTGATTATGTTGATACTGTTGTTTCTTGTTACAATCAAGCAATTGTAGCATACTTAGATGGGACTTATACTAAAGAAAAAATTGACGCGTGGATTAAACGTTTAGAGACTGTTTTTAATCGTGGATTTTGGCATGGCGGTTATTACCTTGGAAAAGAACTTGGTGATTGGAGTGCAGCTTACGGATCCAAAGCAACTAAAGAAAAAATTTACTTGGGTCGAGCGCAGAATTATTTTAATAAAGTCCAAGTTGCTGAATTTCATCTAGAAGCAAATACTCTAAGTGTCGGCGATGATATCTTAATCACTGGACCTACAACTGGTGCTTTGAATTCCAAAGTCACAGAAATTTTAGTTAACGATCAAAAATCAGACACCGCAAAAAAGGGCGATGTGGTGACTATTCCATTACCAGAAAAAGTTAGAGCAAACGACAAATTGTATAAAATAGTTGATGCACAGCGAACTGATGGCCAGCATAATACTAATAGTGAAAAATCCAAGACACAAGTGACAGAGGAAAAAAATGAATAATAAAGAAAAAGTTCAACAGATGAGAACAGAATTACAAGTTATTGACCGTAAGTTACTTTCCTTAATTGAGAAAAGGGTAAAGAAATCCATAAAAATTCAAGATTTAAAACAAAGAACTAATTTACCTTTGGTTGATTTGAATCAAGAGCGGGCAACTATAAATTTTGTCAAAGAAAATAGCTCTTTAATTAGTGCAGAGATCGTAACTCACTTCACTTCAGTTATTGATTTAAGTAAAAAAGAATTTCATCTTCAGAATAAAAAGTTTAAGAAGGAAAAGTTAGATGGCAAAGATAATTCATTATCGAAATAAATGCATTGGTTGTAACAGCTGTGTGGAACAAGCCCCTAGCCGTTGGAGTATTTCAGATGAAGATGGAAAGAGCGATCTTAAAGGTTCCATTCAAAAAAAAGAAGTGTATATTGCAGAAATTTCAGTAGATGAGATTGAAGAGAACAAACGTGCCGCAAAAGATTGCCCAGTTAGTATCATTAAAGTTATTGATTAATTAATTCTAAAATCAGAAATTAACATTCTAAAAATTATTAATCAGAAATATTAAAAAAAAAGAAAAAAATTGTTTATTTAATAAGCTAATTGTATTAATACGATATGATTAGAAGATTCTATTCAATCAGTTGTACATTCTCTGCTTTTGGTCCACGATCGCCTTCAACAACATCAAATGAGACATGATCATTTTCTCTCAAAGTTACGCCTTCTGCAACACCTGAAATGTGAACGAAATATTCGTTCCCATCGTCAGCTGTAACAAAGCCGAAGCCTTTGCTGTCGTTAAAAAATTTTACTTTTCCTTCCATAAGGACATCAAACACTACGTAACCGGATTCCTTTATAAATCTACTGGTTTACACAGCCAAAAGCTTCCGTTAAAATTAAATTAATCCAGCAAAAGCTTAGAAAAAAAGGAAGGGCCACTTGATTCATATGTGTGCATAGAGGTTTGCAGCCCTTCCAAAAGAGGTTGTTAATTATCAAATATTATTCTACTAAGTTCTGAAACAAACAATATTCCAAAAATGAATAAAAAAGAAAAAAAGGCAATTACTTACCTAAACAATCCAACAAACCGTGCTCGAAATCCACGAATTACATTTCTAACTGAACTTTCCTTCTCAGGTAAGCCTAGCTCCTCAGCTGCAGCTTTTGCTTCCTCATGCTCGCCAGATTTGTGTAGTTCATGTACCTCAGCTAATTCATCAAAGTTATCTTCGTTAATTATATCTCCTAGCTTTTCTTCAGCTGGAGTTCCTGCAATAGCTTCTTCCCATGCTTCATAATCTCCTGATTGCAAAGCTGATCTTCTGTTTTGCCTATCATCTTTGCGTTGCTCTTGTCTCTCTTCTCGGTTTTCACGTCTTTCATCGCGAAGTTCAGTAAGACCTAATTCATCAGATAATTCTCTAACGGTTTCTTTATCACGGTTTTCATGTGCTTCATTTAATTCACGCAAAGTATCAAACTCGCTTTCATCAATTGTATCAATTAAACCTTGACCACCTGGTAGTTCTGAAACAAGTGCGACCCATTCATCGTAAGTTCCAGTTTCCACTGTATCTTTAATCTCTTCTTTTAATTCATGCATCTCAACCATCTGGTCAAATGCTTCCACTGTCATTCGCTCAACTGCTAGTTCATCAATTTCAGATAATACTGAAATGAATTCATCGTAGTCGTTTGAATCAATTGCATCGCGTAGCAAGTCCATGTTCTGTTTATACTCATCATCAGATCCATCATCTGCAAAAGCCGCTGTTGCACCAATTGTTCCAACTGCAAGTGTAGCTAAAATTCCTGCTGCCATAATTTTTTTAAAACTTTTTTTCATTACCATTTTATTTGTACCTCGGATACAACTTTTTTATTCACAACATAGATTTTCTATGTCACAGCAATAGAAATACCACTTTGATATAAAAACAAAAAGCAGTAATAATGTACATCATTTGTCCACAGATTTTATAAAGGGAAAATCCGTTATTAGCAGTATGCCACCACCGTTAATCTTTGGAATCCCAGCAAGACTAACTCATCTTATCGTCGAACTTTTATATTTTATTCTGATTCTTGGTTTTTGTTTGGCAACATATTTTAAGACAAAAGAAATTGAAGAGTTAACAAATCATCAAGGAATTTCTTTATTTCGAAAAATATTCTTGTTTTTTTCATTCGCATTTTTAGTTCGAATGATTCATATGGGTTTTATTCTCTACCTTGGAAAAAGTCAGTTAAGGGCCATACCTGGACTTCAAAGGTTGGTACTTTTGGTAGTTTCAATATTCAGTACAATTGCTTTGTTGTATTTACTTGCAACCATGTTAATTAAACATCTAAAAAAATTCAAATTAACTCAAGAGAAAATATTTGTCTTTTTTGTAGTGGCTTCAATTGTATTAATGATTCCAACTATTTATTTTAGAACTCAAACAGTTCTGATTGCAGCACAATTAGCTTTGATTCTAGCAGCTGGAGTTCATATTATGACTAGCAAACATAAGGCAGAAAATAAAAGAAAGAGCTCATTTTTTAGTCCAAAATTATTATACCTTCTGATTTCAGTTTTCTGGATTTTAAATTTGTTAGTTTCACAGAGAATCATTATTCACTTTGAGTCTAAGATATTAATTTACTTAGCATCAATTAGCATATTCGCAATTATTTATCATCGTGTGCATCAGAGGTTGGAAGGGAAATGATTGATATCTCAACAAAACCAAACAAACGTCGCGATCGACTAGAGATCATCTACTCAATCCTAAAAGTAGTTCAAAAACATCACAATAAGATTAAACCAACTCCACTACTTAGATACTCTAACATTTCAAGCCAAAGTTTCCAAGGTTATTACAAGGAGTTACTTGAGAAAAGTTTACTGGTTGAGGAATTGGATCGCAAGGGTCGCAAACATATTTCTTTGTCAGAAAAAGGCTTCAAATTTCTAGAGAAGTATTCTATCATTTTAGATTTCATTGAAGAGTTTGAACTATAAATCTCTCTCTCAATTAAACACCAAAATATTTAAAAACAATCATTTCTAACATTTTAACATGTCAATTGAATATTTTATAGGAGACACTGTTGAATTTCGTAAAAAGGAATATTTTGTAATTGGGATAAATCCAGATCGAGAGAGACCAATTGCTTTAAACAATTATCAAGAGATTAATTCTCCCGAAGATCATTTCAGTTTTGGTGTTGTAACAGCTGATGATATTTCTTTAATCAATGCAGGATCAAGAAAATATAACTTAGAAAATCAAAAATCATTAAGAGGGTATGCTATGGTTGAAGCATTATGTCTTTTGTCTGATGGTGTTGGCGAACCAACTGATGGTGTTTATCCATTAACTGATGAAGATGGGTTTGTAATTTCCGATCATGATGGAAACGAAGTAGATCATGATGATAAATATTGGAACTCTTCTCTTGCAATTGCTAAAATGGTAGCTATAGGTCCAGAAACAATTGAGCTACAAAAACCTTTATGGGATTGTTTCTAAGAATTATTATTATACATTTAATAAATATAAATTTTCTAACTTTTAATTTAAAAAGAACGAAAAAAAATTAAAAAAATTCTAAGCACCAACTTCTAAATACAATAATCCTACCATTAATCCAATCCCTAAAACAATCATTCCAAGCTGAGTAACTGAACTTTTAAGTCCTCTCTCATTTTGAAGTTCTGGAATTAAATTAGCAGCTGCGATATAAATGAATCCACCAGCTGCAAACGGTAACAAAAAAGTTGCAAGATAAGAACTTTCATTCCCAATCAGTAAGCCAACAATTGCGCCAACAATTGCCAGAACAGCTGATCCTAGATTGTAAAACAAAGCTCGCATTCGACTTAAGCCTGAATATAATAAAACTCCAAAATCTGCCATCTCTTGTGGGATCTCATGAACAATCACTGCAATTGTAGTTGCAATTCCAACAGGAATACTAACAAAATAACTCCCAGCAATTACTAGCCCATCAATAAAGTTGTGAACTCCATCTCCAACTAAGTTCATAATACCTAAGTGGTATGCGTGGTGGTGATGATGTTTTAATGCATGTTTATTATCGTTATGTTTCTGTGACTTCTTTTTTGATTTTTTAACACCTGATACATCGCTGTGGTGCAAATGAACAAATGATTCTAAAATGTAAAACACTACAAAACCAGCAAGTACTGCAAGAGACACATCAATTCCAAATCCATTTTTTTCAACAGCTTCTGGGAGTAGATGTAAAAATGCTCCTCCAATTAATGTACCAACTGATAAGCTAACTAGTAACAACAATGTTTTTGCTGAAATTTGTTGTTTTCTTAACGCGAAGAACGATAAACCAGCAAGTGAGATTAAACTAACTAAAATGACACTTCCAATTGCATAAAACCATACTGATACCATATCTATTAGAAACAAATTCGGCTTTATAAATATATTCAAAACATGTCCCAAATTATCAATTAGCTATTTTTTCAACCATTTTGTTCTAATCATTATTCTCTAAGCTCCAAATCCTTAAAACAATAATTCACAATTCTAAGCTACATGGTCACAAAATCCAAGATTGCAATTTATATAACTATAATCTCTATTTTCCTAATTATAGTTTCAGGTATTGTCTTTGCTACAGTTCAGGTTGAATCAAATCAAGAGTTAGTACTTGATTGTCAGCCTCAAAAAACTGAAACAAAAACTTTTATTGCATCATCTTCTATCATTGATACTGGTCTTTGGTGTGCAGATAATGCAAATTTGAAGCTTTATGAATGTCAAGATGGAACATGTTCCAAAAAACAGTATTTACTGAGTGCAAATAAAGTTGATGGAACTTTAGAGCGAATTACTGGATATTCAGTTGGTACCAAATACCAATATGAATGTTTCGAGTGTCCTGTTGCCCCAACTTTAAGCTTAGATTATTCTACTCTTACAATTAGTGAGGGTGAAAGGATCGAGATTACAGCATCTTGTACTGATAGTAAAGGCAGAGTTGGCTCAATTGCGTTTAAAGGTTGGATGCAAGGTAGTATTAGGCAAGCTGATTTTACTGATGCTGGCGAGTATAGTGTAAAAGTTATTTGTGAAGATCAGAATGCATATTCGGTTACTGAAGAACTAATTGTAACTGTGCTTGATATTAATCGTGCTCCAAGGGTGCATGCAGTTTTAAGAGAATAATCATTCCAAACAACTTGGAAAAGGGCGCACACAGGGCCTCCTATTACCACAGCAGATCATATACAAAAGTGCAAAACTACTCGATCTGAGCCAAATAAATAAGCTAACTTTTATAAACTAAAAAATAGTCTTTTTACATGGATGGCTGGATTGAAAAAGAATAGTTCTAAGTCTAATAGTAAACCAAAAGCTACTGTCAAGTCCAAAAAGCAAGTAAGAACTGTTTCCAAGAAATCTAAAAGCAAAAAGTCAGCTGCAACTCACACTAAGAAATCAAAATCTTCTAAAAGAAAAATTAGACCAAAGAAATCAACCATTGAAAGAATGAATGACGATGAAGATGATATTGAATATTCTATATTTCATCAAACCAAAGGATTCTTTGCAACCCATTTAGATAACTATGAATCTCAGTATGGTATTTGGATTGAAGGTGGTTTATTTTTTGCAAACTTTTTGGCAATTGTTTTATTTATGGTTGAAACTTATGGATTTGAAGGTCCAGCTGCCAGATATTTACTAATAGCTGAATTAATTTTAGTTGCAATTTTTATTGTAGAATATACCTTAAGGATGTGGGTTGCCAGAAACAAAACTAAACATTTCTTTAATATTTACAGCCTAATAGATTTGATTGCAATTTTGCCTGTAGTTGTAAACTTCATTAACCTAACTTTTTTTAGGATATTTAGAATTTTAAGAATTTTCAGACTACTTAGGGTCTTAAGGTTTCAAAGAATGTTCAAATCTAAGAAGACTTTGTTTGGGGTACTTTCAGATACTGAGATTGTTGTAATCAGAATTGTCTTAACAGTTTTTACTATCATTTTCATGTTTGCAGGCTTAATTTGGGCAGTTGAGAACAAAATCAATCCAGGTGGATTTGGGACAATTTTTGATTCACTATACTTTGCAATCGTTACCTTATCAACTGTTGGCTATGGGGATATTACACCGCTTTCTAGCCTTGGTAAGGTTGTAACTGTTTTTATGATCCTCTCAGGTATTGCACTTATTCCTTGGCAACTTGGAAAATTGCTAAAAGTATTAGTTACTTCAGGCCACAAGCAAAACATCACTTGTAAGAAATGTGGTACCGAAGCCCATGATTTAGATGCTGTGCACTGTAAAATGTGTGGGACCATTCTAAAACATGACCGGGGAGTTGATGCAGATGAGCTTGAAGTTGAGATGGCAGAGACAGTTGTGTTGAAATAAAAATTCTAGAATTATTTTCTCCTTTTAATTAGTTCATATCCTTTAAACCATGATCTATCTTTTGTGTAGTTTAACATGTTTGAATTAACAATTCCAAACGGTGCATCAGTGACAACTCGAACAGTTCTTTTTGGCAAATCCAGTGATGATTTAAATACCCAACCACCTGCAGTACAACCACGGCGAAGCATTTCACGAACACCATGCAGTTGTTTACCATTGCCTTTAAAATAGCACTCCACATCATACATCCTAAATTTTGTGTACCTACCTGATAACTCTTCTATACTCTCTTGTACTTTGTCCAACATAAATCCAAAATAATTCATCTCTCCAAAAGATCTATTTGCTGAGAACATATCTGCCTGGCCCACTCTCTCATTGAAACCATCTTGTGCTGCAGCAATTAACATCTTATAGGGTCTCTTCTCAGACTTTCTAATCACAACTGGTGGAATACCATTTTTGTACAATAACAAATTATGAAGTAACCTAAATGTCCTTCCATTTCCATCTTGAAATGGGTGAATAAACAGGCCATACAGACTTATCTCTGCTGCCTTTAGACTAGGTGCATCTTGGTTAGATTCGTCTTTGATGTGATAAATTAGGTTATTCATTTCTCGCCTAATTTTTATCGGTCTAACACCTGATCTAACCACCCTATCAAAACCTGGTATCAAAACATTGTCAGTTCTATAACTATGATTAATTGGCTCAACTTTTGCTGCAATATCACATATGGATGAATGGGATAAATCTTCATTTATATTAACTACAGCAAAGTTCCAAGCTTCTTCTAATCTTTTTAAAGTCACTTGAGAGCTAGAATTTTCTTCAATTGCATCGGAATGAGATAATGAATCACCAATTAAGGCAGCAGTAATTCTGCGAGTTAAACCTTCATCATAAAGGCAACTTTCCCTTAAGTTACTAAGGCTGTCATCAATTTCAGATATTTTTCGCGCAAAAAAAGCCATATGAGTCCAGATCACAGTATATTTATAAGATTATCTTTAGAAAAACTACCTAGAGGTAGTTAAATATTCAACAGTCAGAAGCTTTCCCTCCTACATTAAGAATGAAGTTCAACTCAGTTAGTAATTTTTGGCAATCACAAGACAGATCCAAAATGAACTAAATACTCCCAAAAACAAGAAAAAAATAAAATATAAAAAGAAAAAAATTAACACCTATATACTATCTTCATAATCCTTAGCACAAGCATTACCACAGAACTTCACAGCTTCACCATCAATTATTTTGGTGACAATTTCTTCATGCATTGCACTTCCGCACTCAGCACATTCTTCAGCTTCTTCTTCATCTTCAAAACCTTTGATAAAGCCTTCTTCTTCGCTGCTAATCTCTCCATCTTCAGCTGAAAATTTCTCCTCAGCATTTTCCCCTTCGTTTGTATAGTATGTCATCACTACTTTTGGTTTTTCAGTTTGCTTTTAAGACTTATGCCTATAAGGTATATACCTCTACAGGATCAAAACATCAACAAATGAAATCAGAAATAAAATAAAACACAAGAACCTAAGTCTCTCCAAGAACCTTCTTCAGAATCCGTGAAATCTTTTTCACACTGCGATCCCAAGAGAATGAATATGCAACTTTCCTACGAGCATTATGGCCAAGGCCACCAGCATACAATGGTTCACGTAAAAATTTCTCAATTTTAATAGAGAGCATTGTAGAATTTTCACGAGGAAAAAATTCACCATTAAATCCTTTCTCTAAGTATGAGGCAATAAATCCAACTTTACTGCTAATTACTGGCAATCCACAAGACATTGCTTCAAGTGTTGCAAGTGAAGTTGTTTCAGTTAATGAAGGCATTACAAAAATATCCATTGCCTGCATGTATTTTTCAACATCATCTACAAAACCAGTGCAAACACAATTACTTTGTCGACGGAGTTCATCCATAATTTCAGGATCACCATCTCCTACAATTAACAAAACTAAATCACTTTGTCCACGCAATTTCTTAAATCCTTCAAGTAAGGTTAAGACATTTTTTTCTTTTGATACCCGGCCGCAATATCCGATAACTTGGATATGTTCAGCTATTCCAATTGCAGTTTTACTTTTTGCTTTGTGTGTACTTGGTGAAAAGCGTTTGATATCAACCCCTAAATTTGCAACTTCTGCTCTACAATTCAAACCACTTTTAACTAATTCACGTCTAACACCAGCATATGGGATACAAACAATATCATTGAAATTATAAAACCACATTGACATTCTACGTGTCATTCTTAAAAAGAAATCAAAAAATTTTATTGGTAGAAATTTTTCAAACAGTTCCCAACCTAACACATGTAAATAACTAACAACTTTTTTTTTATAACGTCGACCCAAAAACATTGAAAAGAAACTAAGTAACGCAGGACCTTGAATAAATATAATCTCATTTTCTTTGATCGCCTTGATAGTTTTTCGCAGGTTTCGAAAACTAATAGCAACGTTTGAGTAGCCAGATAAAACAAACCTTTTTGATACATCAACAAAGTGTAAATGTTTTGTGTCTTTCTGATTCCGATAGCGTGGTACAAGTAAAGAAATATCAAAATCATTTGTTGTACGTTTGATAAATTCTTTCATAAAAATATAAGTCCCATCAACTTTAGGTTCATAAGTATCAGCTACAATCAATAATTTTGGTTTAATGTGCTTTTTGGATTGATGTTTGGATCCATTATTCGCAATCTTTTTTGATTTCATTAAAGCACCATTTTCCTATATCTACTGTTAATTATTAATTGTTATTTTTCTCTGAATGTTATTTTAATCTTTTTTCTTTTAATTTAATCTTTTTTTTAACTGCTGTGACTGCTGTAATACTACTTGTTTTAACTAAAAAGAATTTCTCTGCAAGTTTATGTCCACTGAAAAATCCATCTTTGAATCCTCTAAAAAGCAATAAAAACACTGGAAAGATTACATGAACTGTTTGGCTTGGAAATTTTCGCATAGCTTCAAGTTTTGTTTCAAAATTATCTTTCACATCAACGAACATTGAAGGATAAGTAGTTTTAAACTCAAAAGGGTTCCATACAGAGTATACATAAACATCAGGGATTAATTTTTCATCAATTCTCTTTATTAGTTGCATACTTAGTGCATGAACGTCCTTGTGATCAGGATGGGGATCTTCTTTGCTGTGCACAAATATTTTACTTGGTCTATACTTTTCAACTTGTTTTTCTAAAAATTTAACTGTGCCTTTCAATTTGGCATCTGAGCGAATGCTAAGTTCCATTAAATCAAAAATTTTGGTATTACACCCTAAAACTTCACTGGCAGCGTAGCATTCATCGGCTCGCATCTTTTTAACTTCGGCAGCAGCCATCCATGGGTGTGATTTTTCTCCATAGCTGAATACATAACATCGAACGTTAATTCCAAGCTTGGCATATTTTGCAATAGTTCCACCGCAACCAATCACAAAATCATCAGAGTGCGCACTGAAAACAAATACTGTCTCTTGATTTTTTGTAGCATTTTGTAACTTTTGACTCATAGATATTAGAAACGATAGATTGCTTCAAAAAACTTTGTATTTTTTTACTTCAAAAATCCACAATTCAGAAAAAAGATACCTTTTACGAAACTTTCGAGACAGGTTTTTACAAGGTTCGAAAACCCCAACCAGCTGGTTTTTCTAGCACGAAAACCTCTTCTTACGAATTCGTAAAAGGTAATATCGTAAGATCCTAGCTAGTATAAAAACATTTGTAGTCACTTGAAAAGAGAAATACTTAGAATGTTAAAATGTTTAGTAAAATTATTATCCACCAAATGAATATTTAGTGTGCAAATCTAACGCCGCAACAGCATCCATAGGACCTTCCACAACAGTCTTTTTATGATCGCTAAATGGAACAGTTCCATAGAGGAATTCAGCTGTCTCTACCTCTAATTCAGGATCAGCTGCGACCAAGATAGAAGCAGTCTCAATCTCATCTGTGGATGCAGGAAGAATACGAGTGGTTTCCATCTCTTCGGGTCTATTAAAGATATCCTTTTGCCACTGAGTTTCCAATTCATGGTCAATACTTTCTGTTCCATCTGCACATGACTGCCACTCAGATATCTCAGCATAAGTTGGAACTACAACCAGCGAAGGATCAACCTTTTCCTTAACAAACAACCTCAGAAGCGTTTGAACTTCATCTGATCCCATGAATACCCTCATATCAATACTTCTACCTTCAATAGCAGCATACATAATTTCTTTTTGATGACCAGAGAAATCATCATGAGCTTCAACATAATTCTCAATTGCTTGCAGTATTAGTCTATCATCGGATAATCCTAACTTATAGTGATCTTCACTCAAACTTTCTGGCAAAAATTTTAATCTAGCATTCAAATCACTGTGATAGACATACATATTTTCCTGAAATCTAGCAATTCTATCTTTAGTATTACTGGGATTAGAATCTGAAAAAAATTCACCAACTGCTCCTGCCAATCTGTCTGTAATGTCAAACAAGTCATTAGATTCCACATAATTTGAATCCAAATTTCCAGCAGGATTGTCAGAGTACAACTTCACTGGATTCTCATCTCTAGAACTATCATTGTCCTGATTTTTCATCACAATATTGGCTAAGTTGTACATAGTATCACTGTACAGTGACCATTTATAAGCTTTTTGGTCAATTAATCACTTGATAGTGACACTCTAAGTAATGAGTTTGTCCAAAAACAAAAATAGTAGTCAGAAACCAGATTACTTCTGCTTAGTAGTAAACTGCCCAAAAAGTTTATAACTAACAGGCACAAAATTATCTCATTATGGTATCTGGTGCGGGTAATGACCAAGCAAACTCACTTGTAGGCCAATTTGCTGAAAAACAGCATGAAGCTAGATATGGGAAATTAGATCCAGAGCATCAAGTATCAGTTTGGGTAAATGAATTCTTTCAACAAAATTTTGGCAAAAAAGACGGTGCTGAAGATATTGAAGTTATAATTAATGATAACTGGAAACAAGTAAATGCTTTGGCATCACTAAGTGGAAACATTTCACTCTCACGTGGACTATTAGATTTCATTGAATCTGAAGAAGAATTACGTTTTGTTTTAGGTCATGAATTCAAGCATCTTCAAGAAGGGCATCTAGCTCGAATCAATGCTGCAGGTGGTGAAATTGGAGTTGCCAGATACTTAGAATATCGTGCGGACCAAGGATCACTTTTAGATGTTGAAGAAGGTGAAAACCCTTATGGTGGGATCATATTTTTGAAAAAATTATCACATCAAAAAAATGAATCTGCTACAGTTCACGGCAGTAGTTTAGATCGTCTGTTAAACGTATTTTGGAGCACAAAGATAATTGATATTGCTGGTTTAGAATATGCAACAACTGATTTGCCTGGCTTTGTTAGTAAATATGCTTCTAAGGGTTATCAAAAAAATGTTGTTGAATCATTTGACATCAAAGATATGGATCAGTTTCTCAGATCTAGAAATTATTTAGAAGATTTTACTTTGCATCAATTAATTGCAATAAACACTTCATTAATAACTCAGTATCATGCAGTAAAAAATGCTTCACCAAGTTCAAATAAAATAGAATTTATAGAAGAAGTGTTAGAAGATATTTCAAAAATAATCCCAAAGAAAATCAGTCTCTCCGGTATGTCAAACTCTGATTCAAAACTACTTTCTGGAATCATCCAAGCAGCAACCTGTGCCGTTGACATCACGGCAGACAACTATGGGGAGCACGATCTAACAAATGGTTTTTTTGATGAATTTGATAATCCTGTTGAAACTATGGATCGTATTATTTCAATAATTGATAGTGATAAATTATCAGAACTATCAATAGCTGGAACAAAAATTGATCTAACAGTCAAACTAGTTGAATCCCTTGCAGCAGACATTTCAGAAGATGATTATTTTATTGATGAGTCTTTTAATTCAACAAGATATTTTGAATATTCAGAACGTGTTTCAAATGCTTTTTCATCAATTTTTATCTCTTATAGTCAAGAAGAGGTTAAAGATCAAATAATGGCGAAATTCTTTGTTGCAGGTCTGTATAATTTTAGAACAAGCGACCCAAAACTGAAAGAATATTCTGATCAGTTTAAATCCAAAATTTCCAAAATGCAATATCAAATTTGCATTGAGAGTGCCGGAAAGAGTTACCATCATTTGAAACCAAAACTTGCTGAAGGAAGAGGAGACTTATTAGAATTACTCAGTGATGTCATCCCTCCTCCTGCCGATTTATCATATCGTGACCATGAAGATGGAGAGAAAAGGAGTTTACACAGAAAGCAAACTGAGATACATACAAATTGGTTAAAAAGAAGAAGAAGAAAGATTAACAGATATGTTAACTCATTTGCTGGAGATAAAAAACAAATTTATCAAAGATTAAGAGAACATATGTTAGGTGATGAAATACCCTTAATTGACGGTCAGAATTTGAGGGAATACCGAATAACTATTGGTTTAATTACAAAAATTGTTAGTGGTTTAACTGGAAAAAGTACCATTGAAAACATTAGTGATCAAATTCTTACTTATAGAGCAGTATTCCCTTATGGTGTACCACCAAGTTTAGCAGGTAATATTGATGATGTAATTGAACGTGAATCAAATAAACCTAAATCAAAAAATTATCAAAGAACACTCTTTGAAATTCAAGAAGCTATGACTTCAGATGATAAATTAATAGAAAAATATCCTTTTGTAAAATGACGCAGACATCAAGAATTAATGTAGAACATACTATGGTTGAAAAACTACGTGACAGTTATCTACTCCACGAGTTAAAAGCTGCTACTAGCATATCTGAAAAAAACCAGATATTTAAAGATTATTTAGGGCTCTACGGTAAAACAACTATCAAAGGATCTGGCGAAGATAGGTGGAAAATTGTCAAAGAAACTTTATCAGGCTCAAAATTTGATTTATCTGATCTAGAACATACAAGTTGTTTATTTCAGCTATCTTATTTTATCCCAAACGGTTCTCAAAGCTCAAGCTTGCAAGAAATGACTTTGGAAAGATTATTAGATACTTCATTTGATCAAGGTTATGATTTTTTAATGAATGAGCATGTTCAAAAAAATTTAAGAACTAGTGTTCCTGTGATAAAATTTGTTGAAGAAAAAGCAACAACTCATGCGGATTTTGAAAAATTATCTACTAGAATTGATCGTATTCTAAATCTACAAGAGGAAACACCTAGTTTAAAAAATTTAGTTATTTTTGAAGAATTAATGCAAAAAGTCGATACCAATAAATCCATGTTTAATCTTTTTTCAGCAATGTTAAAATCACAACACGATGAACTCCCTCTAAAGAAAATATTATATTCTACTGTTGGTCAATTAAGAAGTGTTGATGAAGTAGCTCAGTCACTTTATAGAGCGCCAGTTCATCAAAGATACTCCATAATTAGAGCAGTCTTAACAGGGGAAAAAGGTATTTTAACATCTCCTGTGGGTAGAAGAGATCTCCATTCAGCGATGATGAGTGAAGTATTAGAAGAGCCAATTGGAAAAACCGATCTTGCCTGGTATCAAAACATTTCAGGTATTACTGAAGAATTTGTGTTAAACGCTGATATTGAAAATTTATATTTTGTAGTTGTGCCTCTATTAATGGATCAA
The DNA here is from genome assembly GCA_018670085.1 of archaeon. Classification (GTDB taxonomy): domain Archaea; phylum Nanobdellota; class Nanobdellia; order Woesearchaeales; family GW2011-AR9. The sequence goes on along the minus strand of JABHRS010000005.1, from coordinate 3,396 downwards.
ATATTAAATCCACCTAAAGATAGTACAGACATCAAAACTTTGATCGAAGCCCAAGTTGTTAAAACAAACAGAAGTTTCATCCCTTCAGATGAGGAAGCCGAATTACAGCTAAGAATGGTTAGAGGTGAAGATGTAGAAGATGAATTTACTCAGTATATACTTGATGAATATGGCATCAGGGATTCCTGGAAAGAAGTACTTGATTTTAATCAAACCAATGATAACATAAGAGGTCAAATAGAAATGGAGTTGGAGAGTAATAGGAAAAGTACTAAATCCAGAAAAAGAAAAACTAACTCAAGTAAACTTGACAAAATTATTGGAAAACCAAAATCCAGATCAGAAGGTAAACTATCTGTTCTAGAATTCATTGTAACAGCAGCAAAAAACCTAGGGGCCCCTGGAGTAAGGTTCTTACAAATGCTTGGTCAATATGTAACAATCCCAGAAGAATACCAACAAGAGTTTAACCAAGTTTATGACGGCGTTGCAGGACAAAGTAAACTTGCAGCTTACATGTTACTTGAAAGAGAATGGGATGGTTTCAAAGATGAAGTTGTAGAGTTCTTACCAGCAATAGGTGGTGGATCTTTAATGACAGTTTACAAAGTTGTAACAGCAAGCGGTGAAACTGAAGTTGTAAAAGTATTAAATCCAAATGCTGATTTTCATACAGAAGTTTCTTTTAACGTGATGAAAGAAATTATTCAAGCAAAAGCAGAAAAAGATCCTGCATACAAAATTGCAATTCCTCTTTTGGATGACATCAGAGAGTGGATTCTCAAAGACATTAGTTTCACTAATTTTTTGGAAAAAGATAAAAAGTTCTACGACCAAAATCATGGGTTCACAAGTACCAATCCCACCGCCTCAGAGAGTTCCCTAGAATACAAGATTAGGGTTCCAATATCAACTGGAGTTGAAAATAAATATTTTAAACGTGAAGAATATATTGACGGAGTAAATCTAACTCAAGAAGCAGAACTTGCAAGCCGAGGTCATGATACAAAAGCAATAGTCTCATTACTTGCTCAAAACTATTTAAGTCAAATTGCAAGCGGTCATGTACACTCAGATGTTCATCCAGGAAATTTTAGAATAACTGACGATGGAGAAGTTGCAATTTTAGATCGTAACTATTTCCTAGAATTAGACTTCCAAGATCAAGCATTACTTTATACAATGGGTCAAGATGTTCCAAGTGTGGCCAAAGCAGAAACTATTGCAACGTATTTACAACAATATAATGATCATGTTGGGCAGGGATTCAAAAATAAGGTTGAAAGAATTATAGATGAGTCTGAGGGTGTGCAGCAATTAGGAGATGTAGTAAGATATATTCGCCAATCAAACTTAAAATTTCCAATAAAAATGTCGCTTATGATAAAGAATCTATTTGCTTTAAACTCATTGTCTCAGTCAGTAGGTTTCGATACTGTTCAAGATGCTATCTCCTACGACTCCAGCCAGAATCAATGATTCTGTGCATATTAACTATTATTAACTTAGTAATATCTCAAATTTCCACAAACTATTTAAACAAATTTTGATTAGAGAAACATGTTATCACTTCTATAATATTTAGCAACATAGTGTCAAATCCAGAAATAAACTACTTGATAGTAACAAATACACCGAAAAGTTTATAAATGTCGTAAGTTTTTTTACAACTAGGTTAGCTGCATTAACAACCTGGAATCATCGAATTTCTTAAAACAGCTCTCAAAAAGTAATTTTGGAGAGCTGATAAAATTCATAATTCTCCAAAATAAACAAAAGGTGAATAATATGAATATAATTAAAATGTTGTTAGTATTTATGGTATTAATGATTGCACTACCATCGGTAGCTGCGATCACAATTGATGATATCCAATTTGAAAATGGAAATTATGATATCTCAACTGAAAGTGGATATTTATCCGAAGAGTCTATCATGCATGTATATGCCGATGATTTACTTTTTAGCGTGACACTGCAAACAACTGATGGGATCACACCAGCAGTTATCAGTTGGTCAAGTGATAGCCTACAAGAAGAGAATGGTTATTTCACAACAGGTGATTTATCTATCCTTAGTCAATATAATGACGGCGACACAATCTCATTTTTTATCGCTGTCCAAGATATGTCAGGTAATATATTATCAAGTTCAACTTTCTCTGATGTAATTATAGATGCAAGTAGTCCAAGTTTTGAAGATAACATTGTTGAAGAAAACTATGCTATTACTCCAAACACTCTAAGTGCTGTATCAACTCTTAGTGTTTATGTGTCTGATAATAGTGCAGTAGACTCAGTTTCAATTTTCTTTGATGACGGTTCAAATACACAAACAAGTCCCTTAGGTTTTGATTCTGTGGATGAAAACGGGGTAGATATTTGGGTTACAGATTTTGATCCATCTAGTTTTGATGAAGGTACAATTGATGCTACAATCACAGCAACTGATATTGTAGGAAATGTTGAAACCTTAGCATACTCAATCTACTATGATACTGTTGCACCAACTATTGTTGCTGTAACTGATGCTACTGTATTCGAAAATTCATATACAATTCAAGCTACAATTGATGATAACTTTGTTGATAGTCTAACTCTATACTGTCTTTTAGACATAACTGGACCAGACACCTCAGTTGTGGATTACTTATTTGAAATTACTGAATTGACAACTACAGCTTTTGAATCAGCAAGCACTTATGATGAACTAGGTGATTACAGTTATCAAATTGATTGTTATGATGAGATGTATACAGTAAGTTCAGAAACTTATACTTTTTCAGTAATTGATACATTAGCGCCTACCATTACTTTTAATTCACCAAATGATAATGTTGTAATGAGTGCTAGTACAATTACTTTTGATATTGATGTGACTGTGACTGATAACATTGGCGCAGATAGTTTTAGTATAACTATCACAGATAGCCAAGGTAATATAGTCGAAGATTCTTCAATTGCCTCTGGTTTCAGCGGATCATATACTGACACTGTAACAACCAGTGATGTTCCAGATGAGACTTACACAATTGTAGTAGAATCATCTGACTTAAGTGGAAACACTGCAACTAGTGAGATTGACTTTACAATTGATACTACAGCACCTGTTGTAGAATTAACCAGTGAAGCATATGTTTGGTCAAGTTTTTCAGAAGCTATTCTTTCATTTACTAATGTTGAAGCAGTTTCTGACTACATCTTTTGTGAAGTAAGTTTAGATTCAACTGGTCTTGGAACATACACAGCTTATGCACCAAACGTTGAATCAACTGTTGCAATCACAAGTGATGATTGGACTGATAGTGGATTAAACGCACCCAATACTGCAGATGAGTTCACAACATATCTTACTTGTTATGATGCTCTTACAAATACAGCTGTCTCAAACACTGCA
>JABHRS010000004.1 GCA_018670085.1 archaeon | reverse complement strand
TGACGCTGCAGGAAACACTGCAACAAGTGAAACAACTTTTACTGTTTCAGCACCTGTAACTTCCAGTTCATCTGGTGGTGGCGGTGGAGGAAGTGGTTCTTCAAGTCGATCTGAATGTGAAGATGGTCTTGACAACGACGGAGATGGTCTATTTGATTTAGATGATCCTGGATGTAGTAACCGTGATGATGATTCCGAAGAAGACGTAGTTTGTACTGAAAGTTGGACTTGTACTGCATATTCAGTTTGTAGTGAAGACGGAAGTCAAGATCGAAACTGCTACGATGCTAACGCTTGTGAATTTAAAGAATCACGAGGACAAGTAGATGTAGTTGAGACTAGTGCTATGCCAGATGAAAGTCGAAGTTGTACTGTAGAGGCAACAACAACCAGTAATATAGAAGCAGAAGACCCTGTTGTTGAAGAACAAACCCAAGAAGAAGCAAACTCTGGAAACTTACTTACAGGAGCAATCACTGGAGTATTCGATGGTAATTTCAAGAGCCTTGCAAAACCTGCAGTAATTATTTTTGCAATTGCAGTTTTAGTTGGTCTTGGAATCTTTGCTAGAAAGAAGTTTAAGTAAACTTTGCAAATATTTTTTTTTTATTTTTTTAATTTATAATTTATTTAAATTCAGCTAAAAAGTAACAACAGAATTACTCACTACCAAAGATAGAAATTGATAAATCAAGAGTACATATAAGATGCATAATTTAAAATATACTTTCTCAACAGCAACAGGTGATCAAACTAATTCAAGTGCTAATGCAACACCTGTATTTGAGTTTGATAATAAGAAAACTGCAGTAGCAAGCAGAATTAGGGCAAACCTTTCTGATCACCTTGGAATAAATGTTCCTGAAACTAATTATGCGTTCGCAGACATCAAAGCATACGGGATTTTCGATCCAAAATTCAATGCAGTGGTTGTAAAAAGAGAAATCTATGAAGGCACAATGGATTTAACTGGATTACAAATCGGTGGAGTTGATGTTGAAAATCCAGAAGATTTGTTAACACAGATACTAACGCATGAACTCGGACATGCAATATTTTTTAGAGATTATGATCAAAAAATATCAGAAATCACTCAAAAAAAGAGATATGGCAGATTAAATGGCCAATTAATCTCTTCAGTTGATGAAGCATTTGCTTATTGGGTACAAAGCTCTGCTACAGGTCTTCGTGCTTTAAACGACGAATTAGCAGAGGGCCGTACTGATTGTTCTGTTAATTACCTTAAACAGTTTTACCAAAATTTTTTAGAGACAGAAAAAAATAAAGGGATAGCATATTTACTAAAAAACCTCCACTATCAAGTAGGTCACATTTTATATTGTGGAGAAAGAGCTGTGACTTTGGATGAAAAAACAAACAAAGAAGAACCAAAAATACTTCGAGAAAAAGGGATACATAGTCCTTACTCCTCCTTGATTCCTCAAATTTCACTTATGAAAATGAACTTTGATTTTTAGAAAAATAAATAATCAACTACGAAACTTCTCTTACAATTTCACCAATATCAATATTGTTCTCACGAACTAAACTAAGTACGGAGTATTTACAAGTTAACTCTGCAGAATAATCATCTTGCATAATATAACCTTTAGATCTCCCAAAAATCACGCTGACTTGATTTACAGTGGACTTTCTAATCTCCCTAACTATTCCTTGAGTTCCAATTGGAACACACATTAAATATTCCTTCATAATTGCATTGGCTTCAACAGTCATACCAACAGATGCGTGTTTCAAAATATTCTCTTCCCCTACAATTTTCTCACCTGAAAATTTTCCATACAGGTGCAAGTTAGTACCAATGTGCTGCAATGATTGTGTTTTAGGAATTAAGGTGCTTTTTTCCCACAAAACGTTAAAGGGCCGTTTTTTATCAAGATTAATTTTTTGAATCACACCCTTCATCCCAGCTTCCACACAAAAATTATACTCAAAATGATCACATTGTCCATTGAACAAAACATAATCAAATCTCTTCAAATTTTCTTCCACAAGCTTTGGATCTGAGACCACAAATTTTTCCTTTGAATATGTTTGTGCTAAATATCTCAGTAATCCTGCTCTATTTCGGTCTTGCCACTCACTTGGCACGTTATGTTCAAATAATTGGTCATTTATACTCAAATAATCTAAAACTCGTCCCAGTGTTAATTTAGAAACTTCTGTTGCAGGTAATGAGACCCTAGTGCTGTCTGGTAATAGCCGAAGTCCAGGTTTATCAATATGATCTGTCACAATGTCTCAGAATAGGCCTTTTTTATAATGTTTACTTAGAAAATCTATTTGTTAACGATTTTGAAATAAAAAATAAGAGTGCGCCGGCTGGGATTTGAACCCAGGTCACCGGCTCACTTCAAAAAAGCTGAGCAATGGATGCCTAGCCTTCACATGGAAGGCCGGGATTCTACCACTAAACTACCGGCGCACAATCATTAGAATCAAGCATCTGTTTTTAAACTTTTTGTATTCTACAACCAATAAAAGCAATTTCTCTCGACGATAAAGCAGCCTAAGCATAAACCTTATAAACTATAATCACTAAATCATTAATTATGGCAGAAATGAAGGGTCAAGATTGTATGATGTGTGGCAAAAAAGAGCTGACATTACATGAAGAAGAGATAGATATCCCTCATTTTGGTAAGACTTTTGTCTTTGGTATGTACTGCGTTGCCTGTGGTTACCGTAAAAGTGATTTAGAAGCTTCAGAGAAACATCCTGGGATGCAATTTACAATCGAAATTGACTCTGAAGACGATATGTCTATTAAAGTTGTGAAAGCATCCACTGGAACCATCAAGATCCCAAGAATTATTACAATGGAGTCTGGTGAAGGTAGTGAGAGTTTTGTAACAAATATTGAAGGTTTAATTGAAAGAATAAAAAAAATCATCCAATCAGCAGCTGATGCTGAAACTGAAGACAAAGCTGCAAAAAAGAAAGCTAAGAATATGATTAAGAAACTTAACAATGTAGTTTTAGGTCGTGAAAAGTTAAAAATTGTTATCTCCGATAAGAGTGGAAATAGTGCAATTATTTCTGATAAAGCAGTTAAGAAGAAGTTGTAGTTATCATTATAAGAATAATTCTTAAAAAAAATAAGATAATTATTTGCTAGTTTGTCGATATACAGAAAAACGCAAATCTACACAATCAATTAAAGACATTCTTTCATGTGAAACCTTTGTTACATGACTAAGATCAGCGTTATAATCTCCAACTTCATCAGCCATTTTTTCTAGTGCATCACCTAATGTCGCTAATTTACTTCCGCTACTACAATAACGAAGTTCGGAATCATCAATTACTAATTCCAATTCACCAGTCTCCATTAACGACATGAAGACGTCTTCTTGCAAGGAATCATCAGAATCATATATACTGATAGGATCAACATTCATATTAGAAACTGAAGCATTCCCTAGCTTTGATTGATCTTGATAAGAAAGAAACTGCAGTTCAGTACAATCATACAGTCCTCTTTTTTCATCTGTCCTCTTTGTTATTAGAACAACATCAGAATCAAATCTCTGCTTAGCTTGATTAATTAATGATCTTCGAACTCCAATTTCCCTTCTGGCCTCAGAAAATTTTGTACAATAAATTTGTCTGGAAGAACCATTCAATTTAATCTCACCAGAATCAACTTTAGCTTCTACAGTACCAAATCCATCAGGATTCGTTGCATCAAAAAAATCTACGTCAGCTACCAAAGACGAGTAAGTCACCTCATGTACAACATACGATACAGGTTTAACAGCATTTCTTTCCTTTGCTTCAGAAAAACTAGCATATGCAACCAAAAGAACAAGCCCTCCAATCGTAACCGGTGCGACCATCTTTGAACCTGCAATCAGAAATCTATCAGACTTTGAATATGACATACATCAATTTTTGAATTTAAACTATATATAGCTTATGCTAAAAAAAAAACTTATTCTCAAATTTACTTACCTTTCTTACCAAAAGCTTGCAGAATATCAATCACGCCTTCATGCAAATGTTGCTCGTGCGGTTTAAGTCTATCCAGCGCCAGTTTATATAACTCATCTTTTCTTTCTGCTGCAATTTCTAAAAAATTATTCATGTACTCCTCGGCAACTTGCGTATTTCCAGTTAATCTGTAACTCTCAACATTATTATTTCTATCATATGGATCAAGTGAACATTGATCATCTATACCTGCACTACTTACATAAAATCCCAGAGATGCTCTGCTCCACAACTGGTTTATCCTCGAAAAAGAGCATTTTACACCTAAACGCACACTTTGAAAAACTGTAGTTAAAATATCAATTTCACCTAACTCACTTGAATATTTTTCAATTCCTCCTAACATAGAATACTTACTAGTAGGGTTCCAAAGATGAAATGATTCATGGAACAAAGCAGCTGACACTGCAGATCTTTCATCTACACATTCAGAAATACCAACAGCTTTTTCCCATCTTTCATCATTGTAGCTAATTCGCTGTAGCTTGCCACTACCCTTATCAAAAACTGATCTTGCAATAGATGCTGCTTGATCTAACTTGTACTTTGGCCAAGGAGGGCCAGGTAGATCATCCCACTCTATCTGCTTTGTCATAAAAAAAATAAACATCTAATACTTATAAAAATTTAGAATTAAAACCTAGTGATAACAACTACTACTTATTACCTTTCTTACCAAAAGCTTGCAGAATATCAATCACATACTTTCCTTCTTCCAATTTGAACACAAGTGGATCATTCTTAAATATACTCACAAGATCCAGTTCATATTTTCCTGGTTTCATAATCCTAATTGACTCAAAATCTAAAATTACTGGTGCTCCACTACTAACCATGTCAGCAGACATTCCAGAATCACGTCGAACTCTGGCAATTTCGAGAATATCATCTTCAATTTGATCCTTATCGCCTTCAGTGAGATTACTAATCATCTCCTGTCCTTCTTTAATATGTTTTTTCTTAACGAAAAAGAAAAGCCTAGCACCACAGTTACATCCTTTTAAAATTTCTTGGGCACCGTCCGGGTACAGAGTGCTACAGCGTACGCATTGATGTGGCATTATTTAATCACTTTTTTTTTCTACGTGTTGATCTTTTCTTAGCAATTGGAGCTTCATTTGTAAATAATTCCAACTTTCCTGGATTTCTAACAATTCTCTTCACAACAGAAGCAGGTCCAACAACTGTGAACCCTTGTCTATCTCCTAGAAAAAATTTAACCATACTTTCTTTAAACTTATCCATTCCATCCATTTTGCTTTTATCAGGATAAATGACACCAAGTTCAATACCTGGGAAACTTTTACTAACTTGGCTCATAGTGAATTCAATTAAAGCAGCTTCTTCCTCTTTACGAAGACGTCCTTCCATAACAACAATCTTTTGATTCTTTACAATATTAAAGAGTTTATCAACTCTTTCTTCAGAATCTAAATCTTTCACCTCATGAAAAGGAACAAATTGAAACGTAACCATTCTTTACCTCACCTAACCTCTTTACTAAAAACTCTTCTTTGTGACTATTTAAATCTAGCGTTAAAACCTTGAATAAAATTTATCCTGCAAATTCAATTAAAGTTTCGTAAAAGTCTTTCATATTTTTTCCGTACTTTCCGGAAATCCCAACAACTTCATATTGTGGGAATGCAGCCTGAATTAAATCGATATTCGCTCTCTTTAAATCCATTTTGTTTGCTGCAATTAAAACTGGAATTTTTCTTGCTTGTAAATTTCCAATAATTGTAATGTTTACCTGTGAATAAGGATCTTTAGTAGCGTCTAAAACAACAACTACTGCATCCATGTCATCAAGCCATTTAATAGAGTCAATTACTCCTTTAGTAGCTTCTTTTGCTCGGCTCTTAGCTTCCTTTTTTTTCATTCCTCGTTTTAAGAAATCTTCATAATCAATTCTAGTTGCAATTCCTGGAGTATCAACTAAACTAAAAATTACACTTTCTCCTTGAGAATTTTCAATTTTAATCTGCTCCTTAATCACAATTTCACGAGTTTCATGTGCAATGTGTGAAACTGAAGACATATCTTCACCAAGCCAATCTTTACTAATTCTGTTAGCAAGTGTGCTTTTTCCACCATTTGGAGGACCATATAGACCAAGTTTAATATTTTCTTTTCGACCAAATAGGTTCTTTAAACCTAAAGACCTTAGAATTTTTTTTAAAAATCGATTCACAGTATACACCCATCTATTATCTTAAATTATTATGATTTAAAATATATATTCTTAAACAAAGTTTTCAAAATAATATTTTTTGAAAATTTTTATCATAAGTAAATAATATTTCCCTCAAGTTATTTTGTCAGCAAATTCCTTATTAAACCTTTCGCTCTTTGACTAGATGTATCCACGCAATAAAGATTTCAATATCAGTAGAATCACTTAAGTTTCACCAGCATCCCAGCAATAATGTAGCCAATATTAATCACAACAACTAGTAACAATATCAAAACACCTAGTAAAAAGAATAAATCTGCGGGTAATGTGCTAATTAAATACGAATTAAAAGCAAACTGGTAATTTCCTTGAGGGAACAAAATTTTATGAAAAATATCAAAACTAAGATCAAAGAATAACACTGTGAAAAATGTAAACACAAATGAGATGATCATCCCACCAATACCAGATATGTTAAGAATTTTTTTAATAAGATCAAAACTAAATCTACTAGCAAACAACATTAGCAGCACAAGCAATAATAATTCAGGAAAAATCAACAAATCCAATAAAGTAACTAACAAGTTAACATCATTTAAATGATCCATTTCTAATGCTGAAGCCCCAGCATAAATTAACTCCTGTTCATACTCAGCAGGTGAGTAGATGTAATCCACAATTAACTGTTGTTCAGATTCAAATGGATACAATGCAATTCCAACTTTAAACGCTATCATAAAACTAAGCATTACAAGTAGCATCCCAGTTACAACGATCAAAATTACTTGCAAACTACGATGATTATTTTTTGCATTTACTAATTTAGTATGTGATGCCACAATTAAAGAAAACAAATAAGCTTTTAATACTCTTCGCTTTTATTAGTTCCATTAACTCATTAAAAAAAAGAGTTCAAAAAAATGCAAAAAGTAAAAATACCTGAAATCTCAGTCAGTAATAACTGGCGCGAGCGGATGATTGAGAAGACTCATTTCTCAATTAGTAATGTTCTGAGAGTTAGTATGGTAGCAGCTAGTATCAGGTTCATTATTGAACAGCAATATCTTTTAGCTTTTACCACAATTGCAATAATGTTGTTAACATTACTGCCTGCACTCCTACAAAGAAACTACCGTTTAACTATCCCAATTGAGTTTGAATTATTTTTTGTCCTATTCATTTATGCTAGTTTATTTTTAGGAGAGATCCACGCGTACTACACAACCTTTTGGTGGTGGGACAGCTTTTTACATACTTTTAGCGCAGTACTACTTGGAGCTATCGGTTTTACTCTGGTGTATATTCTAAATGATAATCCAAAGGTTCAATTAAAAATGCGTCCAGGTTTTATTGCCTTGTTTGCTCTTTGTTTTGCATTATCTGTTGGTGTTGTTTGGGAAATTTTTGAATTTGCAATGGATTCATTCTTTAGTTTAAACATGCAAAAGTCCGGCCTTGTAGACACAATGTGGGACTTAATTGTCGACTTTGTAGGTGCATCATTTGCTGCAATTCTTGGTTATGTTTCATTAAAATATAAAAAAGCATTTTTTATGGAACGTGCAATTAACAAATTTGTTCACAAGAATCCTCATATAATTTGTTCACAAGAATCCTCATATTTTCAAATGGATTACAAAACGCAAGAAAGGCAAAATCCATAGACACTTTAAGAAAATTAAAGGTAAGATAAAAAAGAAGTTGGTTAAATAAGAAAAAGGAAATCAGAAATAATCAGCAAGTTCTAAAATATTGAATCAAGTCCACTATAACCTAAAAACTCACAGCTTCTTTGAATAGCAACTCCTGCTGCCAAAGCTACTTTAGCAGTTGAATATACTGCAGCAAATCCAAACAATCCATAAAAGATAGTATCAGAATACAAGTCTTCTTTTATTCTATCGATCCCAGAATCTTTATCTATCTGATACCCAAGATGAGCAGCAGCAGCACCAGCACCAATCCCAATTGACATACTAATTAACTCAATATTGTCAATTACATTCCCAAGATTTGAATCATTTCCTGCAATGTATATCCCAGCACCTACAAATGTCACTGCCTGAGCAACAAGTATCGCTGCCAGTGTGTTAGAATATTGAGCATCTGCTTCTTGCATGAGTAGTATTTTATGAATATAATTAATAAATCTTATGTATAAAAAGAGAAAAATAAAAAACTAAAAAAACAAAAAAAAAACTAGCACTCCTTTGAACCTTTGCAACTTTCATATCGCGCGCTAACTTTCTCCCAATTAGCAAGTTTCATAAAGTTTGTAACCCATTCTTTACGACGGTTCTGATATTTCAGATAATAAGCATGTTCCCACACATCACAAACCATAATTGGTTTTAAACCTTGAACCCAAACTTTTTGGTGGTTCTCAACTGCAAAGACATGTAAACTCCCGTCAGCACAACTAGCAAGTACTCCCCATCCACTTCCTTCAACTGCGCAAGTAGCTGCAACGAACTGTGCTACAAATTTATCCCATGAACCAAACCATTTATCGATTCCTGCAAGTAATTCTCCGTCAGCTTTGTTATCGTCTTTACCAGGACGCATATTCTCCCAAAACATACTATGAAGCAAGTGTCCTGCACCATGAAATGCTTGTTCACGCTCCCAGTGTTTGATTAAACTATAATCACCGGACTCACGGCATTCAGCAAGTTTTGCCATTGCGTTATTTAATCCCTTAACATAACCTGCGTGGTGTTTGTCATGATGAATAGTTAGTGTTTCTTTATCATACAATGGTTCTAGTGCATCGTACGCGTATGTTAATTCTGGTAATGTAAATTCCATCAAAAATCACCTCGTGATGATTTTTGTGGTTCAAATAAATTCCATTTTTTTGTAACTTTTGTCATTTTATTTCTACCTCGTTTTCTGTTCTATTTTAATATCTTAATTCACATATAACATATCCTGTTAACTCTTCATTTCCAGGTAGATCTGATTTATTAATAAGACCAGCAGTAGTTCCCTTCTCCTTTTGTTCTAATAACATAAAAGAAATATCTTTATATGTTGTTATTTCTTGTGAATCGTTTACGACAATGTTTGTTCTACCAAATTCCATTGGTTTATATCCAAAATTTTCAGCTAGATTCAATGCAGCCCATAAATCTGGAACACCTGTTTCAATTAAGGGATTATCTAACATACAACTGTACTTATCATCTAATGCCATTATTTTTTCCTCGTGTTTTCTTAAAAATAAAATATTAAAAATGAAAAAAAGTTAATTTTACAACTTCCCAACTAAATCAAGCCCAGGTTTCAAAGTATCTTTTCCTGGAGTCCAATTCACAGGACAAACTTCACCGCCATTTGCATTCACATATTGTGCAGCTTGAATCTTTCGAATTAATTCAGCGGACGAACGTCCAATAGAGTTGTCATGAATTTCAAATGCTTTTAAAATTCCATCAGGATCGATAATAAATGATCCTCTTAAACTAAGTCCTTCTTCTTCAATCATTGTTCCATAATCACGGCATACGGATCCAGTAGGATCAGCTAGCATTGGAAACTCAATTTTTGAAATTGTAGGAGTGGAATTTTTCCAAGCTTGATGTACAAAAGCTGTATCAGTTGAAACTGAGATCACTTCTGTATTCATTTCTTTTAGTTTAGCATAGTTATCTGCCATATCTCCAAGTTCTGTTGGACAGATAAATGTGAAATCTGCTGGGTAAAAAAATAGTACAACCCATTTACCTTTGTATTGAGATAGAGAAATTTTTTGAATTTGTCCATCAACTAATGCATCATTTTTAAAATCAGGTGCAGGACTCCCAATTTTAGCTTTGGAAACATTCCACAACTCGTTTTCATTATTATCACAACATTCTTTCATTTTATTTTCCTCGTATTTTATAATCTAAATTTCTACTCAAAGCTGTTTACTTTTCTAATTCTTTAATATCATCAAGTAATTCTGCCACATGTTTTCCAGCCTTCACTTTACGGTAAATCTTTATAACTTTTTTTTCTTCATCTAACAAATAGGTATCACGACGAATACCTAAAAATGTCCTACCCATAAACATTTTTTGTCCATAACTACCAAAATCTTCAGCAACTTTGAACTCAGGATCAGAGAGTAAGGTTAACTTCAAATCATGTTTTTCACAAAATTTGGTTTTACTTTTCTGATCACCTCCAGAGATTCCAATAATTGCCACACCAAGTTTTTTGAACTCTTCTAAAGCATCACTGAAATCTTTCGCTTCAATTGTACATCCAGGTGTATTATCTCTGGGATAAAAATACACAACTGTATATTTAGAGTTCATAGCGTATAATGACACTGCATTCCCATCCTTATCAAGTAAACTAAAATTTAACACCTTATCATTAATTTCTACCATAGAATCATGCCCCCAAGCAACTTTTTCTTATAAATTTCTTATAAACTACTAACAATTGAATAGAGGGGGTTTTTATAGCTTTTGGAAAAGAAGATTATCATCCAAAAACCCAAAAAAGATCCAAAAAGTAAATATTCTATATACTGACTATCTAAAAATAGTTACGATTTCTTAAAAATAAAGCTAGTATTGTCATAATATATCACAACATCATCTCAAAAAAACAAAAAGGACTCACAATAGTGGGGAGGTATAAATAATGGCAAAAAAAAGAACAACCCTTGATTGGGTAGTATTAGTATTGGTATTAGTTGGGGCAATTAACTGGGGATTAGTTGGTGCACTAAACTGGAATGTTGTAACAGCATTATTTGGTGGATGGCCATGGTTAACTAGTCTACTGTATGTATTAGTAGGGTTATCTGGATTGTATATGGCATGGCAGGTAAGTCAGAAGTAAAACATTTATTAATTTAATTTTTTTTTTTTTTCAAATTCTAAACATCGTGTATTTCCTGAAGCATGTGGATCATTTGCAAACATTAATTAACTAAAAATAATTCATAATTACTGATGGTGCTTAAAGTAACTAAAAAAACAAAAGTTTCTAAATCAAAAAAAAGTCCAATCAAGAAGGAGTTAGCCTTCAATCATTTTAGAGTTGCAATTTTTGGTTCAGCTAGAATTAAAAAAGGTGACCCACGGTACAAAACTGTTAATTCATTAGCAACTAAATTAGGTGAACGCGGTTTTGATGTAGTTACTGGTGGTGGCCCAGGTTTAATGCAAGCAGCTAATAGTGGGCACCATTCAGGCAAAAAGAAAAACAAAAAAAATCATTCACATTCTATTGGGTTAAATATTAAACTCCCATTCGAGCAACATCCAGGAAAACATTTGGATGTTTACAAAAATTTTGATAGATTTAGTAATCGTCTTGACACCTTTATGACACTATCAAATGTGGTAGTTGTGGCACCAGGAGGTATTGGAACAGTTTTAGAATTCTTTTATACATGGCAATTGATTCAAGTTAAACATACCTGTAACATGCCAATTATACTTTTAGGTTCAATGTATAAAGGTTTAATTGACTGGATTAAAAAAGGTCCATTAAAACATAAATTAATGAGTAAAGATGATATGAAAAATATCTATTTGGCAACTAAACAGAGTGAAGTGTTGAAAATTATAGATCAATTAAACAATGATCATCAGGCAGGCAAACACATTTGTCATAATTTCAGTAAGTATAAATTGAAATAAAATCCATTAAAATACCCAAATCTCCACAATAATTATATAGTATTGCCCCGTAGTAACTTCTAATACAGACAAAAGGGCCAAAAATGACAATCGAATTAAAACAACAAGCATCAGTAATCAGGAAGAAAATTCTAACTATGGAATGGGATTTAAGCCAGGGTCAGCTTCATGTAGCAAAGGTACAAAGAATCAATAGTTACAAAGAACAATTAAAGGATCTTGAAGCACAAATCGCAGTAGATCCTAAAAAGGTTTCAAAAGTTAATCAGTAATTTGAGCAGATAATCCTTCAAACTTTATCAAATCATTTCTTAACAAGATTATTATATCTACTAAAAAAATATGTAGGCATTTACCCCTAATGCGCATCGTTAATATTCAATTAGTCAATTTACAAATTTGTGGTTCAAAAATTCAAAGCATCCAAAGACCTGATAGAACACCTCTATCAACTAATTGACCAACTTCATATTCAAATTATTGAACAATCAGGTGGTGAAAGAGGTATCCGAGATATTGGCGGCCTGTACCATTCAATCAATCGCGTTGTAAATAAAATTCAAAAGTTCCGAGAGGATCCAGCCAAAATTGCGTGCTTCTGTTATAAGGAATTTGCCAGACGTCATCATTTCAACGATGGAAACAAAAGAACCGCTCATCTAGTAGCAAATATCGCTTTATTTTTAGTTGGCCATCAATTCAATTTAAATTACAAAGAAGCTACAACAATCATCATTAAGTTAGCAGCCTATGACAGTACAATCACTGATGAACAACTACTTAGATGGGTAAAAATAAATTTACAACCAATAAATTCAAATGACATCAGAAAATATTTAAAGGAAATAATCAATAAATCAAACTATGGAGAAAAAGAAAATGAATAAACCATTAAGTCCTGAGGAAGCAAAGATTATGGAGCTAGCCGAACTTGCAGGGAAAGCTATCCTCAAAAGAGACATCAAACTTCTCAAGGAACTCGCCAAACATTAAACTCATTCTTCTAGTGTCAACAATAGCTAACTAAATCTCAAGCAAACAATTCTTCCATTTTCTTAATTTTAGCTTTAGTAGAAAGTAATCGACGATTCGCTTCATTTACCATTAAAGTCACATACTCAAAAGACAAAGTGTTATTCATCAACATCTCAATTTTTCCAGAATCGTTAATCTCGACAACCAAATTTTTTCCACTTATCATCCCACTTTTCTTCAAACCGTTAGCATGTAAAAATCCCAGCATCCAGCTAACTTCTGCAAAATCTTTACACTTCAAATGAATAATGAATGGTTCATACAAAAATCGCAATGTCTCATCGCCTTCTAATTTCTGCAATTCTGCAAAAATGGCAGCATTATCAGCAAGCTCATGAGTCTTATATATCCACTTAGCATCACCTTTTTTAATCCCTTTCATCAGAGTTATTCGACCTGAACAAGATGAAGTGGTAACAAATTTCACATTCAAAATTGTCAGTAATGGCAAAATATCTGGATCAATGAATCCTTGTGGTGATTTATCAACTAATACGCTAAATGTCATGAATCTTCTTGTTTCTTGTTTATTTAAGAATCTTTGGGCTATAATATCCATTAAAAATTAGATTAACAAACTTTATAAAAAAGAAAAAACAAGTTATAAATATCAAAATCAGAGGTAAAAAACATGGTAGATGTATTAGATGATAAAAGTTTTCAAAAAAGAGTAATGGATGATGGTGAATTAGTACTAGTGGATTTTTGGGCAAGTTGGTGTGGTCCTTGTAAAGCTTTAGCGCCTGTTCTTGAAGACGTAAGTAAAGATGAAGAGTTCAAGGGAAAACTAAATTTTGCCAAAATCAGCACAGAAGATTTTCCAGAACCAGCTTCCAAAAATGGTGTATCAGGAATTCCATGTTTAATCATCTTTAAAGATGGGAAAGAAGTAGATAGAATTGTTGGCTTCTCACCAAAACCAGTTTTGATGGGAAAGATTAAAGACATTTTAGCTAAGGTATAATCTAATTGAATTACTCCCTATTTTTTTAATTATTTTTTTATTTCTATATTTTTTGAGTTTCAATTTTTTACAAGTCGACAAAACACAAATACATATATACTATATCCCAGGCAAATATCTTATGTATAAGATTGCATTAGATCCATCCAACCAAATAGCTGCAAATTTTGCTCAAGCTCCTTTTGTAATATATTCTAGCAACAATCCAAATAAAGTTTACAAAGAGATTGTTCGTGATGGAAAAATTCCGATGTCAGCTGCTGAATTAATTTTAATTCGGACTTCTCCAAAGTTAATTGAATCAGACCGCAGAGTGTATGTCCCGCTACTTGCTGAAACAATTTTAACTGGAAATTTTTTACATTTATACAAACAAGACTACAAAGATCGAATCAAATTAGCAATAGATAATTGGCATCAAATGCCAGTTGAAAATATTACTTGGCATAATGAATATGGTGAGGCCAACGACTATCAGCTACCAGGAAATATGTTGAGTCTAGATACAAACTCTAATTTAAACCAAGAAGACGCTTCTTTTCTAAGAAAAAAAATTATGGGTCCAACTGCCCCAATTGCATTTGCTCAGTTAGCAGAAAAAAATCTAAGAAGCCCAGCACTCAGTTTGAGCATTCCAAGTTTAAGACTCCAACCAACTGCAACCCATAGGTTTTATCCAATAGCTGTTGAAGGTTTAACTCATAATAACAACATGGGATTAATTGCCAAAGGCAGGGCACAGAGGGGAAATGAACTAATTCATGTGCTAGGGGTTTCCAGAAACTTTGACCAAAAGAGAAAAGACACACTTCGATCATTTGGAATTGTAGAACAGGCTATTTCGGTACTTGAAGAGCAAATCTATTCAAACCAAAAACCAAATAATTAATATGAATAAATTACAAAACCACAACATTCTTAAACAAAAATAACAAAATAATAATATGAACATTCAAATACTTCACAAAAACAGAGACCTTGTTTCAACTTACTTCCAAGAAGCAAAATATCAAGTAACGCAAAACAATCAAGAAGTGGAAACAATTGTATCGGGTGGGACCAACGAACTCAGCAAGGAACAACTGCAACTTTATCCAAACCTAAGAAATATTATCCATTGTTGTAATGGTACAAATACAATTGACATTAACTTCTGCAAACAAAATAACATTCAAATATTTAATTCTCCAACCGCGAATATAAACGCAACAGCTGAACACACAGTAGCTTTAATTTTATCAACTTTAAGAAAGATTACCCAAGCCAACAAATCAATGAAGCAAGGAAATTGGAACCGAGATCAATACTTTGGAAAAGAAATTAATGAATGCCAAATTGGATTCATCGGGTTTGGTAGAATTGCAAGATTAGTAAATCAAAAGCTTTCCAACTTCAACCCCAAAAAAATTCTCGCCTACGATCCTTTTCTAACTCAAGAACAGATGGGAGAAAACACTACAAAAGTAGAACTAACTGAATTATTCAAAGAAGCAGATATCATTTCATTGCATCTTCCACTTTTAGAATCAACTAGACATATGATCTCAAAAGATCAATTTGATTTAATGAAAACAGAGTCTATTTTAGTCAATTGTTCCAGGGGTGGAATCATTGATGAGAGCGCACTAATTGGCTTTCTGAACAAAAATCAAGCAGCAGCAGCGGCTTTAGATGTATTTGAGAACGAACCAAATGTCAACCAAAAACTCTTTGAGCTTCCAAACCTTACTTTGACCCCACATCTTGGTTCTATGTCAAAAAAAGCGCAACTGCGGATGATCACAGAAGCCAAAGAAAACTTTGAAGCAAAAATCCTAAATACTAATTCTTCCTAATTTTTGTTATGGTAACAGAATCAGAGATCACAACTGTTCTTGATATTCTAAAACAAAGTAAAGGGCAAACTATGCTTGATAAATATCAACATTTGCCTCCTTTTCAACTACTAATTATGACGCTTCTAAGTGCCAGGAGCAAAGATTCTACAGTTATCCCAATTGCCCTAAAATTATTTGAAAAGTATCCAACAGCAGAAACTATGCTGCAATTAAAGCAAACAGAGCTAGCCTCATACATTAGAGGTATTGGTTTTCATAATACAAAATCAAAACACATATTACAACTTTGCCATCAATTAATTACTGAATTCAACTCAGTTGTCCCAAATACATTAGAACAACTAACCAGCCTTGCAGGAGTTGGACGCAAAACTGCTAACTGTATTTTAGCATACGTATTCAAAATCCCTGCGATAGCTGTTGACATCCATGTACACAGAATTACAAATAACCCTAGATTAAGTTGGATTAACACAAAAACAGAATCCCAATCGGAGCAAGCGTTAATGAAAATTGTTCCAAAAAAACGTTGGATTGAAGTGAATCAATTAATAGTTGACCATGGACAACGAATTTGTGCACCAATTAAACCTAAGTGCCATTTATGCCATGTTAAAGATTACTGTGTGTACACAAACAGCCCAAAATAAATTGAGATAGAAAAACCCATCAACAAAATAAATAAAATTTAATCACTAGCTCTTTTTTGCTTTTTCTTCTGAACTTGTAATTTTCTTTGAATAGAAACAAACTCATTGCCTAACTTTTTCACAATTCGTTTTTGATGTTTAGCAGTTTCTTTTAAGTTTTTTAAATAAGCATAATGTGGCAAATCCAAAAGTGCAACTGAATGTTCAAGTGATAATGTTTGATGTAAGTACCCATTAATATCGTGATACATATTTTCAACTTGACTTAATTTCTGATCAAAGATTTTGATCTCTGAGATAACACTGGATATACCAAGTCTTGGATCTTCCATTAAAGTACTTTGAAGAAACTTCATTTTGCTACTACTTTCAGCTCCGCGTAAACCAAGCAATTTCATATCAATCATTGCATGACTGAGCCCCTGCAATTTTTCAGTAAAAACACTATGACTTTCCAGAGATTTAAATTCAGAATAAAAATTTTTTAAAGAACTATTAATTTTAGATTTTTCTTGGTGGCCCAAGTTATGTAATTCGCTTTGGACTTTATTATGAGACTGACCCTTACGTAACGGCTTTACCCAATGCTGTTTGAACCCTTTCAAATCACTTCCAATTTCTGGCAACGATAAAATCTCTTTTCTTAATTCTTTTAATCCCATAACCAATACCTGCATTTCGATTCTACTCACGATATATAAAGATATTGATTGATGTACATACTTAATGATGTATCATCCTTAAACTTTAAAAACAGGAAGAAAATCAATTTACTATGAATTCCGATATAGCTTTAATTCAGTTTAGAGAAGATAGCGAAATGGCATCACACGAATTAGAATGTGTTACCCGTGACCTTGGTATCAATGAAGAACAGATCACAGTTTATAATGCTACAAAACAAGATCTCTCCTCTATAAAGGTTGAAAACTTCTCTGCGTTCATATTTGGTGGTTCTGGTGATATTTCACTTTCAGACGGTACTGAAGTTGTAAAAACAATAAAAAATAATATAAAAATTCTAATATTAAGGGTAGTTGAATTTGATGTTCCAAGTTTATTCATCTGTCTTGGGTATCATTTATTTAGTGATTATTTAGGTGAGTCTGTAACAAAAAACCCTAAACAGTCAGAAAGCGGTACAACAAAAGTATATTTAACTTCTAATGCTATGAGTGATGCATTGTTTAGTGGTATCAAAAAACAATTAATTGTCCAGGAAGCTCATCATGATTCAATACAAAATCTTCCAAAGGCCGCAGTCTTACTTGCCGAGAATCCAAGATGTCCAATTCAGGCCTATCGAGTTAAAAAAAACATTTATGCAATGCAATTTCATCCAGAATTACAAAAAAAAGATATGCTCTTTAGGTTAAATCACTATTCTGAGAAATATGAAACTGACAAAAGCAAGTTCAAAGAAAGTGTAGAAACTCTAAAAATCATGAAGAATTTTGTAAAAATATATCAAAAAAAATCAAAAAAATAAATTAATTCATCACACTATATTCTAGTTCCGCAGTGTTACTTTCTACATACTTCTTCATTGGTTCAACAAAGATTCCAGAAACTGCCATAGCAACCCCATACTTTCCATCCTCAACATCCAAAGGAAAAGACTGAATACTGCCACCTCTAGAAAAATTTTCAGTTATACCAATGGTCAAAACATCATTAACCCAAGAATCACCGACTCTTTCAATCTTCGAAGAATCACTATCTTTAACTATATAAACCACACCACTTTGTAAAAAATCATCAATTGTTGCATTCGCCATAATTTAAATCTCCCAAACCTCCTTTAAAAAACTTATGGATAGTATATACAGAATATGTATTGCAAAATTTGCTGAATATCTTCCAAAACTTTAAAAAGCAGCTCATATAATCAAATACTTTATCGAGGAAGGTGAATTATAATGAGTATGTTTTGTCCAGAATGTAGTAGTATATTGCGTCCAAAATCTAAGGGTGCTAAGAAGATTCTTTATTGTGCCTGTGGGTATACCAAAGACACTGAAGGTGAATCCTTAGTTATTAAGGAAGAAGTTGAAGCAGTTAAGGAAATGGAAGTTGTCAATGAGATGGCTTTGCTCCCAAAAATCAGAACAATTTGTAGCAAGTGTGAAAACAATGTCGCTTACTTTTGGACTCAGCAAACGCGTGCAGCAGATGAACCTGAAACACGTTTTTTCAAGTGTGCTAAGTGCAGCCATACATGGCGTGAGTATTCTTAGGTAAGATCAATGACAACTGAAACCAGCCCAGCGCAAAGACTCTTAAACAATTTAGAAGCAAGTGAAACATTCAAAAAGTGGAAAACTGAACATCAAGAGAGTATAGCATCTCATTTTTTTATGCAAATTGATGCGAATTTCAATTCTATGGGTCAATGGGATATTGGTTACTTTGATACTAATAGCAAAAAAGTTTCTGTCTTCACATTAAATGATGCTGGTAACTTCGAAATAAAGGCTACAGACGATGTTTTTGCAAGTAACGCAAATAAGGTTGAAGAATTAAAACTTACAGCAAAGACCTTAGATTTTCCTTTGATTATCCCTCATTCATTAAAAGTGATTCAACAGGAATACAAAAATCTAGAAAACTTCCTTGGTAATGGGTTTGTAATTTTGCAAACTTTGGAAGGCCAAACTGTATGGAATATTTCTTTCATTACAAAACAACTTACTTTCTTAAATTTAAAAATGGACGCTGAGACTGGAACTAAGGTTGCAAGTAGCAATGAGAGTGCTATGCTCCCAAATAATCCAAACACAGTTAGCGAAGATGATATCTCAAAGTTAGAAGATTTAGAACCGAAAAAAGAAAATTAAATTTTTTTTTCTGCACCCACAAGTTTGTTATAGGCAAAACTCCTATCAACTTCTTGTTTGTCGTCAAAATTTGGTGGAATGTAATCAGTTCTCACAACAATTAGTTCTTTGTAACTAACAATAACTTCCTCACCAACATCAAACATATCAAAAAATTTCCGATTATCTTCAAAAAATTCAATCCCGTCCCCTGCGAATCGAACTAAATATTTCTCTTTATCCCACATTCCCAGATACAACAGTGTGCTATCAATTGGTCTATGTCTCTTATCAATAACTACTGCGGAACTCTTAAATAAGTCTGAAAGCTCCACTCTAACATCATTTGTTAACCCTAACTTGTATCCAATTTGTCTTATCATATAAAGTTCAGAAAAATCAAATATTATAAAAGTATCTAGTCTCCAAAATAAATAAAAAACCAAGGCAACAAAAATAATTCACAGCAATTAACAACAAACAATTATCAAAACCTTTAATCAAAAATCAAGCATCTCACATCAGTTTCTTTTTCGAGTAGTACTCCTTTGCTACTACGAATTTAGAAAACCCATTGTTACGATGTCAAGTGGTATCGGTTTCAAGAATATAATAGTTTATATAGCAAAACCAATTCTATAATTTCGGTCATAACTGACAAAGAACAAAAAAAAGAGCAACAAAAAGAGGTGGATTAATTATGGGGAAAATTAGTTACAAAGCAGGAATCAGCTCACAGAAATTGGATGCATTTTTTATTAAAGAAGATGCTAAAAAATCATTAAAAACAAATTAACATAAATTTTTACCGACGAGAAATCGTCAACTTTTTCTTTTTTCTTAAATTTATTAACAAACAAATATTCAAATTAAATCATTCTACAATTTTTCTACACAAAGTTTTTAAAATATTTACACAACTACTCTTTATGAAAATTTATCTTGGACATTCAACTGCATTTGACTACAAAAAAGAATTGTACTTAGTTTTTCTAAACAGTGAACTTACAAAACAACATGAGATAATTTTACCACACAAAAATTCCAATGACCCATATAATTCGAAAGAACTTTTACCAACATGCGACTTAATGATTGCTGAAGTTTCTTATCCAAGTACTGGTCTTGGTATTGAACTTGGATGGGCAAGCTACAATCAAATTCCAATTTTATGTATACACAAAACAGATTCCAAAGTTTCAAGGTCACTAAAAACAATCTCTTCAAATTTTCTAGAATATTCATCGAGTGATGAGTTAATTTCAAAATTAAAAGAAAAAATAAATTCAATGAAATAAATTAGTTCGAGTTATATCGATCAAAAGAATATGGCAAAGCATCTTCTCCAGGCAGCACCAAATGATTCAAACATGAACCCCAATAAGCGTAACGATCCTTGTCCTCAACTCCTTCGAATCTATTCCCTGCGATAACTTCTATAGGATCATTAACATGCGCAGGTTCAATGGTTTCGCTGCCAGCACGTTTCACAACCCGTTGACTTTCAGTTCCAGGGCGTCCACAACCATCTTGTTGACAAACAGAATAACTAAATTTGATCTCATCAGCAAGGCACATTAAACTAGGCGTATTCATAAACGGTCCTCGACTAAAAGTACGCACCAACATATTAGTATGTACTTTGTGCCCCCGTGCAACCAGTCTTGAAATAGATCCATAAAGTTCATCTGGAAATTGAGCTTCGTCAATAAATACAAATTCAGAATCACCACCATAATTGCCAATATACTCCTCAATATGCAAGCCTGCGCTAATATTTATCGCATCAATTGTTTCTCCAGTGTGTAGTGTAATTTTTCCAGAGCCCATTAATTCTCCTGCATTTTGGCCATATCTATCTTCTCCATTAAAATATTTGAACACAACTGGAACTATTCCTCCTTCAACTAACTTCTGCCGTACTGTGTTCCACTTTGTTGATTTACTTGAACAAACTGCTCCAACATAAGCTGTTAATCTTCCAAGATCATTATGACTAACAGGCGGCGAATCTGGATACTTAAAATGTTGCACACAAGCTGCCACATATTCTCTCTCATCTAATTTAACGCTGCGACTAACTTCTAACTCTTGACAAGTATCTCGTCCTCTGGCTCTAAAACATATTGCCTTCGCAAGTTCAACGTCATCAGCAAGCGCCATTACTTCTTCCATAATTCCATACGGTTTGCCGTGATGATCCAAATTTAATCCTGCAACAATTACTTGCCGATCACTTCGTGCAAGAGCATCAATTAAAGGAACTAGATTACTGTCATAATGTGAAACACCAGAAATAACTACAGTGCCTGTATCCGAACCAATTCTTGAAGCAATCTCATCAGCAGAGTCTGTAACATGAACTTTGTGTCTGCCCATATATTCTGGATTCACTCTATCATCACGCGGATGTCGAAAAGCAACTACTGGGCCACCATTTGTAAAACCGTCTTTAGCATATTTGCTATCAAGTAAAGAATCTAAAAATCCTCGAACCCTTGAATTCTTGTCTGAATCAACTGGTCCTGCAATAACTTTAACCATCCCATGGCAGGGTTGTTTTGCTGATAAAATACTACCACCTCTAAAATAATTGTAACAATATTATAATTAATAAAGCTTACTACGCTCCAGAATATACCAAAGTAAACACCAACATCGTAAACACTAGTATCCAAAACACATATAAAGCCCAAAACCTTCATTTTAATTGGTGATTGATGGTGAAAATATTTATTGATTCTGCTGATATAGATGAGATTAAACAAGCTTATGCATGGGGTATTGCCGATGGTGTTACAACAAATCCGAGCCTTCTAAAAAAAGCAGTTGACAAACGAAAAAAAAAAGGTCAAAAATTAAATTTAAAAACTTACATTAATGAAATTCTAAAAGTTGCTAAAGGCACACCAGTTTCTTTGGAAGTAACTGAAACAACAGCAGCTGGTATGATCAAACAGGGTAAAGCCTTGTATAAAATGTTCAACAAAGTTGCCAAAAATGTTTACATTAAAATTCCAATTAATCCGGCATTCAAAAACAGTGACTCAACTCATTTTGATGGAATTATTGCAATCAAAGCATTAAGCAAAGCAAAAATTCCAACCAACTGCACACTTATTTTCACACCAGAGCAAGCACTGTTAGCTGCAAAAGCAGGTGCCAGTTTTGTAAGTCCTTTTGCTGGACGTGTAGATGATTTTTTAAGAATTAATGCAAAGCTCAAATTTACTAAAACTGATCACTATCCAGTATGGGGAGAAACAAAAGGAAAAAAACTTCTTCATGATAATGGTATTGTTTCTGGTATTGATTTAGTCGAACAATGTGTCCGGGTTCTAAAACATTACAATCTAAAAACTGAAGTCTTAGCAGCAAGTCTTAGAAATACCAGACAGGTAAGAGAAGCTGCTATGGTAGGAAGTGCCATTGCAACTTTGCCACTTTTTGTAATTCAAGATATGTTGAAGCATCAAAAGACATATGAGGGCATGAAAGGGTTCACTAAAGATATTGTACCAGCCTACGTTGCACTCACAAAATAGAAAAACATTAGAAAAAAAGAATGGGAAAAAACCAAAAAATCATGCAGAATTTCAGTATCAAAACTATCCCAACAGTTG
>JABHRS010000024.1 GCA_018670085.1 archaeon | reverse complement strand
TGGGAGTGATTCTAATTCTTCTCTCCTAGAGTAAATGTTCTGTTTGATTTCTTCAACAGTTGCGTGTGGGTTACTTTCTACAATTGAGTATACTGCATCAAGTAAATGACTTCCATCTCCTGCAACAACTAAATCTGCATCAATTCTGTCATTTTTTCGATAATGTTTTACAAAGTTATCTTCATGTGCTCCACCAAATACTACTAGTGTTTCTGGAGCAATCTTTTTTACTAAATCTTTTATTGCAAGTGCATTTTGATAAGAAGCACTAAATGTTGAGATTCCTACTACTTTTGGACGATGTTCAGTAATATAATCAGTTAACTCTTCTTTTAATTTAGAATTTGAAAAATCAGTAACTCCTGCTGGTGCCCAAACAGGCATCTCCACAGAAACTATCTCTTTGCTACTTGTTTTCTGTAATTTTCTATCTGCAAGAACCGAAAGCGCATACAATAATCCAGTTGGTTGACCAAAAAATTTCTGATCACCTGGGTATGGCGCACTAATAAACAGCCCTTGTACTGTTGATTCTAAACTACCTCTTTTAACTCTACTCGCTACCTTCATAACTTAATAGTGGTACTCTCAATACATAAAAACAATGGTGCTATATTTTCCGATTTATGTCTAAATCATCTCAAAACAACAAGTTTTAAATAAAAAGCTGTGTTTTGTACATAAATGGACGAAATTAAACTTGATTTGACTGATCGTAAAATCCTCTATGAGTTAGATAAGAATACTAGAATTAGTAATGCACAATTAGCCCGTAAAGTGAAAAAAAGCAGAGAGTCAGTCAAATACCGAATTAATCAATTGCAGCAAAAAGGCATTCTTCAGGGTTTCATCACATCAATTAATCCCAACAAACTAGGTTACCACATGTTTAAGGTTTATCTCAAATTAGAAAACAATCCAAAAGAGCGTAAAAAATTTTACACTTCATTAAAACAAAATAAAGATATTTACTGGCTAGGTATTAGTGATGGTGCATTTGATTCAGTACTTGCAATTCTCGCGAAGAGCACAGTGGAATATTTTGTGATTATCAACCAGCTTTTCAATAAGTGGCAGCATCTGATAATTAGTAAAACTCTGGGTACTATGGTTGACACTAAACAATACAATAAAAAGTTCTTTCTCGAGAATTCAAAAGAATCAGCCACTAAGGTGGTAACTTTTGGTGCAGAAGTAGTTGAAAATTCTATTGATCAGTTAGATTCAAAGATTCTCAATATTTTAGCAAACGATGCTCGGATTCCAGTGGCAGAACTTGCCAGAAAAACAAGTTCAACAATTGAAATAGTTCGAAGAAGAATGAAAATATTGGAGCAAAAAGAAATTATTCTTTCTTATCGGGTGGCAGTAGATTTTAACAAACTTAATTTGGAATTTTTTAAAGCCATCATCTATTTCAAATCTTTGAGCCACAAGGATGAAGCTGCCTTAAGTCAATGGATGAAACAACATCCCCGGTCTCTTTACTACATTCGTTCTTTGGCACCCTGGGAGGTAGAATTCGAGTTTGCCGTCGACAATTACCAACAATTCAACAGTATTATCAACGAATTGCGTGAACAATTCAGTCATGTAATCAGAAATCATGAACATTTAATCATGATAGAAGAAACATGGATGCCTGCGTACCATGAGATAATAAAAATTTAAACCTAAATCATCTTATCACAAAGCATTCACTCTTTGCCTGCCTTCATACATTTTAATCATTCGAGTAACTCCCCTCGGATTTAACGCTCCAGGGATTGTAGTCATAGTCTCACTAGCACCATATAACTGTACAGCACTCCAAAGCCAATCTTCTATTTCACTTTTGTTCAAAGAACGTAAACTCCATTTATTGGATCTTCCTTTCTTATCTAAGATCACAGTCTGATAACGCAAGGCATCTGCGTATTCAACAAAACTTTCTTTTGGCATCGCAATTGGTAAGTTGCCACATCTCCAACCAGCTGGTCTGTTACGGTGAATTTTACGAACACTGTGAAGTGCCGCGATGGCATTCGCTGTGTAAAACACATCTTGTTTACTGGGGGCATCCTGCCATCGCGGCGAACGACGTCGTCCTTCACGGTACCTTTGCTCTGTATCGCCGTGGTCTGTCACAACAAGACTATAACAATGTTTCATATCAAACATTCCGTCAGCTTGATATTTTGAAATTGGCATGTTACTAATTTTAATTTCATGTCTTTCATTTCTATCTCCTCTACTTGGGACATCCATATGCCACCCACGGCGAGAATCATGTGGACGAGACATTTTTTCAATCATATCTAACTCATTAACATCTAACTTGTCCAGAAATTTATCTGCCTCAAAAAATTTCATATATCCATTAATATGGCGTAATTTTTGTTCTGCCTTTTTTCCGCCTCTTGTTTCTAAAATAGCAGGTAATATTTTCCAAGATGCAAAGTCTTGTATTAGTCGAATTTCTAATCCTTCAATTGCGCGCAGTAAAGATACAACTCTTAACCCATTATCACTTGGACTTTTCCATGCATAGCAAGATCTAGTTCTCTCTGCATCATCATTTTTAATAGATGCTGCAGCAGCTGCTAACATCCTCTCAGGAGTCATATCCCATTGCACCATCTCAGAAAAAGAAAATCCACTTCGAAACTTATCGTTGTTCTCATCTTGTTCAGCTTTATATTCAAGAAGCTGTTTTTTAGTTGCCATTGAATCTAATCTAACTACTGTCTTCTGATCATACGAGATACTGCGCTGTGCGTCCCATCCTCCAATTCGATAATCTTGGGGTAGTACAATTAATTGATCTTCACTTACATCATTAATTTGTCTAACAACTGATAATCTGTCTCGTTGAAATTTTCCACACATTAAATCATCAATTGAATTTGCGTTACCAGCACCAAGAATTACTCTTTTTGGATTTTCAGCTTCTAGTCCTTGAACACTTGCAATATTACTTCTCCGTTTTCGAGCTCCAACATGGTCTATAATTCTGCCAACTTTCCATTGAGAATAATATCCTGAACGTCCACTTGAATGATCTATCTCAATTTTCATAGTATTTTCCTCTTATCATAATATATTAATCGCAGTGGTGAGCCAGTTCCCCACAAAACCAAAAATAAAAAATCACTCTACTCAAATGTGGTATACTTGACTCAATTTATCTTCGACTCTGGCGACTTTGCCTGGCAGCTCAGAAAAACAGTTTACTCGGTAGATCCCGTCCTCAAACCCTACATGTTGGTTCCAGTGAGCATCATATAACAGCACATCTATTCCTCGAGCTGCAACACTTCTGGTATGTTTTGGTGAATCATCAATATGTAATCTTGATCCCATTCTAACTGCTAATTCTCCTTTTGTGGACTTTCCATTTGTATACGCAACATCTGAGAATATGCCTGCATAGTTTTTGCTAACCCAATCTTCAGTTACAAATCTAGTTTCATTTTTTCTAAATGTTAGCACACTTAAATCATGTCCTTCATCTTTTAGCTTTTTCAGAATTTTATATGCTCCACTGGTCACTGGCAACTTTGCATATGTTTCTGTCATTGCAAATTCATCTACTAGTGGTCCTATTATACTTTCAGGTACTCCTAAACATTTCTCTAACGAATAAGTTACCAAATCACTTACTATATGTCTGGTCTCGTGTCTTTCGTTGTAAAAATTCAAAAACGCTGGCATGTATGGTCCAAGTACATCGTCTAAGTCTACTGTTATCTTCATTTTTGTAACCTCCAAAAATTGAGGCTAAAAAATTTTACAAAATTTTTCACTGTCTTCATTTTCTTATCTCTCCTTTTCTTTCTTTCATTCATATAAACTCATGACTTACTCAGCTATATCAATCCAAGTGGTGATTGCAGTCACCACAACATAAAACTAGCTCTTCTCATTCAAAAAGATTTATAACAAGTCTAAAGCTTAAACTAACCATGGAAGGAAAAAAATCAGATACTCAAGTAAATAAAGAAGCAATTAACTGGGACTTAACTCAAATTGTTGCGAAGGATCAATTCGAATCACTGTACCAAGAAATTGAAACTAGTATCATTGAATTTTCCAGATTCAAATCTCTTTTATCTCCAAAGATTACAGTTGATGACTTCCAAAAAATTCTCCAATCTGACAATCAAATTTCCAAAAATTTCAGTAAAATTTCAGCCTTTGTTAGTTTACAACTTGCAACCAATATCAAAAATGCAGAGGCTAGAACTTTGCAGTCAAAATTGGATTCACTTTCAATTAAAATTAATGATGCAACTCTTTTCTTTTCTCACTGGCTTAAGGGTTTAGAATCAAAAGATCAAGGGACAGAAATTTTAGATGATGTTAATGCCAAAAGACTTTTTGATGAAAGCAATCAATACAAATTTACTTTAAATTATGTCAGATCAAAAGCAAAACATTCTCTTTCAGAAAAAGAGGAAAAAATAATTCATAGAAAAGATACAACTGGAATTGAGGTAGTTACAGAGTTATACACCATGATCACAAATGACTATGAATACAATTTTCATGTAGAAGGTCAAGAACCAGTTCTGATCAAAAATCAGCAAGAACTTCTAAAGCATGTACACAGTAATGATCCTAAAGAAAGAGAAGCTGCATACACTGCACTATTTACTCCATACAAACAGCACAAAGATAAAATGTTTATGATTTATTCAGCTGTTGCAAGGGACTGGGCAGAGGAATCCAAACTTAGAAATTATGAGGAGAGTATTGATATGCGAAACTCTGCGAATAAAATTGATAGGGCAGCAATCAACACCCTTCTGCAAGTTTGCAGAA
Organism: archaeon; assembly: GCA_018670085.1. Lineage (GTDB taxonomy): Archaea > Nanobdellota > Nanobdellia > Woesearchaeales > GW2011-AR9. Next base: position 5,678 of record JABHRS010000024.1, on the reverse strand, counting down.
ACAACAAAGAATTATTTCAAAATTTCTTTAAGATCAAAGCCCAAAAATTAGGACTGGATAAACTAAGACGTTATGATTTATATGCTCCGCTAAACTCAAAACAGTCAACTCATACTTTCGCTGAAGCAAAAAAAATAGTGTTTGATTCTTTCAACTCTTTTTGGCCAGACTTCGAAGAAAAAGCTAAGTCTATCATCGATAACGGGCACCTTGATTCTCATCCAAAAGAGGACAAACGTGGTGGTGCATTTTGTATGTCAATTAATGAAAACGTAGCACCTTATGTGATGACAAATTTCGATGGGACCAACCGTGCTATCTCTACTTTAGCACACGAATTAGGACACGCAGTTCATGATTTACATACTAATCATTTGCCATTTTCAGTGAGTCACGCTCCGCTACCTCTATGTGAAACCGCGAGTACTTTTGCTGAGATGGTTGTCTTTGAAGCATTATTAACTGCGGCAGCCTCAAGTGAAGAAAAACAAGCTCTCTTAATGGAAAAAATAGCTAGTAGTTATGCAACAATTATTCGGCAAAATTATTTTATTCTCTTTGAAATCGAAGCTCACAAACTTCTTCAAAATGGCGCAAGTCAACAAGATTTGAATGACGCATACTTCAAACTTCTAGAAGAACAGTTTGGTGACAGCGTGGAACTAAATGGTGACTTCGCATATGAATGGTCTTACATCCCTCACATTTTTCATTCTCCGTTTTATTGTTATGCGTATAACTTTGGTGAACTACTAAGTCTTTCACTTTATGCAACTTACAAAAAAGAAGGTGCAGAAATATTCTTACCGAAACTAGAAACTCTGCTTAAAGCAGGTGGCAGTGAAGATCCAGCAAAGATTCTGCAATCAATTGGGATTGATATCACAGATGAAAAATTCTGGCAAGGTGGTTTTACTATTATAGAAGATTGGGTAAGTCAGTTAGAATGATCTACTACAGACCCCAAGCTTTAAAACCACACCTAACTTCCTACAAACAATAACATGGCTATGAAATACAAAGGACTCACTTTAGATGAATTCCAAGAAGATGCTATTAATGCAATTGAAGAGAACAAAAGTGTAGTAGTTTCCGCTCCTACTGGTTCTGGAAAAACATTGATTGCAGATTACATTATCAACAAAAACAAAAGTACTACTAAAAGAATTATTTATACTGCTCCAATTAAAGCACTCAGTAACCAAAAATATAAGGATTTCTCAAAGGAATATGGCGGAGCCAACGTTGGTTTAATGACTGGTGACACTGTAATTAATCCTGGTGCTAGATTTCTGATTATGACAACTGAAATCTATCGTAACATGGTGCTCACAGGAGACGACTCAGTTAAGGATGTTGCTTATGTTGTTTTTGATGAAGTACATTACATCAATGATCCAGAACGTGGTAGTGTGTGGGAAGAATCTGTGATCTACTCACCTGAAAATGTCAGATTTTTATGTCTCTCAGCAACTATTCCAAATGCTGAGGAATTTGCAGCCTGGATTGCAGCAATTAAAGGTCATAAGGTAATCACAGTCCACAGTGGTGAAAGAGTAGTTCCACTAAAACATATGTTTTATGATTTCGAACTTGGCATTACTGATTTAAAATCTCTAAACAAACATCTTGAAGAAGTAAAAGATATGCCTGGTTACGATTCCTTTTTCCAAGGACGTGCTGGCCGTCATCAAAAAGGTGGCCGCGGTGGCAAAGGCGGAAGAAATGGAAGAAATGGAAAAAATGGGAAGGGCAAACGTAACAAACTTCCAGATCCAGATCACGTTGCATTAATCAAAGACTTAGGTCCAGACCGTGTACCTTGTCTTTTTTTCACATTCAGTCGTAGGGACACTCAAAATAAAGCTAAGGACTTAAGCCGTGCAAATGTTTACAAACCAGACCCTAAACTAGTGACTTTTTGCAGAGAACAGATGGCAACTTGGCCAAAAGAAATTCTTAAACTTCCAACTACTCAACTACTAAGAGAGGCGTTAGGCCGTGGGATTGGATTTCATCATGCAGGTTTACTTCCAGCGTTAAAGGAAATAGTTGAGACTATGTTTTCAAATGGTTGGATAAAAGTTCTTTACACGACTGAAACTTTCGCAGTTGGAATTAACATGCCAGCAAAGACGGTGTGCTTCAACGACCTCCGTAAATATGATGGCCGTTCATTTCGTGCACTAAACACTAAAGAATATTTCCAAATCGCAGGGCGTGCTGGTCGACGTGGAATTGATCCTGAAGGATTGGTTGTATCTTTAATTTATAGAAGACATTTCAACTACAAAGAGGTTAAAAAACTAACTTACAAGGATGTGCTTCCAATTCAAAGTCAGTTCAAATTATCTGTTAACACAACTATTAATATCATTGATCAGCATACTCCAGAGGAGATTGAGTTTATTCTAAGGCAGAGTTTTTACAGTTACCAAAAGTTCGGTGACAAGTGGAATGATGTTCCAACTGAGCGAGTGTTATTTCGCTACAATCGGATTGTCAAGAAACTTAAAAAATGTGGGTTTTTAACTGAAGATAACAAATTAACTGATAAAGGTATTTTTGCAACTAAGATTTTTGTAAACGAAATTATCATCAGTGAAATATTCGCAACTGACCTGTATCTAAAGATGTCTGATTATCAAATCTTGTTGACTCTTGGTTCATTATGTTATGAAGCAAAAGAAAAGACTACTTTCAAAAGGAGATTCATGAATAAGGAGTACAATGCACTTAAGGCAATTTTGGCTGAAGATCCTTTAACTAAAAAAGAAAAGCTGTTTGAAAGTATGCATGACGTAACTGCCCTTGTTCATCCGATGTATAATGGAAAAACTTTCTTCGACTTATTAGAAAATACCAATCTTCAAGAAGGAGATCTAATTCGATTCTTTGGTCAAGTTTTAGACCGGGTAAATCAGATCCGTAAAGCAGGTGGAGACCATGTTCTACAAGAGAAAATGCATTTTGTGAATGGACTAATTAGGCATGCACTTGAGGGAATTTATTTAGTTTAATTAATTAATTACATAAATCAAAACGCATACTTACATGTTGGTCCTTTTTAGTATACCTTTTATCCAAATTTCTTTTAAATCCAATTTTTTCATACCATTGAACTCTATTTGTGTATGAATCTACTGTGATAAATCGAACTGCTGTCATTTCAGAACACCTAAGAACATAACCAATTGCCCATTTAAGAATCTTTGTTCCAACTAGTTGATTTTTGAATCTAACATCTCTTCCGATTCTAGCAATTTTTATAGCTGGAAATTCCTGGAATGGTTTTCCTTCAATTTTGTGAACTTCTTTCTCCTCCAGCTTTAGTCTTATTGAATCTGCAGCTGTTGAGAAAAATCCAATAATCTTCTCATTTAGAATAAAAATAATTGTAGTGGCTATTTTCTTTTCTTGATATATAATTGCATCATTTTGAAGAAAATCATTAATATCTTTGTCCCCACAATCAAATGTAGAAAGATCATTAACTCTTGAGAGCACCTCTACTTTAACTTTTGAGAAATTTATTTCCACATTTATCACTTAGTCATTGCATATATCTTTTTGCATTGATCTAAGAAATTTTGTTTTTTGGCACTATATCTAGCGTTTGCAACTTCATTAAGAAGTTTAATTGCATCATCACCTTCTAAAATTGGTGTAGCTTCTATTAGTCTTGCCATTTTTCTTTGATATGCAAATGTATATTTAAATTTTACTTTTATTTCAATTCAAACCACTACACTTTTTCTTGGTTCTGGGACCACTTGGGTCGTAGTAACATTAGATTTTATTTCTTTTTTACCAGCTGACATTTTCTTCTGTAAAAACTTAAAATAATCACTATTTGCATTTTGAAGAGCCAATTTCTCCACAATTAACTGTGGTGTACTCCGAGCAAGAACTCCTATCTTTGGATTTCTATCAACTACTAACTGGAGTGAATCATCAAGTGCTACAGCTTCGATTCCATCAATTCTAGCATTCGGACAAAGTTCGGTTAACACATCTCCTAGATGTGAGACTAATACTACATCAATGTCTCCACATTGTTTGAACCATTCAAGTGTTGCAGCAATCAATGTTCCAGCAGCCCCTGGTTCAGTTATTGATTCAATTTCATCAAGTAATACTAGTGATCTATCAACTTCTTTTTCATCACTATCAATCACAGTTAATTCCTTATTTTTCTTCTCTGCAATTTGTGCCAAATCTTTTAGTGTAGTTTCAAAGGCTCCACTCCCGACTGTTCCAGAAGACTTGGTAAAGAAATGAATGTTATCATATAGTGGAACTTGACAAACACCTTTAACCATCAAACCCATCTGTGCTAGAAGCTGTGTTTCGCAGAGCAGTTGCAACAAACTTGTTTTCCCACCAGAGTTTGCCCCAGTTAAAATAGTCTGCTGATTATCCAAGTAATAAGTAATAGCTTGTATTGACTCAGGGTCTTTTACTTTATTAAGTAGCAATTGACTTTGCAAATTCATACAACTAAATTGTTTGTGACTTGTAATCCTTGGTAAACTAGAACCACTAAAATATTGTCCAAGCCCAATTAGAAAATCTACTCTCTCTAAGAATCTTTGAGCTGAAAGGATTAGTCCTTTTTGTGATAAAAATCTCTGAGCAAAATCACAGCTTCTTTCGAACGCAGATTCAGCTCTGCGTAAAGATATTTCTTTCTCCATTGAGATCACTCTGTCTTCATCAATTTCTGGCAAGATTGTTTCAAAATTCAAATAATTAACTAAATCTTTGTCTTCGTGCGATAGTCTTTCTTGTACTGTTTCCACTACTTTTCTAAGAAGCAAATGTTCTGAAACAGGAGATTTCAAAAGTTTTAAGAGTTCAGTCCCACTTATTTGTAATTTTCCAAGTTCAGTTTCGACATGTGATTCAGCAAGTTTTCTAAGTGCTTCTAAGTCTTCTCTGGACACAACTTTTATCACTGCGGTGTCCAATTCTAATCTGTTTAACACTGATTCCAAAATTTCTCGGTTTAGTGGTTCACTTGGAACATTGTAATCAATCATTAGTTTTAGAACATTTTCTAACTGTCCTTTGTGACCTTGAAATTCTTGTTCAAGCATTTCTGGCACCACATCATAAATATTATCTTTCCAGTTAATTCCAATCACATTAGTTGCGCCTTCAAAATCACAGATGAATTTTGATTCATCGCTGTAAACATATCGGATTAAATCATATTGATGGTAATGTTTGAATTCATCTTTATTTTTTAGACAAATTAAAAGTGCTTTTTTTGGTAAGACTAATTTTAACGTTTTAAATACAAATTCTTCATCGCAAAGAATTATGATCTCTTCCTTTAAATTCACTTTTGAGACTGGCTTTTGCAGCAATTTTTGAATTATTTTCCTCTGCTCTTCAGTGTAATTTGAGGAAAATGAAACTGCTTTTGAAATTAACTCTTGACGTCTGGCAATTTCAGATTTAGAACTTGTAGGTGAGAATGCAATTAATTCTTTTTTGTTATTTTCTAACAGAAATTGTCTCCGTAAAACGGATGCTAATTCTTGGAATAATTTTTTAACTGCTGCATTTTGAATTAAGCTACTACTGTATTTGAATTGATACTTTTTTTCATAGCAGTGTTTAATGATTTCTTGTTCTACCTTTGATTCTAGTTGCATTGAAAACAAACTACT
>JABHRS010000023.1 GCA_018670085.1 archaeon | reverse complement strand
GTTACTTGTTATTAGTGGAGTTGGTGCTCGTGAGTATTATCGTAAGCTTGGTTTTGTTCGAGAAGGACCTTATGTTGTGAAAGATTTGTAAAAATTATTCTCTAATGTTTCAAGGAAGAAACTGTTGTTGATCTTGATTTGAATTATTTTGATCTGCATTATACTCACCATTCTGAACTGTTGAAAGATAGAGGTAAAGATAATATAAGAAGTTTAATTGAAAATTATTGAAGCTATCTCCTTAGACTTTGAATACACAGACTCTCATGTCACTTTTTGCATTTTGCTGCTTGTAAAATCATCCTTCTCCTCAAGCGAAGCCTTTAAATACATCCTCTTCCTAAAGTTTTATGAGAGGTGTAGCTTCATGAGGGTAGAGTTAGCTAAAAAATTCAGTATAATTGTTCTTTGTTTAATGTTATTAGTAGTTATGAGTTCAGCAGTATTTGCTGTAAACTCCGAAGTATCAATTGTAACTGTTGAAAATAACATTGCACCAGAAGAATCAGCTGAATTCACATTACATATTACCAATAATGCTGATGTTGCACAATCATTTACAGTCTATTCATTTAGTAGTGCTCAAGGATGGAATGTTGATCCTAGTCCACTAAGTGATAAAGTAATTGAAGAATTAGCACCAGGTGAGAATTTTGAAACTACAATTTTAGCTTCACCAAATAAAGATTTGGATCCTGGGATTTATTATTTAACATTAGAAGTTGATGGAGATCAAGAAGACACTCAAGATGTTTCTCTGAAAGTTTATTTGGGTGTATCAGATGAAGATGCTCAATATTTACCAAGTATTACAGCAGAAGTGGAACTTGATTCAGAAATCGATCCAAGGGAAGTTCAAACTGTTTATTTGAACATGAAAAATGGGAACTCTAGAAATCTATCTGATTTAATTTTGAAAGTACAAAGTGAATTGGAAGAGTTTACCTTAGATGTTCCGGTTGCTTTGGAACCACTTGAATTTAAAACTCATGAATTCACAGTAACTATTGATCAATATTCACAAGCAAAAGAGTATACAGTATATTTTGTTTTTGAACTCAACGGTGAAACTGTTAAAGTAGTTGAAAAGAGTTTTGAGATCCCAGCAGTTGTTAGTGACTTTGCATGGACTTTAACTGAAGAGAAAGAATTTTTGAAAAGAAGTCAAACTTTTTTAGTATCTAATGAAGGAAATGTTGAAAACAGTCAGGAATTTCGATATGCAATTGGGACAATTGATTCATTGTTTGTATCAACTGAAGCTCGAGTATTACGTGAAGAAGGACAACAATTCTTAGTTTGGGATTTACAACTTGGACCAGGAGACTCTACTGAACTAATTGCAGTTTACAGTTATAGAATTGTGTTTTATTTATTGATCGCATTTTTAATTTTAGTTGTATTTTATTATATCGTAAGATTGCCAGTTTCGATTCGAAAGAAAGCATTGATTGTAGTTGGTAATAGTGATGGACTAAGTGAAATTAAAGTATTACTAGAAATTAAAAATAAAAGAAAGTATCCTGTAAAAGATGTTTCAATTGTGGATTTTGTTCCAGGGATTGCAAATGTTGAGAAAAATATTGAACTTGGGACATTGCATCCACATAAAGTTCATTCAGGAACTGCTGGGAATAAAATTGAGTGGCAATTAAGCGAACTTGATGGGCTTGAACAAAGAATTATTAGTTATAAAATTAAAGCAAAGTTGAACATCTTAGGGCCATTTAGGTTACCAAGAGCGTTTGTTCAATTTGTAGGTAAGAAAGGTAAAGTTCAAAAAGCATTTTCAAACATGTTTAGAATTGATGCCTCTCTTCCAAGAGAGAAGTAAATAAACATAATTTATTTTTGAATGTCTGAAAGTGAGGGCCGAATATGGTTTTTGGACAATACAAAGATTTATAAAATGTTATTGAATAAAAAATATTGAGATTTGGGTAGAATCGACGAAGAGGAGCTGAAAGATGAGGGATTTTTTTTTACAATTAAAGGATAAATTTGTTGGTCCAGTTGACCAGGAAATGACAGAAGAAGAGCAACAACCTAGTGAATATGTTGAGCTTGGAACACCGCAAAAAGAACAAGAGCGAGATAGCAAAGTAGTTGTTCGTCCGTATGTGATGGAAGACTTCGAAGATATCAAAGCTGTGCTTGATGCATTGCGTTCAGGGAAAACTATTGCATTGGTTAACATTAGACCACTTAAAGAAAAAGATTTAGTGGAGCTAAAGAGAGCAATTAACAAGTTGCGTAAAACTTGTGATGCGATCGATGGGGATATTGCTGGGTTTGGCGATGATTATATCGTAGCTACACCATATTTTGCAAGAATTCATCGTGCGAAAAAGGCAGCACCACAAGTGCAAGTTCAGCAATGATTGATTTTTCTTTTTTTATTTAATTTCTTTTTAATTTATTATAGAATTATTTATTAATTAGGATTTTTCTGATACTAGGATATTTAATGACTCAATTGACCCAGCAATGTTCTAGTTAGCAACAAATTTTTTGTCGTTTGCTTACGAAAGTAGAAAAAAATATTCTGAAAAAATTAATTTAGAAAAAAAAGTGGATAACATTTTGTATTTTCCAGATATTAAATCTGGAACAGAAAACCAGTCGCAATAAGCGCAGATAAGATTCCAACAACAGTTCCAACAAAGGCTTGCATGGGTGTATGGCCTTGAGCAAATTTAGGGTTGCCTTTGATTTTATGTTTCTTTAGCAGCTTTGTTAAATATTGTCCTTCAACACCTGCTGTATATCTTACTCCAGTTGCGTCTCTGATTGTAATGAATGCTAAGAGTGCTGAAATAAAGAAGGCAGTTGATGTGCCTTCAATGATTAGAATGCTGGTTGTGAGTGCCATTGTAAGTGCTGAATGTCCGCTTGGCATACCACCTGTTTCAAATATGTAAAGATGGGAAAATTTTTTGTTTTTGTAGCTATGAAGAATCATTTTAACTCCTTGTGATCCAAGAAATGCTAAGATAATTGCAAGTAGTATTTGGTTCATAGTGTTTTTAGAGAAAGAGTTTTGGGTTATAAATGTTTGTTGATATTTATACTGTAGAAGTATAAAAACTAAGAATAAAATATTTTCAGTAATTAGTTTTAATAAAAAAGTAATTATTCAATTTTATAATCATGGCGAATATCGTATGTATGCATTTGATCTTTGAATACTTGGTTGAGCTTCTGTAGTTCGTCACCACAGGCATCAAGAAATAATGGGTCTTGCAGTTTAATTCTTAATGTGAATTTACGATTAGGTATTCCTAATGGTATATCCGAACCAATTCTAAGTTCTGCTAAGGGATCATATGTTTGAATTCTTTCTGTTTCTTCCCAAAATAAAAATCTTTTTTTAACATCTTCCTCAGTAAGTTTATAAAAATAGAGTATTGATGTATATGCACTTGGTTCTGAGCTAATAGTAAATTTATAGATTGGAATATTTGTGCTTAGAGCATCAAATAACTGTTTTTTGTATGTTGAAAAGATAACGTTTGTGGTCGGGATAGCTCCATGATTTATAATATCTGCAAGTTGTTTTTCAGCAGTTGGATGACTAATTGATAATGCTCTTTGAATATATTTTTCAGAAATTGATAACTCTTTAGCAACTTGATATATCTCAATTAGAGAAACTTCTTCATTAGGTGATAAAGAATCTGCAATTGTAGATAACAGCTTTTCATCTGTTCTTCTTTCATCAAATCTTTGTAGGGCATCAGCATAAGCAATTATTTCTAAGAATTTTTTAGTAGATAAAGTCACTTTATTTAATGAGGATCTTTTCACTATTCCTTTTTGAGAACTCATTTAATTGTAAAAAAATGTATGGTTTATAAACTTTCCTCATAATTACTACTTTTGAGTGATCAGCTATTTCAAAATACCATAACCAATAAGACGGAACCTATCGCCAACTTTTCTAGAGATTGTAATCCTATCTCCTGGATTTGCTGCAACTGGAAGTCTAAGTGAAATAACAGTATTTTTCTTGGATGGATCGATTACTACTCCAACTGTGGTTGTAGAATAAACATTTAGTAAGAGCATTTCTTTTTTAGCAAGAGGTTTAACTTCGGTTTCCTCTTTTGTTCCAAGAACTCTCTCTAAAAGATGTGTTTCAATTTTAATTGAATAATGTACTTTAGGAAGTGTTCCTGGTTTACCAACTAATGAACCTGATAAAGCATCACTTTTTACAACACTTGGATCTAAGGTTGTAGCAAGTGCCATTGATCCTCCAGCATGTACAGTATCTACTGGTTTACTGCCAGTAAAAATTTGAGTGACTTTAGTAATAATTGGTTTCCAAATTCTTTGATTTTTTTCTTGGACCATATAACCTGGAACAATTTCTATCTCATCTCCAACTGAAAAACTTCCACATCTTACAGTTCCACCTAAAACACCACCAGTAATGTTATTGATTTTGGTTCCTGGTTTGTTGATATCAAAACTTCTTGCAACAAGCATCAATGCTTGGTCTTTTGAGTTTCTCTCAGGTGTTGGAATTGTATCTTGAACAGTTCTAAGTAACTCATCAATGTTAACATTTGCACGAGCTGAAATTGGAATAATTGGAGACTCTTGATAATCAGTGCCTTTTAAAAATTCTTTAATTTGTTCAAAATTTCTTTTTGCTTTTTCAGCTGTGACTAAATCAATTTTATTCTGAACAACAATGATATTTTTGATTCCTGAAATTTGAAGCGCCATTAAATGTTCACGAGTTTGAGGTTGTGGGCATCTTTCGTTAGCTGCTACCATTAAAATAGCACCATCAACAATAGCTGCACCACTTAGCATAGTTGCCATCAAAGATTCGTGACCTGGTGCATCAACTAAAGAAATTTTTCTCTGAACTGAAGTTTCTTTGTTGCTTTTGATACTTTTTTGCTTTGTAGTAAAGAAATCATTTTCTTCATCATAATAGATTGTGAAATCAGCGTAACCAAGTCTGATTGTAATCCCTTTTTTCAATTCTTCTGAATGAGTATCTGTCCATTTCCCACTTAATCTTTCTGTTAAAGTGGTTTTTCCATGATCTACATGCCCAACTAAGGCGATGTTAATCTCTGGTTGAATTGTAGGAACTGATGATTTTGATTTAGTTTTTGCCGTGGTTTTTACTTTAGTTGATTTTTTAGCAGAACTTGATTTTTTTGCAGTTGCCTTCTTTTTAGTAGCTTTCTTCTTTTTTGTAGCTATTTTAGCACTATCTTCACTTGATTTTTCACTGCTTTTTTTCTTTATTGGCATCTATACTTAGACTGAAGAGGGGTATTTATAAAGATTTGCTTGAATTAATAGCTTCTATGCAAAAAGAATTTCCAAAATTATCTAGCCCTTTCATATTGGCACCAATGGCTGGAGTCACAAATGTGGCATTTCGAATTTTATGTAGAGAGATGGGGGCAGGAATTTGTTATACTGAATTTTTGTCAGCTGATGCTATTGTTAGATATCGTGCTCAAATTGATGATGATCTTGATAATCCTATTTTTGATGTTGCTCAAAGTGAGAGGCCAGTTGTTACTCAAATATTTGGAGAGGATTCTCAGAAGATATTTGAGGCAGCAGAGTCGTTAGTTGGGAAAACAGACATAATTGACTTGAATGTTGGATGCCCTGCTCCAAAGATCTTAGCTTGTGGTGGAGGATCAGCATTACTTGCTGATTTGGATAAATTGCAAAAGATACTTGTTCGTTTGAACACACTTCCAATTCCAATTACTGTTAAAATTCGTTTGGGTTTATCCGAGAAAAAAATTGTAGCATTGGATGTTGCAAAAATTGCAGAGGAAACTGGCTGCGTTGCAATTGCAATTCATGGACGAACTACTAAACAAGGTTATAGTGGAAAAGCTGATTGGTCTTGGGTTAAGAAAGCAAAAGAATTAGTCTCGATTCCTGTGATTGGTAATGGGGACATTGATTCACCGGAACTTGCGGTTAGTCGGATGAAGGAGACTGGCTGTGATTATGTAATGATTGGACGCGCTGCAATGCGTGACCCCTATTTTTTTAAGAAAGCTGTGCATTACCTTAAAACAGGAGAGGTACTTGAGGATCTTTCGCTTCAGGAAAAAATGAAATTATTGATGCGATATGTTGAATTGTTGCATGAGCATAAAGTTTACAATCCGAATTTGGTGAAAAATGGGTTGATTCAATTTAGTAAAGGTTTTGAAGGTGGTAAAAAAATACGTGCTCAAGTTAGTGGTTTGAAAACCGAAGAGGAAATTATGCAGTTTTTGGAGAAGATGGTAAAAGCTGACTAAAAAGGAAGATTATTTAATCTTCAAGATTATTCTTTGGATGTAATGACTAAAAATAAAGGTCTTACTCTTGAAAAAATTCTTACTTATAGCTCCTGTTATGTTACAATTTCTCAATTGAAGAAAACTTATGTTGGTCAAAAAGAAGTGGATTTTTCCAATCATGATCAGTTGGCAAAACTTGCGATGCAATATTTTTGTGATCGCCGCAAATTTAATCGATTTCATCATCAAGGTGATCTTGTTCCAATTTACTTTCTGATTGAGGCTGATACTAATGAACTGGTAGCTTATGCGCTTCCTGTAAATGATCTTTCTGTAATCTGTGAAGATGTTAATGCTAGTAAATTTTTGCCTCGTGATAATGGAGTGATAGAACGTGGTGGAAGAATGTTGACTGGATTTTCACATAAATTCTATTCTGTGCAAGTGCCTGGTGGTTATGATGATTGATTTTTGTTTAGAACTAAGTTAAAAATATTAAAGAAAATTTAGAAAAAATATTGAAAATAAGAATTGTAATTAAACAGCTTGTTTTTCTTCTACTTTTTTAAGTCTGGTCATATATCCAGCAATAACATTTCGAAGCTTTTTACACTGAGTTACAGCATACTTATTAACCATCTTTTTGTTATCATCGAAGTTGGTTGTGAAATGCTGACCGTGCTGTTTCAAAAGGTTTTTAGTTTGCCTTTTAATGAACATTGTTTTAATTCGTCCCATGGTAGGTTTGGAATTTAGGTGCTTTATAAAGCTTACTATAACCAAGGGCTATAGAAGCCCAAAAACTGCGTTTTTCTAGCTTTCTGTGTACCTAGGTATGTGAAGTTCAAAAGTGAGCTGTCTTTGCTACTCTTATACTAGAAGAATTAATAATACTAAACCCTAGTTTTAACATATAACAAGTTATCTAAATTTCCAATGTCAAATTCTTCCTCTTTATCTCTAATCTTTAAAGAAAAATTTACAGGACAACCAGCTCTAAAAATTCTATCTTCTGGCATTCTACTGTATAAAACATTGAACCTATGGTTCCACATGTCTCCTTCAAGAATTGCAAGTTTGGAACCGCTTGGGATTAATCCAGCTCCTTCGAATCTTTTGTAACCTTGCATTTCTAATCTGGACTTAATCTGATGGTATGTTTCTATCCCTTTTTCTTTAGCTCTGATTTCTTTGACATTATTTGTATTTAATTCTTCTTTCTCGCCAGATGCTAATTCTATTTCAAATAAAGCATTGTGATTTCCAACTTGTACATATGGTTTACTAATAGTTCCTAACATTTTTTGGTATAGCATCTGGTTTTTCAGATTTGTAAAGAATAACTACTTCTGTGCCTTCATAGGATGTTCTGTCTCCAAATTTAAATCTAGGGAATATTTTGTTACCAGGAAAAGAATCACCTTCTTGCCATCCTTTTTTCACAGTGTAATTCATTTTTAATCGTCTTATTTGTGATTCTTTTTGTCTGTCAGTTTGAGCAAATATGTCATGTAAATTTTGACCTCGAAACCTTTTCTCTAGAAAATAAAAACTTGTGGTGCCTGGATCCATTGAAAGAGCTCGTCCTATGAGCACATCTGGATGTTCATTTTTTTCTGTGATGTCACGAATTTGACCAATATACCAATCAAATGTTAATTTTTGATCTTCTGGGAAACCACCGATGGCAAAAGTTTCAGTATGTTTGTTTGATTCAATACCTAAATTATCAAGTTTATCAGCATACTCTTTTTCGAAATCTCTAAATGGAAAACCTTCCTGATAATCATCAAATATCTCTTGGATGATGTCCCATCGTTCTTGAACTAATGCCTCTAAAGTCATAAACTGTTGAAATATACTGTGATTTATAAATTCTTTGTATCAGATGTAACTGTGCAGTAGTTTATTTGTGATTTTTAGATAGAATTTAGCTTTTTAATCATTGGATTCTGTAGTTTCAATCACAACTTGGAAATCTTTTTTCATTTGTTCCAAAATAACTGGATTTCTACCATTATAGAGCAGATTTGCTGGATGGACAACTGGAACAACTTGGTATTTCTGGTCTTCGATTTGGAGCTGGAAAACTTGGCCGCGAATTTTGGTAATCCCAGGTTTTGCTTCCTTTTTTAGAATAGTTTTGCTGGCAAAATTTCCAATAGTGACAATCACTTTTGGATTGATAGCTTGAATTGTTTTAAAAAGTCGGTCATTGCAATTTTGAATTTCATCTTTTTTAGGATTGCGATTTTTAGGTGGACGACAAAGAATGGTGTTGGTTATGAAAACTTCTTCCCTTGTAAGGTTAATGCTTTCTAAAAGTTCTTGTAGAATTTTACCGGAAGCTCCGCAGAATGGAATTCCTTGTTCATCTTCTGTCTTTCCAGGAGCCTCCCCAATTAGTAAAACACTTGCATTAAGGTCACCTGAACCAAAGATCGTTTGGCTGCGAAAGTTGCAAAGTTCCTTGCATTTTGTGCAGTTGGAATATTCAGATTTTAGTTGTTGGAGGGGAATGTTTGTCATGAGATTGAGAATAGAATTATGTTTAATAAAATTGCGATTGTATAAAATATTAAAAAAGAAAAATTGAATAAAATAAATGGTTTAATAAAATAAGTTAATAAAAATAAAAAAGAATTTACTCTTCTGCTTTAGCTTTACTTGTAAACTCAGTATAACTAGTCTTACCACAAGTTTTTCTGTTTTTGTGATTCGCTAAAAAGTCGCCAGGGCTTTTTGGAGAAAAAGAGTTAGATCGAATTAATTTATC